>NZ_JBDVFA010000025.1:0-86808 GCF_039941195.1 Aurantibacter sp. | reverse complement strand
AGAATTCGGTACGGTGTATAGATACGAACAAAGTGGTGAATTACATGGTTTAACAAGAGTTCGTGGTTTTACACAAGACGATGCTCATATTTTTTGTACTTCAGATCAATTGGACGAAGAATTTAAAAATGTAATCGATTTATCGTTATATGTCTTAGGTTCTTTAGGTTTTGAAAACTTTACTGCTCAGGTGTCTGTTAGAGATTTAAATACACCAGATAAGTACATTGGATCTACAGAAAATTGGGAAAAAGCGGAAAATGCAATAATAAATGCCGCTAAGGAGAAAGGACTCGATTTTATTATTGAATCTGGTGAAGCAGCTTTTTACGGACCCAAATTAGATTTTATGGTAAAAGATGCTTTGGGTAGACAATGGCAATTGGGTACTATTCAGGTAGATTACAACCTTCCTGAACGTTTTGATTTAACCTACAAAGGGTCTGATAATGAGTCTCATAGGCCAATAATGATACATCGTGCACCCTTTGGAAGTTTGGAGCGATTTATTGCGCTATTATTAGAACATACTGGTGGTAATTTTCCACTTTGGCTAATACCAGAACAAGCAATTATTCTTCCTGTTAGTGAGAAACACGAAAAATATGCCGAAAAAGTTTTAAAATCCTTAGAAAATAGCGAAATTCGCGCCCTCATTGATAGTAGAAACGAGACAGTTGGCAAAAAAATTCGGGAAGCCGAAATGCAAAAAGTACCGTTTATGCTTATCGTCGGGGAGAATGAAGAGGCTGAAAATACAATATCTGTGCGAAGACACGGGGGTGAAGATTTAGGCTCTATAACACTTAACGATTTTGAGGACTTGGTAACTAGCGAAATAAATAGTACCTTAAAGTCGTTTTAAATAATGTTTAACTAAAAAGTATAAGTCATAGCAATACGTAGGAGATTTAGGCCCCAACCTAGACGGGAAAATAAAAACCCGCATAATATTAATGAGAAAATATTGGCACCAGAAGTTCGCTTGGTTGGTGACAATGTAGAAGTAGGTATTTACCCAATTCGAAAAGCCCTTGACCTTTCAATTGAAATGGAATTGGACTTAGTGGAGATTTCGCCAAAGGCGAAGCCACCCGTTTGTAAGATAATTGATTACAAAAAGTTTCTTTACGAACAGAAGAAACGCGAAAAGGTAATGAAAGCCAAAGCTAGTAAAGTAGTGGTTAAAGAAATTCGGTTTGGACCGAATACAGATGACCACGATTACGAGTTTAAAAAGAAACATGCTGAAAAGTTTTTAAAAGATGGTGCAAAATTAAAAGCATATGTCTTTTTTAAAGGCCGATCAATAGTTTATAAAGATCAAGGTGAAATTTTGTTGTTACGATTAGCTTCTGAATTAGAAGAGCTAGGTAAAGTAGAACAAATGCCGAAGTTAGAAGGTAAGAGAATGACAATGTTCATTGCGCCTAAAACAAAAAAATAATACGAACAACGTTCGTTATACCATATACTAAGCGCTGCTTACTTTTGTGAGCAGCGTTTAGCATGATAAGTGAGATTAATAATTAAATAGGAGAAAATGCCTAAACAGAAAACAAAATCTAGTGCTAAGAAGCGTTTCAAGCTTACAGGTTCTGGAAAAATCAAAAGAAAGCACGCTTTTAAAAGTCACATATTGACTAAAAAATCTAAAAAGCGTAAGCTTGCGTTAACACACTCGGGTCTTGTACACGATGCAGATGTTAACAGTATTAAAGAACAATTACGTTTAAAGTAATTATTCTAATCGGTAATTAAATATAAACCCTGGAGTTGGGCAATTAAAAGTGTACAAAAAAATGTACCGCCTACTACAAAAAATTAAAAATTATGCCAAGATCAGTAAATGCAGTAGCTTCAAGAGCCAGAAGAAAAAAGGTGATGAAGCAAGCCAAAGGTTATTTCGGAAGACGTAAAAACGTATGGACGGTAGCCAAAAACGCAGTAGAAAAAGCAATGCTTTATGCTTACCGCGATAGAAGAAACAAAAAACGTACTTTCCGTGCTTTATGGATTACTCGTATTAATGCGGGAGCTAGATTACATGGAATGTCTTACTCTCAGTTTATGGGTAAAGTAAAAGCTAATGGTATTGAATTGAACAGAAAAGTTCTTGCCGATTTAGCAATGAATCACCCTGAAGCTTTTAAAGCAATTGTAGAGAAAGTAAAATAAATAAAATATATCTCACTTATAAAAAGCTCTGTTAATACAGAGCTTTTTTTATACAACAATAATTTTATCAACAGCTGATTTAAATTCTTGCCAATCAATTAGCTCATCACCAGAATTATCGTATCCTTCTATTAATTTTGATCCTACTAAACCTCTAATAAATCCATTAATTTCGGCTTCCTTTAATAACCTAACAATCTCGCTTTTTTTCAATTTTCCATCACTATTCGCGTCAAAAAAAGCAAAAGCTTCTTCAGGTGTATCAAACTTATTTGTTATTAATATTTGAATTTTACTTAAAATAGCTTCTTTAGTTGCCATACCTGTTTTTTTTAATAAAGTTTTAAATTCCAAATGCTGAAATTACTAGATTTCTTCCGGATGCATAATCTCGATGTTCACATAAATAAATACCTTGCCAAATGCCCAAATTCAACTTCCCATTAGTTATGGGTATTTGTACCGAAGTTCCCATCAAAGATGATTTTATATGAGCAGGCATATCATCTGAACCTTCGTATGTATGAATATAATAAGGTGCATTCTCAGGAACCATAATATTCATATGACTTTCAAAATCTGCTCTAACACTAGGATCTGCGTTCTCATTAATAGTTAAGCTTGCAGAGGTATGTTTTATAAATACTTGTAACATTCCAGAATTCACATTCTGTAAATGAGGCAGCTCTTGTAATACCTGTGACGTAATTAGATGAAAGCCACGTTTAAACGGAGGCAATTTAAATTCGTTTTGATAAAATTTCATATTGAAAAATTACAAAATAAATTTCGCTGTAAAAAAAATAAAAGAATCTATAGATTGTACTTAACCTTTAACATAACGTACCTAGGTTGCACCACATAACTAGATGTGCTAAAAAACAACTCATTAAAGCTATCTTGATTAAGCTCTTCATTATTTAAAAGATTAGTAACCTCAATAGCATATTCCCACTTACTATCTTTTTTCTGATAGGTTAAGCTTGTATTTAAAAAGGCATATTCATTATCTACAGTTTCAGCCTTATCTTGATAATGATAATAATTAAAATCTGCTAAGAAAATAAAACTTTTCAAAAATGCAGCATCAAATTCGGCATAAGGTGTATTCGTATAAAATGTTGAGGCAACTCCCCCATTATCGTAATCATTGATTGCGTACTTATATCCCAGCTCTAAATTTGGAGCATTTTTGAAACTACTTGCCAAAGAAGCTCTGTAATTTTGAGTAAAAGATTCTGAAATCCTTGGATCACCATTTACAATATTATTTAATTTTGAATATGATAAGGCCGCACGTGTACTAACTTTTATTCTACCAAATGTTCGCTGAAAATTACCACTTCCACTCAATACCTCATCCTCCAGATTAGAATTAATTGTACTTCCCACCTGATTAATTCCAGTAATGGTACTATTATTTTTGAAGGCATCAACACGTTTATTGTAGGTGATGTTTGCAAATATATTTTGCATACTAAACATATTAAAGCTGAAAAAATTTAAAGATAAGTTATGGAATAGTGCACTTTCCAAATCTCTATTTCCTTGATATAAGGAGTTGTAGTTATTAAAAATATAAGCACTTGCAAACTTATCTATATCAGAAAATTGTCGAGTAACATTATAATTAAATCGTAAATTTTCTGATTGTTTAAATTGATAATTTATAAATAAATCTGGAACAATATTTACCAAATCATCTGACACCTCAGAACCCAATTGTGTATTAGTAGCTTTATAACTATGCGCTAATATACCCGGATTAATTGTAAACTTTCCCGCGATTACTTTATAGTGTATACCAGCATATATATCTGAAAAAGAATAATCAACATCATTGACTAGATCGGTATCTGAAAAAGATAATTCTGAATCGTCATCCAAAATCTGAAATATTGAAGAATTAAATTGCTGACTGCTTTGTATTGTTCCTATTGTAAAATTTAAATTACTTTTTGGACCAGTTATGTAGTAATAGTCTCCTTTTAATACTAATTTATTGGTTTTAATCTTACGATCTTGATTTATATTAAAAGCTGATACCGATGTATCTAAAGGCAATACACTGGTAAAAGGTTGTATTTCACGTATGGCATTATAAAACGGATCTTCGTTTTGATACAAATATTCGGCTTCGAGTGCTAAAATATTCTTCTCATCTACCGTATAATAGAAATTTGCATTTTGCTTTATACTTGAGGGCGTTTGTTTTTTATTCTGAAATATTTGATCCGTAACATCCGCTACAGACAGCGTATATACATCTTCATCCTCATCAGAAAACTTAGCCAAAACATCATATTCGGCATGCAATTTGTCATTTGGATTATACCCGGCGCTCAATTTTAATAGACCTAAACTAGATGATTGATCTGTGTTAGTAGTCGTAACTTCATTTTGATTAGTACTGATGAAGGTTCTACTTGTTAGCGTTTCTAAAGTTGTATTATTATAGGAATATATTGCAAAACCACTTATATCTAATACACTACTTGGCGCATAGCTAAAACTTACAGCTCCAAACTTTGACGTTATTTCTTTTGCTTTGTTATTTTGCAGTTGTGACAATCCTAAGCCCCCATCCCCTACTGAAAAATTGGTGCCAGTATTGCCAGTTCTACTTCTAAAACCACCTGTGAAATTTCGATAATCCCGAGAAGTAAATGGAAGCTCTCCTATATTATTAAAATCGGTAAGTATATTAATACTATATTTTGGACTGTAATAAAAAAGTTTGGGGTGCGCTAGGTAACGTTCATTTAACCCTATGCCACCTGTTATTTCACCAAACCAAAAACGTTCTTTCCCTTCTTTTAATTTTATATTTAATGCTACGTTATCTTGATTATTAGTAACACCTTTTAGTTGAGAAACATCATTGAAATTTCGTAAAACTTCTACTTTATCCAATGCGTTTGCTGGAATATTTTTAGCCGCAAGTTTAGAATCTCCATCGAAGAAATCTTTTCCATTCACCATTACCTTAGACACCGTTTTTCCTTCTACTTCTATTTCACCATCATCATTAATCTCAACTCCGGGCAAATTCTTCAGTACATCTTCTAGCTTTTTTTCGGTTCCTGTAGAAAAGGCATCTGTATCATAGACAATAGTATCTCCCTTAATGGTTACTGGCATTTCATAAACTACCTCAACTTCGTCTAAACTTTCAGTTTGCTCAAATAAAACAACATCTCGCTGTAAATCAGCTTCGCCTACCTCTAGTAATAATTCCTTTGGTTGAAACCCCAAAAAACTAAACTTTAAATTATAACTCGAATTCTCTTTTACATTAATTTTATACTCCCCATTCTGATTGGTAATTCCAAAACCATCAAGTGCTTTAGTTTCTGAATTTACAGCCACCACATTAGCCATTTCTAATGCAGAACCAAGACTGTCTTTAACGGTTCCAGTTATTGTAATATTTTGAGCAGAAGCCAGCGTATAAATTGCTAAAAACACCGGCAACACCAATACTCTTAATCGATGAATATTTCTCATTTAGATTGCTATTATTAATTCAAGAAAAACAAATACTTAGTTACCTCGCCCGCCAGGTCTACCGCCACCACGATTACCGCCTCTAAAGCGCTCAGACATTTCTTTCATTTTCTTTACTAATAATTCATCATAATCCGCTTGATTAATCTCTTTGCCTTTTTTGGGAGCAACGATAGCAACTTTTTCATCTGAATTAAGAACTATTTTAGTGCATAAAATAACCGTTTTTTCAGAGGTAACTTCTAAAATTAAGCCGGGTAAACCCCAGTATTCTCCTGGCCCATTACTAATAGGTATTTCCGGTGTAAACCAAGCAGTAATTATTTCATCGTTGGCCCCATCAGTATTTAAAGCATCGGCATCCGGTTTTTCTTCTACTTCCTCCCCTCTTTCCTTACTTCGTTCTCTATCTCGTTCTTTTCTCATTTTATCAAACTGACTTTCGATACTAGCAGTATCCTTAGGTATTACTGCGGTGGCTTGATAACATGTATAATTACCTATTTTTTTGGTCTCCGTTCCCATAACCCAATTAAAGGTTGGAAGTTCATCTTTTATCAAAAAAACCTTACCGAACATCTCAGCTTCTTTGGCATAGCTTTTCTCTTGGATATTCTTATATAATTTACCATCGTCTCCAGAGCTAAACCTAAATCGACCTCCTCTACCTCCACCATCTGTACTTGGAGCATCAAGCACTTCTTCTTTAATATATGTAGCAGCAGACTTATCAAAATTAAGTTCAAAAGTTTTTTCCGAAGCTTTTTTCATACGCTCCATAATCCGCTTTTTATCAGCTTCAGACATATCTGGTCGCCCTCTAAATTCACCCAATGTAGTTTTAGTTTGATATATGGCCTGTCCTTGAAATTCTTGTGCGTTGGATGTATATACAAACAACACTACTGCTAAAATTGAAAATATAAGTTTTCCCATTTCTATTGAAAGTTTAACACTGTTTACATCTTAGACCATACTTTGGACAATTGGTTTAATTTGAAACGATTAATTTTTCATTAATATTTATCCAGAGTTTCATTCCGAAAAATAAATCGATCATACTTACGGTTTTTACTAAACAATCTTTTAAACTTTATGCTACTATTATAACTTCATATTAATCTATATAAAATACCTTTGCAACTTAAAAGATGAACTCGAATGGACTTATCAAAAGTTAAATTAGTCGTCACTGATATGGATGGCACCTTATTGAATTCTAATCATGAGGTTAGTGATAGATTTTTTGAACTTTACAAAGACCTTAAAAAAAAAGACATTCTTTTTATTGCTGCTAGTGGCAGACAATATAATAGCATTGTCGACAAGCTTTCTTCAATTAAAAATGAGATTATTGTAATTGCTGAAAATGGAGGTTTTGCGATGAAAAATAATTCTGAAATTTTATCCACGCCAATGTCCAATGCAGCGAAAAATAAAATTTTAGAAGTTCTAGAAACTGTCCCCAATGTACATCCAGTATTATGTAGTAAAACAAATGCATATTTAACAAACTCGTCGCCAGAATTTGTAAATAAATTAAAAGAGTACTATACTGAATTTACCATTCTTGAGGACTTAAAACAGCACGAAGGAGAAATAATTAAAATTGCTATTTACCATTTTGAAAGTTCGGAAAAGCATATTTATCCGTCGGTTAAACATTTAGAAGGTGATTTAAAAGTAAAAGTGTCTGGGGAAAACTGGGTTGATATTTCAAGTCCGAATGCTAATAAGGGTTTTGCATTAAATATAATTCAAAATCAATACAACATTACTCCTGCAGAAACAATGGTTTTTGGTGATTTTAATAATGACCTCGAGATGTTGGCCTTGGCCGATTTTAGTTTCGCAATGAAAAATGCGCATCCTAATGTTAAAAAAGCAGCCAATTATGAGACTTTAAGTAATGATGAGAATGGTGTAGAACACATTTTAGAATTACTTGTTAAGTAACACTATTCATATTTGAAAGCAACAACACAACCATAGTAGCTATTTATTAGCAGGTTTTAATTCGCTTGGCAAATACCCCATAGTTCTTTTGAAGGCCGTCGTAAAATGTTGTGGATTAGCATAACCTACCTCGTAGGCAGCAAAAGCTATTGTAGCTCCTTCTTGAAGGATTAAACTTTTAGCCTCTTCCATTCGCAATGCAGTTATATATTTAAAAACAGTAACACCATAAACCTTCTTAAAATCTCTTTTTAATTTAGTTGTATTGAACCCGGCTATTTCGGCTAAATCTAAAATCTTCAGTGAATTTTTTAAATTTTGTCTAATATGTGCCTCAACCTTTACCAAAGCTAGGTAATCAGAATTAAGTAATTTTACATTATTATTAGATATTTTGGCAGTATGCCTGTCCTTTAAAAAGTCTATAAGCAAAACTGTTAGTTTACTCTCCAAATACCTTTTTCTGATTGGTCCTTTATATGGACACTGTATAATTTCATTTATTTTACCTCTTAATTGAGGTGGTATAAATTTACTTTTATCCCATAAAACAAAGGAATTTGAATTTGTTATTGCCTCTTGTAATTTGCCAAATAAACTTTCGTAGTCAGAACCCATGAGTTTCTGTAATAAATCTGGTTTAATGTAAACCTCAAAAACCTTGGCATTGCTACTTAAAAATACATCTCGTCCTTCCGTAGTTGGATAATAGAACATGTTGCAATGATTTTCAGGAATTTGAACCAAATATTTAATATGGCTCATAGGTTGATAGGAATATGATCCATCTAAAGAAAAGTGAAGCTTTATAAGATGCTCATCACTTTTAACTCCTATTTCCGAATTGAATTCGAACAGCTTTTTTTTGTTCGAAAAGTCTACCCCACTAATTAATGCAATTCCATCTTTATTCGTTACTTCTATAATATTATATTGGACAGAACTCTCTATATAAGCATCTTTAAAAAGCTTTTTAACTGCTATTTCCTTATGTAAAATTTTACCGTAGCTATTCATTTCTGCTTATACCTTGTATTACTTCCTTTTGCGTATATAAAAATTCCTTTCACGGTAGTTCAGCATACATTCCTGTTTTAGATTTGCAAATATATTTTATTTAGACTAAATCTTAATAAATATAACCAGCTTTTTTAAATTAATGAAGAACCTATTCACCGTATTTGCATTTTTAACACTGTTTTCGGCTACAAGTCAAGAAACATTTGGCACAATTACAGGTATGGTAAATGATGCCTCAGGAAGCCCTTTACCTTTTGCTAACGTTTTAATCGAAGGAAAAAAAATTGGTGTATTAACCAATGATATTGGACTTTATACAATTCCAAGAATACCCTATGGCAAATACAGAGTAACAGTTTCTTTTATAGGTTATAATAAAGTTACGAAGTCTATAGAAGTTAATAAAAACAAACCTCAGCTTAAGATAGATTTCACTTTATCTGAAAATGTTGAGAATCTAGATGAAGTAACTGTCAAAGGTAAAACTAAAGAAACGGAGATTGAAACTAAGGGCTTTGCGGTAAACGCCATAAGTACAAGGGAAGCTGGACTTCGAAGTATTCAAACAAACGAATTATTAAACACTACAGTTGGCGTAAAAATTCGCCAAAACGGAGGTTTAGGCTCCAATGTAGAATATAGCTTAAATGGGCTTTCTGGTAGGTCTGTAAGTATTTTTATTGACGGAATTCCTATTTCAATTTATGGTTCTTCTTTTAGTTTAAACAGTATACCACCCTCCATGATTAAAAACATAGAAGTTTATAAAGGCGTAGTACCTGGTCATCTGTCTAGTGATGCCGTTGGTGGAGCTATAAACATTGTGCTCCATAAAGGCGCTAAAAATAATATTAATGCTTCCGTTTCATACGGCTCGTTTAACACACTACAAACTAATATAAACGGTGCCTATCGATTTGATGAATCAGGATTTACTATTAAAGCTTCTGCATTCCACAATTATTCTGACAACGATTATAAAATTTCAGGAAGAACCATTGTTGATATTGCTCCAAATGGCGTACAAACTCCTATAGTAGCTCGAAGGTTTAATGATGCCTATAGGTCTTCAGGAGGTATGGCACAATTTGGCTTCACCAATGTAAGTTGGGCAGACCAATTTTTACTTGGAGTTACCGCTTCTGACGAATATAATGAGGTACAACATGGGACATTTGTTACCATTTCACCATATAAAGACCGTTTTTTAGAATCAGATGCGCTATTAGGGAATTTAACCTATCAAAAGAGAGACTTACTTGTTAAGGGACTAGATTTAAACATTAACGGTGTATATGGCAAGCGCAATCGAATAATAAATGACACCGTTGCAGATGCTTATACATGGACAGGTAATAGATTAATTGGTTTTGATGGTGAGTATCTTGAATACATATGGGGTTCTCAAAATGAAAATGGTCCAACGCTCGCTAAAATTGTTAGAAAAGTATCCTCTGTTCGTTCCGGTTTATCATACACTTTAAACGATAATCACAAAATACTACTAAATCATGTTTATAGTGGTGTTGACCGTGAAGATAGCGATGAAATGATATCGCTACTGGAAAACACTTTTCAACAAACTAGTGATTTATATAAGAATATATTTTCATTAAGCTATGAGCTCAATGCATTCGAAGATAAGTTTAAGTTAAATGCTTTTGGTAAGCATTATGCCCAGAAAGTACTAAATACGCAACCTGTTTTTAATGACGATAATACAGCAGTAATTGACGAAGTGTACCAAAGTAATAATGACTACACCGGTTATGGGTTTGCTGCTTCCTACATCATAATTCCCACCGTTACACTATTAACCTCCGCTGAAAAAGCAATTCGTTTACCAAGTGAGAATGAGGTTTTTGGGGATGCAGGAGACAATTTACTCCCTAACCTTACCATTGAGCCAGAAACTAGTGACAATTTAAATATTGGCTTTCGATTTGGGGAATTCAATGTGAAAAAACATGGTTTTACACTAGCAACTAACTTTTTTGCTCGAAATATTGAAAACAGAATTGGTTTACCTGCGAATGCAGATGGATTAAGAGAAAGTGATGAATTTGTACAATATACCAACTTAGAAAACACTGCTGAATCCAAAGGCATCGAAGCTGAGTTCAACTACACATACAACAATAATCTCGGATTCAACTTCAATATAACCCATATGAGTTTAACTACCGTAAACTCAGGTGTTGAAACTAGCGTTCCTAATGTACCCCTCTCTACCATGAATGCAGGGTTGCGATATACAATAAAAGATTTTATTCAGTCAAAATCTTTAATTAGCTTATTCTACAACGCCTATTATACAGACGAATTTGCTTTCAAATTCGCTGCAGGAACAAATACAACTGGTGAAGAAGAATTTTTAATTCCAGAACAGATATCCCACGATTTTGGGCTTAGCTATACTTTCCCAAAAAAGAACTTTGTACTCAGCTTTGATGTTAAAAACATATTTGATCAATCTGTGTATGATAATCTATCTGTACAAAAGCCAGGCAGAGCTTTTTATCTAAAATTAAATTACATAATCAATAATCTTTAATTTCAAAAATAGAATCTATTATGAAACGACCCTTGCTAAATTTAAAATCATACGCCATAGCAATATTTGCTATTAGTTTTATGACTGCTTGTAGTAGCGATGATAACACTATTAATCCCGATCCTGAACAAGAAGAACAAGAAGAAGAACAAGAAGAGATAGAATCAAGGTGGATAACCATTGCCGGAGCAAAAATGGGTGAAGAACCTGGTGATGGAAACGGAGGAACCTTAATATATTCCGTGTCCAGTGAAGATGCTAAAGACCCAACAGTACAAATAGACCCATTTAATAATGGTTTTGTAGCACCTTCTAATAGAACGGCTAGACTACAAGCCTCAGAAGATGGTAGTACCATTTTTAATATTAGTTATGCGGGTGACACTGGTGGTAACTATACTAAATATCTTGTAAACGGTGGTAATGATTTTGAGCAAACTGGCTCAGAGATTAGTATTGCACCTTATGTTGGTACCGCTCCAAGATGGATTAAACTGTTCGATGGTGATAACACTGGTTCTGCCGTATACGTAACTACAGAACACCTAGTTGATGATAATGGTACTCCCGATGAAGTTACCGATGACACATACATACGAACAAGTCAAACTATAGGAGTAGTAACCTTAGACCTAGTAGACTCTCAGATAAATGCATTTGAAGAACATGAAATTGGACTAAGTGATGAAGAAGAAGCGCTGGGTTATTATATCTCTAGAATTGATATGCCTACTTTAAATGAAGCAGGAGACAAATTATACATTGGTGCCCGAGTAAGTAAAATAGATCCTACAACATTAGAAAGCGATGCAACTGATTTCGAAATATTAGGCTCCAAAACTATTGTATTGGATTACCCTTCTTTACTAAACCCAACAATCATTACCTCTTCAGTAGGCCATGGTGATACCAATGGTTACCGTAGTATCAATTCTTTTGAATACGAAGGAAGTGTTTATCAAGCTAACCAAAGTGACCCTGAAGGTTCGTATATCTTAAAAATTGGTTCTGACAATTTATATGACGATTCTTATAATTTCAATTTAGATGATGCTTTAGGTGTAACGGGTGCATATGTATTAGCCTGGAGTCCTGCCGCAAATGGAAAAGCCGTTTTAGCATACCGACATGATGGATCAGCAGAAGGTATTTCTGGTAGAGGAGAAAGCTATTTTGCCTTAGTTGATTTAAATGCAAAAACCGCTACTAAAATAGATGATATTCCTTATGATGTAGATTTTGAATTATTCCAGTACCAAGGCTATGCCGTTGACGGAACAGAAATTTATCTTACGCAAGCCCCAGTTGGCCAAAATGGAAATATTTATATTGTAGAAACTGAAACTGGTACAGTTACCAAAGGAGCTGAATTGGTTAATGCTACTGGCAGTCATTTTATTGGCGCATGGTAAACCTTTAAAAAATATTAATTTATCAATACCATTATCGGACTATTTGTCCGATAATGGTATTGATAAATTAGAACTTAAAACTATTCGAATATGAAAAATAATGTAATTAGAACTTTTGTTTTTGTTCTCAGTTTTGCACTTGTTTCCATAAGTGCAGTGGCCCAGCGAAATGCGCCACGAGATCCAAATCCTTTTTTAAACAGAGATTACTGGGAAAAACAACCAAGCATTGGCGCTATTGAAGCTACTATTAAAGAAGGTCATTCTGTAACGCAATCTAATAGAGGTGGTTTTGATGCAACTACCTATGCGATATTTGAGGGCAACCCTTTGAAAACAATAGATTTTTTAATTGCTCAAGGTAATGATATCAACAAAAGAACGCATGATTCTCGTACCTATATTTTTTGGGCTGCATCCAACGGAAATGTAGCGCTTGTAAAACATTTAATTGGTAAAGGTGCCAAATTAGACCTAGTTGATTCACATGGTTATGGCCCTATTTCATTCACCGCTGCCTCAGGGCAAGAAGACACAGCAATTTACGATGCCTTTATAGATGGTGGCGCTGATGTGAAAAAAGAGAAAGATCATCATGGTAAGAATGCGCTTTTAGTTGCTACTGGAAGAGCAAAAAGCATGAAGATTATAGATTATTTTATTAATAAAGGTTTAGCTATTAATAGCACCGATGAGCACGGCAATGGTATTTTTCATTATGCAGCTCAAGGTGGAAATATTGATATTTTAAAGCAACTAGTAGCAAGAGGTGTATCAACCAAAAAGAATGAAACTACTAATGAGAATGCTATATTCTTCGCAAGTAAAGTTGGCCGTGGAGGTGGTAATGGAATAGAAGTATTTCAATACCTTGAAGGAATTGGAATATCGCCTAACATTGTTACCAAAGAAGGAGAAACTCCTATTCATAACTTAGCTGGTGGTTCTTCAGACACTAAATTATTTGAATATTTTATAGCAAAAGGTGTCGATATAAATGCTCAGGATGAAAAAGGAAATACAGCCTTATTAAATTCTGTACCAAGAAATAAATTTGAAACAATATCCTATATCGCAGAAAAAACTAAAAACATTAACCACACAAATAAGAAAGGGCAATCTGCCTTAACATTAGCTGTTCAGAACAATAGTGCTGAAGTAGTAAACTTTTTAATTTCAAAAGGAGCTAAAATTGATGTATTAGATACTTCTGGAAACAATTTGGCTTTTTATTTATTTGACACTAGAGGAATCCCGAAAGATTTTGATGCTAAAGTCCAAGCTTTAGAAAAAGCTGGTTTTGATTTCAAGGATTCACAAGCTAATAAAAGTACAATTTGGCATTTAGCGGTAAGCAAAAACAATCTCGATTTGCTTAAAAAAGTAAGCGATTTTGGCGCTGATATTAATGCAAAAGATAATCAAGGTAATACTCCATTGCACAATGCAGCAATGAAAACGAGAAACACCAAAATTTTGAAATTTTTAATTGCTAACGGCGCAGATGTAAAATCAACAACTGAGTTTGGAGAAACCGCACTTGATTTAGCAAAAGAAAATGAACTTTTAGCAAAAAGTAACAGCAGCTTAGATTTTTTAAATTAAGATAACAAATATGAAAAAATCAGTTTTAACCTTCTGTTTGATAAGCGTTTTTTCGCTTCAAATTTTAATTGGCTACTCTTTTGTAAATTTCACTCCTGTTGTTAGTTATAAATGTATGATACAAATGACAAACTATACGGGTGAAAAAGCCTATGTTGTGGTGTCTTTAATCGACCCAGATGGCAACTATGTAAAAACATTGTACGTTCAAGGAGATGATGAAGAGTGGTTTCCAGATTTAAAAGAATGGTGGACCTTTAGCGATGGCTCAAATGAAAATATTGATGGAATAGCTGGTGCAACTATTGGCAATGGTGAACGAAACATTATATCAATCGGAGTTGATGCAACTCAAATTGATAGTGGCTATAAACTTCGATTTGAATCAGCTGTTGAAAATCAAGAGTATTATCCAATAGATGCAGAAGTTCCATTAAATTCTGAAACGATTAAAAATAAGGTTGATGGAAAAGGTTACATTCGGTTTATTAGAATGGTACCGAGCAAATAATGCAATAATATGACGCTCTCAATTTGGCGATATAGTCATTTAATTTTGGCTTTTGCGTCTTCTATATTTTTAATATTGGCTTCGGTCACAGGGGTAATACTATCCATTGAGCCTATCGACAATAAGTTACAGCCCTACCGTATTTCAGATACGGAAGGGCTTTCTCTTGCCGAAACAATTTCAAATATTAATGCTCAGTATAACGAGGTATTAAAAATTTCAAGAGATAAGAATGGTTTTGTAAGTGCGACTGTTAGCATTGACAATAAAAATGAATCCTTTTATGTAAATCCAAACACAGGTGAAAAATTAGGAACTTTAATAGAGAAAGCTCCTATTTATCAATTTTCTACGAACCTTCATCGTTCGCTATTTCTTAAAACCCCAGGTCGCTTCTTTATAGGATTAACCTCACTCCTACTCTTTTTTATTGCAATCTCTGGTATAATATTAATCACCAAAAGACAAGGTGGATATACAAAATTTTTCTCCAAAATTGTTCGCGAAAATTATGCCCAATACAATCATGTAGTTTATTCAAGACTTGTACTTATTCCAATAGTTATAATTTCACTTTCTGGAGTTTATTTGTCGCTTTTACGTTTTCAAGTTATTAAAGAAAACCAAATTGCTCATGAAATTGATTTCGATAACTTAAAAGAAGACCCTTTTAAAAATTTTACAGAGTTCGATATTTTCACGAACACGAAATTATCAGAATTAAGAGAAATAGAATATCCTTTTTCAGAATTTGTTGAAGACTATTATATAGTTCGATTAAAAAATAAAGAGCTACTAATTAACCAATATACAGGTGATGTAATTAGTGAAAAACAATATCCATTCTCTTTCATAGCAACGGAATGGGCTACAGTATTACATACGGGACAAGGGAGTATTCTATGGTCAATTATATTAGGAATTGGGACTTTAGCCATACCTTTTTTAATGATTACTGGTTTCATAATATTTTTTAAAAGACCTAAAACCAAGATTAAAAATACCTTCACCAAAGATCAAGCGGAATACATTTTACTCGTTGGTTCAGAAAGTGGAACTACTTTGCAGTATGCTGAACTTTTACACGAGCATCTGTTATCCATAAATATAAAAAGTTATTTGACTTTTATGGATAAATACAGCACGTTCAAAAAAATGAAACATCTAATTGTATTAACTGCAACATATGGACAAGGAGAAGCACCGAGTAATGCTTTAAAATTCAATGGATTAACTTTAAAATATAAACAAAAAGAACCTTTTACATATACTGTAGTTGGGTTTGGTTCTAGGGCATACCCAAATTATTGCCAATTTGCATATGAAGCCTTTAATATTTTAAAAGAACTTTCTGAAGCTAATGCACTATTAGAAGATGTCTTCACTGTAAATGATCAATCTTTTGAATCATTTAATCAATGGTCAATTATTTGGGGAGAAAAAACTGGTTTAACTTTAAAACTGCAAAAACCTACTATTGAATATTCCAATAAAAAAAGTACCACATTTACAGTTTTAGATAAAACTGACAGTACTCAAATGATAGACAATACGTTTTTACTAACCCTTAAAAACATGAATGGAGCGACCATTAATTCTGGGGATTTATTAGCGGTAACACCAAATTCTGAAAGTAGTGAACGATTATATTCCATTGGACAAATGGAAAATAAAATCTGCACCATAAGTATTAAAAAACATGACTACGGGGTTTGTTCTACTTTTTTACAGCAACTAGAAATAGGCACAAAAATTGACGCATCTATTGTTGAAAACAAAGAATTCTATTTTCCTCAAAAATCTAAAAAAACAATACTGATTGCAACTGGAACAGGTATTGGTCCATTTTTAGGAATGCTTACAAACAATAGTACTAAAAATGAAACCCATTTATATTGGGGGGGGCGTACAAAAGAATCTGTTAAGCTATATGAACCTATTATTCAATCGAATCTTAAAAATGGAAATTTAACTACGTTTAATCCAGCATTTTCTAGAGAAAAAACTAGTAAAACCTATGTACAACATTTGATTAAAAATGATAGTGAGAGCATTGCGAAAGTACTTGATAAAAAAGGCTGTATTATGATATGTGGTTCAATTGCAATGCAAAAAGATGTACTTGAGGTACTTGATGAAATTTGCACGAACTATTTAAAAAAAGATTTGAGTTTTTACAAAAACAGAAATCAAATTAAAATGGATTGTTATTAGGTCTTCTGCTTTTTCTTACGAGCAGCAGGAAATAAAACATTATTTAAAATTAATCGATATCCCGGTGAAGTAGGATGTAATTCTAATTCCGTTTTTGGATCCCCTACTCTATGTTGATAATCTTCTGGATCGTGCCCTCCATAAAAAGTAAAAAAGCCTTTCCCTTTAATTCCGTGAATATAACGTGCTTCACTATTTAGTTTATTTTCACCCAAAACCAAAACTGTTGGTTTTACTTCTTCACGAGTAAATGCCGTAGTTTGCCCCATAAAAGCTTTTACCAAGGAAGTGTGGTTTTGACAAAGCATTGTTGGTACTGGATCCCATTTTGCAGAAAAATCCATTAAAGAAAAATAATCGGATTCCTTAGCTATACCGCTCCGTTTTGAAGTCATATCAATACTTGAAAATTCATACTTCACCGGATTACGTTCCAAAGTAAAATCGGTAAACGCAAAAGTATTACTATAATCTAGCTTACGTTGGTAATTAGCATCAGAGGGATCACCATCAAACATTGGTTCGCAAATATCTACCTCTTCTGCTGCCAAAGCAATATCAAAACTATCGGTAGCAGAACACATCGCAAACATAAATCCTCCACCAATTACATAATTTCTGATTTTTAAAGCTACTGCCCGCTTTTCTTCTGATACTTTAGAATAACCTAATTCCCTTGCAAGCTTCTCAGCATTTTTCTTGCCTTCAATATACCAAGGTGCCGCTCTATATGCTCCGTAAAACTTTCCATACTGACCTGTAAAATCCTCATGATGCAAATGCAACCAATCGTAAATGGCTAGATCATCATTTAATACTTCCTTGTCATATACCGTTTCATATGGAATCTCTGCATAGGTTAAAACCATAGTTACAGCATCATCCCAAGGTTGATTACCATCTGGCGAATACACTGCAATTTTTGGCGCCTTTTCCAAAATTACAGCCTCCTGATTCCGAGCAGGACTGGCAATTTCATCTAAAATATTTTGAGCCTGCCCATCAGAAAGAATTTCAAAAGACACGCCTCGAATTTGACACTCTTTTCGAATATTATCTCCATCAGGCAGTAAAAATGAACCGCCTCTATAATTTAATAACCATTGTACTTTTTGCTGTTTGGTTAAAACCCAATAGGTAATACCATATGCCTTTAAGTGATTTTTTTGACTTTCTGCATCCATAGGAATTAAAATATTGGATGCCAGTGCATTGGTCGAAATCAACAAAACTAGAACGAAAAGTAACTTCTTCATAAATAAAAACAAACTCTAAATTGTTTCTCGTATAAAGTTACAACTATTGTTTTAAAGCACTAATAACTTAAAAATGATAGAAAGGTAGTTTACAAAAACAATGATTTTACCTTTTAAAAAGGAACCTCACCCACATCTTCCTCAGGACCATCATTCATGCTACTTCCAAAAACATCATCTGCAGAAGGAAGTTGTCTCGCGTTGAATGGGTTTTCATCACCTTCATTCATTTTTGATTGAAATTCAAAAGGTGAATCAAAATCATCAAGGTTATCAAACTTACCAAGATTACCGATAAATTTCAAACGTATATTTTCTAAACCTCCGTTACGGTGTTTTGCAACAATAAATTCTGCCTGACCTTGAGTTGGTGTACGCTCTTCATCATCCCACTCATCTATTTTGTAGTATTCTGGTCTATATATAAATGATACAATATCCGCATCTTGTTCAATAGCACCAGATTCCCTAAGGTCAGAAAGTAAAGGTCTTTTACTACCCCCACGTGTTTCAACAGCACGAGATAACTGTGATAATGCAATAACCGGTACATTCAATTCTTTTGCAAGCGCTTTTAAGTTTCTAGAAATTGTAGAAATTTCTTGTTCACGATTACCACCATGACTTCCACCAGCTGTCATTAATTGCAGGTAATCAATAATTATCAATTTTATGCCATGTTGCGAAGCCAAACGTCTGGCTTTTGCTCTTAAATCAAAAATTGATAATGATGGTGTATCATCAATAAATAATGGTGCTTTTTCTAAAGATTTTACTTTTACATTTAATTGCTCCCATTCGTGTTTCTCTAATTTACCCGTTCTTAATTTTTCTGACGACAATCCAGTTTCAGAAGAAATTAAACGTGTAATAAGTTGCACTGATGACATTTCACAAGAGAAAAAAGCAACAGGAATATTATTATTTACAGCCATATTACGAGCCATGGACAGCGTTAAAGCTGTTTTACCCATACCAGGACGTGCTGCAACAATAATTAAATCACTTGGTTGCCAACCAGACGTTAGCTTATCTACTTTATCAAAACCCGTAGGTATTCCACTTAACCCTTCTTTATTGGCAATCTCCTCTATACGTTTCTTAGCTTGTATTACCAA
Organism: Aurantibacter sp.; assembly: GCF_039941195.1. GTDB lineage: Bacteria > Bacteroidota > Bacteroidia > Flavobacteriales > Flavobacteriaceae > Aurantibacter_A. Next base: position 67,477 of record NZ_JBDVFA010000025.1, on the reverse strand, counting down.
GTTTTGAGCAGTTTCTGCTGGTTGTTTTAAGTTACCTTGAGTAACATCGTACAACTTAGATTCTGCATTATCTAATAAATCAAAAACATCGGTACTTTCGTCGTAAGCTTCCTGAATAATTTCGTTAGAAATTTTTATCAGTTGTCTTTGTATATATTTCTGTAGAATTATACGCGCATGAAACTCAATATGCGCTGATGATGCTACTTTTTGGGTCAATTTTATTAAATAAAAATCACCGCCTGAAACATCCAAAAGTCCATCTTTCTTCAATTGACTCGAAACCGTTAATAAGTCGACAGGTTGCGATTCTTGAAATAATTTAAAGATTGCTTCAAAAATATTACTATGTGCTTCTTTATAAAAAGCATCTTTATGTAAGATATCTATTACTTCATCCACACCTTTCTTATCAATCATCATTGCGCCTAGCACAACCTCCTCTAAATCAACAGATTGCGGCGGTATTTTTCCTCTTTCGAGATTAATGATAGTTGACTTGTCAATCTTACGACCGATAAGTGGGTTTGTGTTCTCCATAAGTGCGAAAGTATAGAATTAACCTTTAGTTAACTTTAAGTCTTGTTAACTACTGATCAACATTTCGTTGTTAATAAGTTAATATTTTATGTTGATATCCTAAAAAAACCGAAGAAAAATTTCTTCGGTTTTTTTTTAGCTTGATAGTTTCGAAGATTAGCCATTAAAAACGCCCATCTCGCTGTACTTTTTCATTCGCTGATCCACGAGCTCTTTTGGTGATAACTTTTTTAATACTTCAAAAGTTGAAGTTATTTTGTTTTTCACCGTATCGAAAGTTTTTTCTCGATTGCTGTGAGCTCCGCCAACTGGTTCTTTAATAATTTCATCAATTACCTTCAGTTTTTTACTGTCGTTTGCAGTAAGTTTAAGTGCTTCTGCAGCTTGTTCTTTATACTCCCAACTTCTCCACAATATTGAAGAACAATTTTCTGGAGAAATAACAGAATACCAAGCATTTTCTAACATTAGTATTCGATCACCTACACCTATTCCTAGGGCTCCACCGGAAGCTCCTTCTCCTATAACAATACAAATAATCGGCACTTTTAAGCGCGTCATTTCTAATATATTTCTTGCTATTGCTTCTCCTTGTCCGCGTTCTTCTGCTTCAATACCAGGATAAGCACCAGGGGTATCAATAAAGGCTACTACAGGTACTCCAAATTTTTCTGCTGAACGCATTAATCGTAATGCTTTTCTATAGCCTTCAGGATTCGCCATCCCAAAATTTCTGTATTGTCTAGTTTTGGTATTATACCCTTTTTGTTGCCCAATAAACATAAAGCTTTGGTCGCCAATTTTACCAAGACCACCAATCATTGCTTTATCATCCTTTACCGTGCGGTCACCAAACATTTCCAAAAACGTATCCCCACATATGGCATTTATATAATCCAAGGTATAAGGCCTGTTAGGGTGTCTAGACAATTGAACCCTTTGCCATGCCGTAAGATTCTTATAAATATCTTTACGGGTATCATGTAGCTTTTTCTCTATTTGCTTGCAAGTCTCAGTAACATCAACGTCACTTTCTTCGCCAATAATTGCGCATTTCTCTAACTGCTCTTCAAGCTCCTTTATAGGTAACTCAAAATCCAAATATTCCATATTGCTTAAATCGGTTTGTTCGTGATGACAAAGATAGAATTTTAGTTTAATTGACCTTACTGCTCCCTATCTTTATATTTTCTCGATTCTTAAGTACTCCATTTAGAACAATTATCCCCAAAATTAAAATTGCACCAACATAAAAAGTAGGTTGCATATGCTCGCTTTCACCAAAAATTAATATGGCCAAGACTATACCATAAACAGGCTCTAAATTAAGACTTAACAAAATCGTATATGGACTTATAAACCGCATTGTTTTTACCAGTGCAATAAAAGCATAAGCAGTACAAACTGAAGCTAAAATAATTAAATAAAAAAAATCAAGACTTGAAATATTAAAAAACTCAGGAGTAAATCCACCGTCATAAAAAAGGAATGCTGTTAAAAATAATGTGCCAATCCCCATTTCATAAAACCCAATAATCGAAGGTTTTTGATCATTGATTAATTTACCATTTATCATAGTAAAAACTACATTCAAAAACGATGACAACAAGCCCATTAATATTCCCATATAATATTGAGTTTCCATATTAAAAATAATATATAGCCCAAAAATTATTATTAATCCAAAAACTACTTCATACCAAATAATTTTTCTTTTGTACCATATTGGTTCTATTAAAGATCCTAAGAAAGCTCCCGTAGACATGGTTATAAGCGCTATGGATATATTAGATATTTTTATAGCCTCAAAAAATGTCACCCAATGTAAACTAAGGGCAATACCAGCAAGTAATAATGCAGGAATTTTATGCTTACTCACTTTAAATCGTATTTTCTTCAATAGGATAAAAAAGAAAACAAATAGTGTAGCCAATAGCATTCTATACCACACTAAGGACAGTGCATTTACCGATATTAATTTTCCTAATATTGCTGTAAAACCAAAAATAAAAATTAATATATGTAGCTGTAAAAAATGTTTTGATTTTGAAGTGGTGGTTGGCATAAATTATCGTTTTGCTCTTTGAAGCAAATAGAAAGCAAGTATTCCAAAGAAAGTATTAGGAACAATCACAGCCAATAAAGGTGACAATCCAGATTGCTCTGCAAGAGTTCCAAAAACGCGATCAAAAAATATAAAAATAAAAGCAACAAAAATACCGAAGGCTAAATTAATACCCATTCCTCCACGTCTTTTAACTGACGAAACAGCGACCGCAATTACAGTAAGTATAAATGCTGAAATAGGTAAAGCCCACCTTTTGTATTTCACCATAACATACCTGTTGATATTTGAGGCTCCTTTTTCTCGCTGTACTTTAATAAACTTATTCAGTTCCACTAAATTCTTCGTTTCCGCTACATATGAAACTGGAGTAAGATCATTTATTTTAAAAGGAAAAATGGTATCTAACCTTCTTTTAGATTCCAAAATTTCCTCACCATCCACTATGGTACGCTGTTTAAATGATGTTAGCCTATAAACACTATCTTTTTCTATCCATCGAATATTGGCAGCAGCCATTTTGAACTTTAAATTATTTTCTTCATCAAAGCGTTCAAAAGTAAAATTATAACCAATTTGTCGGGCTGGATCAAAACTACTCACATAAATAAAATCGCTCTTATTTAGTTGATTGAAAATATTATTGGTGACTCTTTCAGCTCCTCCCTTTTTTAAATATTTATATTTAAATTCATTAAAGCCCAAACTGGCTTTAGGTACCAAATACATACTCATTATAAACATTAATACAGCAATAATCGTAGCTCCCATTAAATACGGCCTTAAAAACCGATTATAAGATACCCCTGAACTAAGTATCGCAACTATCTCTGTATTTGAAGCAAGTTTTGAGGTGAAGAATATTATGGATAGAAATAAAAATATTGGTAATAATTGACTCCCTATATAAATTGTAAAATTTCCGAAGTACTCAATAATTTCGTTTATTGGTGCTTCATTATCCTGCATTTTTCCAATTTGCTCTGCTAAATGAGCCATAATACTTATCGGAATAAATAGCAAAATCATCACTGCGAAAGTGAGGAGGTACCTTTTTAATATGTATTTATCAAGAATTGTCAAGTTAAAGTCGTTTGTCCATCTGTTTGACCATTTTGTTTTTCCACTCCGCAAAATCTCCCACTAAAATATGTTTTCTAGCTTCACGAACCAACCACATATAAAATCCAAGGTTATGCACAGTGGCAATTTGCCCTCCCAAATATTCGTTTGCAGCAAACAAATGTCTTAAATACGCCTTAGAATAATCAGTATCCACATAAGTGATTCCCATTTCATCAATAGGTGAAAAATCATCTTCCCACTTTTTATTCTTTATATTAATGGTTCCGTGTGCTGTAAATAACATTCCATTACGTGCGTTTCTTGTTGGCATAACACAATCGAACATATCTATACCTAAAGCAATATTTTCTAATATGTTAATCGGTGTTCCTACACCCATTAAATAACGCGGTTTATCTTCTGGTAAGATATCGCATACTACCTCAGTCATAGCATACATTTCTTCAGCAGGTTCTCCAACAGAAAGTCCACCAATGGCATTGCCTTCTGCATCAGCATTGGCTATATATTCAGCTGATTGTTTACGTAGATCCTTATAAGTAGACCCTTGAACAATTGGAAAAAACGTTTGTTCATAGTCATATTCAAATGGCGTTTTTGCTAAATGGTTTATACATCTATCCAACCATCTATGTGTCATATGCATAGAGCGCTTCGCATAATTATAATCGCATGGATATGGCGTACATTCATCAAAAGCCATAATAATATCAGCACCAATTACCCGCTGAATTTCCATGACATTTTCTGGCGTAAATGTATGTAAAGACCCGTCTATATGAGATTTAAATTTTACCCCTTCTTCTTTTATCTTTCTATTAGCTGATAACGAATACACCTGATATCCGCCACTATCAGTTAATATATTGCGGTCCCAACCCATAAATTTATGCAAACCACCAGCTTGTTTTATGATGTCTGTTTTTGGGCGTAGGAATAAATGATACGTATTTCCTAAAATAATATCAGGATTAATATCATCGCGTAATTCTCGTTGATGCACTCCTTTAACTGTGGCAACAGTGCCCACAGGCATAAAAATTGGAGTTTCAATTTTTCCGTGATCAGTAACCAGAGTTGCCGCTCTCGCCTTACTCTTTGGATCTGTTTGTTCTAATGTAAATTTCAAAAGCTCAGTTTCAGTGGGCAAAGATAATCAACTGTACTGCACAAAATCCTTAAGAAATAAATAAAGTTACATTCGAAAATAACTGTTAATAAATTACAATTAGCATGAGGTGTAACCCCTAAAGATTACCTATTTTTGAAGTCGAAAAAATATTGAAATGGCAGCAGTGCAAGAATTACAGAATTTAGTAACGCAAGTAAGAAGAGATATTCTTCGGATGGTACATAAAGTAAATTCAGGACATCCTGGCGGTTCTTTAGGTTGTACAGAGTTTATAGTTGCCCTGTACAATGAAGTTATGGAATTGAAGGAGGGTTTTGATATGGACGGAAAAGACGAGGATTTGTTCTTTTTATCTAACGGACATATATCACCTGTATTTTACAGTGTTTTAGCTAGAAGAGGATATTTTCCAGTAGAAGAACTTAGTACATTTAGATTGATAAACTCTAGACTGCAAGGTCATCCAACTACACACGAAGGTTTACCTGGTGTGCGAATTGCCTCTGGTTCTTTAGGACAGGGCATGTCGGTTGCAATTGGTGCCGCTCAAGCTAAAAAACTTAACAACGATTCTAATTTAGTATTTAGCCTTCATGGAGATGGTGAATTACAAGAAGGTCAGAATTGGGAAGCTATAATGTATGCAGCTGGAAAAAAAGTAGATAACCTTATTGCAACTATTGATTTAAACGGACAACAAATTGATGGTGCCACAGACGACGTCTTACCAATGGGAGATTTGCGAGCTAAATTTGAGGCTTTTGGATGGGATGTTTTAGATATAAAAGAAGGTAACGATTTAGAAGCAATTCTAAAAGGTTTGCAAGAAGCTAAAAGTAGAACGGGCAAAGCAAAACCAGTTTGTATTTTATTACATACTATTATGGGTAATGGCGTAGATTTCATGATGTACACCCATGCTTGGCACGGAAAAGCACCTAGTGACGAACAGTTGGAAAATGCTCTAGGGCAAAACCCTGCAACACTTGGTGATTATTAATTCATTTTCGCATTAAAATTAGTTCAAAAAAGATTTAAAAAGATTTCTGCTTAGCGGAAACGACATCAAAATATTGATTCAATGACAAAATACGTAGACCAAGGCAAAAATGACACCAGAAGTGGATATGGTGCAGCGATGACCGAATTAGGAAGAACAAATCCTAATGTGGTTGCTCTTTGTGCAGATTTGGTAGGTTCATTAAAAATTCAACCCTTTATTGACGAGAACCCTGAACGTTTTTTTCAAATTGGAATTGCTGAAGCGAATATGATGGGAATTGCTGCAGGACTTACCATCGGTGGAAAAATACCTTTTACTGGTACGTTTGCTAATTTCTCTACTGGTCGTGTTTATGATCAAATTCGACAATCTATTGCATATTCGGGTAAAAATGTAAAAATCTGTGCTTCACATGCCGGAATAACTTTGGGTGAAGATGGTGCTACACACCAAATTCTAGAAGATATTGGAATGATGAAAATGTTACCAGGTATGGTTGTTATAAATCCGTGTGATTACAACCAAACAAAGGCGGCCACCATAGCAATTGCAGAATACGAAGGTCCAGTATATTTAAGATTTGGAAGACCAAAAGTTGCCAACTTTACACCTGTTGATCAAAAATTTGAAATTGGTAAGGCTTTAATGCTAAATGAAGGTACAGACGTTACTATTATTGCTACTGGCCATTTGGTATGGGAATCTTTAATCGCTGCTGAAAATCTTGAAAAACAAGGCATTTCTGCAGAAGTAATTAATATTCATACTATTAAACCACTGGATGAAGCGGCCGTGTTAAAGTCTGTTAAAAAAACTGGCTGTGTAGTAACTGCTGAAGAACATAACTATTTAGGTGGATTAGGGGAAAGCATTGCTAGAGTGCTTGCTAATCAACATCCTACACCTCAAGAATTTATTGCAACTCAAGATACTTTTGGTGAAAGTGGAACGCCTGCACAACTTATGGAGAAATATTGTCTCAACAATAAAGCAATTGAGAAGGCCGTTTTAAAAGTAGTGAAAAGAAAATAACAATGGTATCGTTTTTGATACTATTGCAGTATTAAAAACGAGATCATTTTGGAATGAGTTTTAAAGTAGTTTTTAATTAGAAACTTCTTTTTAGCAAATTACATTTGACCGTTTTAGAACATTAAAAATGGAACAAATGAAAGTACTACGAACAACCCTACTAGTAGCTGTTTTTGCATTATTTAGCACTACAGCATTTTCTCAAAGCGGAACTGGATTCGGTATTACTGGCGGCCTTAATTATGGTGCGAATGGTAATTATTTTGAATCAGCAGAAGCAGCAGCAAAAGACCCAGACAGAAATATTGGATACCATGTAGGTGTCTTTGGAAAAATTGGTAAACGATTCTTTTTTAGACCAGAATTGGTATATACCAAGACAAAATCTGATTACAACGATAACCATTTAGACATAAGCAGATTAGATGCTCCTATGTTAGTCGGTGTTAAAGTTATTGGTCCCCTAAACGTTTTTGCAGGGCCCGCTTTTCAATACATCTTAGATTCTGAATTTGAAGGAATTGGCATTAATGAAATTGACAATGACTTTAGTGTAGGACTGCAAATTGGTGCTGGCGTAAACCTTGGCAAATTAGGTCTTGACCTGAGATATGAAAGAGGGTTTAGTGAAAATGAAGCTAAATTTATAAATACTAATATTGCTGCCTTACCAAATAGTCGTGTAGATACGCGCCCCGATCAATTGGTTTTAAGTCTGTCAGTTAAATTCTAATAACATAATGCAATAAAAAAAGCCCACATACGACATGTGGGCTTTTTTTATATAGTACTTTAAAGGGACCTAGCTATCAGCATCTAAATAATCAGGAGTGCCATCTCCATCAGTATCAGGGTAAGGTTTGATAATATTACCTTCATCATCAGAAATCTCATCTAAGGTTAAAATGCCATCACCATCATCATCAGAATCATTATAATTCGCGACAAAAAAGGAAACTTCTAAATCAACATCAGTATTATCATTATTTAAATTACCATCGCCATCCAAATCCTCTTCAATATTAGGTATTCCATCTTCATCAGAATCTGTATCCGCTAAAAATGACAATAAGTCAATTTTAAAAATCAACGGACTATACGAAGGAATTAAAGTTGAAGTTGAAGAACTATAGTAGCCCAAGGCAGATGGCATAATTACTACACCAATGCCATAATCTTCATAACTAACTGTTCCATCTCCATTTTCAATTGGTCCCGTACCTGATTTTAGTTTAATTACACCGTTACCGAAACCTCGAACAACTCCAGAAAGATTAAATACTGTAGGCGTTGTTCCTGAATCGAACACCGTACCATCTAACAACGAACCTTCGTAAGTAACAAAGGCGTCATCACCTATTGTAGGACTCTCCCCCACCCCTTCTCTAGCCACTATATAATAGAGGGTATGATCAACATAACCTTCTTCTTCAGTAACTTGGACTGCTAAGGTCGCAGTCTCCACAAAATCAGCTAAAGGTAATTTTGCTGCATTATCACCCGCAATTGTGTCAATAATAATTTTGTAATCAAAATCTTCTTCAGGATTTGCAAAATCCTCATAATTATAAAAATGAGTATCCAAAAAATCGTTAATAGAATCTTGATCTGTAACAATAGTTTCTGCAAGAGTTTGCACTTCTACTGTACTCACCGAATTATCATCATTATTACATGAAGCTATACCTATTACTACTATTAAAAGATAAAAAATTCTTTTCAGTTGCATGCTTTTCTTTTTTACAGGGCGCAAGATACAATTTTCCACTATTTTCGTTGAAGCCTTAACAAAGAATTGTTACAACTTATGCGTATAGATAAATACTTGTGGTGTACTCGCTATTTTAAGACTCGTAATCAAGCTACAGAAGCTTGTAAAAAAGGACATATAAAAATCAAAGGGCAAATTGTAAAACCAGCTCGTGAAGTATATCCTATGGACGAGGTCATAGTTCGCAAAAACCAGATTGACTATCAATTAACAGTAGTTGATACTCCAAAAAGCCGCGTTGGCGCAAAATTGGTAGATATCTACCGTAAGGACACCACTCCAAAAGAAGCTTTTGAACATGCCGAATTATTAAGAAACGCTAAGGAGCATTATCGTAAAAAAGGGGCTGGAAGACCGACTAAAAAGGATCGTAGAGACATTGAAGAATACACCAATACTGATGATAAAAACAGTGAAGAATAAACTGGCAATGATTATATTTGAATAGATTATTTTTTAAAATGGACAATCAGATTCTCTCTCACGATCAAATTCAACATAAAGTTAAACGAATAGCTTATCAAATTTATGAGGCTAATGTTGAAGAAAAGACCATTATTATTGCTGGTATAGATAGTGGTGGCCTAAAATTAGCTCAGAAAATAGGGAGTGTATTAAAAAAAATAACAGTAGCTGAAATAACCATTTGTAAAGTATCTATGGATAAAAAAAATCCATTAAAAAGCGGGGTACAAACCTCAATACCTGTTGATGACTACAAAAACAAATCGGTGGTGCTAGTAGATGATGTATTAAATTCTGGCACCACTCTTATCTATGGGGTACATCATTTTTTACAAACACCACTAAGTCAATTAAAAACAGCGGTGCTAGTAAATAGAAATCACAAAAAATATCCAGTAAAAGCAGATTACAAAGGCATTTCCCTTTCTACATCTTTAAACACTCATGTTCATGTGCGGTTTGAAACAAAAAATGACTGCGTTTACTTAGACTAATTTTGCCTCAATTTCAGTAATAATATCCGCTATTGTTTTATTATCACATACAATTGTGAAATTTGCCTTTTGATAGAACATACTCCTTTCGAAAAGATGTTTTCCTATAAATTCAGGTAAATCCTCATCAGGAATATTTTTTATTAAAGGGCGTTCACTTTTCTCTTTCCGAAGCCTTTCTGTCAAACCATTAACAGATACTTTTAAATAAAATACACTTTTGGTTAACGCTAATATATGCTCCATATTTAGACCATAGCAAGGTGTGCCACCACCTAAAGATAATATTACCTTATCATGTGTCTCCAAGGCTTTTATAACATATTCCGATTCCTTTTTTCGAAAATATATCTCTCCTTTTGTCTCAAAGAGCTGAGCAATGGTCATTTTTTCATTTTCTTCAATAAAGGCGTCAAGATCTACAAAGGTATAGTTTAGATTTTCAGCCAATTGCCTACCAACAGTGCTTTTACCACTGCCCATATAACCAAGTAGAACGATTTTCATGAATTCAATTTTGCGTAAAAATGAAGTTTTTTAGTATCATATCAAAGTAAAGTATGCTCAAATAATTTTTAGAAATTTTTCCCCATAAATACTGTCATAACAGGCACTTACAACAATAACGAAAATCTATTAGTTAATTTTCTTAAATAAAGTTTCATTAATTAATTATTGATCTTATATTTGCAGCCGCTAAACGAGGAAACTCCAATAGCTTTTTTTGACATTATGACCTGGTAGCTCAGTTGGTAGAGCATCTCCCTTTTAAGGAGAGGGTCCTGGGTTCGAGCCCCAGCCAGGTCACAACAACCTTCAAATAGAATTCTATTTGGAGGTTTTTTTATGCTTCCGATTCATTAAATAACTATCTTTCAAATTGCTAGTGATATGCTATGTCTCAATGCATTGTTTTTTATCTTTGAGCTTAAAAACGAAACACAATTTATTATATGAAAAAAAGATTCTATTTAGCAGTTACTATTTTCAGTTTAGCAACGATATACTTGCAAGCCCAAGATGGGAATTATACAGCATCCGGTATGCGATTCGGGGGTAAAGCTGGAATTAATATGGCTACACTTGGAGGGACCACCTCCTATTCTTCTTATTCCATTAAACCCGGTTTGCATATTGGTGCGGTATTAGAAATACCATTTAATGATGAAATTCTTTTACAACCCGAGTTATTAATTTCACAACAAGGTAGTGGCGGTTATTTAAATGATAATCTAAATTTATGGTATGCATCTATTCCCCTTATGGGAAAATATAATGTTTGGGATGCATTGTATGTCGAGGCCGGACCACAAATTGGTGTTTTATTTGCCGAGAATACAAACGAAGCCTATTTAGGTGAGGATTTAACTGTGCAGCAAAATCCTGATTTTGAGACTAATACATTAGATATTGGTTTAAACGTGGGCGCTGGTTACGAATTAAATGAAAACCTTTATTTTCAAGCTAGATTAAATATCGGATTTATTAATGCTATTAAAGATGTAAACTCTAAAAACAGAGTTTTTCAGATTTCTGCGGTATATTTTTTATAACGAAATCGACAACTTAAAGTATTTAAAAGGGATTGTCTCGTAAGAGATAATCCCTTTTAGCATTTTTATAACATTTTTGTACTAAAAAATACCTGTAAAAAAGGAATTTTCAAGCTATTTTTGGAAGATACACTACCAAACCTAATTAAACTAATTTCGGACTTCACGTCAAAAAAGGTAGACTTAAATTGCTATGTCAAAGTTGGAGTAATTGATGATAAATGAATATCAATAACTTATGTGCTTTTAATAACTCCAAAATTGACATAATAATATACCTTATTGACAGTTTAGACTTATGTGTTGCGCAAATATTTATTTAATGATTCATAGTTTTCCCATTTCAAATTCTTTCATTTCTTCAATAAGATATAGACTTTTACCCATTTGTTTTTTAGCATTTTCACTACTTATAATTTCATGCAATCAAAAATCATTTGAAGAGCCTTATATAAGCTTGGAAAATTATGAAATAGAAGATGGTTTCAATTTAGAGGTAGTAGCATCTGAACCTTTTCTAGAAGCTCCTGTCGCCATGGATTTTGATAATTCGGGTCGTATGTGGGCCGTGGAATTAAAAGGTTATATGCCTAATCTAGAAGGAACTGGAGACCACTTACCTAGCGGAAGTATAACTATTTTAGAAGATTTGGATAATGATGGTGTTGCCGACCATTCTAAAGTATTTCTAGATAGCCTTGTGCTACCTCGTGCAATTGCACATGTATATGATGGTTTACTGTATGCTGTACCACCGAACCTATGGTTTGTAGATATTAAGGATGACAAACCTGTAAATAGAGTATTAGTGGACTCGTTATACTCTGAAGGTGGTAACGTAGAACATCAACCAAACGGACTAATGATGCATACCGATAATTGGATTTATAGTGCTAAATCCAATTATAGATATCAAAGGAAAAATGGAAAATGGCTCAAAGAATCGACCACACTACGCGGTCAATGGGGAATTACTAAAGATAACTTTGGTCGATTATATTACAACAATAACTCCACGCAATTAATTGGAGATTATGTTTTACCAAATACCGTAATACAAAATGAATATTTTAAACCTAAGGCTGCCGTAAATCATTCGCTAACACCTAATCAAAGAGTTTACCCTTTGCATCCTACTTCAGTTAATAGAGGTTACCAAAAAGGTATATTAGATAAAGACAGTATTTTAATTAATGTCACCTCTGCCTGTGGTCCACTCATGTACAGAGGCGGCTTATTTGGAGATGATTTTAGCGAAAATGCATTTGTTCCTGTCCCTGAAGGCAATTTAATAAAACGACTAAAACTGTCTTTCGATAGCATAGAAACAACTGCTAAGCCAGCCATTGAAAATAAAGAATTTATTGCTTCTACTGATGAAGGTTTTCGCCCAGTTAATATGTTCAATGGACCTGATGGTAATATTTATATAGTTGATATGCACAGAGGAATTATTCAAGACAAGGCATTTTTAACGCCTTATCTGCATGATCATATGGCCGCTAAGAAATTGGATACTATTGTAGGCATGGGACGTATATTAAAAGTTACAAGCGAAAAAAATCCTGCGAAAAAAGTAAAAGCAATTGATAAATTATCAATTTCGGAATTAGTCGATTTATTAAAAAGCAATAATGGTTGGTTACGTGATCGAGCACAACAACTATTAGTTTTTAAGAATAAAAAAGAAGCTATTCCTCTTTTAAATAAATTAGTAGAGAACAAAGAAAATTCGGTGGCTCAAATACATGCCTTGTATACCTTGGCAGGAATTGATGCCTTAAACTTCGAAACTTTAAAAGAAATATTTTCTAGTAATAGTGATACGGATGTAGTAAGTCATGCTCTCGTGTTGGCTGAAAATTATGCAACCGATGCACATGTAGATTACATGATTAAAACTATTGGTGAATTACGTCAAAAAAATGAATCACAAATAGATTTGTATATAGCACTAACAATAGGAAAATGGCTTAAGTATGATGAAGAGCGTTTTTTCGCTGCCTTATTTGAATTAACAAATACATATGAGGATGATGCTATTTATCAAGAAGCTATCGTTAGCAGCTTAGGTAATGCTGAAAAGAAATTTTTAGCGTATTCAGAAACTAATAAAATTAAAGACTCCTCAGCTATAGTCGATTTACTAGAAACCACACTTAAGAATATTAGTGACAATAAAAAGAATTCAATTTATACGAACACTTCTGTAGGAACAGATGCTAGAACTGCTGGTTATAAAATATTTAGAAATTACTGCGCCACTTGTCATGGGGTTGATGGTGAAGGAATTGATGGTTTAGCACCACCATTAAAAAACTCTGAGTACGTGACGGAGTCGTCTAAAAAATTAGCGCTAATTATTTTACACGGATTAGCAGGTCCTATTCATGTAAATGGAAAATTATACGAACTAAATAATACTATGCCAGGTTTAGCAAATAACCGAGATTTTACGGATAAAGATATTCGGAATATAATTAGTTATATGAATAACGCCTTTCCTAGTACTTCTAAAAGAATTAAAGTCGAAGACATCAAAGAACTTCGAAATCAAAAGCCAGAAAACGGTGTGTTTAGTGAACAGGAATTACTCGAAATTGAGGATTAAAATTATCAAGCAATTCTCTGGACTAATTTTTGTTTCTTCTTTCAGTTAAATTAAATCATAGTCCCTTTTCTAACTTTTCCCATGTATGTGACCCATAGTATCCGAACTTTCACATGAAAGTATTGCATTTAGTTGTATAACATTTGGTTGTACTCCACTCCTATTTACCACATTTGTTTTTGGACTACTATTTATTTTTAATTAAATTTTAATGGTAACTTATAGAATAAAATAAGTCCGTTTTTACCCTAAAGAAATAAGCATAATTATTAATGCGTAAAAAAAACCTCATATTAAAATCTAGTATTTCGGGACTCCTCGTAGTATTTCTGATGGTGATATTTGTGTCGAATAATAAAACAGAAACATATGAGCCATTACCAAAACTAAATTCTAACTGTCCGCCTGGTTTTAAAAAAAATGCAAAAAATGAGTGCATAGCTCAAAATTTATATATGCAGTATAATTCGCCGAACAATAAAGGTGTTGGTGGATTACAAACAGGTTTACCAGAAATTAGAGATGGATTTTCCCCACAACAAATTGACTTGGGTAGATACCTGTTTTTTGACCCTATTTTATCTGGTGACGGAACCATGTCCTGTGCCACTTGTCATAATCCTAAAAAAGGTTTTAGTGATGGGCAAAAAACAAGTACAGGAAATAACAACCAAAAATTAAAGCGCGCAGCACCTTCCCTTTGGAATGTAGCCTATTTAAGAAAATTATTTTGGGATGGACGGGCAGCAAGTTTGGAACAACAAATGCAAGAGCCATTGTTCTCTAAAATAGAAATGAATAATACGCCTGAAAATCTTTTACAAAACTTAAATATGATAGAAGCATATCAGCAAATGTTTGCAGAAGCTTTTCCTAATCGCGGTGTAAATTCAGTAATAGCACTTAATGAAATATATAAGTCGATTGCAGCTTTTCAATCTTCATTAATTTCTTTAAATAGTAAATATGACCGCTATGCACATGGCTATCATGAGGCATTAAACGACAATGAAATAGAAGGTATGAATGTCTTTCGATCATTTGTTGCAAGATGTGCAGAATGCCATACTCCACCGCTTTTTACTAACCAACAATTTGCGGTAATTGGGTCACCAGAACCTGAAGACTTAGCACTGGACCCAGGCGCACAAATTCCCTTTAACGATAGCACATTAAGAGGAGCATTTAAAGTTCCCAGCTTACGGAATATAGAAAAAACTGCCCCCTATATGCATTCAGGTAATTTCGCTACACTACGAGAAACTGTCGAATTTTATACGCAAGGTCGCGGACATGCAGTGCCAGAAAACGAAAATCTAATAATACATTGGCATATTTGGGAACCTAATTTAAGTGCGTATGAATTAGATCGGCTTGTGGACTTTCTAAAAACACTTACAGACGAAACTTTTACTCCAAAAATTCCTGATGAATTACCATCAGGACTTCAACCTTCTGTTTAATCAACATTATAAAAAATGAAATCAATAGTATTAAAATTTATCGGTGCAATTATCTTAATAGGAATTGGAATTTTCTTAGGGAAATCATTTTTCTCCTCGCCCTCAGAAGCTACCGTTCCAATACCATCAGGAATGACCTATAGAAACGCCGGTATTTCAAATGACACAACACAAGTAACGAAATCTAATACTTTTAGCGGGGTAATTATAGAGGTAAAAAATGGTAATTCCATTCAAGACGCTGTCAAAAAAGCGAACCCTGGTGATTTAATAAGAGTTTACCCCGGCAACTATTCCGAAAATGTTTTTATTGATAAAGATGATATTAGTTTACAAGGAATTATTGTAAATGGTGAGTGGCCCACCTTAGACGGTAAAAAGGAAATTAATGATGCTTTTCTCTATTCAGGAAATGGAATTCTTATCGAGAATTTTAAAATTATCAATTATAAAGGTAATGCTATAATGGGACAGGCCGGAAATAATTTTGTAATACGAAACAACTGGATAATTGATACAGGTGTTTATGGTATATTTCCGCAATACGGCAAAAATGGACTTATTGAACATAATGTATTAAGTCTTATTGCTGATGCTGCAATTTATGTAGGTATGTGCGATAATGTTGATGTTCGCCACAATGAAGTTTTTGATAATGTTGCCGGAATTGAAATTGAAAATTCGAGACATTGTTTGGTTGAGAATAATTACGCACATAATAACACCGGTGGAATATTAGCTTTTGTAACACCGGGTTTACCCATAAAAACAACTTTTGATGTTATCCTTAGAAACAATTTTGTAGTAAATAATAATCACGAAAATTTCGGAGCTCCTGGATCTACAGTAGCCGGAATTCCTGCCGGTACCGGTATATTAATTATGGCTGCGGATGATGTTATCGTGGAAAACAATATTATCACAGGAAATAATAATACAGGCATCACCATTGTTGATTTAGCGACTGGAGACCCTAAAGCAAATGACCCCAATTCTGAAGGAAATCCAGACCGTGTAACTATTCTTGATAATACCATGTTCTATAATGGCAACGACCCTACCGGGGAAATAAAAACCATTATGCTAACGCAACTAGATTCTAAAGGACCAGATATTTTTGCGTATGGTGGCGGTACAGGAAGTACCATTAGAGATAAAAACCGTTATAGAACTTTT
This sequence comes from Aurantibacter sp., assembly GCF_039941195.1. Lineage (GTDB taxonomy): Bacteria > Bacteroidota > Bacteroidia > Flavobacteriales > Flavobacteriaceae > Aurantibacter_A. Next base: position 51,086 of record NZ_JBDVFA010000025.1, on the reverse strand, counting down.
GGTTTGGGAGATTATGGAATTTCTCAAATTAATGACACAAAAGATATACCGACTATGATGACCCCAGAACCCGTCCCTCCAAGATCTGTTTCTAAAGAAGAACTTGGTAAACTAACTTATTATGGTGTTTGTGCTGGTTGCCATGCTTTTGGAACTAGACTTATAGGGCCACCTACAGAAATTATACAAGCAATACATAACGATAATCCACAAGGCATAGTTGACTATATTACAAAGCCAAAAAACCTTAGAGATGATTATCCAGAAATGCCTCCGCAAGATTATTTATCAGATGAAGCTAAAATTGCCGTTGCAGAATACATCTTATCGGTGAAACATTAGGGAAAAAATTGTTAGTTTTTAATTTCAGTTGCTACTATTAACTAATTTTAATTAATCTTTTAAGTCAATTGCATTTCTATGGTAATAATACAAAAACAACGTAATTTTTTTGATACGCAGAAAACCAAGGATGTTGCCTTTCGTAAAAATTCATTGAAACGATTGCAGAATGAAATTATATCTCGTGAGGATGATATTGCAGCTGCTATTTACAAAGATTTTAAAAAGCCAAAGTTTGAAACACTAGCTGCTGAAACACAATTTGTATTGGCTGAGCTTAAAACCTTAATTCGAAAAATTGATTATTGGGCAAGCCCTGAACGCAAATCGGCTACGCTTATGAATTGGCCATCTTCTGATTGGATTTACAAAGAACCCTATGGTCGCATACTTATCATTGCACCTTGGAACTATCCTTTTCAACTGGCATTCGCACCATTAATCAGCGCCGTAGCAGCAGGTAATACAGTTGTTCTAAAGCCATCAGAAGTCACCACACATACTGCTGCTGTAATATCTGAAATAGTAAGTGCCGTTTTTGAACCTGAACATGTTACGGTAGTAGAAGGTGGAGTTGACGTTTCTCAAAAATTACTAGATCAAAAATGGGATTATATATTTTTTACGGGTAGTACACGTGTTGGCAAAATAGTTTATCAGAGTGCAGCTAAGCATTTAACTCCTGTTACTTTAGAATTGGGAGGAAAAAACCCAACCATTGTTGATGAATCTGCGGCCCTAAATTTAGCTGCTAAACGCATTGTTTGGGGTAAGTTTTTAAATGCTGGACAAACCTGTATCGCCACAGATTATATTTTAGTGCATAAAAGTGTAAAAGAAAAACTGATTGAAGCCCTAAAACAAAATATCATAAAATGTTATGGTAAGAATATTGAAGAATCTCAGGATTACGCTCGAACTGTAAATCAAAAACATTTAAATGGTCTGAAAGAAATGTTAGAAGGTCAGGAAATAATATTTGGTGGTGAATTTAACAATCAAGACAACTACCTCGCTCCTACTTTGGTGAATGAACCAAATCTAGATAGTAAATTAATGCATGGTGAAATTTTTGGTCCTATTCTTCCAATAATCGCGTATGAAACAGAGGCTGATATTGCTAAACATATTATGATTTATGGCAAGCCATTGGCCACTTATGTATTTTCAAAAAGGAAGAAGTTTCAAGAGAAAATATTGAAAACATATAGTTTTGGTGGTGGTGCAATAAACGATACTGTAATACAAATTACTAATAAAAAACTGCCTTTTGGTGGAGTTGGGGCTAGTGGAATTGGTGCTTATCATGGTCGAATGTCTTTTGATTTATTTTCTCATCATAAAGCGATTATTAAAAAAGCAAATTGGTTTGATGCACCTTTACGGTACCCTCCTTACAACCTACCTATGAACATAGTTAAGAAAATTAAACATCTGTTTTAGCGAGAAAGTAATCTACTTAAAATTTTATTTCTTCGCTACACGCAAAGTAAAATCACTCGATCTAACTAAAAAAGTGAATCAAAGATACTTCGAGTGGTCGCTTCTTTAGCGGTTGAATCGAGAAGAAAAATTAATCAATTAGTCCAAATGCTCTCGGAAGCCAAAGCGATACTTCTGGGAAGTATGTAATGATCATTAGTACTAACACCATAACTCCTAATAAAGGCAATAAAGGTTTAATAACTTTGGTGACGGGTACTTTCGCCACACCACTACCCACAAAGAGCAAGGTTCCTACCGGGGGTGTACAAACACCAATACATAAATTCAATACTATTATCATACCAAATTGAACTGGGTGCATTCCCAAAGCCATCGCTACTGGTAAAAAGATAGGAGTGAAAATTAATACTGCTGGGGTCATATCCATAAAGGTTCCTACCAACAACAATATTATATTTATCATTAAAAATATAACTATTGGGTTGCTCACATTATCTAACAAGGCAGAAGTCAACATTTGCGGAATGCCTTCAAAAGAAAACAACCAAGACATTGCCATTGAGGTCGCAATTAAAAACATCACAATTGCTGTTGTTCGCGCACTGCGTAATAACAATGGTTTAAAATCACTAAACTTTAATTCTTTATTGATAAAACCTAATAGCATCGCATAAACTACTGCTATTGCTGCTGCCTCTGTGGCTGTAAAAACACCTATTACTATCCCTCCAACTACTATTACCAATAGTGTTAAACTCAAAATTGCTCTTCTAAAATCTAAAAACAATTGTTTAAAACTTACTCTTTTCGCTCTAGGCAACCCCTTTTTTATAGCATAGATATATACCATTATCATAAGCGCTAAACCTACCAGTAGTCCCGGTAAATAACCTGCAATAAAAAGTGCTGCTACGGAGGCTGTACCCCCACTAGCTAAGGCAAAAATTATAAGGACATTACTCGGAGGAATTAACAATCCTGTAGTTGAAGAGCTTATGTTCACGGCAGCACTAAACTCTCTTGGATAACCTTCACTTTCCATCTTTTCGGTAAGTGTACTTCCAATAGCCGATGCAGCTGCTACTGCTGATCCAGATATTGCTCCAAAAAGCATCGCTGCGATAATATTAACAAAAGCTAATCCGCCAGGTAAACTACCAATTAAAGACTTGGCAAAATCGATGAGTCGCTTTGCAATCCCCCCCGTATTCATCAGTTCTCCTGCCAATATAAAAAATGGAATCGCCAGTAGTGCAAAATTATCAATGCCTGTGGTCATCCGTTGTGCAGCTGTAGTTGTCGCTGGTAAAAATGCGATGTTCAATACTAATGTTAGGGTTGTTGATATTCCAATGGCGTACGCTACGGGTACTCCGTAGGCTAACAAACCAATAAAACTTAGAAAAAGAACAAGTATGCTAATAGTCTCAATGCTCATATTTAAAAGTTTAGTTTCTTGATATTATAAATTGAAAAAAATAGAATCATCATCCCAGAAATCGGTACTATAGCATAAACAATTCCCAAAGGCACTTGTAATGCTGATGATACCTGACCTAAGGTTAAAGTAGTGTACACCAAATTACCTCCGCCTACTATCATGATAATAAAAGCGAATACAGCCATTAAAATTTGAATTATTTTCTTTCTTTTATTCCGCTTCTCTTCAGTGAGTTTGGACAATAGAAAATCCATCGATAAGTGACCTTCTCTTTGTCCATTGATATAAGCTGCTCCTAATACTGTTAACCAGATTAGTGAAAAACGAGCAAATTCTTCAGTAAATGAACTCGACTGTCCAACGACATAACGAGACACTACTTGCCACACTACATCTATTACCAATAGCCCAAAGATGACCACCAATAAGTTTTCTATTATTTTGTTTAACAACTGATAGGCCTTCTCCATTAGTTGGAATTTATTTTATCTATGATTGTTTTTAATTTTGGATCCTCCATCAAACGTTCCATTACTGGTTTTGATTTTTCTACAAAGGGAGCTTTATCAGGATAGATAAACTCCACTCCTGCTTCTTTCAACATTTTCATGTTTTCTTCTACAGTTTCTGCCCAGTATTGTTTCTGTTTCGCAACACTTTCCTTTGCCGCAGCTTCTAACCATTCTTTTTCTTGATCTGATAGTAAATCCCAAAACTTGGTGCCAATTATTACAACATCAGGCACCATCGTATGTTCATCAAATATGTAATACTTGCATACTTCAAAGTGATTTGAGCTTACAAAAGATGGAATATTATTCTCTGCACCATCAACTACATTTTGTTGCAAGGCAGTATACAATTCACCAAAAGCCATTGGCGTGGCCGAAGCACCTAAAGAATTCGCCATACTCACAGACATTTGATCATTTTGAACTCTTACTTTTAATCCATCTAAATCAGCTGGTGAATTTACAGGTCTATCCTTGGTGTAAAAACTACGTGCACCGGCATCATAAAAACATATGCCACGTAATAAATATTCGGTTCCACCTTCTAACAATTGCTTACCAACTTCTCCTTCTAAATTGCGAAACAAATGTTCACTATCTCGAAACAAATATGGAATTACTGTTATCTGATATTCTGGTGCAAAATTGGACAATGCAGAGGCACTTACCTTAGTCATTGCTATACTTCCTATTTGTAAAAGCTCTAAAGCTTCACGTTCTGAACCCAACTGCCCATCGGGGAATATCTTTATCTGTAACTTTCCACCAGATTTTTCATTCAATGATTCTTGCATCGCCATAATTCCCTTATGTACTGGATGTGACGTTGGTAAAGAGTGAGCGAAATAGAGAACCTTCTTATTACCCGTGGTCGCGCAAGATTGTATGGTTGTTGTTATGATTACTACAACCAAAATAAACCAAAGCCTTTTAAAATTATATTGTTTTAATTGCTTAATCACTATTTTATATTTTGAAGACTTTTGATTAATGAAAGTGTATTCTTAACTGTTTCTTCCAGTTTCTTAAAATCGCCAGAAGCAAGTACATCTTTACTTATTAATTGCGACCCCATACCAACACAAGTAACTCCCGCATCAAACCAACCTTTTAAATTTGATTCTTCTGTAGAAACGCCACCTGTCGGCATAACGCTTGTCCATGGTTGAGGACCTTTAATTGCTTTCACAAAACCTGGCCCATATGTTGAACCTGGAAATAACTTTACAATTTCACAACCTAATTCTTCTGCATTATTGATTTCGGTTAAAGATCCACAACCTGGCGACCATAATACTTTTCTGCGATTGCAAACCCTAGCGATATCTTCCCTTAAAGAAGGAGTAACAATAAAGTTCGCACCCATTTGCATAAAAAATGAAGCGGCACCGGCATCTGTAATCGAACCTACGCCCATTATCATTCCCGGTAAATCTTTTATGGCATACTTATTTAATTCTCGAAATACTTCAAAAGCAAAATCTCCTCTCGCCGTAAATTCTAATAAACGCGCTCCACCATCATAACATGCTTTGAGTACTTTTTTTCCAAGTTCAATATCTGGATGATAAAACAAAGGTACCATACCAGTTTCCTTCATCACCCTTGCAACTTCAATTCTTGAATATTGTGCCATTTTAAATCTTAATTTATCGCGATTTATAAAGAATTATAAATACCGTGTTCCAATCCCCTTAACTCAGCCAAACCTCTCAGTCTTCCTATTCCAGAGTAACCCGGATTCGTTTTTTTATTTAAATCGTCAAGCATTTGATGTCCATGATCGGGTCGCATTGGAATTGAAGCATCCGACCTGCCTTCTGCTACTCTTCTTTTCTGCTCAATTAAAACTGCTTTAATTACGCCAAACATATCTACATCACCTTCTAAGTGATTGGCTTCATAGAAATTTCCTTGAGCATCTCGTTTAGTACTTCTTAAATGCAAGAAGTGTACGCGATCTGCAAACCTTTTAACTATCTGCACCAAATTATTATCCCCTCTAACACCTAAAGACCCTGTACAAAATGTAATGCCATTTGAGATATTTGGAACTTGCTCAAAAAGATAAGCGTAATCTTCTTCTGTGCTTACAACTCGCGGTAACCCTAATATTGGATATGGTGGATCATCTGGGTGAATGCACATCATCACCTTATTTTCTGAAGCTACGGGTATTATTTCTTTTAAGAAAGAGACTAAATTTTCCCGGAGTTGTTGTGCGTCAATTTCAGAATAAGTATCTAGTATTTGTTGAAATTGATCTAATGTATAGCCTTCTTCAGCTCCAGGCAGGCCAGCTATAATATTGTTAATTAAAACTTCTTTATCAGTCTCCGTTAGTGATTCGAAATATGTTTTTGCTTCTTGTTTTTGAGCCTCTGTATATTGGTCTTCTGCACCAGGTCTTTTTAATAAATAAAGCTCAAAAGCTGCAAATGCTATTACTTCAAAAAGTAAAGCTTTTGAACCATCTTCAACTTCGAAGTCTAAAGAGGTTCTTGTCCAATCTAAAACGGGCATAAAATTATAGCACACAATATTAATTCCGCAACTAGCCAAATTTTGAATACTTGTTTTATAATTTTCGATATATTTCTGAAAATCTCCAGAACGAGTTTTTATATTTTCATGTACCGGTATACTTTCAACAACACTCCACGCTAATCCGGCTGCTTCAATAATGTTTTTACGCTCTTTAATCGCCTCAACGGACCATACTTGTCCATTAGGTATTTGATGTAATGCCGAAACAACACCTGTTGCACCCGCTTGTACTATATCTATTAATGAGACTGGGTCATTCGGACCGTACCATCTCCAAGTTTGTTGCATTTTCATTTGATCTTCCTAAATTAATTTACACTCCGCTAAACGCACTAAATCCACCATCAATTGGTACAATTGTACCTGTTACAAAAGATGCAGCATCACTCATTAACCAGTGAATCGCTCCATTCAATTCGTCGGCATCACCAAAACGTTTCATTGGTGTATTGTCTATAATCGTATTTCCTCTATCCGTATAACTACCATCTTCATTTGTTAATAATGCACGGTTTTGATTGCCAATAAAGAAACCAGGAGCAATTGCATTTACACGCACACTTCCTTCAAATTTAATAGCCATTTCAGTAGCCATCCATTTTGTGAAAATATCAATAGCTGCTTTTGAGGCAGAATAACCCACTACTCTAGTTACCGCTTGTGTAGCTGTCATTGAAGAAATATTAATAATACTACCAGAACGTTGGTTAGCCATTACTTCTCCAAAAACCATAGAAGGTAAGACTGATCCATTAAGATTCAATTCAGAAACCTTCTTAAAATCATCCATCTTAAGATCAAAAATAGTTTGGTCAACACCAATTGTTGCACCCGGCATGTTTCCACCTGCCGCATTAATTAAAACATCTATTTGTCCCCATTTTTCAAGAATCTCATTCTTAGCTTTTTCTAAATGCTCCTGATCTAAAACACTACCGGCTATACCGAAAACATCTGCACCAATGTCCTTTAATTCACCAACTCTTTTAGTTACGCTTTCTGGAAATAAATCTAGTATTACAATTTTTGCTCCTTGAGTCAACAAATAAGAGGCCATATTACCACCTAGTGCTCCCGCACCCCCTGTAACTACAATCACTTTTCCAGAAATATTAAATAAGTCAGTTTTCTTCATTCTTTATATTTTATTAAATCACTATCATTTTAATTGCCCCTTTTTCAACCATATAAAATTCGTGCATAAAAGTATTTCGCAATATTATTAGCTTCTAAAGAAATAAAAACGAGTGCTTCTATAAGTCGGTTGAAAAACTTCCGTATCGAAATAACTATAATTTCGTTAACGTTAACGCAAATATAGAATTCTTTTCCATATTCGGAAATAAAACTGTGTTTTTATGCTAATAATATCGAGCATAATCTATCATTTTAAGAAAATAAAAGAAAGTATTAAAAAACTAATAAAAATGACGTCTGCTTATTAGGTATTGAATGTGCCTTAATTGTGCCCCCGTGTAAGTGCATTATTTGTTTGGACAAACTTAATCCTATTCCTGTACCTGTCTCCTTTGTCGTGAAAAACGGGACAAAAATTTCATCTATTAAATCTGCCGATATACCAGGACCATTGTCTAAAACCTGAATGTACTTTTCACCATTTGTCGACATCGCGGCAATAATTTTTATTTTTCCATCTTTTGTACCTTTCAATGATTGCATAGCATTTTTTGTAAGGTTGATTAAAATTTGCAAAATCTGTTTTTCATCAATAAATAGTTCAAGATCCAAAGGGTTTACGATAATATCAAATGTTACACTTCCATTTCCATTCTCTTGATCCATAAGTACTTTTACTTTATCTAATAAACGGTCTGCTTTTATAAGGCTTTTATCAGGTTTTGGCATACTTAAAATACTGCGATACGACTGAACAAATTCCATTAAATCACTACCCTGCTCTCTTATTACTTCAAGACCTTTAGTTGTATTTATGATATGACTCTCCTCTATAGTTTCTTTAGTTAAAAGCCCCGTATCCGTTTTGTAATACTTTAAAATAGATTCAGATATAGAAGTTATTGGTGTAATTGTATTCATTATTTCATGTGTAAGTACACGAATTAACTTCACCCAAGAATCGGTTTCTTTTTCATCCAATTCTTTGTCAATATCCTGTACTACAACCAATAATAGCTCCTTATCTTCAAAAGATATTGAAGTAGATTTTAGGGTTAATTGCTTTTTCTCGCGTTCGTTAGACAACTGGACTAACTTACTTTCAAAAGGCCTTAATTCTTCAAACAAAGCATATAAATTCTGATCTACCTGAGCTAATTGTTTGATATGATTTAAGGGCGTATAATTGAATAATTTTTCAACTGTAGCATTAGCAAAAAGTATATGTCCCTTATCATTTACAGTTAAAATTCCTATATCTGCTTGTTTAATAATTTCCTGATAGTACTGTTCTTGCGCTTGCTTTTTTAAATGAATATCTTGAACCATTTCATTTAACATATTCAGACTATGATTCAATTCTTCCAGCGATTTTACACTTAATTTTTCAGGAAAACGCAGGGTAAAATCTTCATTTTTTATAGCATCAAAAAAATAAGCAATCTTTCTATTTGTCTGATTTACATAATGAATTAAGGATGATGTGAGTATTATCAATAAAACTAAAAACAAACAAGCTAGAATGTACTTTTTTCCAAAAAAGAAAAAACCTACACAAAGAGCTGCAGCAGCAATTAAAACAATGCGGGCTACAAGTTGTAAATAAATGCTTCTACTTACCATTGTTATTTTTCAAATTAAAATACTTTATTGATGTCATTTAAATTTTGGAATTACTTTATTTTTTTCATTTTATTATAAAGCGTTTGTCTTGAAATCCCCAGCTGTTCTGCTGCCGCACTGTAATTTCCATCGTGTTTCTCCAATGCATTTGCAATCATTTGTATTTCCATTTCCTCTAAGGTTTTTAGTGCAATTACTGGTGAATTATTGGGTTTTATATTCAACAAAAAATCCTCAGATTTTAATACGTTACCTTCTGAAAGTATAACGGCTCGCTCTACTGTATGCAAAAGTTCACGCACATTACCAGGCCACGGATATGACAACAATTTTTCTTGAGCATCTTGATTTATTCGTAGTCCTGGCTTACCATATTTAGTAGCAAATTTTTTCAAATAAAAATCAGCCAAAACCAAAATATCCTGATCTCTGTTCCGCAAGGCAGGTACTTCAACTGAAATGGTATTTATCCGGTATAACAAATCTTCGCGAAAAAGACCATCGGCAACCATTTTATCTAAATTCTCATTAGTCGCACATATCAAACGAATATCAACAGGGATGGATTTGTTCGACCCTACCCTAACGACCATTCTATTCTGAATAGCAGATAACAATTTCGCTTGTGTTTGCAAGGATAAGTTTCCTATCTCATCTAAAAATAAAGTGCCACCATTGGCCGCTTCAAATTTTCCAGCTCGATCTTCTTTGGCATCAGTAAATGATCCTTTTGTATGCCCAAACAATTCACTTTCAAAAAGATGCTCGGAAATAGACCCCATATCAACGGCTATAAACACCTCATCTTTACGCATAGATGAAGCATGTAACTCCCTAGCAATTAACTCTTTTCCGGTTCCATTTTCACCAGTAACTAAAACATTAACATCAGTTTTAGCAACCTTACCAACTAATTTAAGCACCCCGTTTAAAGCTTTGGAATTACCTATTATATCATTTTTATTCTGATTGATTACTTGCTTAAGGTTGTCTTCTTTTTGCTTTAGATGCTTTATCTCCTTACGGGATTTTCGTAATTCATATGCAGATTTTACCGTTGCTAGTAGTTTATCATTATTCCACGGTTTTAAAACAAAATCTGCCGCCCCTTCTTTTAATGCTTTTACAGCTAAATCTACTGCCCCATAAGCGGTCATCATTACCACTGAAATTTGTGGTGCTTTTTTTCTAATCTCACGTAACCAGTATAATCCTTCGTTTCCAGTATTTACACCTGCCGAAAAATTCATATCGAGCAATACTATGTCGAAATCGGGCAATCCTTTAAATGACGGTAATTGATTCGGATTCGATATTGTTTGCACTGTTTTATATTCAAATTGTAAAAGTATCTCCAGTGCGCTTAACACACTTTTGTTATCATCCACAACCAAAATTTTAGCATCTAACATATTAAGAAATTGATATTCAAGAACGCTTCAATAAATATTCCATTTAATTCATCATCAGTAAAACAGACTTTCAAAGTACTATATCCATTACGATTCTTTTATTTTTAAAACTACAATTAGTATTTAACTTAATTTACAAAGTGTCCAAATATTTTACAATAACTGTCAAACTATTTTACAAAATACAATTAAGGCACAACTCTTTTAAAACGCAACTATCTTATTGTCAGTGTTATATGTTTTTGGCACAAGAGTAGCTTACAATATGGCATACTAATAAATTATGAATCTGAAATTTTCAATATTAATTGTTTTCCTACTATTGTCTAGAGCTTTTGTTTCTGCTCAAGAAAAATGGACTTTAGATGAATGTGTAGCTTATGCTTTACAGCACAATCTACAATTAAACGACTTTAATTATACGGAGCAAGCTGGAAGAGAAACGTATAGACAATCAATACGTGACCTTTTACCTAATGTTAATGCAAATTCTAGCTATGCTATTAATTATGGTAGAAGTACAGATCCATTTACTAATGATGTAGTTACTTCGGAATTCTTTTCGAATAATTATTCTCTTGAATCTACCATTGATCTCTTTCAAGGTTTTCAAAAAATTAATTCTATAAAGGCTTCTAAATTTCTCTATAAAGCAACGCAACAGGAAGCTTTGCACCAGAAATATTTATTGGCTTTCCGTGTTATGCAAGCTTTTTATGATATTCAATTCTATGAAGGTTTGGTAGCGATTTCAAATGAACAATTAAACGTATCACAAACAAATTTTAATTTGGTTGAAAAGCAAATTGAATTAGGTTTAAAAGCAGGAGCCGATAGTTATGAAGCGCAATCGCTATTGCTTACAGATAAACTGAATTTAACACAAAGCGAAAATCAATTAAAGGCTGCGAAATTAAACTTGATACAAGAAATGAATTTAGAAAATGCCTCGAACATTACAATTCAAACGGCATTAGGAAATTCGGAAAATAAAACTTTCGATGTTGAAAAAAAATCAGATTCAGTTTATGCTATAGCTCGCGAATTTATTCCCTTAATTAAGGCACAAGAATTACGAGCAAAAGCTGCAAAAAAACAAGTGGCAGTAGTGCGTGGAAGTTTATACCCTTCATTAACATTTTTTGCAGGTACGGGCACTGGCTATTTTGAAACTACTAGAGATACTTTAGGTAATACACTTCCTTTTAGAGAGCAATTTAGAGACAACACCTCTAAATATATAGGTCTAAATTTAAGTGTTCCAATAAGTAATGGTTGGTCAGCAAGATCAAGAGTTAAACAAGCAAAAATTGAACGACTACGTTCGGAAAACAATTTAGACATACAAGAGCAAGAACTCTTCCAGACTATTCAACAGTTAGTACAAGAACAGGAGTCATTAGCAGTTGAAAAAGATCAGAGTACAAAAAAAATGGAAGCGCAAAATTTAGCATTTACCATTGCTCAAAAACGATATGAAAAAGGAATGATAAATGCCATTGAATTATTTACAGCAAAAAATTTATTCGCCAGTGCCCAAAATGAAAATTTACAGGTTCGATTGCGTGCTGAAATTAATAAAAGCACATTGGATTTTTATAATGGACTACCCGTTTTTCAAATAGAATAAAGAGTAATTACTATTAAGAAATAAGTTAGCCACATTAAAACTAACAACTATCAACAGATAAGGAAGAAATGGACATACAATTAGAAAAGAAAAAAGGATTACGCCCAAAACACTACGGTTATATTGCGCTAGGATTATTAGTACTCTATGTTGGGTACCAGCTATTATTTTCCACTTCAGTTTCTACTTTTAGAACTGAAAAGGATAAACTATCTATTGGTGATGTAGCACAAGGTAAATTTGACGATTATATTACTATTAATGGAAATGTTGCTCCAATTGCCACAATTTATATGGATGCTTATGAAGGAGGCCGTGTTGAAGAAAAATTGATAGAAGAAGGAGCTATGGTTAAAAAAGGAGATATCATTTTAAAACTCGATAATATTGGTCTTTATGAACAGATATTAAATAGTGAAAGTAATATGGCTTTAAAGGAAAATAATTTACGATCTACCCGATTAGAATTTGATTCCCGACAAATTAATGGAAGAAAATCGTTAGCAACTGCGAGTACTGAATTGCAGCGATTAAAGAGAAACTTTGAACAAAACCAAGCACTATTTAATGATGAACTAATCTCAAAAGAAGTTTACCAACTCTCAAAAGAAAACTATGAACTATCTCAAAAACAATACGAAATAGTAAAAGTACAGACAGAAAATGACGATGAATTAAGAGAAACTTCTTTACCTGTTTTGGAGGCAGATTTAAACCGGATGCATAAAACGCTAGGTATGGTTTATCAACGTTTAGATCACTTGAATGTTCGCGCACCAGCCGATGGTCAATTAGGTTTTCTCGATGCTGAAATTGGTCAGAATATAACACAAGGCCAACGTATTGGTCAAGTTAATGTACTTACTGATTATAAAATTGAAGCGAGTATAGACGAGCATTATATCGATCGCGTACAGCGAGATTTAATAGCAACAATTGAAAGAAATGGAACCGAATTTCCACTTCGTGTTCGCAAAGTTTACCCCGAAGTGCGTAATGGAAAATTTAAAGTTGATTTAGTTTTTACTGCTGATAAACCTGAAACCATTAGAACTGGACAGAGTTACAATATAAAATTGCAATTAGGAGAATCTAGTGATGCATTACTACTCCCTAAAGGAAGCTTTTTTCAGAGTACGGGAGGCCAATGGATATTTGTTGTAACTGTAGATGGCGATGAGGCACTAAAAAGAAATATTCGAATTGGTAAACAGAACTCAAGATATTACGAAGTATTAGAAGGTTTACAAGCGGGTGAAAAAGTAATTACAAGTAATTATGATTCATTCGGTGAAGCCGAAAAAATAGTTTTAAAATAAAACTGTCACTAACTTAAAAAACGAAAGTCTTTAATAACAACAATCAATTACAAAACAAGATATGATACAGATACAAAACTTAAAGAAAAGCTTTAGAACTGAGGAGGTAGAAACCTTGGCACTAAACAATGTGAACTTCAAAGTTGATGATGGTGAATTTGCTGCAATTATGGGGCCATCCGGTTGTGGTAAATCTACTTTGTTAAACATCATAGGTATGTTAGACAATCCTACCGAAGGCAGCTACAAATTTGCTGGTCATGAAGTAGGCGGACTAAAAGAACGCCAACGTACCGAATTACGAAAAGGAAACTTAGGCTTCGTTTTTCAAAGTTTTAACCTCATCGATGAACTTACTGTTTTCGAAAATGTAGAGCTTCCATTAATCTATTTAAAAATGGGCAAAAGTGAACGACGTGAAAAGGTTATGAAAGTACTTGAACGTATGAAAATTGCACATCGAGAAAAGCATTTTCCGCATCAATTATCTGGTGGGCAACAACAACGTGTTGCAATCGCCAGAGCTGTTGTTACAAATCCTAAATTAATTCTTGCGGATGAGCCTACCGGAAATCTTGATTCTAAAAACGGAATTGAAGTTATGAATCTCTTGACCGAATTAAATCAAGAAGGCACCACCATAGTAATGGTAACGCACTCAGACAGAGATTCGCATTATGCGCACAGAGTTATCAATTTGTTCGATGGACAAGTAGTTACCGAAAATCAAAATAGAGCTATTGGCGCAACCATTTAAAAATACATTTTCGAATTTATAGGAGTTTATTCATCAATCAATCATCGTCCCTTAATCACGGACAAGTAGTGTTTTCATCAATCAAAAAACGAGAATTATGTTAAAGAATAACATCAAAATAGCTTGGAGAAACTTATCAAAGAATAAGCAGCAAACCATTATTAATCTGTTGGGATTAACATTAGGTACGGTTAGTTGCCTTACTATTCTACTTTATGTTTTTGCACAGTTTGGTTATGATGTTCATTTTACTGATCCAGAATCTATTTATAGAGTAGAAACTATAATTGAACGCGATGGTCAAGAAAGTTTCAATTCTGCAACCACTTCTCCCCCTATTGTCTTTGCAATGAAAGAAGATTTTGCCGAAGTTGATGAAGTTACCAGAATAGTACTTACCGATGTTTTCTATAGCAATTTAATTCGAGCATCTGAAAGTAAAGATGCCTTTTATGAGCCTAGAAGTTACATGGCAGATTCTACATTTTTTAAAATGTTTGATTATAAGTTTTTAAAAGGCAATAGTAAAACTGCACTTAACGGACCGAATGCTTTAGTACTTTCATCGCAATTGGCAAATAAAATGTTTGGCAATAATGATGTATTGGACAAAACGGTGGTTTGGGGTACAGGTGAAGATGCACAAATACTGACTGTAAAAGGAGTTTTTGATGAGAAGTCTGACAAAACACACCTTAACCCAAATTACATTGTTAGTATGAGTACGCCAGGTATGGGAACGTTTGTACAAACATTTGACGACTTTGCTACCAATAATTTTGTGTACAGTTACGTAAAGCTTTCTACTAATAGTAGCGCGGCCAATTTGCAAAGTAAGCTACCTGAATTTATTCAAAAAAGAGGAAGTAAAAACCTTAGCGACGCCGGTATGGACAATAAGATACTAATACTTAAAAAAGCTACGGATATACATTTATATTCAGACGGGCGCAAAAATCAAATTGATAGTGTTTCAAATATTAAATACCTATACTTTTTATTAACCCTTGCTTTTTTTATTCAACTTGTTGCTTGTATTAATTTCATAAACCTAAGTACCGCAAGAGCTAGTAAGCGCGCAAAAGAAATTGGGGTTCGAAAAGTAGTTGGTGCTGGTAAAAATGCCCTAATGAGACAGTTCTTAGGGGAATCACTTTTATTATCATTATTTGCAATGCTAATAAGCATTCCTATTGCTATCTTTTTGCTACCATTTGTAAATAACCTTACTCAAGAATCTTTGAGCTATGTGGATTTATTAAATTGGAAAATTGGATTCATTTTATGTGGTTTAGGAATTTTCACAGGTCTTGTTGCTGGGATTTATCCTGCCATAATTTTATCCTCAATAAAACCAGTAAAAGCACTTAAAGGTTCTAATTTATTAAACTCCGGAAATGGTAACTTCAGAAAGGCGTTAGTGGTTTTTCAGTTTGTGGTATCAATAGGTTTAGTAGCAACAGTTATTGTAATTACGCAACAATTCCAATATACCCAGAGTAAAAATCTAGGCTTTCAAAAAAATAATTTATTAGCCTTACGCATTGGCACCAATGAAGCCTCAAGTAAATTTGAATCTATTAAATCTGCTTTTTTAAATGTCCCTGGTGTACTTAATGTATCTAGCGGAAATTATGCTCCATCAGAAGTTGTACTAGCGGATAACGGTTTATACTTACCAGGTGGCAGTAGAGAGAAAAATACAATAGTAAAACGCAATGGTGTTAGCGATGGTTATTTTAAAACTATGGGTATTCCCTTTTTAGAAGGAAGAGATTTCCGTGAAGGAGATACTACCAACCAAATTATTGTGAACGAAGCCACTATTAATGCTTTTAACATTAAAAGAGAAGAAGCGATAAATTCAAAACTTGTACAAAGTTTTGGAGATGAAACTTTTGAAATGGAAATTATTGGCCTCGTATCCGATTTTCATTATGCTTCTTTAAAAGATGCAATAGAACCTTTGTTTCTGCATAAAGAAAATGAACCCAACTGGCTATTTATAAAAACTGAAAGTGAAAATTATGACCAGCTGCTATCTAGTTTAGAAAATAAATGGAATACCGTTGTGAATAACGTTCCATTTGATTACAGGTTCGTTGACAAAGAGGTTGAAAAATTGTATGATGAAGAAAAAAGATTGGGTCAAATATCTGTGGTTTTTACATTACTCGCAATTTTAATAAGTTGCCTCGGACTCTTTGGTCTTATTTCTTATGTAGCTGAACAAAAGAAAAAGGAAATTGGTATACGAAAAGTATTAGGTGCTAGTATAAATTCTGTTGTTCAATTACTCACTAAAGATTTTATAAAACTGGTATGCATTGCATTTTTAATTGCAACTCCAATTGCCTATTTCTTTATAGAACGATGGCTTGAAGATTTTACCTATCGTATCGATATTCAATGGTGGGTGTTTGCAATTGCCGGTAGTTTTGCTATCGTAATTACGTTACTAACAGTTGGGTTTCAATCATTAAAATCAGCCCTAGTAAATCCTGTAAAGAGTCTACGAACAGAGTAAAATAAAAACAGCAATCAAATCAAACAAAAAAAAAGAATCATGTTTAAAAACTATATAAAAATAGCTTGGCGGAGTTTAAAAAAACAGCCCTTCTTTACCTTCTTAAATACCTTTGGACTTGCAGTTGGGATGGCAGGAGGTTTGCTTATTTCGTTATACATCTATGATGAATTTAGTTTCGATAAAATGTTTGCAGATGCAGATAGAATTTATCGTGTAAACACTGATATAAAATTTGGTGGTGAAGAAACAGCATCTGCTGAAGTATCAGCCCCCATGGCAGAAGCAATTCTAAACGACATTTCTCAGGTTGAAATGACCACACGAATTCGAAATCGTGGTGGTGCTTTAATTCGAAAAAGTAATACAGTCGCCAATACTAAAGAACCTAGAATTGCATTTGCCGATGCCAGTATGTTTGAAATGTTTGGCATAGAACTGCTTTTTGGTGACCCTAAAACCGCACTAGAAAATCCCAATACATTAGTGATGACGCGTTCAGCGGCAGAAAAACATTTTGGAATAAATAATGCGCTTAATCAAACACTTTTGCTAAATAATGAAGACACCTATACAGTAACAGGAATTATCGAAGACCTGCCGAAAAATTCATTTTTAAGAGAGCATACCGTTTTTATGGCTATGGCTGGGCATGAAGATGCTCAAGAAGGTGAATGGGGAAGCCATAATTACTACACGTATATAAAATTATTACCTACTGCTTCCATAGAAGATGTAACTCCTATTATTCAAGATATGGTAGGTAAGTATTTAATTCCGTGGGTGCAGAATATTTATCCGGGTATGACCGAAGAAGCATTTAAAGCTTCTGGTAATTATCTTATTTATAGTACAATTCCATTCTTAGATATACATCTACATTCTAATAGAGATATTGAACTAAGTGCTAACAGTAGTATGGAAAATGTATACATTCTCTCTTTTATTGGTATTTTCTTGATTGTATTAGCCAGTGTTAATTTCATGAATTTATCCACAGCACACTCCCTAAAAAGAGCAAAGGAAGTTGGAGTCCGAAAAACATTAGGCTCTAACAAAGGCGATTTAATAAAACAGTTTCTTACCGAATCCGGACTCATTTCATTTATATCGCTGCTTTTAGCCATAGTAATTGCATTGATTGCTTTGCCGTTTTTTAATGAACTCTCTGGCCGATCAATCAATCTACCTTTTAGTAATCCCTATTTCTGGATTCTATTAGTTTTAGCTACACTTTTTCTTGGACTACTTTCTGGTAGTTACCCGGCTTTTTTCATGTCAAAATTTATGCCGGTCAAAGTTTTAAAAGGTTCTGGCACCACAAGTATTGGCGGAGGAAAAGTTAGAAACTCGTTAGTTATATTTCAATTTGCTATTTCAGTCTTTCTAATTGTAAGCACCTTAGTCGTATTCCAGCAATTGCAATTTATTCAAAGTAAAGATGTTGGATTTACAAAAAATCAAATTTTAGTAGTAGACGATGTGTATACTTTAGATAATAAAAGGCATGCATTTAAAGAGGAAGTTGAAAAGCTTTCACAAGTTAAAAGTTCGACCTTAAGTAGCTACCTTCCTACTCCTTCTTCACGAAATAATACAACCTTTTTTAAAGATGGCTCACCCAACCAAGAAGATGCTTTAAACATGCAAACATGGGCCGTTGATCACGATTATATGTCAACGCTAGATATTGAAATAATTGCAGGAAGAGATTTTGATTCTACAATTTCCACCGATTCAACGGCTATTTTATTAAATGAATCAGCCATTAAAATTTTAGGGTTAACACCTGAAGAAGCATTAGGCATTCGACTTTCGCGCGATGCTGGTGTTGAAGACCCATTTTTTTACAAGGTAATTGGTGTTGTTAAGAACTTTCATTTTGAATCACTTCGCGAAAATATTGGGGCATTAAGTCTTTATATAGGTGACTTTTCTGGTATGCTTTCCATTAAAATAAATGAAGCAAATGTAGCAAGTGCGATTAGTGGTATTGAAACTTCATGGAATAAAATAGCACCAGGACAACCATTTAATTATTTCTTTTTGGATGAGTCTTTTAATAACACCTATGAATCCGAACGAAGGCTCGGCAGTATATTCATGGTATTCACAATTCTATCAATTTTTATTGCTTGCTTAGGCCTATTTGGTTTGGCTGCTTTTAATGCCGAAAAGCGTACTAAAGAAATTGGGGTACGCAAAGTTTTAGGAGCAAGCGTTGGTCAAATTTCGTATCGCCTTACTATGGACTTTCTGAAATTGGTTGCTGTCGGAATTTTTATTTCACTTCCTATAGGCTGGTATGCTATGAACAAATGGCTTGAAGATTTTTCATACCGAATACATATTGGATGGGAAATTTTTGCAGCAGCAGCACTATTAGCAATTATAGTTGCTATTATAACTGTGAGTTTTCAAAGTATTAAAGCTGCAATTGCCAATCCTGTTAAAAGCCTACGGTCGGAATAATTAGCAATTAGCAATTAGCAATTAGCAATTAGCAATTAGCAATTAGCAATTAGCAATTAGCAAAAAATTACAAAATGAAAAACGAATAACTGACAACGAGCAACGGACAACTAAAATAAGAAGCATGTTTAAAAACTATTTTAAAATCGCTTGGCGAAACATCAAAAAAGATAGACTTTTCACTATCATAAAAGTTGGAGGTTTTTCATTAGGTATAGCTGCATGTCTTCTAATTACTTTGTTTATACAAAATGAAGTTAGCTACGATGAACATTACGAAAAAAAACACCAACTCTATCGGGTAATTATGCAAGGTGAGATGAATGGTGAAACCTTAAAAAGCACACATTTTCAATTGCCTTTTGCTGCTACTTTAGAATCCGATTTTCCAGAAATCATTAGGGCAGGTAAAATAAATACCATTGAAATTTTTGGTGCTGGTAAAAGAGGTATTCGCTTGGAAAATGAAGTGCAGAATAATTTTGAAGATGGGTTTATTTTAGCAGACCAAGAAGCATTCGATATTCTAGAAATAGAATTGATTGAAGGTACTACAGAAACTGCCCTAACTGCTCCAAAAAGTGTTGTCATATCAAAAACCAAGGCTGATAAATATTTTCAAAATAAAAAAGCAATTGGGCAAACTATAATTTTAGATAATGACACAGCTAACCCCTATGTAGTTACCGGTGTTATGAAAGATGTACCAACAAATTCTCATTTACAGTTCGACTTTATATTACCTATTGAGGATAAAAACGCGAGTTGGACCAATACCAATTATTTCACTTATGTGTTGCTCGACCCCAATGCTAATGTGCTGCAATTAGAAAATAAAATGGTATCAATTCTAGAAGACTATATCATTCCTGCGCAACTAGAGCGGGGACGCGCACCCGATTTTATTGAAATTCTCAAAACAATTGAATACAAGTTACAGCCAATAAATGATATTCATTTGCATTCCGATTTAAAAATGCAAGATGGACTAAAACATGGAGATATCAGATTTGTATGGTTATTCGCTTCTATTGCTGGGTTTGTACTATTACTAGCGGTAATTAATTTTATTAATCTATCTACCGCAAAATCTGCAAACAGAGCAAAAGAAGTAGGGTTAAGAAAAACTATTGGTGCTTATAAAAGTAATCTGGTGTATCAATTTCTTACTGAATCCATACTTTTCAGCATCATTTCATTTTTATTAGGTACACTTTTGGCTTGGTCATTACTCCCCTCTTTTAACACTATTGCTGCAAAAGTAATTACCATGCCATGGACAGAGCTTTGGTTTATACCTACACTGTTAATTTCATCATTAGTTGTTGGTGCTTTAGCAGGATTATATCCTGCATTTTACTTGTCTGCATTTAAACCAGTAAATGTTTTAAAAGGAAGTTTAAGTCTTGGAGGAAAAAGTGGAAAACTACGTAGTGGCTTAGTTATTTTTCAATTTACGACTTCGGTCATACTAATTATCGGAACGCTAATTATTTATCAGCAAATGGACTTTATTCTTAAAAAAGAATTAGGTTACGATAAAGAACAGGTAG
Source organism: Aurantibacter sp. (assembly GCF_039941195.1). Taxonomy (GTDB): domain Bacteria; phylum Bacteroidota; class Bacteroidia; order Flavobacteriales; family Flavobacteriaceae; genus Aurantibacter_A. The sequence continues at coordinate 30,368 of NZ_JBDVFA010000025.1, read as the reverse complement.
TTATTTTGGAAGGAACAAAAATCTTAGGAAATAAATCAAACGCCTTTAAAGAACAGTTGCTTCAATTGCCACACGTGAAAAATGTTACGACAACAAATTATTTACCCGTTGATGGTGGTAGTAGAAATGGTAATACATTTAGAATGGCAAATGAAGGAAATGAAAGCAGAGGTGTTTCTGCACAAATTTGGAAAGTTGATTATGACTATATTAAAACCTTAGGTATTACACTTAAAGACGGACGAGACTTTTCTAAAGAATATGCTACCGATGCCGCTACCTCAATTATTATTAATGCTAAAATGGCTGAAGAACTTGGTCTTACTGAGCCCATTGGTAAAGAAATTAGTAACAATGGTCAAAATTTTACAATTACAGGTGTTATAAATAACTTTCATTTTAAGTCTTTAAAAGAAGATATTTCATCTTTATCGCTAGTTGTTGGGAATGATATTGGTTCGATGTCTCTGAAACTAGAAAAAGGAAATGTTAATGAGGCTTTATCAGCCATTGCCGCTATTTGGGATAAAAATATTCCAAATCAGTCTTTGAATCATAGCTTCTTAGATCAAGAGTTTACACAAATGCATGATGATGTGCAACGGATGGGGCAGCTCTTTAACAGCTTTGCGCTCTTTGCCATTTTTGTAGCTTGCTTAGGTCTTTTTGCGCTTTCAGCATTTATGGTTGAACAGCGAAAAAAAGAAATAAGTATTCGCTTGGTTTTGGGTGCTCCTTTTAAAAGTATCTATCAGCTGCTTACACTAGACTTTATGAAGCTCATTCTTGTTTCTATTGTAATCGCAATTCCTATTGGGTGGTATTTAATGACTCGATGGTTGGAAGACTTTGCTTATCATATTACTATAGGTTGGCACATATTCTTATTAGCAGGTTCTATTGCCTTAATTATTGCCTTAATCACCATAAGTTACCAGTCTGTTGGAGCGGCTTTAATACAACCTCTAAAAAGTCTTAGAAAAGAATAATAAACCTTTTATTAACTTTAACTATCTGACAATTATATTACTGTAACAGTATGCAAAGAAAATAGTCTTTGTAAATATATTGTACATGTGCTGTCAAAATATTTTACACTATAAAAAACACTCTACTCAATAACTCACTATCAAACAGCTATTTAACACCTTGGCATGAAATTAGTCATTATCATCATCAATCAGAAAACGAACAATCATGTTTAAAAACTATTTAAAAATTGCCTGGCGAAATCTCTGGAAAAACAAAGGTTATTCCGTTATAAACATTGGAGGACTTGCTTTGGGAATGGCTGTAACCTTAATAATTGGTCTTTGGATTGAAGATGAATTAACACACAATAGTTACTTCAGCAATCATAATCAAATTGCTCAGGTTTTTCAATCGCAAACTTTTAACGGAGAAGTTAATACGAACCCGGCGATACCAAGACCATTAGAAATGGTTCTCCGAGAAGGTTATCAAGATAATTTCAAACATTTGGTAATGTCTTCTTGGAACATTTCTAGGTATTTGGGGTATAAAGAAAAAAGCATTTCTAAAGTTGGTAATTATATGCAACGCCCAGCACCAGAAATGCTGGATCTTAAAATTATAAAAGGTGAAAAAGATGGTTTACGAGATATCAATTCCGTAATGCTTTCACAATCTGTTGCAAATGCTCTCTTTGGAAATGAAGATCCAATTGGCAAATCAGTAGAAGTAAATAATCAATATGATGTTGCCGTAACTGCAGTTTATGAAGATATTCCTGCCAATAATTCTTTTCACGATTTAGAATTTATAATGCCTTGGGATAAATTATTGGCTACCCAAGAATGGATGAAAAATGCTGTTGACCAATGGGGAAATAATTCGTTTCAGATGTTAGTCCAAATCGAAGACAATACTACCATGGAAGGCATTACACAAACAATTTTAAATGTAAAAAAAGAGGCTGATGCAGATAATGCAGAATTCAACCCTCAAATTTTTCTATTACCAATGAATGATTGGTATTTACGCAACAACTTTGAAAACGGCAAGCAGACTGGTGGTCGAATAAAATATGTATGGCTTTTCGGAATTATTGGCGCTTTTGTTTTGCTGTTGGCCTGCATAAATTTTATGAACTTGAGTACTGCGCGTTCCGAAAAACGTTCTAAAGAAGTTGGTATTCGTAAATCCATTGGGTCACAAAGAAATCAATTAATCTACCAGTTTTTAATTGAATCTTTTTTAGTGGTATTCTTTGCTTTTTTTATTGCCGTTATCATCGTTTTAATTTCCATGGATGGCTTCAATGATTTATCTAAGAAAGTAATAAGTTTTCCATGGGATAATAGTCTTTTTTGGTTGATTTCATTTGTATTTATTCTTTTAACCGCATTAGCTGCTGGTAGCTACCCTGCACTTTATCTATCCTCGTTTAAACCTGTTGATGTTTTAAAGGGAACTTTTAAAGCTGGAAAATATGCAGGCTTGCCACGTAAAATTTTAGTGGTTGTTCAATTCACGGTTTCAGTAGCTTTTATCATCGGTACGGTAATTGTAATGCAGCAAATTAATCATGCTAAGAATAGACCTGTTGGTTATGATAAAGAAGGTTTAGTCCAGATACCTACCTTAAGTAACGATTTTGCTGGAAAGTATGATTTAATGCGTGATGAATTTTTAAAGTCAAATGCTATCATAGAAATGTCTGCCTCCAGCAGTCCAACCACACAAATTTGGTCGAACAGAAGTGGCTTTATTTGGGATGGAAAACCAGAAGGATTTCAAGAAGATCTTGCGTGGACAGAAGTCACGCATGAATATGCGAAATCATTGAATATGACAATTGTACAAGGAAGAGATTTCTCCAGAGAATTTGCATCAGATTCGAATGCCGTATTACTCAATGAAACTGCAGTAAAATACATGGGTATAAAAAATCCGGTTGGTAAATTTTTAAGAGATGATGACGAAGAAGATCCAAATCCACCTTTAAAAATAATTGGCGTTGTGCAGGATATGATAACGCAGTCGCCTTACCAACCTGTAAAACAAGGCGTATACGTTTATGCAAAAAACGGATCTAGTTATTACAACCTTCGTTTAAACCCCAAGCAAAGCGCAACCCAAAATATTTCAACTATTGAAAACGTATTTAAACAACATTTTCCAGACTTACCATTTGAGTACGATTTTATTGATGATGAGTATGGGGACAAGTTTGCAGCCGAAGAACGAATAGGAACTTTATCGGGTGTTTTTACAGCCTTAGCTATTCTTATTAGCTGTTTAGGATTATTCGGTTTAACCTCTTTTGTAGCAGAACAACGTACTAAAGAAATTGGTGTTCGAAAAGTATTAGGCGCCTCGGTTTTTAATGTTTGGAATATGCTATCAAAAGACTTTTTAAAACTGGTAATTATATCTTGTTTTATAGCAATACCAATTTCATATTATGTAATGAATGGTTGGTTACAAGACTACCCTTATCACGTATTACTCGAATGGTGGATTTTTGCCTTAGCAGTAATTGGAGCAATGGCCATAACAATACTTACTGTAAGTTTCCAAGCAATTAAAGCAGCAAATGCGAATCCGGTAAATAGTTTGAGAACAGAATAACAATACTATGCTCTTAAAATACGCTTTAAGAAACATCAAAAAAAGACCCGTTTTAAACGGTATAAAAATAGTTGGGCTATCGCTGGGCTTATGTGGTATTTTATTTATCTCGCTATTTATAAAAAATGAATTGAGTTATGATAAACATTTTTCAAAAGCAGAAAATAGTTATCGCTTAACGGCTACTAGTCTAGCATTTTTAGAGAACAATCATTTTGCACGTTTTTTTGCTGCACAAGATTTACCAGTACTTACAGCGTCAATTCCTGAGATTGAAAATTTTGTACGTTTGGCACCCATTCGAGGAGAATTGATAAAACATGAAGAGCTATTTTATAACATACATCAAGGCTTTTGGGTTGATGCTACTTTTTTTAAACTTTTTGATATACCGTTGCTACAAGGGAATGCAAAAACTGTTTTTCAAAATGCAAATTCTGTTGTTGTTTCCAAATCGCTAGCAAATAATATTTTCGGCAATACCGATCCCATTGGGAAAATAATCTCATTGCCCCAAGGGCATTTTAACAGCACCAAAGAAGATTTTCAGATAACAGGTGTAATGCAAGATTCTAAACAGGAAAGTCACCTTCATCCTGATATTCTATTTATGTCAGGAAAAGATAGAATTAAAGGTTGGGCGTACCAGTACTTACTTCTAAAAGAAAATGCCAATCCTGAATTAGTTGAAAGTAAATTATCTCTTGCCCTGACCGATACATTTACAGCTAAAAATGCAACAAGTAAATCTGAGGTGAAAGCGTACTTGATGAATATAGAAGATATTCATTTGCAGTCTGACTTGTTTCGTGAAATAGAACCAAATAGTACTATGACCAATATTTGGGTTTTAGTAATTGCTGCACTCATACTTTTATTAATAGCATTAAGCAATTTTGCAAGTTTAAATTTAGGAATGGCAGGGTATCTATCTACATTTTTAGCGCTAAACCAAATTCTGGGTTCATCCAAACGTTTTATTAGTTCTTATTTTTTAATAGAAAGCACCTTAATTGTATTGTTTTCTATAACTGTAACATTATTGTTAATGTATCCTGTAAATACGTTGATTTATGAAATTTATCAACTTAACCTTTTTGAAAATAATGAGTTTTTTATTGTTGTGACTATTGTAACCGTAGCCGTATTAATGATTGTTGCGGGTTTGCAACCAGTACTTAAAAACCGTTTTGAGAAAGCATCACTCCAAAAAAGATTACAAAAAGAAAGTAAAACCCAAGTGCAAAAGGCCTTACTAATTACCCAATTTAGTCTCGTTATTGTTTTACTTGTTATGGTTGTTGTTATTTCTGAACAGACGAATTTTGCCATGGATGAAGCTATGGGGGCAAAAGAAAATATTGTTTGCTTGCCATTGGTGCATTCCGAAATTCAAAAAGATTTTAGCCTTTTTAAATCAGAGCTCTTAAAAGAAAGTAGCATCTCATCTGTCTCCGCTATGATGGATACACCTGGGAGTGAAACCCATGACATGTTTTCATATGTACTTCAAGATGCACCTGAAACTGAACCTGGCACCAATGCTATTGGAGTCTTTGCTGCAGACTACTCTTTTGCAGAAGTATTTGGACTTTCCTTTCTAGGAGGTAATAATTTTACGCACTCGAATATTGATGAACCGGGTAATGGAGAATACCTTATCAATGAAAGTGCTTTACATCAATTGGGTTTTCAGAATCCGCAAGCAATTATTAACAAGCAATTTTCTTTGCTCTCTCCTGTGCCAGGCGTAGCGCTTCCTGAAGGTAAAATCATTGGAGTAGTAAAAGATTTTCATTTGTCAGGATTACAAAATAAAGTAGAACCGCTTGTGCTTTTTAAAAGAGAAAATAGTTGGTTGAACAGTATTGTCATTTCTTATAGCGCTACCTCTAAAAGCGAAGCGCTTTTAAGTTTGAATACTATTTGGAGTGATCTATTTCCGGAGTACCCGATAGATTATGTTGAAGTGAATTCAATTTATAAAAATGTCTATAAAACAGAGCTCCTTCAGAAAAGATTAATTTTATTATTTGCCTTTATATCCATTTTTGTTTGTACCATGGGTGTATTAGGCCTAGCCCTTATGATTACTCAGAGTAGGTATAAAGAGATAGGAATCCGTAAAGTTAATGGGGCTAGTAGAACCGAAATTTTAACATTGCTTAATCGCGACTTTATTAAATGGTTAGTAGTATCATTTATTGTAGCTGTACCACTTGCATATTTTGCCGTTAATGAATGGTTAGAAGGTTTTGCTTATAAGATTACTATAAGCCCTTGGATGTTTCTTTTTTCTGGTGGATTAGTCATTTTAATAACACTATTAACCGTAAGCTGGCAAAGTTATAGGGCAGCTATACAAAACCCCGTTAAAAGTTTAAGAAGAGAATAGAGAAGCAAAAATGCAAATGTATTTTAATAGATAAGAACAACAAAAACCAAAAGATATGTTCAGAAACCACTTAAAAATCGCCTTACGTTTCTTTTTAAAGAACAAGCTTTTTACGGCAATTAATGTATTTGGACTTTCAATAGGTATAACAGCTTTTATTTTGTTGATTCAATACATTGCCTTTGAAAAAAGTTATGATGATTTTATTACTGATGTAGATGATTTATACCGAGTAACCTTAACTACAAATTTAGGAGATAATGGTTTTATAACCTCCGCTACAAACCATCCTACAGTGGGTGCTGCCATGGTTGCAGATTTTCCAGAGGTCGATAGTTATGCGCGCCTAATGGATAAACCTATTCCGTTAGGTGGAACTGTGAATTTTTCATATACCAACCCATTAGGCGAAGAAATAAAAACTTCAGCAGAAGATGATTATATCTATTTTGCTAATAATGAAATTATCGACCTTTTTGATATTTCATTAATACAAGGTGATGCTTTAACTGCACTTAATGAACCTAATTCAATAATTCTGACCAAGAAAATAGCTCAGCGTTTTTTCGGTAATGAAGATCCAATTGGTAAGCTTTTAGAAATTAACGACAATTATGCACTACAAGTTTCGGGTGTTTTTGAAGAAAGACCCGAAAACACTCATTTACCAATGGGAATGATTATTTCTTTCAATATTTTCGGCCAAGAAGGTGATTTTGCAAATAGTTGGGTATGGCCTGAATTTTACAATTATGTAAAATTAAAACCGGGCATGGATCCGAATACGGTTAATGCGAAATTCCCATCCTTCGTAAAAAAATATTTGGGTGATATAATGAATGAACATGGTTTTGAAGCTAGAATGGCATTACAACCCGTAAAAGACATTCATTTAAAATCAAATTTATCAAAAGAAATATCACCAAACGGAAGTAACGGCACCTTATACTTTTTATTACTTGTTGCGGGATTTATCATCGCCATAGCAATGATAAATTTCATTAATTTATCGACGGCGAAATCAATGGAGCGTGCTAAAGAAGTAGGACTTAAAAAAGTGGTTGGTGCCGATAGATCAACTCTTATAAATCAGTTTCTATATGAGTCGTTGATAATTAATTTCTTCGCAATAATTGTATCATTTGTTTTAATAAACGTTTTAATCTCTTCTTTTAATTCTTTAATCGGAATTGAAGTTTTAAATTTTGGAATGTGGGCTAAATGGCAAGTCTGGTTGGCCTTGTTTGGAATTTTTCTTATCGGTGGAATTTTAGCTGGCCTCTACCCCGCTTTTGTTTTATCAGGTTTTGAACCTATTGAAGTCTTAAGAGGAAAATTTCACAAAACCACAAAAGGAAATGCTTTACAAAAAGGGTTGGTAATTGCGCAATTTGCTATATCAATTGCACTTATCTCAGGCACGTACATTGTGTACAATCAATTTTCTTTTATGCAAAATCAAGACCTCGGATTCAATTCCAGTCAAAACTTAGTACTTGCTGCGCCAACATATAAAGATTCTACAACTCAATATAAAATCGAAACTTTTAAACGCGAGCTAATTCAAAATCCTAAAGTTAACAATGCTACATTATCTGATGAAGTTCCTGGCAGTGCCATTATTCAGGGGAATACTATACGACAAGCGCATGAACAAATAGAACAAGGTGTAAATGCCAATTTTGTTACCATAGATCAAGATTTCATTAAAACTTATGCTATTAATCTTTTGGCGGGTAGAGATTTTGTTAAAGAAGATGCGACAACAATGTATTCTCGTACAGGTCCCATAGCCAATGGACACCGCGTACTTATCAATCGTTCCGCAGCTAAATCATTAGGTTTTGCGAATCCTGAACATGCAATAGACCAAAAGATGATTTATAAATTTGGGCCAATAGATCGTACAGCCGAAATAATAGGTGTAGTTGAAGACCATCATCAACAATCTTTACAAAAAGCATACGACCCCATTGTTTTTATGAATTTTAAAGGCTTCGGTGCATCGTATATTACAGTAAATCTTGCTGGTGATAACATTCGAGAAACTTCAAATCAAATTGAAAGTACGTTCAAAGAATTTTTCCCAGATGATATTTACAATTCATTTTTTATCGACGATTATTTTAATCGACAATACCAAGCGGATTCCAAATTCGGTGCAATCTGTTTAATATTCTCAATTCTTGCAATATTTATTGCTGCTTTAGGTCTATTCGGTCTAGGGTCACATATGGCAATGCAAAAAACAAAGGAGATAAGTGTGCGAAAAGTTATGGGTGCATCGGTGATACAAGCACTTTCAATAATCCCTCAAAAATTACTCAGCTTAGTACTTATATCTGGCCTTATTGCACTCCCCATTATTTACTTAATTACCATTAATTGGCTAGACAACTATGCTTTTAAGATTGATCTAAATATTTGGATGTTTCTTGTGCCCTTACTCATTGTTTTATTTGTTGCGGCAATTTCAATTATTTCACAATCTTTAAAATCAGCATTAATAAATCCTGCTGAAGCATTACGAAATGAATGATTTAAGACTTAGAAATAATTAAAAATTATGTAAAATTATTGTACACTATCTGTCAATATTTTTTACATCCCTAAGTGTTTACTCTACAAGAAATTAGACTAACACAATGATTTTCATATTCTTACATTCTTGGCATGAATATCGTTTCAAATAAATTGAAATGCTTACTTACTAAAATTTATCAGGCACATTTTAGTGTCAGAACTCTATTAAAAATACAATATGTATAGCCTATTCTTAAAAATTGCGACTCGGTATTTACTCAAGAATAAGCTGTATTCGTTTATCAATATTTTTGGACTCGCGATTGGTGTCGCTTCGTTCATATTAATAATGCTGTATGTAAACTACGAAAATAGCTACGACAAATTCGAAGGTTCTGAAAATGTACATCGTGTTTATATGGATTATTTGGAGGGTGACACTTTTATTGCCGGAGATGCACAAACTTATAACCTTTCTGGTCCTACACTAAAAAGAGAATTTCCTGAGATACTGGAGTATGTTCGCCTTTTTTATCTTGAAAAGGCAACCTTCGTATTGGGAGACAAGATTTTCGAACAGCCCACAGGTTCTATGGCTGATGCTTCTTATTTCGAAATCTTTAATTATCCCTTACTAGATGGTAATAAAAAAACTGCATTAGTAGGTCCAGATAAAATTGTCCTCTCAGAAAGTCTAGCTAAAAAGTTATTTGGGAATGAAAACCCGATGCAAAAAACACTATCCGTTTTTTGGGATGGTCAAGAAGCTGTGTTGACCGTTACCGGCGTAATGGAAGATATTCCTCAGAATACGCATTTTAGAAACAACTATCTTATTTCTTATGAAACCGAGAAGACATGGGGTGTTTTTGGAGAAAACCAAATAGCCCTCAACTTCAATATGAACAATTACTACACCTATATTAAGGTCGATAAGAATACTGATATAGAACTTTTGAGAGAAAAAGTAGTAAACAACAATGCTGATGGGGATGAGGAAGAAAGGCATAATATTGAGGCATTAGAAGATATACATTTGTATTCCGATAAGCCTTACGAAGTAACGGCAAACGGAAGTGTAACCCGAATAAAATTTTTATCGGCTATCGCTTTCATTATTTTAATTCTTTCATGGCTAAACTATATTAACTTATCGACCACAAAATCTTTAGAAAGAGCAAAAGAAACTGGAATTAGGAAAGTCGTTGGGGCACATCGTTCACAACTGATAGTTCAATCATTAATAGAATCAATTTTACTCAATGGTATTGCCATAATTATTGCTATCATCTTCACTTTGATACTCCTGCCAATTTACAATACTATTACTGAGAAAGCACTTGTACTAAGCCTTGTAAATTTATCGGAAATTGCACCTATTTTAGGCTTTATTCTTTTAGGAATGCTGCTCGCTGGGCTTTATCCAGCATTACTATTAAGTGGGTATTCCCCATCCAAAGCGCTTAAAGGTGAAGTAAAGACTTCTACAAATGGTGTTGCAATTAGAAAAGGCTTGATTATCACTCAATTTTTAGCAACCATAATTCTGCTTATCGGCACTTTCATAGTTACCAAGCAGATTAATTTCTTAAAAGACCAACCTATTGGGGCTGATTTAAATCAAATTATCGCTTTAAAAGGCGAGGTAGTAACTGATAAATCTGATTCGCTTTTAATCAACGATTTCAAAGTGTTATCGTCAGAGTTAAAAGAATTGCCTTTCGTAGAAAAAATGTCGATAGCACAAACGTATCCTGGTGATAGTTTTGATAACCTTTCTTCTACTAGAGGAATTGTTCTTCCGAATGGAATTACAAACGAAAATAAAATATTTTACACCTACCATGTACAACCTGATTATTTTGATTTGGTGGATATTTCTTTTGTAGCCGGACAAACTTTTTTACCATCAACTAATGGCAGTAGTCGCCAAGTTGTGGTCAATGAAACTTTTATTAAGGAAATGAATTTAGCATCAGCTGAGGAAATAACCGGTAAAACATTAGAATTTTGGGGTAATAACGAATGGACAATCACAGGAGTCATAAAAGACTATCACCATTTTGGGTTAAAAGATAAAGTGCTACCTATTTTAATACGACATCAAAAACAAGTAAATAACCTTTTAGTAAAACTGGATGCCTCCGCCGTTTCAGAAACAGGTTTTACAAGTGCAATTAATCAGATTCAAGTAAAGTGGAATGGTATTTTTCCTAAAAGCACCTTTAATTATACCTTCCTTGATAAGAAATTTGAACAACAGTATAAAGAGGACAAAACTTTTGGTAAAGCTTTTCAAATATTTACAATTCTTGCAATACTCATTGCAGCAATGGGGCTCTTCGGATTAACTTCTTATACATGTATCCAACGAAAAAAAGAAATTGGAATTCGAAAAGTAAATGGAGCTACCATTGGTCAAATTTTATCCCTTCTAAATAAAGATTTTATTAAATGGGTAGGTATAGCGTTTATTATGGCCGTACCAATATCTTGGTTTGCAATGGGCAAATGGCTTGAAGGGTTTGCTTATAAAACTACAATAAGTTGGTGGATATTTGTATTAGCAGGCATAATTGCATTAACAATTGCAATGATTACAGTTAGTTGGCAAAGTTTAAATGCCGCAATAGCCAATCCCGTTGATGCCCTTAAAGATGAGTAATATGAAAATAAAATATTAAGAAATAGTGTTATGCTGAAAAACCATATTAAAATTGCATTTAGAAACCTGCTAAACCGAAAGAGTTATGCAATAATAAATATTGTGGGACTTTCACTTGGTCTTTGGTGTACTTTATTAATTGGTTTGTGGATTGTAGATGAATTTAACAAAGATTCTTTCCATACAAATGGAGATAGAATTAGCCTTGTAATGAGCACTTTTGTTTCCGATGACGGTATTGGTGACACCTGGGGTGGCACTGGCTACCCTGTCGGAGAAGCACTAGCAGAAAATTTTCCTGATATAGAAAATGTCGTTCGAACTTCAGGTCCACGTGAAGCTGTATCAACTGTTGACGAAAACACAATTAGCACAAAAGTACTTGCTGCTGATGCTTATTTTTTTGAATTATTCTCTTTTCCACTACTTGAAGGAAACCCAGAAGATTGTTTAAAAAATAGTAAGAATGTAGTGCTATCAGAAGAAAAGGCAAAGCTCTTTTTTCCAAACGAAAGTGCAATTGGTAAAACGGTTAATCTGATGTTAGATGAAACTATGGAACCATATATGGTATCAGGTATATTTAAGAAGCTACCCGAACAATCTACTTTACAATATGATGCCGTTGTACCACTTGCTAATTTCTTACCCATGAACAACAAAAGCTGGGGCAATACATGGGTAAATACCTATATTTTAAGTCGAGAAAATTCGAATATAAAAGGGCTAAGTCAGAAGTTAAAAAACATACCTAAAGAAGTTGGTGGAGATGCAAACCGAATTTTATCTTTACAAGCATTAAAAGACCGCTATTTATATTCCAAATTTGAAAATGGCGTTGTAGTCGGTGGCCGAATAGATAATGTAATCTTGTTTGGAATCATTGCAATTTTCACATTGCTTATCGCCTGTTTCAACTTTATAAACTTGACCACCGCTTGGGCAATAAAACGTTCTAAAGAAGTGGGTATCAAAAAAGTTTTAGGTGCCGGTAGACTTTCATTGCTCAGCCAATTTTTTGTAGAGTCCATAGTTTTAGTTTTTGTTGCTGTGCTCATTTCTGTTGCGCTTGCTTATTTATCAATGCCATTATTTAATTCGATAACTGAAAAATCACTCGCCATCGGTTTTTTCAATCTACAGTTTTATGCCATCGTAATTGGCATTGCTACAGCAACTGTACTTTTATCTGGAATTTATCCAGCCTACTCCATGGCCAACCTTAACGGTAAAACTGCCCTTCATCAAAAAATTAAAGGGAATACTAATGAAACAGTATTACGAAAAGGCTTGGTAATTTTTCAGTTCTTTTTATGCATGGCGATGATTACGGGAACAATTGTAGTTTATTTTCAGTTGGACTACATACAGAACAAAAATTTAGGATTAGATAAGGAGAACATTATATATATGTCCTTGGATGGTAAAACCATACAACAGTTAAAAGCCGTAAAGTCTGAACTTGAAAATTTTTCGGGAATTGAAAGTGTAAGTCTTGCTGGGAGTAATTTCATCGATATGGGCGGAAGCACGCAAGATCCCACTTGGGAAGGTCGCGCAGCTAATGATGGAGTAAAATCTTTTTCGATTATTAATTTTGATTTTGGACTTTTAGAAATGCTAAAACTTGATGTTGTAGCAGGAAGGAGTTTCTCGAAACAATTCGCAAATGACACCTTAAATTATATCGTTAACGAATCGGCAGCAAAATTAATGGGAGTTAAAAATCCCATTGGAAAATTCATGAGTTTTTGGGGTGATGAAGGAGGAAAAATTGTGGGTGTTGTAAAAGATTTTCATTTCAACTCATTACATAATCCTATTTCCCCTATGATAATACGTTGTAGACCTTCAGAAACATGGCTACTCTATGCTAAAACCATTCCCGGTAATACACAAAGCACTATTGCAAAAATGCAGGAAGTGCATGAACAATTTAGCGAACTACCATTCTCCTATCATTTTTTGGATGAGGCTATAGAAAATGGATATCAAGAAGAACAAAAGATACAATTACTATCTTCCATTTTTGCTTTTTTAGCCATAGTTATTTCTTGCCTAGGTCTTTTCGGACTTGCCTTGTTTACGGCTAATCAACGTATTAAAGAAATTGCAGTTCGTAAAATATTAGGAGCGAATGTTCCTAGTTTATTTAAATTACTATCAAAAGACTTTATAAAGTTAGTCGGGCTTGCATTACTAATTGCAATTCCGGTTTCATGGTTTGTAATGAATAATTGGATTCAGACTTTTGCTTTTCATATTACTATTAAATGGTGGATGTTCGGAATAGCAAGTTTACTTTTAATGGGTATAGCATTAATCACGGTTAGTTTTCAAACTTTTAAAGTGGCACATAAAAATCCATCTAAAAGTTTACGAATGAATGATGGTATTTAGGATTTAGGAAAAATTATAAACCAAGAACAAACAACTGTCAACTGTCAACTGTCAACTGTCAACAAAAAATTAATAAATAAAAAACTATGCTTTTACAATTAAATAACATTTTTAAATGGGTACAACAAGGTGGTCAACGTGTATTTCTTTTAAAGGATATAAATCTACAAGTTGAAGAAGGTGAATTTATTTCAATAATGGGCCCTTCAGGCTCTGGAAAATCAACTTTGCTTAATGTAATAGGTATGTTAGATGGATTTGATGAAGGTGAATATAATTTTTTAGATGAACCGGTTCACAAATTAAAAGAAAAGCACCGTGCAAATTTATACAAGCAATATATAGGGTTTGTTTTTCAAGCCTATCACTTAATAGATGAATTAACCGTGTATGAAAATTTAGAAATGCCCCTACTCTATAAAAAGCATTCTGGATCGGAGCGCAAGGCGATGGTTGCCGATATGCTTGACCGTTTTAATATCGTAGGCAAAAAAGATTTATTTCCGAGTCAGTTAAGTGGTGGACAACAACAGTTGGTTGGTGTAGCGCGAGCATTAATCTCAAAACCAAAACTAATATTGGCAGATGAGCCAACTGGAAATTTAAATTCCCAACAAGGGGTAGAAATAATGGAACTCTTTAAAGAATTAAATGATGAGGGCGTTACCATAATTCAAGTTACCCACTCTGAGAAAAACGCGCAATATGGTGAACGAATTATCAATCTTTTAGATGGTAGAAAAATTTAATAAGGACAATTTTAATGGCTTTAACTATTAAACATTAATTAAGAAAATTTCTACCTTTTAGTATGTCTTAAATAAAAATTAGAAATATTTAGCTTTTATTAATATTTTAAATAATGCGATTGAAATTATAAATCAGTAATTTTTTCCTTCACTTTTTTATCACTTTCTGTTATTTTTTTGCTTTTTTTCACATTAACATTTTTTTATGACTATACGATTTGCTATATTCGGTAACGTTAACGACGCTTTCGTGTACGTTAACGAGTGATTAAATTTTCATTTTTTTAGATAAAAAACATCGATTTAACTGAAAATGAGATCATAACATTATTTAAAAATATTTATTAACCCTCAAACAACTAAAATGAAAAGCGCAGAAAAAGATCCTTAATGAAAAAATAAATTAGGTCAGAAGTATCTATTTATTTTAAAGAAGTTGCTTTCGTTGTCAACTGATGAAATCAACTAACATTTTTTAAAACAACTCACTTAACAATTATTAAATATGAAAAAATTATTTCTGAAAAAGCAATTGCTTATGGCAAGATGTTTTTCACTTTTATTCATATGCTGTATAATAGGTATTAACTCAGCCAATGCAGATGTAGGAATAACAAAAAGTAGTTCTTTAATGGAAGAATTACAATCGACAATTACAGGTATTGTAACGGATGAAAATAACGCTCCATTACCTGGTGCAAGTGTTGTAGTAAAGGGTACAACTACCGGTGCAGTAACCGATTTTGACGGAAACTATTCGATTAGTGCAGATGCTGATGCAGTCTTACTAATTAGTTATGTTGGTTATCAAACTGCCCAAGTTTCAGTTAATGGAAAGTCAGTAGTAAATGTAGGCTTAGAAGTTGATGCAAGTCAACTGGACGAAGTTGTAGTTGTTGGTTATGGAACTCAGCGTAAAGGAGAAGTAACTGCCGCAATTTCAACAGTAGGTGCTGAAACAATTGAAAAAATTGCTACCCCTAGTAGTGTTGATGCTGTCAAAGGGCAAATAGCAGGTGTTGATATTCAGTCCGATGGTGGTCGTCCAGGTCAAAACTCAACGATAAGAATTCGTGGTAGACGATCAATTACTGCCACAAATGACCCTTTATATGTAATTGATGGTATTCCACAGATTAGTGGTAATGAAACAATTGCTGACATAAACCCGCAAGATATTGAATCAATGAATATCCTTAAAGATGCGGCAGCCACTGCAATTTATGGATCAAGAGGTGCAAACGGTGTAGTATTGATTACTACCAAAAGAGGACGTGTTGGCGGAGATACAAAAGTAAGATATAGTAGCCGATATGGCGTGACATCTGTTACCAGAACGGTTGACATGATGAATGGCGTAGAATATGCTAACATGAAAAGAGAAGCAAATAGATCGGCTTGGAACGGCACTATACCTGCCGATGATGTAGTTTTTGAAGACCCAGTTGAACTCGAATCAATAGCTCTAGGGCGCTCTGTGGACTACCTAGATCTTGTTCTCGATGCTGGTTGGCAAACAGACCACCAAGTAAGTGTAAGTGGTGGTTCTGAAAAAACTAATTTCAATACTTCATTAGGTTATTTTAATGAACAGGGTATTATCAGTAGTCAAGATTTTGAAAGAGTGACTGCTAGAATCAATCTTGACCATAAAATAAGCGAGACTTTTAAAGTGGGTATGTCTTTTACCACATCGCACAGTGTACAAAACTGGGGTTCGAATGCGGTAATGAGTGAGGCTCTTGCCGCAGTGCCATTAGGCCAACCTTATGATGAAAATGGTGAATTAAAACTACAACCTACCAATGATGGTATTCGCACCAACCCTTTAAGTGAATTGGTAGAAAATGCATACATTGATGAACGCAAGGTAACGCGGATATTTGCACCTTTTTATTTAAATATTAATATTGCGGATGGCTTAAAATGGACAACTAACTTTGGCCCAGATATTCGTTATTATAGACGTGGTTTATTTAGAGGTAGCGAAACCAACACTCACCGTAATGGACCACCTGATGCACAAGTATACAATGACCAGAGCTTTGGATATACATTAGAGAATATCCTTAATTTCAATAAGAGCCTATTCAATGACAGACATAACTTAGGGGTTACTTTACTTCAAAGTATTCAGGGATCAAGAGAGGAGAAATTTCGTGCCGATGTACAGAACCTTCCATATGAAGAACAACTGTTTTACAACTTAGAAACGGCAGAAACCAACTCCTTAACACGTTCTTCTTTAGAAGAATGGAAATTAGCATCCTTTATGGGTAGAGTAAACTACGATATCGATGGTAAATACCTATTACAGGCTTCACTTCGTGCAGATGGTTCTTCTCGTTTAGCACCTGGATCCAAATGGACATATTTCCCAGGAGCTTCAATTGGATGGAGAATGTCTCAAGAAGATTTCTTAGTAGAAAGCTCTGTAGTAAATGACCTTAAATTAAGAGCTTCTTATGGTGAAGTAGGTAATACTGCGATTGATCCTTACTCTGTACAAGGTACACTTGGTAATTCTGTTTACGGATGGGGCGATAGTAGTGCTCTAGGCTTTAGCTTAAGTGACATCCCAAACCCAGCCCTAGGTTGGGAGATTTCTAAGACTATAAACTTTGGTGTCGATTATGCACTTTTTAACAATCGTATTAATGGTTCATTGGACTATTATAAAACTAAGACTGAAGATTTATTGTTAAATCGTGGTGTTCCGTATACCTCTGGTTATGAAGATGCTTTGATAAATGTTGGTGAAACCGAAACTACAGGATTTGAACTTGCATTAAACACCAGTATATTGCAAAACCCAGAAGGTTTTAACTGGGATATGAGCGTGAATTTCACCCTCCCTACTGAGCAAATCATTGATGTTGACCAAAGAGATGAAAATGGTAATATTGCCGATGACGTAGGAAACAATTGGTTTATCGGTCAACCGTTGGGAACCTTTTACGACTATAAGAAAATAGGAATTTGGCAGGCAGATGAGGCAGCCGAAGCCCTAGCGATGGAAGATAAAGTACCAGGTGAGATTAAATTAGCTGATGTAAATGGTGATGGTGTAATAACTCCAGATGATAGAGTTATTATTGGATCTGATATTGCCGATTATTTTGGTGGTATAACAAACAGCTTCTCTTATAAAGGAATTGATTTGAGTTTCTTCTTCTATTTTAAACAAGGGCAAACCATTCGTTCTCGTTTTCATGATAGTAATAATAGCCTCTTTGGTCGTTATAACAATCTTGATGTTGATTATTGGACAGTTGACAATCCTACGAATGCTTCTCCAAGACCGAATCAAAATCAGGAAAGCCCTAGAAACAGTTCAACTCTTTCTTATTTTGACGGAAGCTATTTAAAACTTAGAAACGTTACTCTTGGTTATGATTTTCCTTCTAAGTTATGCGAAAAACTAAAATTATCTAATCTTCGCCTTTATCTTGCTGGTCAGAACCTATGGTTTATTTCGGATTATGACACTTTTGACCCAGAAGTCTCTGAAGCAGACAATACTAATGGGGATGGTAATTTCGATGGAAATGGAGTTTCAAGTTCTACAGTACCTAGCAATAAAATGTTTTCTGTAGGATTAAATGTTACCTTTTAAAAAAATACAACTATGAAATTTAATATAACTATAAAAAAAGGGGTTCTCTTAATGCTGGTTTCAGGATTTGCATTATTCTTTGAATCCTGCGATGATTATTTAGAAGAAGAATTGGTTAGCAATGTTGCGGGCACATATTATCTTACTGAATCAGGACTGCAAGACGGAGTTGAAGCAACCTATTCTTACCTTCGTTTCTTTTATGGACCGGAGCGAGGATTTACAATGACAACCTTTGGCACAGATATCTTCACAAATGGATCTGACGGAAGTCATAAAATTTTTAATTGGTACGACGGAGGCCTAAATGCCGAAGCATCCTATTTAAGAGATTCATGGAGAGACTGGTACAAAGGAATTAATCAGGCCAATGCAGTAATTAACCGTTCTGGAGATGTAGAAATGGATGAAGCTACAAAAACAAGATGGATAGCAGAAGTACGTTGGTTAAGAGCTTTTTATTACTTCGACATTGTAAGAACTTTTGGTGATTGCCACCTTACGCTAGAGGAGACAGAAGGTGTAGAAGTAGAAGCAAATAGAACAGCAGCCTCTGAAGTATATATTCAGGCGATTATTCCTGATTTGGAATTTGCAATTGCTAATTTACCCAATGAACAAGATGATTATGGTAGAGCTACAAAAGCAGCAGCCGAATTTTTATTAGGTAAAGCTCTATTGAGAAGAAGTTATACTTCCTACGCGGGAGCTGATGATGCTTCAAGAGCTGAGACCTTATTCACCAATGTCATTAACAATTACGGATTTGAATTGTTAGCCGATTGGGGAGACTTGTGGGATATCAACAACCAACAGAATAGTGAAATTGTATGGAATCGTGTGGTAAATAAAGAATTAGCAGACACCGAAATCGATACAGAAGGTCACCGTGGGCATTTGTACTTTTTAATGGAATATGACAAGCTAAGGGGAATGTCCCGTGATACTGAGAACGGGAGACCTTGGAAACGATTCCGACCTACACCATTTATGTTAAGCCTTTGGGATCGCGATATAGACACGAGATATGATAAAGGCTTTAAACATGTATGGTATGCAAATAATGAGGTGAGCGATGAACGTGGAAATTTGGCTATTGGAGATACAGCATTGTATATACCTGGACCTTTTCGTGAAGCGCCGTGGACAGAGGCCGCAAAAGCAGCGGCACCATATATGGTTTATACCACGGAAGATTATACTGAACGATTATACCCTTCGGTAAACAAATGGATAGATCCGACAAGACCAGGCGTACAACATGAAGAAGGGCAACGTGATGTGGTATTAATGCGTTTGGCTGATGCTTATTTATTGCGTGCCGAAGCCAAATTAAAGCAGTCGAACCCCGGTGGTGCAGCTGATGATATAAATGTAGTTCGTACCAGAGCAGCGGTGCCAGGGCAGGAAGCTGCCATGCAAATAACAGGCGCTGATGTTACTTTGGACTTTTTATTAGATGAACGTGCTCGGGAAGTGTACGGGGAGCATGCCCGTTGGTGGGATCTTACCCGAACTGGAAAATTGGTAGAACGTGTAAGACTTCATAATCCTGATGCCGCTGGAAACATTCAAGATTACCATGTACTTAGGCCTATACCTTTAGACCAAATTGACAGAACTATTGGTGGTTACCCACAAAACCCTGGTTACCCTCAATAAACAATCATTTGTTTGAGTTAGTTTTTTTAAACCCTCTAGAGAATTTATTCTTTAGAGGGTTTTTCTTAAGTAATAAATACTATGCACGAAAAGTGATACTATGGTGAAGTAAGAAAGATGAATTTGTTTTATGTACATCGTTAGGTAATGAATAAAACAGAGGATACGAACTAGTACCAAAATGGAAATTTATAGCAATTTTAATTAGGAGGGCAATACCAATCTTATAATCTAGTTTTCTGGAACATTCTCCTTCACCACTATCTCTATAGGAATATCTATATTTAATTCGGCGGTTTCTCCCTTTGCTAAAAAGTTAAATAATCCTTTTATGGCTGCATAACCCTGATATCTGGGTTGCTGATGAATTAAGAAATTAATCTTCTCCTTTTTCAAAAACTTTAAATTCGACTTGTTTACATCGAATCCGACTATTGAAGTTTTGGTAACATTATATTTATCGAAGATTTCAGGTAGTAAATGCGATTTAGAATTCGTAACGAATACTCCTTTACTACCATCATAATTAAACCATTCCCTCATCTCCGAAGTTACCGTAAACTCATCATTCACCGAATAATTAATGGTTTTTATTGGCACCTCAATTTTACGTTTTTTAAAGTAATCACGAAAACCTGATTCTCTCTGCTTGTTATTGGCATGAATTCCGCGATCATTAAGCATATTCACTACAAAATACTGCCCATCATCACCTACTAGACCATGTAATAATCGCCCAGCCACCATTCCTGCTTTATGAGAATCTTGACGAATAAAATTAGCAGGGCCTTCTAATTCCAATTTGGTATCGATAAAAACTAAGGGAATTTCCTTTACATTGGCTTTTTGCAATAATTCATTACTTTCCTTTTTAAAAAAAGGTACTGTAACTATTGCATCATAATCATCAAGCAGAATCTTATCTGCCAAATTCTTAAAAGTTGTTGAGTCAATAAATAAGAAATTATCGACTACAACACCTAATTCACTCAATTCATTTATAGCCTTTGTAATACCTTTTTTGGGGAGTTTCCAATAATTCCAATTATGCTTGGCTTCAGGAATAAGCACAGCAATCTTAAGCTTCCGTAAGGAGGCTAGTTTTAATCTACTAGCGTAGGTGTTTCTGGTATAGCCAGTCTCCTTGATTATCTTAAGAACTTTCTCTTCGGTTTCTTTAGATACACCAGGTCTGTTATGCAAAACTCTATCAACAGTACCTATTGAAACATTTGCAAGTTTGGCTATTCCTTTTATTCCCATACCCTTATAGGGTTAATTTTCTATCAGTTAATGCAAAAATAGTACACTTTACACTTAAGTGTACTATTTTGCTTTAAAAGTTTATTTAATAGTTACTGCAGTAATATTTTTAAATTGAATACTCATATCTCTATTCGGATGTAATTGTAAGCCAATTGGACCTTCTAAATTTGCATCTTTTAAAGTATACGTCATTACTTTAACTCCATTTAACCACGCAGTATACGTGTTACCCACGGCCATTGCTTTCATAGTATTCCAATCATCCATTTTCAACAATTCCTTTACGCCTTCTGCCTCTACAGGATAACTTAGTTTTGGAACATAAGGAGAACCCGTCATATCCCTTTTTAAAGACCCCGACTCCCCTATTTGAATCTGAGCATTTTTTTGATCATCACCACGCATAAAAATGCCAGAATCAACAGTTCCTTCACCGAATTTAAAATCTAACTGAATTATAAAATCTTTATAACTGTTTTTAGACCACAATATAGAACCTGTTTTCTTTGCATCACTTTTAGCCCAAAGACTTCCATCTTTACTAGACCAAAAAACATTATTATCCGGTATTACCCACTGACTTAAATCGGTACCATCATAAAGTTCATCTTCTTTAGGTTCACTTTCTTGAGCGTAAATTGCACCTGTTAAAACCAATGCACAAACTATCGTTAATATAGACTTCATAAGATATTATTTGATTTTTTTAATTGTTAAAATCTGCAAATGAACTATCAATACTTTCCTTTGAAAGCACAGCACCACTATGTACTAAAATACGATAATTAAACGTGGTTGACTCGCCTTTTGCTAATTTGAATTTTAATACTTCTTTACCTTCAGAGAAAACCTCTTGTCCTAATGGATTAGCTGCAAAAAGGCCATAATCACGCGCATGCCAATAGGTTGGATATCCAACATTTTTCTTGTTATCAATGATAGTTACCGACACATTATCGCCTTCAATATTGCTTTCTAGCTTCACCCATTTATTTCGAGTGCCCCATACATCATTACCGGTGAGTCCTTCACTAGCAAAATAATTTCCGTTTACACCTTCATTGTTTAAGGCTTTAACTTCAGTTAAATTGCCTTCTGCATCAGTGTAAACCGCAGGTTTATCTGTTGGCAATTCTAATTCGCGCGTAACACGAATTGCAATCATACCTTCTTTATTATCATCAAAAGAAACATCTTCAAGCGCCTTTAACGTAGATGAACGATCTATAATTCTGGTATCTCCATCCTCCGAAAATTTAAATTCAGTAATTTCTTCCAATAAATCTACATTTTTAGGTGAACGCCATATAGCTCTAATTTTTAAAACACCAGAATCATCATTACTATCCAAAATTTCTTGATGTATAATACTTCCATATTTCCCTTTTTCTTCTTCTGGAATTGCATAAGAATTATTCCAAAAATCCAAGCCATTAACATCGCCATAATTAAACCATAATCCTGCATGATGCGGGTGATCTACACGCTCATTAGGTCTTGGAGCATACGGAAACCCTCTAGTTACCGTTTTACCACTTTTTGTAATAACTGGATACAATATAGGTTTTGGTGTTTGTCCGTCGTATACATAACTCGTAAACAAATCGCCATCTATTTTTACATCTACCTTTTTCTTAGCATCATCTTTAATAAAACTCACTTTTGATGATTCTTGCATAGTCTCAGATTCTTCTGTTGCTGTATTTTCACTTTCTTTTTTCTCTTTACAAGAGGAAACTAGCAACACAGACACCATTGCACAACTCAATAAATTACTCTTTAATAATCTCAACATTCTCTCTATTTTAATATTTAAATACTTTTCCTCCTGCTAAAACATTTTGCGTAGCCTCATCAAAAGTTGCCTTTAAGCCTGTACGCAATGCCGCTGTTGTCATAATATTAGCAATCGAATGATTATAACCTGCTTCTATTGGTCCATTCGTAGTTTTTCTACTACGAACACATTCCATCCAGTTTAACATGTGTAATGATGTCATATTATCGGCACCAGTATTAGCAGAAGTAACTACTTTTGGAGCATCATCGGCAAGATTAAATCCTTTCAGTTTATTAGGTTCCATATTCATGGCCTTAGCATGTCGCTCTGAAAGCCCACCATTATCACTTACCTTATTTGTATCTAAATTCAACTCACCTGCATTAGAATAGTAAATTTCTTTAGTACCTCCAGCAGAATTTGTAAAACGCGAGGAATATGTGACCTGGAAACCTGAACTCATATCATCATCAGGACCATAATCGAAAACAGCTGACATGGTATCAAAGTTCTTTCTTCCATCTTTCCATAAATATATACCTCCATTAGCCGCAACACTTCTTGGATGGTTAAAACCAGAAAACCAGTGTACTGTATCAATTTGATGCGACATCCATTGACCAGGTATTCCAGAAGAATATGGCCAAAACAAACGGTATTCTAAATATTTTCGTGGATCCCATGCAGCTTCAGGACGGTTCATTTGATAACGTTTCCAATCCACATCCGATTCTCTAATTTCCTTGGTCAATTGTGGCAAACGCCATCTACCTGGCTGATTTACATTCCATGTCATTTCAACCATTACAATATCACCAAAGTCACCCGATTTTATATAATCGTTTGCACGATGATAATTGGCTCCACTTCTACGCTGTGATCCAATTTGGAAAACTATACCTGAATCTTTCACAGCTTTCATTCCTACCCTAGCATCATCCATAGTTTCTGCAAAAGGTTTTTCACAATAAACATCTTTTTTTGCATTAGCTGCTTGTACTGTATGCAAAGCATGTTGAAAATCTGCAGTTGAAATAAGAACAGCATCTATCTTGTCCTTATCATACATTTCCTCATTATTCTTCCATTGCTTAATT
Organism: Aurantibacter sp.; assembly: GCF_039941195.1. GTDB lineage: Bacteria > Bacteroidota > Bacteroidia > Flavobacteriales > Flavobacteriaceae > Aurantibacter_A. The sequence goes on along the minus strand of NZ_JBDVFA010000025.1, from coordinate 6,621 downwards.
TTGTCGCCCGTTAATTCTTTAATAAACGCAGCTCCTTCATCACGCCTTCTATTCCAAATATCAGACACCCCAATAATTTCAAAATTTTGTGCTTTACTATGACCATTAAACGCGGGAATTAGAGCCCCTTTTGCTCTATTTGAGAATCCAGCTACCCCCACTCTCACACGATCATTTGCGCCAATAATCTTATTATAACTTTTAGCGCTCATTGCATTAGCACCAAGTATAATACCACCTGATGCCAATGTAGTTTTTTTAATAAAATTTCTTCTTGCCTTGTCCATTTTCAATGTATCTTATTAAAATTCTCTAATTTTTATATTCTTGAAAGAAACCTCGTCCCCGTGATCTTGAATTAATATCAAGCCTTCTGGAATACGACCAAAATTCTCCCATTTTTCGTATTTACTTTTTTCTACCAAAGCTTTAAACATTTGACTAAAACGATCAAATTCTACCACTTTAGTTTGATTTAACCAATGTTCTACATGTCCACCTTTTACAACAACTCTCGCGTTGTTCCAATTACCAATACCTTTAAAATTCTTACCTCTAGAACTATCATTGTTCTCCGCTCTGATTAGATCATAAAGAGAACCTACAGTTCTATTACCATTGTGTCCTTTTTTTGCATCAGGATGCACTTTATCATCAAGTACTTGAAATTCTAATCCTATTGCAGAACCTTCTCCTTTATTCAATTCAGAATCGACAAAATACTTAATACCACTGTTTGCTCCTGTTGTCATTTTAAAATCTACACTCAATTCAAAATCGCTATACGAATCTGTAGTAACAATATCACCGCCATTTCTAGACTCGGCTCCTCCTGAAGAAAGCACTGTAAGAATACCATCTTTCATTACCCAGCCCTTTTCTGGAAACTTATCTAGTTTAGCACCTCTCCAACCATTTGTTGTTTTTCCATCCCAAAGAAAACGCCATCCTTTTCTTTTTTCATTTTCGGTTAACTGGTTGTCTATGTAACTAAATTCAGGCACATCAGAATCAACACTTTTTCTTGATTTTTCAAGATCAGTAGTTTTAATTTTAATGTTCTTCCATTTTACAATTTTACCTTCTAGTTCCTTGTGGTCACCAATACCATGTACTTGAAAAGCAATAATCCCTTCTGCAGTTGTGTCGTCCACCAAATTAGCACACTGTACATCATTTACCCATGTGCGTATTTCATTGCCAATAGCCTCTATGCGATAATGATTCCATTGCCCCGGAACAAATGCTTGCTGTCCTTTTGGATTTCTAGAAAGCGGATATAGCCATCCATTTCTAGCTTCATCATAAATTCCACCTGCCCATTTTCTTGAACTTGTTTCAATTTCACATTGATATCCGTGTACACGACCCTTCTTAATATCTGGTGAACTAATACTTCTAAATTGAACACCTGAATTAAGGCCATTCTCTACAAATACTTCAAACTCTAAAATAAAGTCTGAATATTTTTTTTTGGTCGCCATGAAACTATTTGGAGTACCCATTTTTGAGGTTCCAATTAGTTCTTTATTCTCTATTTTATATGGCGCATTACCATTGAGTTGTTCAAAGTTTTTCAAGTCTTTTCCATTGAATAACATTTCCCAATTGTCTTGAGCAGAACTGGAAAATCCTATTAGCAGTGCAAAAATCAACTTTATTGCTGCATTTTTAATCATAAGTACTTCTATTTTAATGAGTTAATTGATATTTTATTAAGTTAAAGTGTATAATAAGTTAATCAAAAAAAATCTTCGTTAACGTTAACGAATGTAAAAAATATTTTTAACTTGTACCCACATTATTTTAGTTTATTTAAATACCACTAATAAAGACAAGACCAAAGCTAGACACTTTCGATTACAATTGATAGCTCAATTGTAATATTCATTTGCATTTAGAGTTACTTTTAAAAAAACCTTTAAACACAACCAATTTGATACATTCCAATTTTATTTTAGACAACAAATACTCAGAAGAACTTTACCACGATTTCGCAAAAAAAATGCCCATAATTGATTATCACAATCATCTATCGCCAGAATTATTGGCTAACAATCACACTTTTGAAAATATTACAAAAGCATGGATTGATGGGGATCATTACAAATGGAGAGCAATGCGAACCTTAGGTATAAATGAAAAATATATAACCGGCAACGCTAGGGATGTAGAAAAATTTGAAAAATGGGCTTATGCTGTTCCATACACAATGCGAAATCCATTATATCATTGGACACATCTAGAACTTTCGCGTTATTTTGGAATTAATGATTTATTGACTCCAAAAAATTCAAAAGAAATTTTTGAAGAAACACATACAAAACTAAATTCTCCCAACTTTTCAGCTCGAGGACTTATTTCTATGATGAATGTAGAATTGCTTTGTACTACTGAAGATCCTACTGATAATTTAGAATACCATCAAAGTTTATTAAACAGTGATTTTAAAACAAAAGTAACGACTGCATTTAGACCTGATAAATCTATTATAATTCAGAATGATGGATATAATGCATATTTAGATAGCCTTGGGCAGGTTGCAAACATTACTATTTCAACATATACCGATTTATGTAGTGCTTTGAAGAACCGTATCGAATACTTTCACAAAAATGGATGTCGTTTATGTGATCATGGATTAAATCAATTGTTTAAAGTAGATTATACCGAAACTGAAGTAGCTACTATTTTCAAAAAGAAAAGAGAAGGAAAGGCTGTTAGTTTTGAAGAAGCTAAGAAATTTCAAATGGCATTGTTACAATTTCTTTCTGAACTATATCATGAACATGGTTGGGTGCAACAATTTCATTTAGGTGCATTACGGAATAACAATAGTCGCATGCATAAAATTCTAGGCCCTGATACTGGATGGGATTCTATGGGAGATTTTAAACAAGCAGAAGGACTTTCTTCTTTCTTCGACCGTTTGGATTCTAAAGACAAATTGACAAAAACAATCATTTACAACCTAAACCCTACTGATAATGAAGTTATGGCTACCATGATAGGTAATTATAATGATGGTAGTGTAAAAGGTAAAGTTCAATGGGGTTCTGGCTGGTGGTTTCTTGATCAGAAGGACGGTATGATTGACCAAATGAATGTACTTTCTAATATGGGAATATTGAGCACTTTTGTTGGTATGCTTACAGATTCTAGAAGCTTTTTATCATTTCCGAGACATGAATATTTTAGAAGAATTTTATGCAACCTCTTCGGCAAGGAAATAGAAAGTGGTGAATTGCCGAATGACATGGAATGGATTGGTAAAATTGTACAAGACATCTGCTATAATAATGCCAAAGAATATTTCAATTTCTAAAGTATAAATCAAAAAGGATATTATATTTGCCGTCACTATCAAACAAAGCGCACGTGGCGGAATTGGTAGACGCGCCAGCTTGAGGGGCTGGTGGCCACTAGGCCGTGGAAGTTCGAGTCTTCTCGTGCGCACAAAAGATCACTTGAAAAGGTGGTCTTTTTTTATCCGTTAATATTAAACAAAACAATTATGTAGGCCCTAGAGTTCCCCCGACGCTTCGGGGTTCTCGTGCGCAAAAATATAAACGGCACTAGAGCTAAAAGCTTGTTCGTACCACTTAGAACAGAACACTACTTTGCTAAAAGGGAATTAATTAAATCGAAGACTTTACTATTGTCCCAGTCTGCGATGGCGGTTTGATGAATAACTATATTGCCTTCTCTGTCGAGTAAATAACTGCCTGAAGGCTTTAATAATTTAATAGGACTAGGTTCACCTATTATTTGATGCGTAATTGGGAACGTATATCCCTCTTTAGCTATAAATTCAGCTGGTACAGATTGCTCTTCATCAGTGATAATATAAAAATCAACTTGACTCTTATAGCGATTATAGAGCATTTGAATATCATCCAATTGAGCCCTTGAGGGTAAATGCCACGTAGTCCAAAAATTAATAAATACTACTTTACCAGCAGATTTATTGAAATCAAATATATTCCAATTGGCATCTTTTAACTTCCAATTGTAGGAGCTAATTTTTCCTCGATTTTCTACACTTATTATAGTTGGGGAAGTGGCAAACCATTTGTTTAAAAGTTCTTTGCTAAAATCTCCTAATGGAGTAACAAAAAAGGACAATATAAGCCCAATCAATAGAACGTTTAATACAGTCTTTTTCTTTATCATTAAATTTGGAGGATTTCCTCAAAACTAAAAAACTCCTGATTAAAATCAGGAGTTTTTTTATTATTTATGAGCATTAAGCTGCATTTTCACGTTTTATAACATTTAAAGCAGAACCTTCTCGGTACCATGCTATTTGCGCTTCGTTATACGTATGATTCGCAATAATTGTATCCGTGTTACCGTCGGCATGTGTTACCTCAATTGTTAAAGGTTTACCTGGGGCAAAATCTGCGATATCAATAAAATCGAAAGTATCATCTTCTTGAATTAAATCATAATCCGATTCATTTTCAAAGGTCAAACCTAGCATACCTTGCTTTTTTAAGTTTGTTTCATGAATACGAGCAAAAGATTTAACTAATACTGCTGCAACTCCTAGATGCCTTGGTTCCATGGCTGCATGTTCACGAGATGAACCTTCACCATAGTTATGATCACCAACGACTATTGTTTTAATTCCCGCTGCCTTGTACGCACGTTGCGTATCCGGAACACCACCATACTCACCATCAATTTGATTTTTTACAAAATTGGTTTTGTGGTTGTATGCATTTACAGCACCAATCAAACAGTTGTTCGAAATGTTATCTAAATGTCCTCTAAAACGTAACCATGGTCCAGCCATAGAAATGTGATCCGTAGTACATTTACCAAATGCTTTAATGAGCAACTTAACACCTTTTAACTCGGAATCCGCAATAGGCGTAAAAGGCTCTAATAATTGTAAACGTTCTGAACTTTCAGAAACTATTACTTCTACATCTGAACCATCTTCATCTGGTGCTAAGAATCCTGCATCCTCTACTTCAAAACCTTTAGGTGGCAATTCCCATCCTGTTGGTTCATCAAACTTAACCTCTTCTCCATTCTCATTAATCAATGTATCCGTAACTGGGTTAAAATCTAAACGTCCAGCCACTGCAATAGCAGCAGTTAATTCAGGCGAAGCTACAAAGGCATGCGTATTCGGATTTCCATCAGCTCTTTTCGCAAAGTTTCTGTTAAATGAATGAACAATACTATTCTTAGGTGCATTTTTTGGATCATTGTAGCGAGCCCATTGGCCAATACAAGGGCCACATGCATTGGTAAATATTTTAGCGTCTAATTTTTCAAAAACACCTAAAATACCATCACGTTCAGCAGTAAAACGAACTTGTTCTGAACCAGGATTAATTCCTAATTCTGATTTCATTTTAATTCCCTTATCAAGTGCTTGTTGGGCGATTGAAGAAGCACGAGACAAATCTTCATATGATGAATTTGTACACGAACCTATTAAACCCCACTCCACCTGCAATGGCCATTCATTTTCCGTAGCCTTCGTAGTCATCTCTGCACCTGCAGGTGTTGATAAATCTGGTGTAAACGGTCCATTTAATAATGGGCTTAGCTTTGACAAATCAATATCAATAACTTGATCAAAATAATCTTCTGGATTAGCATAAACTTCTGTATCTGCTGTTAAATATTCTTTAACCTGATCAGCAGCATCCGCAACATCTGCTCTATCCGTAGCTCTTAAATAGCGGCCCATAGAATCATCGTAGCCAAATGTAGAAGTTGTCGCTCCTATTTCTGCACCCATGTTACAAATGGTACCTTTACCTGTGCATGATAGCGATTTAGCTCCAGAGCCAAAATATTCAACAATTGCCCCTGTACCACCTTTAGCAGTAAGAATTTCGGCAACTTTTAATATAACATCTTTGGGAGCAGTCCAACCTGAAATCGTTCCGGTTAAACGAACACCAATTAATTTCGGAAATTTCAATTCCCAAGCCATTCCCGCCATTACATCAACAGCATCTGCACCACCAACTCCAATAGCTACCATTCCTAATCCACCTGCATTCACGGTATGTGAATCGGTACCAATCATCATTCCACCAGGAAAAGCATAATTCTCTAAAACTACTTGGTGAATAATGCCTGCACCCGGTTTCCAAAACCCTATTCCATATTTATTAGACACGGATTCTAAAAAGTCAAAAACCTCAGCACTGGTGTTATTTGCCATTTTTAAATCGGCTTTAGCGCCACTTTTGGCTTGAATTAAGTGATCACAGTGTACCGTAGTTGGAACCGCTACTTTCGGCTTACCTGCTTGCATAAACTGTAATAAAGCCATTTGAGCCGTAGCATCTTGACAAGCAATACGATCCGGAGCAAAATCAACATAATCCTTTCCTCTAGTAAATGCTTCGGTTGGGTTACCATCCCATAAATGAGAATACAAAATCTTTTCTGATAGTGTAAGCGGCTTACCTACAATCTCTCTTGCTTTGTCTACACGTTCCGCCATGGAAGCGTAAACCTTCTTTATCATATCTATGTCAAAAGCCATAAAATCAATTTATATTTTTTGTTATACTTTCTTATCTGTACAAGATACGAAATGTACACTTATTTAATGAGCTCATATGAAATTAAGAATGATTATAAAAA
>NZ_JBDVFA010000024.1:0-16109 GCF_039941195.1 Aurantibacter sp. | reverse complement strand
ATTTTTATGCTGTGTTTCATTTTTGTGTATTTCTTATTATGTGCGCAGTACGAGAGTTTTATACTTCCTATTTCCGTTTTACTATCAGTACCAGCAGGACTGTCTGGAGTGTTAATCTTTGCGAACTTATTTGGTATTAGTAACAACATCTATATACAGATTACATTGGTGATGCTGATTGGGTTGCTGGCTAAAAATGCCATATTAATTGTGGAGTTTGCCATACAACGTAGACGCGAAGGAGAAACAATACTACAATCGGCAATGGATGGAGCCATAGCACGGTTTAGACCTATTTTAATGACATCATTTGCTTTTATATTTGGTTTACTTCCTTTAATGATTTCAACTGGTGCAGGTGCTGTTGGTAACAGAGCTATTGGTACAGGTGCTATTGGTGGTATGCTAGTAGGTACCATATTAGGAATATTAGTTATACCAGTACTTTTTATCATTTTCCAAACCCTTCAAGAAAAAGTAGTTGGAGTGTCTAACCACGATTGGGGAGACGAAGAAACTAATGAAGAAAAAATAGAGCAACTAAAATAAAACGAATACAGATATGAAATCTAAGACTATAACATACATCATTCCTATCGCTGTACTTGTTTTACTGATGAATTCTTGTGGGGTTATCAATAAAAGATACACCACGCCAGATAATGAATTTGCAGAACAATACAGAGATACGTTGGTTAACGATACAACATCAATGGCTACAATGCCTTGGAAAGAAATTATTACCGATAGTATATTACAAAATTTGATTGAAGAAGGCTTACAAAACAATCTCGATTTAAGAGTAGCTATCGAAAATATAAATCAGGCTAAAGCTAGTTTGGTAGAAGCAAAATTAGCAGTATTGCCAAGTTTAGAAGGAAGTGCCAGTGTTACGCGATCTAAAACGTCAGAGTCTTCACTAAATTTAGGAGGAGTAACGGGAATTAATTTAAACACCACCTCTTATATAGGGCAACTAAGTAGTAGTTGGGAGCTAGATGTTTGGGGAAAGCTACGCAGTAATAGACGTTCGGTTCTCGCGTCTTTCTTAGAGACTGAAGCGGCAACTAAAGCTGTACAAACTCAGTTAATTTCTGATATTGCAACAGCATATTATAATTTACTGTCTTTAGATGAGCAACTAGCAATTACTAAAGAAACTCTAGAGAATAGAATTGGTGATCAAGAAACCATGAAGTATTTGAAAGAATCGGCGGTGGTTGATGGTGCCGCAGTGGTACAAAGTGAAGCTAGTAGGTACGAAATAGAAACATCTATACCAGATATAGAAATATCTATTTTAGAACAAGAAAATGCTTTAGCTATTTTGTTAGGCAGATTACCTGGCACTATAGAAAGAACATCTTTAAAAGAACAAGAAGCATACGCTGATTTAAAAATAGGCATACCATCTTCCTTGTTAAGAAACAGACCAGATATACAGGAAGCAGAAATGGCTTTTAGAAGTGCTTTTGAAGATGTAAATGTCGCAAAAACAAATTTTTATCCTTCTTTGACCATTTCAGCAAGTGGAGGTTTGTCTTCGTTAAGTTTGTCCGATTTTTTCGATAATTCTATTTTCTATAATTTAATAGGTGGCTTAACACAGCCCATTTTTGCTAACGGAGCAAACAAAGCAACATTGAAAATAAATAAATCGGTTCAACAACAGTCGTTTTATGATTATAAAGCAGCATGGTTAAATGCGGGTTCAGAAATTTCGAATGCTTTATATACATACAATAAGACCAAAGAAAAGCAAGAGTCTAGAGCACAACAAATAGCTGCGCTTAAAAAATCTGTAGAGTTTACAGAAGCATTATTAGAATATTCATCTAGTACCAATTACACCGATGTATTAACAACAAAAAACAGTTTGCTATCGGCACAATTAGATGGTGTAGAAGATATTAAAGACGAGTTACAAACTATAATTGAACTGTACCGCGCCCTTGGTGGTGGATGGCAAAATTAAGAAGTAGAAACAAGGGCATTAAAAACCATTCAAGAAATTGAATGGTTTTTTGCATTTATAATTTTAATGATTTCAATATTATGTAAATTTTTAAAGAGTTGTTGATTTTTGATTTCTCAAGTAATTTGGATTTTAAATAATTCAATAATTATTGTAGGGTTAGTGATAAAAACATTCTAATGGAGCTAGTTTAAAGATTATTGAATATCTTATACTAATCATTTAAGTGTTTATGAAATTTAGTGTTAAAATACTCTGCATAAGCTTCTCTTTCTTATGTATAATATCTGCATGTAATAATAAAGAGGATGTAAATAGGCAAAGGCCTATGGATGTATGGGCATTTCGTTCTGTTTTAGACAAAAAACCAAGAATGTTAACCATTGCACTTGATTCGCAAATGTATGTTGCTTATGATCTTTCGCAATCAATTCTTTATAAAGCCTGGAAGGGTGGCATAGCTATGGAAGGCGCCCCTTATACCTCTAAGAAAAACATACAGCCCACTTCTTGGGGAACCGCTTATATTTCCGATAGTATAAAACAACAACAGTGGGTTGTATTACGAAATGGAATTAAAGAATTTCCAAAAGTTAACAATAGGGGTTATTCGTTTCGAAAAAATCAGATTTATCTTCAATATACCTTGATTTTGTCCAAAGGTGATTCTATTTTGATAAAGGAACGCCCTGAATATGTAAGAGACTCTGAAGGGAAACCGGGACTTGAAAGATGGTTTAAAACGGAGGATGTTCCAGAGGGGACTACTATTTTTTTAGAAAAAGGAAAGGAATCTTTTGAATTAGCTTCAAATGATACGAGTGTTAAAAAAAATTATTTCGAAATTCTTCCAGAACAGTTTGAGCCAGATTTAAAGTCGTCTTATGATCATTTAGGTAGACTATGGATGGAAGAAAGTGATTGTTTTACGTGTCATCAAATTGAAGAGCCAGATGTAGGTCCATCATTTTCACAAATAGCGCAACGCTATCCTAATAATAAAAATACTTTTCAGGAACTAACTAAAAAAGTACAGTTGGGTGGTTCGGGTGCCTGGGGTGAAAATGTCATGAATCCGCATCCGCAATATATGGATGCAGAAATAGAAGAAATGTTGGAATATATCCTCCAACTAAAAAAAGATGAACCTGAACCATTTCAACCATTCGTAAGAGATTTTACAATAGATGCTAAAAATTCTAAAATCGTTCCTGGTAATGGAGCCCCTCTGGAAACAGTACATCCAAGTTATGATTTAACCACTTTGCACAATGATGTTCTAAAACCCAAAGTAGGTGGATTGGCATTTTTGCCAGATGGTAGATTGTTGTATACGACATGGGATACCGAAGGTGGAGTATATATTCTTGATGGCTTTCAGAATGGAGATTCTACGCAAATAACGAACAAAAGAATAGCCACCGGGTTACACGAACCATTAGGTATAGAAGTTGTGGATGGGAGTATATATGTTTTGCAAAAACATGAGCTTACCAAATTGATCGATCATGATGGAGATGAGGTTATTGATGAGTACAAAGCTATTTGTAATACGTGGCAGGTTACAGAAGATTTTCATGAATTTGCCTTCGGCTTAGTGTATGATAAAGGATATTTTTATGTTTCACTTTCAATGGCGATGCGTCTATTAAAAAGTGAAAAACAAAAACTTGATCGTGGTAGGACTATAAAAATAGGAATGGATGGCAGCTATGTACATCTTGATTATGGTCTAAGAACTCCTAACGGTATTGGATTAGGGGTGGATGGCGAACTTTTCGTAACAGACAATCAAGGGCAATGGTTGCCTGGAAACAAGTTGATTCATGTTAAAAAAGGTAAGTATAATGGTATGGCTTGGGGGCTTTTAGATACTTTACAAGTGGTACCTAAAATGAACCCTCCCACCCTTTGGTTGCCAGGAACTGAAATTGCTAATTCACCTTCAGAACCTGTTTTAATGAATGATGGTCCATATAAAGGGCAAATGCTACATGGCGATGTATGTCATGGGGGTATAAAACGTGATTTTATTGAAAAAATAAATGGTAATTATCAAGGAGCCGTCTTCCGTTTCACACAAGGTTTGGCAGCTGGTGTAAATCGACTTTGTTGGGGACCCGATGGTGCACTTTATATCGGGGAAGTTGGAATGGTCGGGGGGTGGACCTGGAAGGAAACTAAATATGGTCTTCAAAGTATTAAATATAACGGAAAATCTACATTTGAAATGTTGGCTGTTCGTGCTAAGCCAGAAGGCTTTGAGATTGAATTCACGCAGCCTTTAAAAGAGGATATAAAAATTAATCCCTCAACCTTTTATATCTCGCAATGGTGGTACAAACCAACAAAAAATTATGGTGGACCAAAAATGGATTTGGAGCAGTTAAAGATTACTAGTACGGCTCTATCAAAAGATCGAACAAAACTATATTTAGAACTACCGGGACTAAAAAAAGAACATGTTGTATATTTAAGGATTCCGGTCGATTTGCAAAGTGATAAAAATCTAAAGCTATGGTCTACGGAGGCCTGGTACACTTTAAATACCATTCCAAAATAATGAATATGAAAAAGATTAATGATTCTATGAAAACAAAAGATTTATGAAGCGTAGAGAATTTATTAATAAGACCTCGGCAGCTACGGTTTTGAGTTCAATAGGACTGCCTGTTAACATTGGTGCATCAATTAAAGCAAGCAAAATGCAAACTAAAATTACGATTAAAAATACGAGTTCAAATTTTGAAAGAGAGTCTCTTACGCCATATCGTTTTGGGGGAGGATCGGTTACGCAACTTTGGCAATCAGCTGCCTGGTTACAAAGCAATTCTGGAGTGTCAAAGGTTGGTTTAGGTACGCAAAGTCCATTGTGGTCTGATGGTAGAGTTGCCCGTGCACATTCTGAGAATGGAGCAAATGCTTTAATGTTTGCTTTAAGTGAACGGGCACTGCAACTGGTAAAGGGAAGTTCCTTCATGGATCCAATTCAATTGCTTGATGAAATATTGCCAGAAGTGCATGAATATGGGAAAAAAATAACTGGTGAATCAGATTTAAGAAAAACCTTTGCGCTTAATTCGTTAGTAGCAGTTGATAATGCAGCTTGGTTATTATATGCTCATGAAAATAATTTGAAAACTTTCGACGCAATGATTCCTGAAGCGTACCGTCCAGGATTATCCTATAAGCATGAAAAAGTGGCAAGTATTCCATCATTTCCTGTGGGAACAGCGATAGAAAAAATAAAAACTGCAGCTGATGAAGGTTATTTTATAATGAAATTGAAAATGGGTGCTAAGGGTACTCAAAAAGAAATGTTGGCCAAGGATATGGAATTTCTATCTAATGTGCACAAAAACATTGGGCACTACGAAACACCTCATACTAGAGATGGGAAAATACCATACTATGTAGATCCAAATGGAAGGTATGAGTCTAAAGAAACATTATTACGCTTTTTAGATCATGCTAAAAAAATAGGAGCTTTCGATCAAATTGCAGTTATAGAAGAGCCATTAGCAATAAGCGACGAATCTTATGTTGGTGATTTAGGCGTTACAATAGCTGCAGATGAAAGTGCACATGCGGTTGAGGATGCTGTGGCTCGTATGGAACAAGGGTATGGTACAATTGTAGTGAAGGCCATTGCTAAAACCTTGAGTATGACAATGAAAATTGTACAAGCTTGTCATGAGCGCAAGGTGCCTTGTTTTAGTGCTGATTTAACTGTGAATCCGATTTTGGTTGATTGGAATAAATCGATTGCAGCTCGTTTAGCACCTTTACCAATGATGGATATAGGATTGTTGGAAACTAATGGACATCAATTTTATAATGATTGGGATAGACTGGTGTCTTATCACCCAAGAGCAGGTGCAGAATGGACCCAAACCAAAAATGGCGTTTATAAAACGGGGCAATCTTTTTATGATGAAAGCGGAGGTATACTCCTACCATCACAACATTATAATGATTTATTTAAGGAAATCTAGTATAAGTTGACTCCTTCAATTATTACGAATATTGTTGTTGGTATATTTATTGAAGAATAAGAAAAATTATAAAAAGCCAGTGGAGACGCTGGCTTTTTATAATTTAAAATTGTTTTTAAGAGACCATAATCTCAATATCTTTTGTTAATTCATTTAATATAAATTCGCATTCTTCTAATTGCGTGAAAATTGTATTGCAGGTAGAGTCCTCCATAGTATTTTGTTCATTAAACAATTTCTGATAATATAAAATGCCATTATTGAGATTGTTGCCGAAAGTCAATAATTGTTTTCTACGCTTTTCAGTTGGCGACATTTTGTTCTCAGCAATTTGTTCTTTATAATATTCTAAATAGATGTATAGTTCTTTTATAAACATATTTGGGCGATCCTTTCGGGAGATTATATTAGTTTTTCCATAGATATGTTCAATCATCTCAGATAGCGGAGTAATTTTTGAAAAATAGGCCATATTAGGACCTGGGCAAATGGACACTCCTTCGCCTTCTATTTTGGTGTCGAGATTGTAAGCTAGTAACGCAGATGTTCCTAGACCTACACAAGTACAGGATTTTTCAGTTATTTTATTATAGTGATAATCGTATTCAGATGGTGATAAATCTTGTTTGTCTAACTCTTTTAATTTCTGATTTTGATATTGACGGGAAGCCGTACAAAGTCCTTTCACATTAAAGTCTTTGTTAAGAGCTACGAATTTTTTGGGACAAGGACTTCCAGGTTTTCCATCTAGAATTCGAGCAGCTTTTTCTTCATCTTTAGTATTCCCTTTTAAACTATGAAATGGAATTCCTAGTGGAGAAATATTACTTAAATAAAGATCGTCTTCCTTTGCTGTTGCCAGTTTATTTAATGTTTCTGAGTCTACAGTTGTAGCTTCTGGAACTAATAGAAAAGCAGAACCCCAACCTACAGAGTCTACTGCGTATTCATTAAGCAGAAATTTGTGCTCTTCGTTTGTCCCAACACCACCTTGGGCTGCTATTTTTAAGGGCATTATATTTTTAGGAATAACGCGTTCTTTTTGTTCTAGTGCTCCAATATATAGTTCGTAAACCGTATCGATTAATTCTTGCTTATTATCTTTAAATTGTTGTAAAATAGGACCCATTAAAAAGCCGTCGGTAGCAAATGCATGGCCGCCACAATTAAGACCAGATTCTATTCTGTATTCAGATACCCAAATCCCTTTTTTAGCTAAAAACTTACCTTGTATAAGCGCAGATCTATAGTCACTTACTTTAAGGACAATTTTCTTTTTGATATATCCATTGGTGTCGGGGTAGAAATCATCAAATTGTTCTAAATAGCTATAAAGTCTTGGATTCATTCCTGCCGATAGAATTACTGAAGAATGTAAATTACTATTTGCATATCCTCTTAAAGCTGCATGTGCATCATTATATTCAGAAGACAGTTTTTCTTTTTTAACATAATTATCTTTATCAACCTTGGTCATTATATTAACGTCAATGCTACCCATTGGCATGCGTTCTTTAACCCAGTTTTTAATTTCTTCTATGGTAATGTGATTCTTTGAAAGCTGATAAAACTCTTGCTTAAAAGCAGATGAGTCTGGTAAAGAATTAAAATATTCTTTTATGTCCGAAACGGTTTCAGTAGTTGTATTTTTAAATGTTTCAAATTTCTCTTGAGCGAGATTCTGTATAGTATTAAGATAAGAAGTAATACGTTTCGCTCTAAAATCTTCTATCTTTTCGGTGATTTCATCGTAAGGAAGGTTGTGTTTTTTACAGTACATTTTTCGGAGTTTCTCGAGAAGTATATCATCAACTAAGGAAATAACAGAATCGATGCCGAATTGTGAAACTTTTAAAGGAGAGTCAATTGTAAAACCAATGCCCATAACAGGAATATGAAAGGAATGTGCGTATGTCATAAGATAATAATTTTGAAAGCTAAATAGGTGTAAACTTGGTTGTCTAAAGTTTAAGCCATCAAAATTGCAATTTCCCCAGTAGTTAAAACATGATTTTTATCAGGTTAAATGTTTTAAAAAGTGATTTGATTATAATTCGTTCTAACTCATAATATCTTTTACAACATGTCCATGAACATCAGTTAGTCTATATCGTCTCCCTTGATGTTTAAAAGTGAATTGTTCATGATTTATTCCCATTAGGTGCATTACGGTGGCTTGAAAATCATGCACATGTACCGGTGTTTCAACAGGGTTAAATCCAAAGTCATCAGAGGCGCCATAAGTATAACCGGGCTTTACTCCTGCACCTGCCATCCAAAGTGTAAAAACATAGGGGTGATGGTCTCTTCCCCAATTTCGAACATCTTTAATATTACCTTGTAAAAAGGGAGTTCGACCAAACTCTCCACCCCAAATAACGAGAGTGTCTTCGAGCATACCTCGTTGTTTTAAATCTTTAATTAAGGCAGCGCTAGCTCTGTCCGTATCGTTACATTGAGTAATTAATTGATAGTTTAAATTTGTGTGTTGGTCCCATCCTGCATGCATACACTGTATAAATCGCACATCGCGTTCTGCTAATCTTCGAGCCATTAAGCAATTGTAAGCGTAGCTACCTTTTCGTTGCACATCAGGGCCGTACATATCTAAAATATGCTGAGGCTCATCAGAAAAATCGGTAAGATCTGGCACACTCATTTGCATTTTATAAGCCATTTCATATTGCGCAATGCGTGTTTGGATTTCAGGGTCGCCATACTCAGCATGATTAATTGCATTTAATTCCTGCATGTCATCTAAAATTTGTCGACGCATTTCGCGACTCATACCTTCAGGATTTTTTAAATACAATACTGGGTCACCACCGCCTCTGAATTTTACACCTTGAAATTTGGTGGGTAAAAATCCACTACCCCAATAATAATCATAAAAAATTTGTCCACAACTAGCTTCTTTATCTCTAGAGGTCATTGCAACAAAATCGGGAAGATCTTTTGCAGTACTACCCAATCCGTATGTAAGCCAAGATCCTAAACTGGGTCGACCTGGTTGTTCCGAGCCTGTAAGGAAAAAAGTAATTGCAGGGGCATGATTTACAGATTCGGTATACATCGATTTTATAAAACACAAGTCATCGACAACTTTAGCAGTTTCAGGCATAAAATCTGAAACCCATGCCCCACTATTTCCATGTTGGGTAAAATTACTTATTTCTCCAATTATAGGTCTTGCTGCTTGTTCGCCGGTCATGGTAGAAAAGCGTTTCCCCGCGGTTAATGAATCTGGAATTTGTTTTCCATGCCACTTTTTAAGTAAGGGTTTGTAGTCAAATAAATCTACATGTGAAGGGGCTCCATTTTGAAAAAGATAGATAATTCTTTTTGCCTTTGGCGTAAAATGAGGCAGGCTCCCGATATTTGAATTTATAAATTTAGTATTAGCTGATGCAGCGGATAAGGATAATGGATTTATCATAGACCCTAAAGCCATCCCACCAACACCCATAGCCATTTTTCCAAAGAAATTTCTTCGGGTCATTTGCGCTTGATATTCTTCAAATGGATGTAAGATTTTTTTCTTCATCACTGTCGATTTATAGTTTCATCTAAATTTAAAAGTAAAGAACAAATTGCCGTATAGGCCGCATGGTCTACTAAGTTCATTTGCTTGTTGCTTTTATATTCTCCTATTGTAGTAAGTGCTAGTGCTTCCTTTTTATTTTTAGCATAGTCATTTTTTAATGATAATAATCTATCGTTTAAGATTTTAAATTCCTCCTGTTTTATCAACCGCCCAGTAGTTTTTTTAAAAGCATATTTTAGCCTTTCAGAATCATTATTCTCGAATGAAAGTATGTTTTCGGCCATGACTCGAGCAGCTTCTGAATAAGTGATGTCATTAAGTGTTGTTAAAGCATGTAAAGGTGTGTTTGTATTAAACGATTTTACGGAGCATAGTTGTCTTGAAGCATTGTCAAACAAAAATGTCGGTCCAACTATTCTTCGCCAAAAAGTATACAAAGAACGTCTGTAAAGGGCATTACCCTTGTCTTGTTCGTAAGATCGTAGTCCGAATGTTGCTTCTGCCCAAATACCTTCTGGTTGATATGGTTTTACTGGTTTGCCCCCCAAGGAATCTGCCATTAGTCCACTTATGTAGAGTGCTTGGTCGCGTAACATCCAAGAGGGTAAGCGCATACGTGTTGCTCTAGCCAAATATTTATTTTCGGTGTCTTTTTGTAAAAGCTCTTCAGACACTTTAGAAGATTGTCTATAAGTAGCACTCATTACAATTTTTTTTAGAAGTCGTTTGAGGTCCCAATCATTCTCTTGAAAATCAACAGCTAGCCAATCTAGTAACTTGGGATGACTAGGTAGAGCGCCTTGCACTCCAAAGTCTTCTATTGTTTTTACAATTCCATTTCCAAAAAATTGTTGCCAATACCGATTAACGGTAACACGAGCTGTTAAGGGTTGTTCTTTGGAAACTAACCATTTTGCGAGGGCCAGACGATTGTTTTCAATGTTCTTTGGTAATGGAGGTAATACAGCAGGTACATTTCTAACAATGGTGTCCTCTAATTGAGGGTTATTATAACCACCTCTATTTAGTATGTAAGTTGTTCGAGGTTCTTCACGTTCATCCATAACCATAACCATAGTAGAAGTAGCTGCTAGCTTGTTATGTTTTTCTTGTTCTTTGTATGCATTTTTTAAAAGCCCTGCATACGTATTGTCTTTATTGATAAAGTAATTAGCTAATGTTTTTAAATTACCAGCACCTCTTTTATTGGGTGGTTTAAGTAAAATTCGAGGGTCTAGACCGTTTAAAGTTTTTGCAACCTTTGATTCGGATACTGGTAATCCATTATCTCTTGGGAATTTTTTATTCTCGTAATCGTGCACATATGCAATTAATTTGTCTGCATTTTCTTGTATGGCGGCCATCTTATCCCTTCTTTCCTTTGGACTTAAATTAAGTACAGGTTTAATTTGTCCTCCCCAATTACCACCTTCTTCAGAAGTTTGATTAAAATAATCATACAGTTGATAATATTCTTTTTGAGTAATGGCGTCGTATTTATGAT
This sequence comes from Aurantibacter sp., assembly GCF_039941195.1. Classification (GTDB taxonomy): domain Bacteria; phylum Bacteroidota; class Bacteroidia; order Flavobacteriales; family Flavobacteriaceae; genus Aurantibacter_A. The sequence continues at coordinate 5,091 of NZ_JBDVFA010000024.1, read as the reverse complement.
CATGGCAACGTGCGCAATTCATTGTTAATCCTAACCATGTAGTGCCAGTAGTTTCTACGCGATCAAATACATTAACAACTCTTGTTTCTTCGGGTATGGTGCCACCCTCGGTGTTGTATGGGTGGTTTCTATTAAATGCGGTAGCCATAATATCTTCCCTAGAAGCATTGGGTAAAAGGTCTCCTGCTAGTTGTTTTACTGTAAACTTATCATAGGGCATATTGTCATTAAAAGCACGAATAACCCAATCGCGCCAGGGCCACATGTCGCGGGTAAAATCGCCTTGAAAACCATTTGTGTCCGCATAACGAGCTACATCTAACCATTCCCATGCCCAGCGCTCGCCATATCTTGGAGATTCCAATAAACGGTCTACTAGTTTTTCATAGGCGTTGTTAGAATTGTCATTTTGAAAAGTTTGAATTTCTTCAGGAGTAGGAGGTAGTCCGTTTAGATCAAATGATAACCTTCGTATTAAAGTTTCCTTATTTGCTTCTTCCGAAGGGTTTAATCCATTAGATTCTAATTTGTTTAAAACAAAGAAGTCAATTTCATTTTTTGGCCATGAGGTATTATTAATTTCCGGTAATTCAGATTTTTCAGGAACGGAATAAGCCCAATGTGTTTTCCATTTTGCTCCTTGTTCAATCCACTTTATTAATATCGCTTTTTCTTCTGCTGTCAGAATTAAATTGGATTCAGGAGTAGGCATGATTAAATCAGAATCCTGACTTAAGATTCTAGAAATTAGTTCGCTTTTTTCGGGTTTTCCCTCAACTACTGGAAACGTTTCTTTGCCAGGGATATTTTTGAAAATCGCATCTTCGGTGTCCAATCTTAAGTTTGCTTTTCTAGCATTTTCATCAGGGCCATGACAATTAAAGCAGCGATCAGAAAGAATAGGTCGTACATGAAAATTGAAATCAATTTCATCAGGAAGTTTAGCATATGCTTGTGCTACTTCTTCAGGTTTGTCTAGCCCGCAACTGCATATAAAAGAGAAACAAAAAAGTACTGCGAGTCTTTTAAAAAAAATCATTTTTTTAAATCGGTAGGTTTCGACTTCTTGTGTGGAAGTGAATAGTTGGTTTAAAATAGTTTTGTTGATGTTCCTTTAAATGTACAAAACATTTTAAGTATTTAGGTATTGAAGTAAGAGCTAAATTTAGAAATGAATTTCAAATAAGGTTCAAAGAAACTTGTTGAAGTAAAATACTAATGGTCAGGAATTGTTGTGAATTTTTAACTAACAATTTTTTCACATTACACAACAACTCAATAATGGGTGAATTTTATTCGTGTTCATAATAGTAGTCCAATTTTGTATAATCAAGTATATTTTCAAGATTTTGAGAAATAAAATAAGGAGATTTTGAAACGGCTTTTTCTTCTGAGATCGAGCTTATATATTTAATTATACTATAAAGACTTTCATTATTAAAGAAGCCATTTTTGTTCTCGAGTAGTAAATCTTCTAATCGCTCGTTTTTTATATTTGAATACATGACTAATGGAATTTCTACACTTTCTTTATGTGAATTGTAAAAACCATGCCCTCCAGTGTTTTCATCAAGAGTTTCACTATGATCAGATGTGTAAATAATAAGCACATTCTTATTAGTATTGTTGAACTTTTTGAAAACCTCCTCTATAAAATAATCGGAATAATAAATGGTGTTTTCATATTCTTCAAGTAAATTTTTAGGATTCTTATGGAGCCTTATTTCTGCTGTGGACCTTTGGTCATAATCAGCATGTGAACCCATCATATGAAAAACAAACATTTGCTTAGAGTTGTTGTTAATTTCGATTTCATCTAATACATCAAATAATACTTCGTCCGGATTGGTAAGAGCAACATCGTAATTTTGAAAACTCACAAAATCAGATTCTCTAGCAATTGTAGTTGTTGAGGATTCGTGTTTTCCTCCTGCACCTTCTTGATTAGATATCCAATACGTTTTATATTCATTTGCTTTAAAATCACTTATAATTGATTTTGATTTAAAAAAAGCATCAAAATCTTTATGGGTAGTTTCTGTTAATGTAAGGGGTATGGCAAGATGAGTTTGGGTAGCAGGAGCTATGGCGTTAAATGTATAAATATCATTTTTAATATTAGAGAAAAAAGGAGTAGTCTTATACTTGTCGTTATAAAGCCCCATGAAGTTTTTGTTTACAGATTCTCCCATAATCAAAACAACTTTGTCATAAATCATTTCATTTTTCGACTTTTCAATCTTTTTATTGTTTAAAAACTCATTACGATCTTTAAAAGCTGTACCTCTTTTAACAACCATATTGTAATCATGAATTAGAGATAGAGGCATTAGTTTTAAAATGTTTCCCTTGATTTGATGTAATCCGCCTAGAAGTAAAATGATAAGAACTAATGAAGTTAATTTTAAAGGTTTGAATTTTAGAGAATACTTCCTTACAAATTTGTACAGAATATAGCCCACAATAGCGGTATGCAAAATGATGAATATATCAATAAAAGAAATGTACTTCTGAAGATATTCTAAGGACTCTCTTTTCGATGAAAAATAGATTAGTTCTACTACGGGTTCTAAAATGGTTACCCTGCCCCAGGTAGAGTTCATGTGAATAACTAACATATTAATAATGTTAAGATAAACCGTGAATATGGTAAAAAGTACTTTGCTTAAAATTGAAAATAAGAATAAGAGAACTAATACGGTCGTAATAAAAATTGTTCTGTTAAATGATATGAAATAGACATATTGCGGTACCATTGTTAATACGCTAATTAAAATACTCAATAACAAGTATTTTTTATTTTCATAAACCGCTTTAATCATATTTTTCATAGCCGGTAAATATACTGACATTCATGTGTTTAGAATTACAATGTTAACAATATGTTATAAAATAATAAATTTATTGTATATAATTTTTAATTGACTGAGTGTGGTTTTCTTTTTTGGAAATCAGTTAATATTGAACTGGGCTAGTTTTAGGTTCGTTTTTAATATGTATCTTGTTTTTATGAAATTGGAAAGAAAAATAATATTGGTCCTGTGTGTTTCTATATTTGGCACCGCAGTGGCACAAACATCAAAATTGAAAAAGGTGCTAAAAGTTAAAGAAATAGAGTATTCTGGAAATGCAGATCTCGAGAAGGTGTCTGAGTTATTGGAGGTGAATTCTGAATTGCAATCTATAGATGTACTCAATTGGGATGCATATCAGTACAGTCCTGAAGTTAAATTTAGAATTGCCCATAATAATAATCAAATTTGGCTTAAGTATTATGTGAAAGAGAAGAGTATTCGTGCAGTTGTTGCAGAAACGAATGGTTCGGTTCATATGGATAGTTGTGTTGAGTTTTTCTTTGATCCTCTAGGAGACGGGAGCTATTATAATTTTGAATTTAATTGTATTGGTGTTACCCACTTGGCATATGGTGCTGGTAGAGGTGAACGAGATTTTGTTGCACCTGAAGTCATAGACAGCGAAATACAAATTAGTTCTACATTAGGAGAAAAAACGTTTGAAGAGAAAACAGGGGATTATTCATGGGAAATGACTATTGTAATTCCTGCAACAAGTTTAACGCACAATAAGGATATTCAATTAAAAGGTTTAAAAAGCAACGCTAATTTTTATAAATGTGGGGATAAGAGTGCAGAGGAGCACTACTTAAGTTGGAACTCCATAGCCACAAAGCGCCCTGATTTTCATCGCCCAGAATTTTTTGGTTCAATTATATTCGAATAGAATCATTAGAACACTTGCGTCTGAATATACTTAAGAATATATATTTTTGGCCAAAAGTGTGTTCGTACACACTTTTGTGCAGAGTTGCTTGGTTTTAATGCGAAAGTGTGCTATATTGTTGGGGTTATTCCAGTAACAACCAAACTAATTGCTCAATGAAGTTACTTTTTAAATTAAAGGGCTTTGTCGTATTTTCATTGTTGATTCTAGTTTTTTCTGCATGTAAAAATAATCCTATAGACGGTAAATTGTTATTGCCTGATGGTTTTAGTTCAGCAGTTGTAATTGATAGTATCAATGAGACGGTAAGACACATGGCTATTTCTGAAGATGATGTAATCTATGCTAAACTTAGAAACTCTTCAGAAAAAGGTGTTGCTATTGCATTGAAAGATTCCGATGGAGATATTATCGCGGATGATGTAGAGCGTTTTGGTAATGGTCAAAAGGCTAGATGGAGTTATGCGACGGCAATGCGTATTTACAATGGTTACGTTTATTATAGTTCTGATCTTGTTGTATATCGTCAAAAGTTAATTCCTGGTTCTTTGCTTCCAGAAGATAAAGTTGAAGTTGTTGTAACTGATGATCATGAGCATGGTAAACATGAACATATCGGAAAGCCAATTGCATTTGATAATAAAGGGTATTTATATGTGCCTTTTGGAGCTCCTTCAAATGCATGTCAAAATCCAAAGCGGACTCCTGGTGCACCAGGAATGGATCCTTGCCCACAATTGGAAGATCATGGGGGAATATGGAGATTTGACGCCAATAAGCTAGGTCAAACACAAAAGGATGGTTTTAAATATGCTTCAGGGATTCGGAGTCTAGTAGCTATGAATTGGAATCCGGTGGATGAAGAGTTATATGCGGTAATGCATGGCCGAGATGATTTATTAAGACTATGGCCTAATCTTTATACACCCCAAGAAAGTGCATTATTGCCTTCCGAAGAATTTATGAAAGTAACTGAAGGTTCTAATTTTGGTTGGCCATATTGTTATTATGATCAGGTAAGGGGAAAAAAAGTTCTTGCTCCCGAATATGGAGGTGATGGAGAAATTGTAGGAAGATGTGCAGATTATGATGACCCAATAATTGGTTTTCCTGGGCATTGGGCTCCAAATGATTTATTATTTTATCAAGGCGATCAATTTCCTGAGAGATATAAAAATGGGGCGTTTATAGCTTTTCACGGATCAACAAATCGAGCGCCCTATCCGCAATCAGGTTATATAGTAGGTTTTGTGCCATTTAAAGATGGTAAGCTTAGTTCAGAATTCGAAATTTTTGCAGATGGTTTTGCTGAGGTTGACCCCATAATAAATACCAAAGATGCCGCGCATC
>NZ_JBDVFA010000023.1:0-48651 GCF_039941195.1 Aurantibacter sp. | reverse complement strand
CAACCCACAGTTGATGCTGGTTTAGATCAAACAATATGTAATGGTGATTCGGCAACATTAACGGCAACTCCAAGTGGTGGAACTGGTAGTGGTTATTCCTATTTGTGGAGTACAGGTGCAACTACCCAAAGTATTGTAGTCACTCCAACTGGAAATTCTAGCAGTAACGTTAATGTTGATTATTCTGTAACGGTAACAGATAGCAATAGTTGTTCAAATAATGATACAGTACGAGTTACAGTTGAACCTACACCTACAATTACCGTTTCTGATGCACCTAGTTGTAATTTTGCATTGTTTCAACCTACAACTTATACCTTAGAAGTTTCTGTAAGTTCTGGAACCGTAACGAGCACCTCAGGAACTGTCACAAATGTTTCAGGAACCATATGGGAAATTGCAGATGTAGCAGATGGAACTGATATAGTGGTTACAGTAACAGAAGGAAATTGTAGTAGCGATTTAAATGTGACAGCACCTAACTGTGCTTGTCCTACTGTCAACGCGCCAACTAGTGGAGGAAACCAAGAATATTGTTCAGGAAGTTCAATACCCACGTTAACAGCATCAGTTGGTGGTGGTGAAACTGTTGACTGGTTCGGTGCTTCATCAGGAGGAACGGCATTGGCATCTGGAACAACGAGTTATACACCAGTTAGTGCAGGTACCTATTATGCTGAAGCGAGAAGTACAACATTTGCAGGATGTACAAGTGCTTCACGTACAGCCATTTCCGTAACGGAGGAATCTCTATCTGTTGCTAATATTGGGCCCAATCAAAATGTTTTTGTAAATCAAGATGCAACTTTTACTGTGAGTACTGCTAATGCAGATACCTATCAATGGCAAGTAAGTACAGATGGTGGGTTAACATTTGTAAATATTTCTGATGGAGTGGAATACTCCGGTACGCAGACTACAACTTTATTAGTAAGTTCTGTTCAATTAGTAAAAGATCAATTCCTTTATCGTGTTAATGCATCGCTTTCGGGTTCATCTTGTAATCCGACTTCATCTAATAATGCAGTCCTAAATGTTAGGGTAAGAACAGTTATTACAAATAGAAGAATAACACACCGCGTAAAAAAGAATTGATCATAAAAACTAGTAGAATCTACTACATATTTACATGAGATAATTCTTACAATATATCTCTTAAACTCTTTGAAATACAGTGGTTAATCGATGAAATAGATTTTTTGAAACCTCATGTTTTAATGCCTATACAATGTATTTGATTGCTTACACAACAATTATTTTCAGTTGCTATGTGAAGGGTTAATTTTGTTAGGTGTAGTTAAATCACTAAAAGAATATGGTTTAATACCGCCCAAAGCATAAATATCTTAACCGCAAACTAACAATGCTTACTAAAAAAGTGTTAGGTCTTAATACAGAGATTAAAATATTAATCTTCTTATGGTTTTAAGAGCATTTTTATAGTGAATTTGTTTAGGGTTATTCAATTTAAATCTACCTATTTCTATACATGTTTGACTGTAATAAATTATGTAGAAATAAATGTTTGTGAATAAGACTATTGAAAGTAAAGTAATAGCTATGAGGAAAATAATTGTTGTTTTTGCATTTCTGATTTCAGGACTTGTATTTGGACAGACAACGGTTACATTGGAGGATCAATGTAATTGTGAAGTTTTAAGTGGGCCAGATGTTACTGCACCTGGTATGATAACTCCGGCAGGGGCTGATTTAGGAGATATTTATGTAAATACAAATACAGGCACCATTTATTTCTGGGACGGTGATTCTTGGGAGTTAACTTCAACAGATTTAAATACAACAAACGCTACTTTAACTGAAGATGGCACAAGCTTAATATTAACCGATAGCGATAATAATTCAGTTTCAATTTTGCTTTCAGATATTGCATCTAGTATCGATACAAATACAACGAATGTAACTTTCACAGTAAATAACGGTACCGGTACTTTAGATATCATGGACTCTGATAGTAACCTAGTTTCTGTTGCTTTATCTGATATTGCAACTGCTGTTAATACGGATAATCAAACATTATCAGAGGTGCTAGCGGATGGCAATGATGGAGGAGGAGCTGCTATTATAAATATAGCTAATCCAACCAATGCCCAAGACGCTGCAACTAAAGCTTATGTAGATGCATTGGATACTGATGATGCAGATTCTGACCCCAATAACGAGATACAAGATTTAGAAGATGTAATTGGCGAGGACCCCAGTGCAGGAAACAATGCTATTACAGATCTGGCTAATCCAACAAATGCGCAAGATGCAGCAACTAAAGCTTATGTAGATGCTTTGGATACTGATGACGCAGACTCGGACCCTACTAACGAATTAACCAATACAGGTTTAGGTGGTCCAACAGGAAGTCCAGTAAATGGAACGACTTATGTTGATACTGATACCGGACAATTATATGTATATGATGGAACTTGGCACCAAGTAGGAGGAAGTGCAACGCCGGCAGCTGATATTGTAACTACCCTTTCAACTATAGACAACATCACATATACTTATATTTCAGAGGATAATACAAGTACTTCATTTGATGGAACTGATGATCAAGATGGAGATGAAGTAGCTTTGGATGATATTGGTAATAATTTTACGACAGATAATGTGGAGGCAGCATTGGCTGAACTCGCTGGACGTACGGATAATGATACACAATATACGGCAGGTAGTGGTCTTGATTTAACGGGTACAGTATTTAGTGCTGAAATTAGTAGTACTTCAGGTAATGCACTTAGTGTTGATGCAAACGGACTTTATGTTTCTAATGTAGATAATGTAAATGATGCGGATTCCGTGATTGGAAACGAATCAGTAACTAATCTCGCTTTTGATGGAACGACCTTAACATTAACACAAGATGGAGCTGCTAATCGGACAGTAAATTTAAGTGCTGTTGACACCAATACGCAATACACAGCAGGTAGCGGTCTTGACTTAACAGGTACGGTGTTTAGTGCAGATATAAGTGGTACAGCGGGAAATATATTATCAGTTGACGGAGATGGGCTATATGCTACACAATCAGATGACCAGTATGACGACGAAGTGCCATTAAGAGTAGCAATGGATGTTGACGATGCAGGTAAAATAGCTGCTGAGGTTAGTGATGAAACTAATGTACAAGAGGTTATACAGGCAATTGCGCCAATAACATCTAAAGCCGCACGAATATTTTATCCTCCATCAATAGCTATAGATGCCTCAACAGTTGGAACTGATACTGTTGACTTGTACGCACAATATTTAGATCAATTTGGATCTCCAATGGTTGCCAGTTCTGGTCCAGGAGCTGGTAATACTGCTCCTTCCGCTATTCCTACTTATAGTGCGACAGAATTGTACTATTATGTTACGTATGCAGATGTTGATGTTTTTGGTAACGGAACAACGGTTCAAAATATGTCAATTGATGAAAATGGTGTGTTATCCTATGAGGTTTTTAATCAACCTGCAGATTACAATTCTTTAATTAATGTTGTTTTCGTAGTTAAATAACCAATAAATCAAAATCGAGCCAAATCAATTTGAATAAAATACCTACATATAAAAAAATTGTTCTCACTTTTATTTTCACCTTATTCGGGTTGGCAATTTCTAATGCTCAATTTTTGCTGGAGGTTCCGCCAAATACTGCAAATGAAATTAGAACGAATTATCGATGGTATGAGGCTCAAGATACAAACACCGTATTAAGTGTTGATTCATTTTTAGAGGTAACAGAGCAAGGAGTATATTTTGCTACCTATGATGGAACTTTATGTGGAAAGAATGCTACTAGTTATTTTATAGTTACTAATTGTAATTCGCCACATAATGAAGTGACTTTAGATATTACAGATAATCCTATCCCACCAGGAGCCACATTATCTTGGAACCCAACTGTTAGTGGTAATCAATCTAGTCCTACTGTTATAGCTACCCAAACTCCTCAAACTTACATTGTAACTATAACAAAGGCTGGAAATAGTAAAGACTTACCTGTTTTTAGAGTTGTTTGTATTAATGAAGCAGCAAATTTAGTAGATGATACAGTTGCAACTGATGAAGATGTTGCAATAGTAGTTGATATTTATGCGAACGATAGTGATTTACCTTTAATAGGTAATCTAACTACTACAAGTCCATCGAACGGAACCGTTACAATTGATAATAATGGCACGCCAAACAATCTAACTGATGATATTGTAACCTACACGCCAGACGCAGATTATAATGGTCCTGATTCTTTTGACTATACTATTTGTAATTCTTTTGGAGATTGTAGTACTGCAACGGTGAGTGTCGATGTTCTTCCGATTGTTGATGCTATAGATGATTCAGTGGTGACAACTGAAGACTCCTCAATTACAATTGAAATTTTATCAAATGATAACGATTTACCTTCCGTTGGAACTATGGTTGTAACGAATCCGTCCAATGGAACTATAGTCATTAATAATAATGGAACTACTAACAATCCTTCTGATGATAATATAACGTATACGCCAAACTCTGGTTTTATTGGTACTGACACATTTACGTATACTATTTGTGATGATGTAGGTAATTGCAGCACAGCAACTGTAACTGTTGTAGTTACTGATGCTATTGATTTAGATTCGGATAAGGATGGTATTGTAGATAGTTTTGAAGACTTAAACCTAGATGGTGATGGAGATCCTTCAACCAACCCTACGGATTCTGATAACGATGGAATTGCTGATTATTTGGATTTAGACAGTGATAATGATGGCATACCAGATAATATTGAAGCTCAAACGACGGTTGATTACATCGCTCCAGATGGAATCGATTTAAATGGAAATGGTTTGGATGATGTTTACGAAACTAATGGGAATCTTGGCTTATTTCCAACTGATACTGATGGTGATTCTTTGCCGGATTATTTGGATGAAGATAGTGATAATGACAATGTTCCAGATGCAATAGAAGCTCATGATAATAATCAAGATGGTATTGCAGATGTAACTGTGTTAGGGGTAGATAGCGATTCCGATGGATTGGATGATGCTTTTGAAGATTCAGTCTTAATAGATATAGACGTTAATGATGAGATTAGCGACCCGTATACCGATTTACCAAATACAGATGGTGATAATGAACCAGATTATCGAGATTCGGATGATGATGATGATGGTATTCCGACTATTGATGAAGATTTGGATGCTGATGGAAATTATGCTAACGACGATACTAATAGCAATGGCATACCAAATTATTTAGAACCTAACGCTACAGAAGACGAAATCGAAGTATTTAACGTTATTACACCCAATGGTGATGGAGTACATGATGTATTGACCATTTCGGGATTAGAGAATTATCCGGTTAATACGCTTAAAATATTCAATAGGTGGGGGGTTTTAGTATACGCTACTAACGCTTACAATACCGAAGGAAATGTATTCGATGGTAGTTCAGAAGGACGGGTGACATTGGCACAAGGTAAAGATTTGCCAGTAGGGACTTACTTCTACATCTTAGATTATGAAGATGCAACAAGTACAACAAAATCATTATCGGGTTACCTGTATATAAATAGATAAAATTATGGGCTTAAGAAGACCACATAAACATTACGTTGCCACACTGTTAGTGAATATTATAATTTTAATATTTATGACTAGTGTATCACTTTATGGGCAACAAGATGCTCAGTATACCCAATATATGTATAATACAGTTAGTGTTAATCCTGGTTATGCCGGATCTAGAGGACATATGAGTATTGCAGCATTACATCGTTCGCAATGGGCCGGACTAGATGGTGCGCCAACTACACAAACTTTAAATCTTCATACACCGGTAGGCTATAAGGGGGTAGGCTTGGGTTTTTCAGTGGTTAACGATATAATTGGACCTACATCAGAAACTAATTTTGATGTTGATTTTTCATATACTATATATACTTCAAATGAGGGTCGCTTAAGTTTTGGACTTAAAGCCAGTGCTCATTTATTGGATATACGATTTTCAGAATTAAATCAATATGCGCCTGATGCTGCCTTAGAAAACGATGTGGATAACCAGTTTTCACCAAATTTTGGTGCAGGTGTTTATTATCATAATGAAAGATTTTATGCTGGTTTATCTGTACCGAGGTTTCTACAAACATCACATTTTGATGAGAGCTCATTGTCTACAGCTCAAGAGCGAATGAACTTTTATTTTATCACAGGTTATGTATGGGATTTAAGTAGGTTTGTAAAATTTAAACCTACTTTGTTGACTAAAGTCGTACAAGGAGCACCATTACAAGTTGATTTATCAGCAAATTTTATGTTGAATGATAAATTTATTTTCGGAGCAGGTTATCGTTGGAGTGCTGCTGTTAGTGGTATGGTAGGATTTAATGTATCGGATGGTTTTATGTTAGGAATGGCCTATGATCGCGAAACTACTGATTTAGGAGATGCTTCTTTTAATGATGGTTCTTTTGAAATTATAATTCGATATGACTTTATAAAAACAAGAGGTCATTTAAAATCACCTAGATTTTTCTAATCGATACCTTGTCATATATTACCTTATGAATCCTTTCGCTGATACCTATATTTTGATGTAGGTAAAAACTTTGAAGTTTATATTTAAAATCATTTTTCTTGTAGAATTATTTCTATAAAAATAGCCGTAATCTCGGAAAGATTACCTACCAAAAATCATCTTTCTATAGCATAATCTATATTGTTAAACATCCTATAATTTTATTTTTGGTATAAGCACTACGTCAATGAAATTGGTAGTTGAACTGTATTCCGCAAAACCCTATACTGCATATTTATACGTTCAACTCCACCTTTTAAATATATAGTGCCCATAAGTCGAAAATAATTACAACAACAACGTTGAATTTTTGAGTAAAGATTTACTGAAATTATCTTTGAATTTGAACTTAATCCCAAATCTGTTCAAAAACTTTGATTATGAAGAAAACCTACTCTTCCAATTTAGTTCAATTTTTCATCTGTATAGTGGCCATCTTTGGTTGCACGCTAAAAATGCATAGTCAGGCTAATTCTATTAGAACTGGTGTAACTTTTAATTGGAGTAATACTCAGTCCTCGGTAAGTGATCCGGCAAATATTCAATCTATAAATATTGAAGGCGTAGATTATACAACATTCGTTGTGCCTTCTTCATATGAGATGACGCGTTTAGGCCCAGGAGGTGATGTTGAAAATAATATTTGGCTCGATGGTTCTCAAATTGTAACAGGTAGTGATGATCCAAATTGGATTCCTAGAGCATTAAGTGCATATCAATCATTGGACTTAAATCACTATTTTCAATCGCAGAATAATGGAGCAGATTTTTGCAATGATTATACCGCAATTACAACTACCAATGCTCAAATTCAAACAATTAGATACAACCCAGGTATACCTTCGAATCCTGATGGTGTTCTTGCTGTAACTGAACGCGGTGGTAATAATTGTATGTATATTGAACTTTATGGTATTCCTGCAGGTGGGGGTGCCGAACAATTACTTGGACGTACGTTTATTAGAAACGAAGGAAATTTAACGGGTGTAATTCCTCAAGCTCAACCAACTGCCAATAGTGATTATTGGAGTAGTGGAAGAAATAATGAAAATAATCAAGTAATAGGTATTGCACTTTATGAACTTTCAGAATTGGCACCAGTTGGTTCTACCATAAACTCTATTCGATATATGGGAGCAACAAATGATCATGGAGATGGAAAGTTCTTTTTAATGCAAACTTATGCTGAAGATGACAGTCTTAGAATAAAATTAGATCGCGAAGGAAATGGCGATATTGCAGCAAATGATATGGTACCACCCGGTAGTACGTATACTTTAAGTTCAACAACTTCTAATGGGACTTTAATGTTCAATGCTGATGGTACTTTTAATTATTTGCCAAACCCTGGTTTTACTGGTAATGATACTTTTGAATATGAAGTTTGTCTTCCTGCTCCTAATACGGCAGTTTGTGATACTGGTACAGCAATTATTATAATTAAACTAGAAGCTATTTTTGACAATGTAAATGTTTCACAAAACTCTTCGAACAACATTATTTATGTTCTTGATAATGATAATTTTGGTAGTTCTGGTCCTCGCGTGGATGGCGCAATCACAAATTTTACATCGCCAACAAATGGAAGTGTAACAGTAAATAATAATGGTACTCCGGCAGATACTTACGATGATTTTTTCGAGTATACACCGAATGCAAATTATATAGGGACTGACTTTTTTGACTATGAAATTACCGATGCCGTTGGTAGTGTTGATATCGCATCTGTATACATTACAATAGCATATGATACTGATGCTGATTTAATTAATGATAGAACTGATTTGGATGATGATAATGATGGTATCCTTGATAGTGTTGAAGGTCAGGAATGTATTGATGATGACTATTTCGCATGGGAATTTAATTCTCCCGTAGGTACCAGAACAAACGATTACGTTCAAAACCCTGCAATCACCAATTGGCTTGTGTCAAATACAACAAACGTTGTTACCGGAGCAGGTTTAACAGGAAATTCGCCAGCTGCTGAGTTGCAATTGACAGGTTTAGATGCAATTACTTATGCAGGTGCGATCGCAGCAAACGAATATGTCGAAGTAAGTTTTACTACGGCTTCCGGTTTAATAAACCCAATGATTGAAAGAATTGGAATGAACTGGTATAGAAATTCTAATGGTACTACTATTGGTAATTCATATGATGTGGCTATGGAAATTTCTAAAGATAATTTTGCAACTTCTATATTATTATACTCAGACATTAGAATACACTATCCTACAAATGGAGTTTCAGAGTTTTTTGATTTAACACCTGCAGGTTCTAGCTTTAACCTGGAAGAGAATACTACATATACTATTCGTTTGTATACGTATAATCAACAAGATGATGGAAATGTAGACTACTCCGTATTTGATGATTTTACGGTACGCGTTTCAGCTTGTGAAGAGCAAAATAGCGATAGTGATGATATTCCTGACCATTTAGATGCTGATAGTGATAATGATTTTTGTTATGATGTCTCAGAAGCTGGCCATGCCGATGCCGATGGCGACGGATTTTTAGGTGACTCACCCGTTGTTGTGGATGCTGACGGATTAATTATTGGTCAAGGTGGATTTACAGGTACGACAACAGAGGTTACAACACCGCATCAAATGGTAACGACTATTTCATCACCTACAGATCAAACGGTTAACCAAGGGGATAATGTAAGTTTCACTGCTACCGCTGACGGTACTGCAATTACCTATCAGTGGGAAGAAAGTACTGATGGTGGTGTAAATTGGAACCAACTTACAGATTCAGGAATTTACTCAGGTGTAACTACAACAACCTTAACTATTTCGAATATTCCATTTTCTTTACATTCAAATGTATATCAACTGGTAATAACTGATCCAAATAATCCTTGTATTTCGGAGTTTTTCACGGATGCGGCATTAATTACAGTGAACCAGCAAGAAGATGAATTGGAAGTGTTTAATGTGGTAACACCTAATAACGACGGTGTGCACGATGTGCTAACTATAAGAAATATTGAAAGTTACCCAACTAACGATATTCAAATTTATAATCGCTGGGGTATTTTGGTATATGAAACATTGGGTTACAATAATTTAAATAACAGTTTTGATGGTTATTCAAGAGGTAGAACAACCGTTAATCAAAATGAAAGATTACCTGTAGGCACGTATTATTATATCCTAAATTATACAGATAACAATGCAATGATGAAGGAATTAGCCGGGTACCTGTACCTCAATTAAAATTTATATAAAAGGTTTTCAATACAGCAATCTAATTTGATGAAAATTAGGTTGCTTTTTTTTACGATATAAACAGCCTATTTTTGTGTAATGGTTGAAGAAGAAAAAGTAATTCTGGTCAATGAAAATGACGAAGAGTTAGGCACTATGCCCAAAATGGAAGCTCATGAAAAAGCTGTCTTGCATAGGGCTTTTTCCGTTTTTATTATGAATAAGAATGGAGAAACAATGTTGCAACAAAGGGCAGCCGATAAATATCATTCTCCACTTTTATGGACCAACACCTGTTGTAGCCATCAAAGACTTGGAGAGACTAATATTGAAGCAGGTAAACGCAGATTGCAGGAGGAAATGGGCTTTACTACAGAACTTAGAGAACTTTTCTCATTTGTATATAAAGCTCCATTTGATAACGGACTTACTGAACATGAATTAGACCATGTAATGTTAGGGCATTTTGAAGGTGAACCTATTATTAATACTACAGAGGTAGCTGGTTGGAAATGGATGAAACCGGCAGCAATTAAGGAGGATATTGATAATTCTCCTGAAAACTATACAGCGTGGTTCAAGATTATTTTTGAGCGTTTTTACGATCATATAAATTAAAACCCTGGAATATGGCTAAAGTCAAAGTTAGTAGAAAAGCACATTTTAATGCTGCGCATAGACTCTATCATAAAGATTGGAGTGATGAAAAAAACGCTGCTATTTTCGGTAAATGTAGTAATCCAAATTACCATGGCCATAATTACGAATTAATTGTTAGTGTTGCTGGTGAAATTGATCCCGAAACAGGATTTGTGATGGATATGAAGGTCCTGAAAGACCTGATAAAGCTTGAAGTTGAAGAAGCTTTGGATCATAAAAATTTAAATGTTGAAGTTGCTGAATTTAAAATTATAAATCCGACTGCTGAGAACATTGCTGTGTATATTTTTAACAAGCTACGCCCACATATAGTAGCCGCTAATGAATTAGAAGTAACCCTATATGAAACACCAAGGAATTTTGTTACCTATAAGGGTTGAAAATATTTTGTAGGAAAATACGTTGTAATATCAATATTTCTTAATTTTTCAATTCAACCAAATATCATGAATGCATATCCATTAAAGTTTTACCCTATATTAAAAGAGCGTCTTTGGGGTGGTAAAAAATTGCAAACTGTTTTAGAAAAAAAGATAAACTCTGATATAACTGGTGAAAGCTGGGAAGTATCAACGGTAGAAGGAGATATATCTACTGTTGCTAATGGCAGTCTTTTAGGTAAAACACTGCAAGAATTAATTGAGCAGAATCCTGAAGATTTATTGGGTAAGAGCGTTTATGAAAGATTTGGTAAAGAGTTTCCTATTCTTATTAAGTTTATTGATGCAAAATTGGACTTATCAATTCAATTACACCCTAATGACGAATTAGCAAAAGAACGTCATAATTCATTCGGAAAAACTGAAATGTGGTATATAATGAATGCTGATGATGATGCTAGTTTAATTGTTGGTTTTAATAAAGATGTAACCAAAGAAGAATATGCTCAAAGTCTAGAGGACGATAAACTACTTGAGTTGTTGAATTACGAAAAAGTAAAAGAAGGTGATACATTTTTTATTAATACCGGTAAAATTCATGCAATTGGGGCAGGGGTAATGCTCGCTGAAATTCAACAGACTTCCGATATTACTTATAGAGTATTCGATTTTAACAGGAGAGATAAAGAAGGTAATCTCAGAGAATTGCATACAGAACAAGCTCTTGATGCGATTGATTACCAAAGGAAAGACGATTTTAAGGTGGACTATGCGAAAGAAGTAAATCACGTTAATGAGATGGTTGATTGTCCTTATTTTAATACAAAATATTTAAATCTTTCTCAAGATTTAAATCAAGATGTTACCGAAAGAGACTCATTTACTATTTATATGTGTGTAGATGGAGTTGCCACAATAGAAAGTGAAGGAGGTTCGGAATCAATTAAGAAAGGCGAAACACTTTTATTACCTGCAAAGTGTGCTACCATTAATATTCAAACTACTGGAGCTAAACTTTTGGAGATAACCATTTAAGCAGTCCGTTTTTTAGCTGTATTTTTGTAAAAATTAAAGAAACAATGGCAAGTGTAAGAGGTTTAAAAAAAGATATCAATAATGTTTTAGGTGATATCATAGAAGCAGTTTATATAGTAGAAGCTAGTAATGGTACTACGATATCAAAAGAAGGAGAAGGTATTATCGATAATGTTTTCAGTACATTCGAAGATTTAATTGCTAAAGTAAATCAAAGAAAAGTTGAAAATAGAAAATCACATTTAAACTCAGTTAAAAATGAGCTTGAGACAAAAGCACGTGATTTAGTTGAGCAAGTAAATAAATTAGGATAATTTTCTTAAGAGTACATTGAGAGACTGTTTTGTAAACAGTCTCTTATTTTTTGTCCAAACTTTCCAAATGCTTAGATAAAGCTTTACCGTATTTTGAATCGGCAACATTTGGCGTTAAACTATTTGCTATTGAGTCTAAGTATATCTTATTAGCATCAGCTACTTCGTTTAAAGCTATATATGGAGCGATATAAGAATCAGTATTATTCAAAGCAAAATTAAGAGCGTATAAATAACTTCTTAAAACGTTCTTTTCATTTAACTTTATTAAAGAATCTACCTCTGTAGTACTAAGCTCTAATTCAGAATTATTAGCATATTGAAGGATTTCTAAATCTTTTTTATTGAATTGCGACATAGTTTCTTGATATTCCTCCCATTTTTTTTGAGTAGCAGACCCTTCAATTGTTGCATTCGTGTCAAAAGTATTCCAGCTTGTATTGATGGTTATAGCACCTGGTTCTGCAAAAAAGGTAATTCTATCGTTGATATCATTGTTGTCTTTTTTGTTTAAATATAAATAATAGAATTCAGGACTTTCTAATTCAGCTTTTAAAGAGTAATTACCATCTCCTGAAATCTCTAACGAATCAACGGTCGTTAAAATAGTGTCATTTAAATGCTGCAGATATAATACGCCTTTTTTAAGACCTTTTATATTACCCGAAACTGTCATTGTTTCTTTTTTACTTTCTTCCTGACAAGAAATAATAACAATTGCGATACAAAATAAAACTAAAAACTTTCTCATTTGTCTTTTTTAATAGGCCGCAAATATCATGAATTAATTTAGATTAATAATGCTTATGACCAAATTCTAGACCTGCGACGCAACTTCCATGAGCAATGCACAAATATAGGCGCCAGCGGTACCTACAACATACCCAAAAACAGCTAATAGAATCCCCACTGAAGTTAAAGAAGGATGAAATTCAGCAGCAACCACTGGCGCAGATGCGGCTCCGCCCACGTTTGCTTGACTGCCAACAGCCAAAAAGAAAAACGGTGCTTTAATTAGCTTTGCCATTAAAATTAATAGGCCTGCATGAATTGAAATCCAAAGTAATCCTATAACAATTAACCCCGGATTTTCAAGTACTTTCCCGAGATCCATTTGCATACCAATTGTAGCTACCAAAATATATATGAACATTCCCCCAATTTTACTTGCACCCGCTCCTTCATAATTTTTAGCTTTGGTAAATGAAAGCGCAATTCCTACTGCTGTTGCAAAAACTACCATCCAAAGAAATTTGGAACTCAATGAGGAGAAAAAATTATCTTTATCTCTTATGACTTCAAATGTATTTTCTAATAAACCCGAAAAGTTATTTCCTAAGAAGTGTGCCAAGCCGACTGCCGTAAACGATAAGGAAAGCATAATTATATAATCGGGTAGGGTAGTGATGCGTGTAATTCTTTCGGTATGTTCAGAAACTTTTATTTTCAATTTTTCAATTGATGAAGTATCGGCTTTTAACCATTTATCTATTTTTTTAGTTTTGCCTACGCCTAATAAAATAATGGCCATCCATAGGTTAGCAACAACAATGTCAACAAGTACCATACCACCAAATTTATCCGGATTGTATTTGAAAATTTCATACATGGCTGCTTGATTGGCACCTCCACCTATCCAACTTCCTGCAATGGTAGCGAGCCCTCTCCAAATAGCGTCTGGCCCACTGCCACCAACAGTTTCTGGAGAAAATATAGAGACAATTAAAATTGCAATTGGTCCACCTATCATTATGCCAATTGAACCAGTAAAAAACATAATTAATGCCTTAGGACCTAAATTTATTATGCCTTTTAAATCGATACTTAAGGTCATTAAAACTAGTGCTGCGGGTAATAAATACCGACTAGCCATAAAGTATAAATTAGAAGTTTCATCAGAAATTATGCCCATACTTGTTAGAATACCAGGTAATAAATAACACATTAATACAGTAGGTACAATCTTGTAGAATTTATTCCAAAAACCTGTTTTAATGGAGGAGGTATAAAATACAAATCCGAGACAAAGTGCTAATAGCCCAAAAACTATGGTGTCATCAGCTATAAGTGGTTGGGGTATTATTTTATCGGTCATTTAAAATTGTAATTACTTCAATCTCAAATATACTCAAATTAGGTGTTCCTTTATAAAGTGTGCAACGCCGTCTTCTGTATTTTTTAGTGCTGTGTAATCAGCTATAGCTTTAACTGCCTCTCTACCATTTGCTACGGCTACACCCACACCGGAGTGTTGAAGCATTTCAGTATCATTGTAATTATCACCAAAAGAAATTACATCTGATAACGATTCATTCTTTTTAAGCAACAATTGAATGGCCGATAATTTTGAAACTGATTTTGGTGCTAATTCTATTAATGTATCGTTCGAGCGATATATATTTATTTGTTCGCTAAATCTTTCAACAAGTATTGGAAAAATTTTATCAGACGAAGCCTTAGTTCCCATCATCATTATTTTATGAGCACTAATATTTCTCGATTTCCAATCAACTAAAGTTTCAGAGGTATTTCTGAAAATTGGTTCCGTACATGTATATTTTATTTCTTTCTCTACGCGTTCGGAAGTTTCCTCAACATACCACTCGCTGTTGTAATATAAACCAAGTTTAATGTTATCAGCTTCAGCTAATAAAAACACACTTTCTACGGTTTCAAAATTTATGGTATCTGAAAATATTTCGGTAGTCCCGTCAATGACTAAGGCTCCATTATAACATATAATAGGTTGATTTTCAATAGTTAATCTTTTTTGGAGGTAGGTCATGGATTGCGGCATTCGCGCTGAAACCAAAATGACTTTGGTTCTTTCTTTTATTCGTGCAATTTCGGAAATAGTAAAATCTGAAACATCACTTTTTGTAGTTAGGAGAGTTCCATCTAAATCAGAACAAAGTACTTTAAAATTCATATGAATGGGGATGGATTTAGTTGTTTTTATCTTTGGGATTCCTTTTTGCCTCTTTTAAAGTCTTCATTAACATCCATTCTATTTGCCCATTAGTACTGCGAAATTCATCAGCAGCCCATTTTTCAATTGCTTTGAGCATATCTTCATTTAAACGCAGTGCAAAAGCTTTCTTCTTACTCATCCCCTTTATTAAAATACCGGTGAATTACCTGTTCTACATCTTTTTCTTTCTGAGTGCCAATAAGAATTTTTTCTTTGCTTTTTAATTCTAATTGTATGCCTTTATTACCGCTAACATTGTAAGCTTTGTTTTTACTAAATGTGCCTCGAAATCCCCATCCGCCATACTCACTTATAGGTTTGTATATACGCAGGTAACATTCTCCAATTTCTGACCATCGAATAGTTTTTTTAGAAAATTGAAATGGAAGAAATTGATAATGAACACCAATCTCATCAATAGCAGTTTTTAATCGCATTAAAACTAACAATAGTATCACAGGTACAATGGTGAATATACCAATAATTAAGACAATTGAATATTCAGTAAATCCTTCAACAATAGAGAAATGATGATAACTATCGTAAATAATCACTCCAAAAATGGCTAGGAACAAAAGCCATAACCACCATTGGTTAAACCGTTGTGTTTCATTAAAAACGCGCATATTTTAATGATTTAGTGTTCCTGCATTTACAACAGGCGCGGCATCTTTGTCTGAGCATAATACAACCATTAAATTGCTTACCATGGCTGCTTTTCTTTCCTCATCTAAATCTACTACTCCTTTTTTATTTAGCTCTTCTAAAGCCATTTCCACCATACTTACAGCTCCTTCAACAATTTTATGTCTTGCTGCGACTATTGCCGTTGCTTGCTGCCTTTTCAACATAGCATTCGCAATTTCTTGCGCATAGGCTAAATAACCTATTCTTGCTTCTAACACCTCAATTCCGGCCATTGCCAAACGTTCTTGTAGCTCCTTTTCTAAGGCTTCACTTACCTCATTTAAACTCGAGCGTAAGGTAATATCTTCATCAAGACCTTCATCTGCAAAATTATCATAAGGATACATACTTGCAAGTTTTCTCACTGCAGCGTCCGTTTGCACACGAACAAAATTTTGGTAATCGTCTACATCAAAAGCTGCTTTATACGTATCTGTTACGCGCCAGACTAGAATGGTGCTAATCATAATAGGGTTACCTAACTTATCATTTACTTTTAATCGTTCACTATCAAAATTGCTCGCTCTTAAAGATATTTTTTTCTTAGAATATAATGGATTAATCCAAAACAATCCATTCTTCTTTATAGTGCCTACATATTTTCCGAATAACAAAAGTACTCTTGAACTGTTTGGATTTACTAATACAAAACCTGGTATCATTAAAATGGCAATTACCAATAAAGGTATGAAGGGTGGAAACCGTAGAATTGCAAAAATTCCTCCGGCTAAAAGCACAATAAAAAGGAGCGCCATTGTATAGCCATTCATTGGGCTAATTTCTTTTTCGTTCGTCATGATGTTTAATTTAAATGATATTAAAATGATATCATAAATATATCAAATTAAATAACATAAAAGCAAATTTTTTAGTTCAGATATGAAAATGTTTTATGAACTAGAATTTTTAGATCTAAATTTCTTTACTTTTTTCTTATTTGGATTCTTAAAAAGACGCTTGAAAAACCCATCTCTTTTAATAGGTTCACAATCAAGTACACTTAAAACCGAATTGGATGATCTTGGAAAACGGGCTTTTGTAATAGTATTGAATTCTGGAGTCTGATTCATTTTCTGCATCCAAAGGGCAAATAGGGGAAGGGCTGCGTTTGCTCCTTGACCTAAACTCGTACTTTTAAAACCGATTTCATGGTTGTCCAAACCAACCCAGGTTACATGTACTATTTTAGGTGTAAGCGCTACAAACCAGGCATCTTTATTATTTTGTGTAGTTCCTGTTTTACCTGCAATATCATTGCTTAATTTATAACTTGTACGCAGTCGAGATGCTGTTCCATGATTTATTGTAGATTTCATCATTTCGAGCATAATTTGACCAGTTTCTTTAGAAAATGCGCTTTTCACGGCTCTTTTTGGTTCAAAATTAGTTAAAACCGAATCTTCCTGATTTGTAATTTTTTCGATAAGATATGGAAGTACGGCCTTTCCATTGTTAACATAACTTGCATAAGCACCTGCCAATTCATTTGCATAAATTTCACCGGTTCCTAAGGCTACAGAAGGTTGTTTTGGCAATTCTGAAAACACGCCCATATTTTTAGCCTGAACCAAAACATTATCTATTCCTGTTTTCTCTAAAACTTTTACAGCAACGGTATTAACAGAATTGCTTAAAGCCATTTCCATGGAATAATTAAGGTACTTTTCATCTTTGTTCCCCGAATTACTTGGGGACCATCCCTTTAAATTATCATATTCAACTTCATCTGCAGAAAAATATGTGCAAGGTGATATCCCTATCTCCAAAGCTGCTGTATAAACAATAGGTTTAAACGTCGATCCTACTTGTCGTTTACTTTGAGCAACGTGATCAAATTTGAAATGCTTGAAATTAATTCCGCCTATCCATGTTTTTACTGCGCCGGTTTTTGAATCGATTGCCAATGACCCCGTATTTAAAAACTTCATATAGTGTTGTACGCTATCGATAACACTAGCATTAATGGTTTTATCTCCACTCCAATCGGTTAATGTTGTTGGTTTTTTTATGCGTAGCGAATCCATAATTTCGGAATCATTTAAACCAGTCTTCTTTAATTTTTTATACGTATTAGTGCGCTTAACATGTTTGTCTATAAGTTTTTTGTCTTTTAACCATGGGGCATTTTTACCATAACTTTTTTCAAATTTCTTTTGTAAAGAAGACATATGTTTTACCATTGCTTCTTCGGCAAAACGCTGCATTTTAGAATCTAGCGTAGTATAAATTTTTAGTCCAGATGTATAAATGTTGTAATCGTTTCCTTCTTCTTTTTGTTTACTTGTCCATTGCAATAATTTCTTTCGAACCTCTTCTCTAAAATATGGAGCTAAACCTTCCGAGTAATCAAAATCTCTATAGTTTAATTGTAAGGGTTTTTCTATAAGACTTATTTTTTCATCCTCAGAAATAAAATTGCTTTTAGCCATGGATTGAATAACCAAATTGCGCCTTTCTAAACTTTTTTCAGGGAATACGCGAGGATTATATCCGTAGGTAGCTTTTAGCATTCCCACTAATACCGCAGCCTCATCTACAGAAAGTTCTTGTGCTTTTTTGTTGAAAAATTTTAAAGAAGCACTTTCAATTCCAAAGGTGTTATCCCCAAAAGAAACAGTATTTAGATAATGCGTAATAATTTCATCTTTAGCATATAGTTCCTCCAAGCGGTTGGCAATAAACATCTCTTTTACCTTGTTAACAGCTATATTAGTTTTTTTACGTTCGCGTCTAGGATAAAGATTTTTTGCTAATTGTTGTGTAAGTGTACTTCCACCACCAGAAGATTGGTCTTGTAGCAGAATTGTTTTTACTGCTACTCGCATTAAGCTTTGGTAGTCTATACCTGTATGTTCATAAAAACGCTCATCTTCAATCGCAACTAATGCTTGAACCAAATGTTCGGGTATTTTCTCAAAAGAAATCGGTTGTCTATCGAATAAATAATATTTACCAATTAATACACTATCTGCAGTATATACCTCTGAAGCTCTTTGGTACTGAAAATCGGAAAGTTCGCTTTTAGTGGGCAGTGCGCCCCATATTCCAATTCGAACACTTAAAATAAAAAGCATCACTACTATAATGCCTGTTAAGCAGATTATTATTAAATACTTGAATAATTTTCCTTTTTTCAACACTTCTTATTGTATTAAGACTGCAAGATCAAATTAAATTTTTGAATGGGACGCAATCTTAACATTAGATTTTATTCCTCTAATTTAAATTTGAGATGCAAATTAATTATAACATATAGATCATAAATAAAACAGCTCGTAATTAAAAGAATTATTTTTGCGTATTGTTAGGTGATATTAAAATTACAGGATGAAAAGAACTTTTATACTACTATTATTATCAATTCAATTTGTATCTGCTGAAGTTCCCGTTTGGTCCAAAACAGGTCACAGAACTATAGGTGAAGTAGCGCAACCACATTTAAAGGGGAAAGCTAAAAAAGCGATTCGTTATTTATTGCAAGGAAAAAGTTTAGCTGCAGTAGCTAATTTTGCCGATGAAATAAAAGCAGATTCTATTTATAGAAAATTTAATGCATGGCACTACGCTAATATTGCTGAAGGAAAGGATTATGGTGATGATGCACCTAATAAGTATGGTGATTTAGTTACCGCAATAAATGACTGTAAACGAATTATAAAAGATAAAAACAGCACTAAAGCTGATAAGACATTTTATTTAAAAATGTTGATTCATTTTATAGGTGATTTGCATCAACCAATGCATGTAGGTAGATTGGAAGATAAGGGTGGGAATAATATACAATTGCAATGGTTTAATAAAGGTACTAACTTACATAAGGTATGGGATAGCAATATGATTAATGATTATGGCATGAGTTATACGGAGTTAGCAGCTAGTTTACCGGTACTTAATAAGCAAGCGGTAAAAGAAATTCAGAAAGGTGATATTTTAGATTGGGTTGAAGAATCTCAAGAAATTGCAGACCGTATTTATAATTCAGTTGAAATTGGCGATAAACTCTACTACCGCTATAGTTATGTTTGGTGGGATACGGTAGAGACCCAATTACAAAAAGGCGGACTACGATTAGCTAAAGTACTTAACGATTTATTTAATTAATTTTCTTTAGGATTGGAAACTCACCAAATTCTGGCATGCGATTTGCATAGTATAGATTGGAGTTGCGAGTGAGGAAATTAATATGAATTACCAACAGATTAAAGATAGTTCTCAGCTTCTTATCATAGGTTATAAAAAGACGTCTGGTTGCGAGTAGCAAGCGGACGTCTTTTTATTTAATAACTCTAAAAGTAAGATTTATTCTTTCTGAAATGGGCTTCGCTGTTTTCGCAATTTGATGCTGCCAATGCTGTTGGGTTACTCCTTTCATTAACAATAAGCTTCCATGCTGGAGAAGAATTTTACGTTTTAATTTCTTGTCCTCTTTATTCCTGAGGTGGAAAAAACGTTCTTGGCCCAAAGTTACTGAGGCAATAACCGGATTTATACCTAGTTCTTTTTCATTATCAGAATGCCAACCATTACTATCATTTCCATCCCTATATAAATTTAATAGGCAGGTTGTAAATTCAATTTTCGAGAACTTTTCTACTCTTTCTTTTATAACCAATAATTCTTTCGAAAATTTGTGCGGGTGCATGGTAATATTCGAATAGGAGTAGGGCATGCTATTATTTGCATACAGGGCTGTTAGTCTTGGTTGCGCATAAACTTTACCAAAAACCTTTATATTGTCTTGTTGCCAAGGTACATGTGTTTTTAAAACATCAAAGTAGTAGTTGGACTCCTCAATAGTTAAGAAATCTTCAAAATAAGTTAAATCACTATCTGGTAACTGTAAACGATATGGCCCTGACTTAAACAAACATTTTAATTAATTACTTGTCGCAATTGATTTCTATACTGTGATGGATTTTGACCCGTAAATGCTTTAAACGATTTATTAAAATGCGAAAAGTTGTTAAAACCACATTCAAAACATACCTCGGTAATACTTAAAGGTTGCTCTGCTAATAATTTTGATGCATGTACCAAACGATACTCATTTACAAATTGAGTAAAAGTTTTATTCGTAATTTTTTTGAAATACCTGCAAAAAGAAGGTATGGTCATGCTAACCAAATTAGATATCTCGTCTAAAGTGATTTCTTCTTTAAAATTGGACTTTACATGGTTGAAGACAATATTAATACGGTCATTATCCTTAACATCGGCAGCCATAGAAAAACCTGTGGCATTTAAAATGCGATGTTCTTCAGTAGTACTTAAACAATTTAGTACTTTTAATATAGATAATAAACGGTCAAAATTAGATTTCTCCTCTAATTCTTCCATCATTGCACCAAGTCTAGTTTTAGTCTCCCCAAAGAAAACCACACCAGCTTGCGCTATTTGAAAAAGGTTTTGGATTTTTTCCATTTCAGGAATACTAAAGAATTCATTTCCTAAGAAATCCTTTTTCATCTGAATAACAGTCTCATTCCTATTACCCGTTAATTCATCGGTAAATCCACAATGGGGTAAATTACTACCTATTAATATAAGGGTACCGTTAGTATAATAAGAAAGGTTACTACCAATTTGGCGCTTTCCTGCACCACCATTTACATATACCAGCTCTATTTCTGGATGATAGTGCCAAACATTGTTTTTGTTCAGTCTGTTTTTGTCAAATCTTTGATAAGTAAATGAATTACCAAAGTTTGGTTCTATCGCCTCGTAGGTTGGCTTAAGATTAATCATAAATAACAATTTTTATACAAAATTAAATACACCTTTTGGACTACATCTCTATAGAATTACCTCAAACATATGCTAAATTACCCCTTTGCATTTAATTAACCTAGCATTGTGTTAATATAACACACAAATCGGGAAAATCTGTGGTAGTCCACCTTGCAGAACTGGGGTATGTTTGTAGTGTAAATAATTCATTAACCTACTTACTATAAAAAGTAAGTATAAATGCAAAAATTATGAAAAAGGTAATCAGAACAGCAGCAGCAGTAGCTTTATTATTTGTTAGCACGTCAGTTTTGGCTAAAGAGCCTAAATTAGTAACTGATGAAACTTCAAAGAGCGTTGTATTCGAATGGGAAGATAACATGGCAAATACATCTTTAAGCTTTATTGATAGCGAAGGAAATACTATATATAGTGATTATGTAATCTCAGTTGAAGATTACGCTAAAAAGTTCAATTTAGAAACTTTAGCATCAGGTGATTATTTCTTAATTGTAGATAATACTATAAGAGAGATTACATATTCAATTAAAATCACTAAAAACGATATTCTTATCGTTGGTGAGAACGAAAAAGTAAAACCTGTATTTAGAAAAGAAGAAGGTGTAGTATATATGAACTACCTAAATGTTTCTAAGGAGCCAGTTGAAGTTTTTGTTTATGACACTACAGGTCGTAAACTTTTCACAGAAACTTTCGAGAATGAAATGGCTGTTGCAAAAGTATTTAATTTCAAAGACGCTTTTGAAGGTGAGTATTCTATCGTAGTAAAAAGCGATTCAGATACTTTCTACGAAGGGGTTTCAGTAAAATAGTTGATTAAGTTAAGTTAAGTTGAGTTGAAAGTGAAAACCGAAGGCATGAGCACCTTCGGTTTTTTTTATGCTTAAAACTGACCTAAATAATCTTGGGCTAATAGTTGTAAAACCTTATTAGCTTAATATTTTAAATAAATAGAAGCCCAGAACATTAATGCAACTTGTAATGGTATGCGCCAAATTAACACCCATTTTGGAAGACCCATTCCAGCTCTTTTATTATATAACATGTGAAAATGTACGGGTAAAAAGAAAACTAACATTGCAATAATTAAGTATAAAGCAATGTTCTTAGTTGCTGTAAAACAAATAGCCAGGCCCAGTACAATTTCTATTAAACCGGTAAACAATACTAAGAATTTATGACCTGGTAAATAACTGGGCAAAATGCGTTTATACACTCTAGGTTTAATAAAATGCATGATTCCGGCTCCTATATAGGCTACTGCCATAAGGTATAAATGCCAAGGAAATTTCATGTTTAAGGCTATTGGTTGTTAGCATTATAAGATATAGTATTTTATATATCAATCACAAAAATTTTTTTAGACGTTCGCGTTTGTAGGCTGGTAGCGACAAATTGTTAATTGCTAATTGTAGAATTTTAGGATCTTTTAACCGCGAAATAATAACCTCGAAACTTTGTTTTACAGTTAAAGAATTCTCCGATTGTTCAATTAAGTCTAAATTATCACCAGCACTTATATAACCTTCTTCTAAAATTCGGACATAAGTACCTGAGTAAGCATGTTCAATAAATTCTTTAATGATTTTTGGATTATTAAATCTAATTCCTAATTTATAACAAGGTTCTCGAGGCTGCGATACTTGTACTTTAGTAGCGCCAATTTTGTATATATCACCAATTCTAACAATTGACTCATCTAAATCTGATACCGTTAAATTTTCACCGAACATTCCCCAATCCCATTTTAGATTGGGATATTTTTTTTTCCAATAAGGATATTGATTTGCCGAAAATAGATAGCATGCTTTGTGTTCACCTCCATGATGTTTTCGGTCTATAATAGTATCTTTCTGAACGAGGGATTTTTCCAAGAATAAAGGCTGTGTAACTGGATATTTAAAAATACCGGTTTGTTCTTCTTTTCCATTCCATTCAAAAGTGGTAGGGTTGCCTAAGTTGGTTGATAAAATTTTCATCCACTAAAGTTAGAAAATAGTAACTTAACTTGAACGATAGGTACTATAAAATAAATGACCATTGCGACAATTGGTTAAGTGGAAAATAGTATTTAAAATTGTTAATATATCAATAGTATTCTAGTTTGTTTCTTTCACTTACAATAATATATAATATGTATACTGTGATAATAATATAAGCTGGTAATAGGTATAAATCAAAACGAATTAACGCGCTTTTGATATCTGGATGTAGGTGATAAATATAGCTTTCCCAGTAAATGAAAATCCCCCAAATAAAAATAAGCACAGACCAAAGGTGTATGTTTTTTGACATGAATTAAGAATTGTTGATTATAAGTTGTTATAAAATTGAAGGAATTTGCTTACGTAAAAAATATAATTACGGTAATATTGGTCTTGATTTCTGAAATTGAAACACCTTTTTTCGCACATATTATACTTTTATAGTTACTTATACTGTGCATTACAGGCATATTATTTCTCAACCAAGGCTTGTTGTAAATACTGCGTAGGGGTGGTGCCTGTCTCTTTTTTGAATGAGGAATAAAAGGCACTTTTACTTTTAAAGCCAACTTTATTGCCTATTCCTTCTACACTAAAATGTTCCGCATCTTTACTTTGCAGTACGGTTATGGCTTTTTCTACTCTAAATCGATTTATATAATTATTAAAGTTTTGTTTCTTAATGGTATTAATAGCAGTAGAAACTTTTCGCGGATGTACATCTAATAAATTAGCAACTTCCACAATTGTAAGTTCCGATTCTGTATACAACTCGGTTTCTAATAAATGATTTTCAATTCGATCTACAAGAGTTTTTAATTCTTTATAATCCACCCTTTGTTGATTTTTTAATACTAATGAAGGTGTAGCCGTAGTTTTGTTATTTGTGTCTTGTGCAATAACTGAATGGATATTAGTCTGCATAATTCCATAAAAGGAAAGCCAATAAATAATAGTTAAATCGATACAAAGAAAGAAAACCCTAGAATAAATATTTTTTGGCAATAAGTAAAATTGAAAAGCGTAAACAACTGTAGCTATTAGTGCGAAAATTATAAACTGCTTCACCCATTTTAATTCTTTATTTTTAGTTTCGGTATATTGATTTAAAACTTCTCTTTTATGATTCTCTATAAATTTCAGATTCCATATCGCTACCACCCATCCATAAAATAATCCAATAAATTTGGGAGTTATAAACCATGATTGTTCTGCAATAATTAGTTTGGTTTCATAGGGTAATAAAAAAATATAAAGCTGAAAAATAAAATATGCGATTCCTGGATAAAGTAACCAAATTTTGTTTTTCTTTTCTGATAAAATTGATATTTTCTGAGTATATATAAAAAATATTGGAAAGAGTAACCAATATGATATAGTTGGCAATAAGAATAATTCTGGATAAAGTTCAAAAATGTTTAGTTCTGCAAAAACAACAGTTACTCTTTGTAGTGAATAAAGGATTAAAATTAGGCCTAAACAATAGCTATAGTTTTTTCTTCTCTTATTAATCACTAAAAGCATAATGCCAAATGCTAATCCTTGTATAACACCGGCAGAATCCAAAACGGAGATTAAATTTATATCTAAAAACATGAGCAATAGATAACAATGAACTTACACTTTCTGTATTCAATTTACTGAAAATAAGTGGTTTAATTGGTTTTCCAATTTATGTTATACTACTGCAAAATTGTGGGTGTAATAATGAAATATATTTAAAACTTTCGGCCCAACGCATTTTTAATACTACAAACTTATTCCTGCTTTTCTATTTTTTTTGTTAGATAAAAACCGACTAATAATCCGATTCCTGCCAATATAAAAATTGTACCTGGATAGGCAACATCAGGATCAACACGCATTTCGCTTAATATCGCTCCAATAAAAATTCCAATGCCAATTGAGATTAATAAAACAGAAAGATTTAATAAGATGACTTTCCACATAGGAGTATCATTATTTTTCCCTTTCATAAAAATACTTGCGTCAGCTCCTTTTTCAATAAGTGCTAAACGCTCTTTGTTTCGTGTTGTGAAAAATAAATATGAAATTCCGAATACTGCTAATGCTATACTGCCTAGCATAAATACTGCTCCTGCCATAATGATGAATTTAATTGATTAATTTTAAATCGTTTATTGCTTATGACGACAAAAAAGAAAACTTGGTTACACCTTCGTTAAAATATTTTTTCAATATACCTGTAACCAAGTTGCTTTTTAAATCGTCAAATGCACATATGTCAATTCAAACCGACCAATTTTATGTTGATAAAATACTAAAAGGTGATACTAAAGCTTTTGCAGTATTGGTAAACAGATATCGTAATATGGTATTTTCATTAACAATGCAAGTGCTTAAGAATAGGGAAGAAGCAGAAGAAATATCACAAGACACTTTTGTGAAAATATACAAGCACCTTAATAAATTTAAGGGAGATTCAAAATTTTCTACATGGGTTTATCGAATAGCATATAATGCTTGCTTAGATAGAATTAAATTGAATAATAAACATAAGAATACAATTGAATTAAATCAGTTTGCAGAAAATCAAATTGGAACATTAGAAGATGCCTTTGATATTATGGATCGAAACGACCGTGAGTTGGCTGTTAAAAATTGTATTCAGCAAATGCCAGATGATTATGGTGTATTGATTACTCTTTTTTATTTTGAAGAATTATCATTATCAGAAATTTCAAAAGTAATGGGTCTAAGTACTAATAATGTAAAAGTGAAAATGTACAGAGCAAGAAAACGATTAGCAACAATTTTAATGACAACTTTAGAACCCACAATTTTAGAAAATTATGGACCAAAAAGCAGATAAAAAATTAGAGGAATTTACGGAAAAATTAATGCAAGATTTTTCACTAGAATCTCCTGCAATTGATTTTACTACAAAGGTAATGTCAAGAGTCGAAGGACTGTCAGATTCAAAAATCACCACTTATCAACCAATAATTTCAAAAAGAATATGGTGGCTTTTAGGTATTTCTATCAGTGGAGTTATTGCGTATTTCACTTTAGCGAAAAACAACCCAGCAAATTCTACATGGCTTTCTACTTTTACCTTTAACCCTTTGCAAAATAGTAATACACTAAACCTTATCAATATGGAAATCTCTTCTGTAGGTATTTATGCGATTATGGGATTCACTTTTTTCGTAAGTATTCAAATATTAATATTGAAAAATCACTTTAACAAGCGATTGGCTTAACCTTATTTTTGGTAATAAGGTGTGCGTTTCATTAGGTAGTTTAGTGCGGTTACATAATTATCACGTGTAGTGGCTAAAAAAGGAACTCTTTTTACATCAACTATTTTATTACCTCCCTTATCGTAAATTCTAAATAAAACTTTTGTATTAAATTCATCCATAGAGGTACTGTAATCGCTAGAATAAGATTTCACTCTTTTTTTCTTGGCATCTACTTTAGTTGTTGTTGAACCCGATGAAGAAGATGTAGTACTTCGGTAATCCACAGTAATTTTTCCTGTAACCATAATTCCAGCTCCAACTATTTTTGCGATTTCCTCCATTTCATAATCTCGCATATGGTTGGCTTCCGTAATACCCGCATTGCGTAATCTTTTACGGGTAACTTCGGGGTCTTGGTATGCAATTGTATTACGTTCTGGCTTGCGCATTAAGTTATTATAATAAAATTCTTGTGCTTCAAATCCTTCTTCAGGAGCCACTGCACCATCAAAAACAAACTCAAATGGTAAAATAGCTCCTTCGTTAGATTTCATAGGTGGGTATTCGAAATCTGCACTAACTACTCCTTTAGATGAAATACTAGTATTAAATGCTTGTTCACGACCACTTTTAAAAACAATTTTTAATACTTCAGTTTTCTCAACAATGTTTTCTAAATTTTCACCTAAATAACTAAAAGTTATCGTATTCGGTTCAACCTTTTTTACTGTTGCCTCAACTATTTCGCCGTTACCTAAATAAATTTGATCTGAAGCGTTTTGACCATTAGCCTGAAATACTATGCCTAAAAAATATACGAGTGTTACTATTGAAAGTTTCATTTTATTGATCATTTTGTTCATTTACAAAACTATATTCTTCTCTAACAATTTGAAATACCTGAAATCCTGTGTTTTTTGAGTATTCAATTATGATAATTACAACTTGTGGTAATATGGTGTTTGTTTCATTAAATAGTCTAACGTTATTTGATAACTATCTTTAGGCCCTGGTGTAAAAGGAGCCTCTTTTTTAGAAAAAATTTCCTTTCCATTTTTATTGTAGATGCTAAAATTGGTTTCGGTCTGGAATTGCGCTATCTCTGTATTTGGGCTTTGGTTAGGAACATCTGTATTGGTCGTGTTTATAGATATTTTTGCTGTAATTAATATACCAGCTCCAATTATTTTTGCAATTAATGGCAGATCAAAATAGTTTAAATCTTGAGCATCAAAAATGCCAGCTCTATTTAATCGCTCACGAGTGGTTTCAAGATCTTGATAGCTAATTTTATTTAGTTCAGGAGATTTCATAAGTGTACTAAAATAAAATTCTTGGGCTTTTATTCCTGCTTGTGATTTTATTGAACCATCAAATATGAATTCAAACGGTAGTATTGCTCCCTGTTTTGTCTTCATATCGGGATATTCGAAAAATTCAGTCTTGTCATTTGAATTTAGACTTCCATTATTTTCATGGTTTTGCCCTTCATTTTGATGTGTTTTTTGAGGGTAACTATAAACTACGGTGTTGGGTCCAACTTCTTTTGCAATTACTTCGGGATGGATTCCTCCAGCTAGCAATTTATTATTGGTATTATATGTCTGGGCATTAGAAACAAAAATTACCCCTAAAAAAATGCTGATTAAAATGTTAAAATGGTTCATATCGGTTATTGTTAGTATTCAATGACCAAAGTACAATTTGATGCAAATGGATGAAATACCTGATTTCCAGTATTTTTTAATACATAATTGCAGGTATTCGGCTAATTGTCATATTCATGGATTATTCCTATTTTTAGCCTTATGGCTTTATTAACTTTTATATTATTTACAGGTTTTGTTGCGTTTTATGCAACTTATAAATTACGCAAGGATAGATTAGATACTCGGGATGGGTATTTTTTAGGAGGACGTTCGTTAACAGGAATTGTTATTGCCGGATCGCTTTTACTTACAAATATTTCAACAGAACATTTGGTGGGTATGAACGGCTCTTCTTATCGAAATGGAGCTATTATCGTTGCTTGGGAAGTTACTTCGGCTTTAGCATTAGTAATTGGTGCACTTTATTTTGCTCCGAAATACCTTAAAATGGGATTAACTACTATTCCAGAATTTCTAGAAAAACGATTCGACGGACTTACAAGAACATTTGTTGCCCTACTATTAATAATTTCATTCGTAGCTACATTATTGCCAATAGTATTGTATACAGGTGCATTGAATATTGAGGCTATTTTTGAAATTTCTAATTTGCTTAATGTTTCTCAAGATCAAGGTATTCTTGTTACCATTCTAATTGTTGGAACCATTGGAGCAGTTTATGCCATTTTCGGCGGATTGAAAATGGTAGCTTATACCGATACTATTAATGGTTTTGGTTTACTTGTAGCGGGATTATTAGTGCCAATTCTTGCGCTTTTAGGTATTGGTGATGGTAATCTTTTTACTGGAATGGGAATGGTTTTCGATAATAGTCCCGATAAATTTAATGTGGTAAGCGATGAATCTGGAGTAGGGGAAGGCGCACGTTCAGCTATTCTACCTTTTGAGGTTTTGTTTACAGGGTTAATGGTTAATCAACTATATTTTTGGACCATGCACCAATCTATAATTCAACGAGTTTTAGGTGCAGTGAGCTTAGAAGAAGCCCAAAAAGGACTATTATTTACAGGATTACTAAAAATTTTGGTCCCGTTAATTATTGTATTACCGGGGTTAATCGGATTCTATTATTTCGGTGAAAGTCTTTATGATAACCCAGATAGTGTTTATCCTTTATTAGTTAAAAAAGTGCTACCCCTTTGGCTAACCGGATTTTTCGTTGCTGTGATGATGGGCGCAATTCTTAGTACTTTTAATAGTGCTTTAAATAGTGCTGCTACGGTTTTTAGCTTAGGAATATTTAAACGCTATATTTCCAAAGATGCCACTGAAAATAAATTGGTTAAAATTGGTAAATGGACCTCTGCACTTTTAGCAATCTTCGCTATTAGTATTGCGCCTTTTGTTGCAAATGCACCAGATGGACTTTACCAGCTTTTGCAACAATTAAATGGTATTTTTTTCATACCAATTGCCAGTGTGGTGATTGCTGGATTTCTCTTTCCAAAGGTAAATGCTATTGGTGCAAAAGCAGGCTTAGTATTTGGACTGTTTTTCTACGTTGTAATGTATTATTTAATTGAAGTAAATCTACATTTTGTACATATTTGGGGAATTGAATTTGTATTAAACATTGCACTTATGCATTTAGTTTCAATTTTAGTGCCTACGGATAGTAAATTTGAGATGAAAGATGCAGGTGTGTTAGATTTGAAACCTTGGAAGTTCACCAAGCCGTTTAGTCTATTCTTAGTTGTGTTTACCGTTATATTATACCTTGTATTAGGAAACGTTTAGAATTGAATTCTAATTTTATTAAATTAAGGCCCTAATAATTGACATATTAACAATATTTTTTAAAAAACTGATCATTAAATATAGCTATGGAAGAAGAAAAAGCATTTAGAAATTATGAAGCTCCAGATGTTTCGGTTGCTGTAAAAGAGCATTATCGTAAAATGCGTACAAATCAAACCTTAGAATATGTGCAAAATATGCATAAAAAGTATTTGAAGTTTGACAAACCTATGGATTTATGGGAAGCAATGCGCCATCTGAATAAATTAATTGATGTAAGTGATCCGGACTTAGATTTACCAAACATTCAACATTTAATTCAGAGTGCAGAAGGATTACGAGCTGATAATAGACCAGATTGGATGCAATTAACAGGACTTATACACGATTTAGGTAAAATAATGTATATGTGGGGCTCAGATGAAGATGGTACAAGTCAGGCTGAGCAATGGGGCTTAGTAGGTGATGTTTTTATCGTTGGCTGTAAGTTGCCAGATTCTTGTGTTTATCCAGAATTTAATGCACTTAATGAAGATATGGCGAACCCGGAGTACAATACTACTTTAGGTATTTATGAAAAGGGATGCGGTATTGATAACGTAGATCTAGCTTGGGGACATGATGAATATTTGTATCAAGTTTTAAATAATCACAAAGAAAATAAATTACCCGAAGAAGCTATGGTAATGATTCGTTATCATTCTTTTTATCCTTGGCATACTGGTGGTAGTTATACCGAATTGTTAAATGAAAAAGATGCTGAATACTTAGAAATAATTAGAGATTTTAATAAGTACGATTTATATACAAAAAGTCCAAAATTGTATGATTTAGACGAGGTACTTGATTATTATAAGCCAATTGCCGAAAAGTATTTAGGTACCGGGCCAATTTATTGGTAACCTATGCTATTCAAACTAAGAAGGTGAAATTTTATTTAAGATTTCACTTTTTTTATTTGCCGTTAATTAAACCTGGGCTAAAAAGAAAAAAACCGTCCAAAGAAAATCTCTAGACGGCTACTATAGCTATAGTTAATGGAGTGTCTCCTAAAAAGGAGAATAACAAATATAATTACGCCTTACACCTTATACAATACCTGAAAACCAGTAGTTTTTGCATAAAAAACAAAAAAACCGCCTTGTTATTCAAAACAAAGC
Source organism: Aurantibacter sp. (assembly GCF_039941195.1). Lineage (GTDB taxonomy): Bacteria > Bacteroidota > Bacteroidia > Flavobacteriales > Flavobacteriaceae > Aurantibacter_A. The sequence goes on along the minus strand of NZ_JBDVFA010000023.1, from coordinate 17,319 downwards.
GGTTTTACATAATTTCCATTTTCAGGAATATTTAGGCTTATTTCACCATTTCGTAACTGCGTTTGATGAATTCTGTTAACTCTTCACCTTTCAATAAACCTTTTGAAAGTCTAGCTAAATCTAAAGATTGATTAATTAATCGCTCTTTCTTTTTAGCTGTTTTAGTATTTAGAATTTCACCAACTAGTTCGCTATTCGTGTTTACAATTAAATTGTACATTTCTGGCATGTTACCCATGCCAAACATACCGCCACCACCGGTTTGTTGCATCTCTTTCATTCTACGCATAAACTCTGGTTCCGTAATAATAAATGGCGATGCATCACTATCCATTGCTTCCAATTGAACCGTGTAACTTTTATTAGAAATTGTTTCTTCTAAAGTCGTTTTAAGTGATTCTTTTTCTTCATCAGATAATTTAGAAATTTGAGTTTCTTCCTTTTTTATAAGGTTATCTAAATGATCAGCATCTACACGAGCAAAAGAAATCTTTTCATTAGAAGTTTCTAACTTTTGCATTAAGTGACTAATAATAGGAGAATCTAATAAAAGAACCTCGTAGCCTTTTGCTTTAGCAGCTTCAATGTAACTGTGCTGTGCTACTTTGTCTGAAGCATAAAGAACTACTAGTTTGTCGTCTTTATCAGTTTGCGTAGGGGCTATCTTTTCCTTTAATTCTTCAAAAGTGAAGAATTTACCATCCACTGTTGGATAAAGGGCAAATTTCTCTGCTTTCTCAAAAAATTTGTCCTCAGAAAGCATACCATATTCAATAACAATTTTAATGTCATTCCATTTTGCTTCAAATTCCTCTCTATTATTTTTGAAAAGTGAATTGAGCTTGTCACCAACCTTTCTGGTGATATATGAAGATATCTTTTTTACCGCACCATCAGCTTGTAAGTACGAACGAGATACGTTTAAAGGAATATCTGGAGAATCGATTACACCACGTAACATGGTTAAAAATTCAGGAACTATACCTTCTACATTATCTGTTACGAATACCTGATTTTGATAGAGTTGAATTCTATCTTTTTGAGGATTCATATCGTTCGTCATTTTTGGGAAGTATAAAATCCCAGTCAAATTAAACGGATAATCCACATTAAGGTGAATATTGAATAAAGGCTCCTCGAATTGCATTGGATACAACTCTCTATAAAAAGACTTGTAATCAGCTTCCTCTAAATCTTTTGGTTGTTTTGTCCAAGCTGGATTTGGATTGTTGATGATATTTTCAACTTCTTGAGTTGGTGCTGGGTCATCTTCTTTTGCATCTTCTGGCTTAGGAAGTGTTTCGGTGCGCATTCCGAATTTAATCGGAATCGGCATAAATTTATTATACTTCTGTAGTAAGCCTGTTATTTTTGAATCTTCTAAAAATTCTTTGGAATCGTCTGCAATAGATAAAATGATTTCGGTGCCTCTATCTTCTTTTTTTGATTTTTTAATTGTAAAGTTTGGTGAACCATCGCAAGACCAATGAACTGCAGGTTCATCTTTAAAACTTTTTGTGATAATTTCTACTTTATCTGCCACCATAAAAGCAGAGTAGAAACCTAAACCAAAATGACCAATAATACCTGCATCTTTCGCAGTGTCATCATATTTATTTAAAAATTCTTCAGCACCAGAAAAAGCAAGTTCGTTTATATACTTTTTCACTTCATCTTCAGTCATTCCAATCCCTTGGTCGATAACATGAATTTTATTATTCTCCTTGTCTACTTTAATTTCTATTTGCGGATTGCCATATTCAACACCTTTAGCTTCACCAATAGCTGCTAAATGTTTTAGTTTAAGAGTTGCATCCGTTGCGTTGGAAATCAATTCACGAAGAAATATTTCGTGATCACTGTATAGAAATTTTTTAATAAGAGGAAAAATGTTTTCTACTGAAACATTGATTTTACCTTTAGCCATAATATGTAAATTTTACCGTCATTTCTTCCAATGAAGAAATTTTGTTTAACTTTTTGTTTATAGTGAAGCCAAAAAAGCAACTTCAAAATTAATTCTACTATTGCACATTACAAAACAAAAAAAATACCAAAAATGAAAAAGTGACAAACTGACACCCAATATTTCTTTTGTAATAAAATCTTATTTGCATAATTTTTGTCTAATTTATTTGTTTTATTGTTAGACAAATAGTATATTTGAAAAGTGATTAGAGTTTGAAATTGTTATTAAAAAAAAATTATACAAGAAAGTTTGGTTGGTTACATAAAAACGTGTTCTCGCTTGGGAACGCGTTTTTATAATTTTTAGCACCTTATTTAGGTATATTCAAATCCTATTGAGCTTATTAATTTTTAAAAAAAATAAAGATGGTAGCAAAGTCCAAAAAAATAACTAGTGACCATATTATTTCATTTTATATGGCGTATGTACTGGAACACGAAGTAGTGCCTAAATCAGTATATAAATTTTGTAAGGTGCATCAAATAGAGGAGGTTATATTTTATAAGTTTTTTTCATCTATTGAGGGCCTACAGAAGTCAGTATGGAATACGTTTTACTCTAAAACAATAGCCTTAATAACGAAAAATAAGGATTATCAGTCTTTTTCTAATAAAGACAAAATGCTAACATTTTTCTTTTCTTTTTTCGAGTTACTGACCTTAAATAGAAGTTATGTTCTGTTTTCATTGAAGTATGATAAAAATCTTTTAAAGAATATGGAGCAATTAAAGGGTTTAAGGAAAAATATAAAGGAATTTGCTACAGCACTCATAGAAAATAATAATGAGCATAAAACTTCAAAAATCACACAACATAATCCAAAATTATTTTCAGAAGGAGCTTGGTTGCAATTACTATTCATTTTAAAATTCTGGATGGACGATGATTCTTTAGGTTTTGAAAAGACAGATGTTGCTATTGAAAAATCAATAAATACAATATTTGATGTTTTTGATAATACCCCATTAGACAATATTATCGATTTTGGAAAATTCCTGTTTAAAGAAAAAATGGCATAAAAACATTTATTTAAGTAATGAAGACACTAGACAAAATTCCTACCGGAAAGATAGAACGCGCAAGTAAGTTGGTTAAGACTGGCGTTAAAATTAGTGGTAATTATGTAAAGTATTATGGTAAGAAATTGGTTAATCCAGAGTTTACAAAGGATGAATTAAATGAAGACAATGCCGAGGATATTTATGACGGATTAAAGACATTAAAAGGAAGTGCTTTAAAAGTAGCACAGATGTTAAGCATGGAAAAGAACATGCTTCCCAGTGCATATGTAGATAAGTTTTCCCTATCGCAGTTTTCTGTTCCACCATTATCAGCGCCTTTAGTTCGTAAAACATTTAAAAAATATTTGGGTAAATACCCTGAAGAAATCTATGATTCTTTTGAAAAGAATTCTATTAACGCGGCTAGTATTGGACAAGTACATAAAGCTACGAAAGCAGGTAAAACCTTAGCCGTTAAAATTCAATACCCCGGTGTAGCTGACAGTATAAGTAGTGATTTAGCCTTAGTTAAGCCAATTGCCCTAAAAATGTTTAATATTAAAGGTAAAGACTCTGATAAATATTTTAAGGAAGTTGAAAATAAATTATTGGAAGAGACCGATTATTTATTAGAATTAAAACAGAGTAAAGAAATTACAACTTCTTGTTCGGCAATACATGGACTAGAATTTCCTGAGTATTACGAAGAACTTTCTAGTGAACGTATTCTTACTATGGATTGGATGAATGGTTTGCACCTTAGTGAATTTGCAAAAACAAATTTTTCCCAAGAATTGGGGGATAAGTTGGGTCAGACACTATGGGACTTTTATATGTTTCAAATTCATTTTTTACGTAAAGTACATGCAGATCCTCACCCCGGAAATTTTTTAGTTAGCAATCAAAATAATCTCATTGCAATAGACTTTGGTTGTATGAAATCGGTGCCAGATGAATTTTACAACCCTTATTTTGAATTAGCTAAAAAACAAGTTTTAAACAATGACATAAGTTTTACAGAAAAACTTTATGAATTGGAAATTTTAACTCCCACAGATACTGCAAAAGAAATTATATTTTTTAAAACTATTTTTAAAGAGATGTTAACCATTTTTACTGCTCCTTTAAATGAAAAGGAGTTTGATTTTGGAGCTGACGATTTCTGGAATAGAATAGCTGCCCTTTCTGAGCGATTTACTGAAGATACCGAAATAAGAAAAATGAATGGTAATAGAGGTTCAAAACACTTCTTATATATGAATCGAACATTCTTTGGGCTTTTTAATTTACTACATGATTTAAAAGCTAAGGTAAAAATCAATGATTATAAAAAGTATTTAAACTAGATACTATTCAACTATTTCTGAATTTTAATTTTGTTTCTTTATCTTAGAATAATAGTTTTGATTAAACTACATATTAAAAACCTTGATACTCTAATGTAGTTATTCAACCAAAACACTAAAGTAAAACTCATGTACAATTCTAAAATAACTGGCCTCGGGCACTATGTGCCGGATAATGTTGTGACCAATGATGATCTATCAAAAATTATGGATACTAATGACGAATGGATCCAAGAACGCACAGGTATAAAAGAACGTCGGCATGTTTCAGACCCATCGGACACTACTACTAGTATGGGAGTTAAGGCAGCAAAAATTGCTATCGAAAATGCAGGAATTGATAAAGATGATATCGATTTTATTGTCTTTGCAACATTAAGTCCCGACTATTATTTTCCTGGTCCAGGCGTATTAGTACAACGCGATTTAGGAATAAAAACTGTAGGTGCACTTGACGTTCGAAATCAGTGTTCTGGCTTTGTTTATGGTATTTCAATTGCGGACCAATATATAAAAACTGGTATGTATAAAAACATACTAGTTATAGGGTCTGAAATCCATTCTAAAGGTTTAGATATGACGACCCGTGGTCGGGGAGTATCCGTAATATTTGGGGATGGTGCTGGTGCTGCAGTTTTAAGTAGAGAAGAAGATGCTACTAAAGGTATACTTTCTACGCATTTACATTCCGAAGGACAGCATGCAGAAGAACTCGCTTTATTAGCTCCAGGTATGGGTGGTAGATGGGTTAGCGATATAGTTGCTGATGCGAATCCAGATGATGAGTCTTATTTACCGCATATGAACGGACAATTTGTTTTTAAAAATGCGGTGGTTCGTTTCAGTGAGGTAATCATGGAAGGGTTACAGGTAAATAACCTACCACCAACGGACATTGATATGTTAATTCCACATCAAGCTAATCTTCGTATTTCGCAATTCATTCAGAAAAAATTTGGTCTTTCTGACGATCAAGTATTTAATAATATAATGAGTTATGGAAATACAACGGCAGCTTCTATTCCAATTGCTTTAACAGAAGCATGGCAGGAAGGAAAAATAAAAGAAGGTGATTTGGTTGTTCTTGCCGCATTTGGTAGTGGCTTTACTTGGGGTAGTGCAATTATTAGATGGTAATAATTTTAATACTTCCTAAAATCCTATCCGCATTTAAAATCTAAATCTTAATCAACAAACTTTAGAAAATATCTTAATCATGAAAAATTCTAAAAACGCTCAATCAAGGAGAAAGTTTATTTCTAAAACGGCTGTCTTGGCAACAGGGGTAGTTTTAGGAGGACCAAAACTTTTTGGGGCTCCAGCTATTATTACTTCTTATAATAAACCATTTTCTAAAGTAAATGGAGTTCAAATTGGATGTATTACATATTCATTTCGCGATATGGAAGACCAAAGTGCTGAAGCCACTTTGCAGTATGTATTAGATTCAGGTATTAGCGCAATTGAATTAATGGGAGGTCCGGCGGAATCTTTTGCTGGTATGCCGACCAATCCGGTTGATAGAAGAACGATGCGAAGCTTGTCTCGCGTAGTAAATCCAAATGAAGATCAAAAGAAAGAGTTAGCCGATTTAAAAGCGCAATCTGCATCTTTTGCAAAACAATTAACCAAATGGAGAGCCAATGCGCCGTTTGAGAAATTCAGTGATTTTAAAAAAATGTATGCCGATAAAGGTGTGAAAATATATGCATTTAAACCAAATGCTTTTGGTAAAGAGAGTAGTGATATAGATATTAATTATGGCTTTAAAGCTGCCAAGGCCTTGGGCGCTAGTCATGTTACTGTAGAATTACCAGGGGATGACGAACATACCTTAAAATTAGGTCAAATGGCAGCTAAACATAACATGAAAATAGCATATCATGGACATACCCAACAAACACCAACTTGGTGGGATACTGCTTTAAAGCAATCACCATCAAATATGATGAATATTGATATTGGACATTATGTGGCAGCTGGAAATACAGATACTTTAGATATACTTAAGCGTAAAAATGAACGCATTAGTAGTATGCATTTAAAGGATCGAAAGAATAAGGTTAATGGACAAGAAAACATGGTTTTTGGAAAAGGTGATACTCCAGTGGTTGAAATTTTGCAATTAATGCGTGATAATAAATACAAGTTTCCTGCAACAGTAGAATTAGAATATAAAATTCCAGAAGGTTCAACTTCAGTACAAGAAGTTGCTAAATGTGTTGAGTATTGTAAGAAAGCATTAGAAAGTTAGTAGACTTACATTATGCTACTTCACCATAAATAAGGCATTTGCAAAGAAAAGTTTTCCATTTTCCCAGAAACCTCTAAATAATGGGTTGTCTATCATATAGATAACTTTTCCTTCACCATGACTTTCTACTCCGAAAATTAGACTCTTATCAATTTTGTTTTTGGCTTCAAAACCAGCAAATCCAGAAACAGGAATGTTATGGCCATTTTCGAGATATGCCACAGATCCTCCATCTAAATATTCATAAGAAGTACTACCTAATTTCATAGTAAAATAAGAGTCATCATAACCGTAGGCTAAAGGATGTGTATTGTCTACTTTTGTTTTGAAAATTGCTCCTGTAATTTCATCTGAAATCCGTTCGCGTTGTGTACTTCCAAAAGCGCTTAAATTGGCTGTAGTATCCTTTTCTGTTTTTTTAAGCTTAATATCAAAACCATCTTTATCAACCAAAGTATTTATAGATCCACCCATTGCAATGAGATTTCCTCCATTTTCAACCCAAACCCTTAGTTCGGCATATTTGCTTTCTGTAAATAAATTATCGTACTCTAGTCCATCTGGTAAAATAAGAACATCATAATCAGCTATATTAATCCATTTAAAATATGCTGCATCTAATATTGTAATGGGATAATTTAGTTGTTGCTCAAAGAAATGCCATATTTCTCCAAATCGCAATGTCGAGGCAGGTCCGCCAGATATCACAGCAACCTTAATATTATCTAGCATTTCAACATATCTAGAACCAAAGTCTTTGCCATTATCTACAAATCCTGTTTTAGTGGCAGTCAAAATTACGTTGTGATCTGCAGCTATTTTTTTAAGCTGAAATATGAAATTTTTATTATTCTTATTATCTGCTCTAGTTATTACCAAACTACCGCGCTGATGCTTTTTACCATCTGAAATGTAAGGTTTGTGTGCTACACGTACTCGAATATTTGCCTGATGTAAGGCTGCTAAAAAGCGGGCATCATTCATGCTATTCCAGTCGGTGAGATAGGCATAAGCATTTTCATTTAAATTAGTGTTGTCAACTGGATTTTCCTGTATTAATGGTTCACTAGATACTTCTGTAGTTGTTGCTATAGCATCTAGTCCATAAGCGTAGGGAAGTGACCAAGCTGTTATATCATACGTAAGTGAGTCTGTAAGTTTCGCATTAGGCTCAAAAAGAACCTTTACTAAAGTTCCTTTGGCCTGATCTGTAGATACCACAAGATTATTTCCGGTAATTCGTAGATTTCCAACTTTACCTGTTCCGTATTTGTACCCTTTTAAAGTGCCTTTATTTGTTCTGCCATAACTAATATCGTGTTGGTCTAAAAGTTTTGTAAGTGCATTAATTCTATCACCATCTCCGTTCATTACATAGCTTTTGTATTTAAAGTTACGGTTACTATAGAATTTTTTAAATTCATTATTCAACTTTCCTGCATTCTTACTAGCAATTTCTACGGTGGAAATACCTGTGGTATAATGGTGTTCCAATCGGTCATTTAAAGTTAATGTGTCGCCAATGTTTGTTTTAATTGCTAATCCCGCACGGCCGCTACCCCCTTGCTCATAAGTCATACCAATACTACCGTTGTACATGGGGTATGTATCTCCATAACTAGGGTACAAAAGGTCGTAGACTTCCTTGGTAAAATAATACCATCCATTATTATCAAAATACTTCGCATTGTTTTTGCCAATGGTGTTTTGAAATTCTCTTTGAAAATCTGTTATTACTTCGTGATATGGCTCAGCAGCAGGAGCAAAATAATACGGACTATCCACTCCTTGTTCATGAAAATCAACATGCACATGTGGCAGCCATCGATTATACATTTTTAAACGAAGTTGACTCTCCTTTTGTGTAAGCCAGGCCCAATCACGATTTAGGTCGAACATATAATGATTGGCCCTTCCATTTAACCAACCCTCATGGTGTTCTTTGCTATTTGGGTCAGTAGTTAAAAGCAAATTTTTATTCTCATTGTACCAATTTACATAACGATCTCGACCATCCGGATTTAAACAAGGATCCATTATAATGACCGTATTTTCTAGATATTCAGATTTTTTGGTTAGTAAATCATAGATGGTTTTCATTGCTGCCTCTGTGCCTACACTTTCATTTCCATGTACATTATAGCTTAACCATACGATTGCAATTTCGGAGTTTCCTTTCCCCGAAGTACTTTCTAAATGGTCTTTTCGAATGGCTTCTAAATTTTTCATATTCTCTTTTGATGAAAAATATACCAAGAGTAAAGGCCGACCCTCATTTGTTGAGCCGTATTCAACCAATTGCATTCTCTCTGGTGCTTTTTGAGTTAAGTACTGATAATAATCTACAACTTGATGGTGTCTTGTAAACTGGGTGCCTAACTTATATTTTAGGAATTCTGAAGGTGATTTTAATTCTTGAGTATTGCCAATAAAACACGTGAACAAGGTTATCGAGAGTAAAATTCTTATCATTTTCATATTACATTTGATGTAAAAAAGGCAGGGTACAATCTAAGAAATTTGTAGCTCATTTCTTTTTAAAGACTTTAATTCGTAAGGTTTTTTCGTTAAATGGACTATTGAGGCATTTAACGTATTTTTAGGAGCTGTTTTTAATGATTAGTATAACTTTATAGCGAATTTTGCCTTCTATGGATGTTGACTGTTTAAACTATAAGCAAACGGGTTTTTTTTCTAAACTAATTTGTGACTATCTCGAAGAAAAAGAGACTTTAAGTGGATTTTATAACAATTTTCCATCGTTAAAGAATTTTGAAGCCCAAATAGAAGAGAAACAACGTAGTTTTTCCGATAGTAGTCGTGCTGTTTTATATGATAGTTTAATGGCTCAGTATGCTGATACTGCTATAAGTAATAAAACTCGAGAACATATTATTCAATTAAAAGAACCGATAACATTTACTGTAGTTACAGGTCATCAATTGAACTTGTTCACCGGGCCACTTTATTTTCTATACAAGATAATTTCCACTATTAATCTTACCGTTGAGCTTAAAAAGGAATACCCGCAGTACAATTTTGTGCCAATTTATTGGATGGCTACAGAAGATCATGATTTTGAAGAAATAAACTATTTTAATTTTAAAGGAAAAAAGCTGCAATGGAATCCTGAAGGTAATCAGGGCGGTGCTGTAGGCGAAATTAAAAATGAAGGATTACAGGAATTATTTGAAGCTTTTTCGAATGAATTAGGTGGAGGGAAGAATGCAGATTTTCTAAAAAATCTATTTAGGAAAGCCTATTTAGAGCATGATAACCTTACAAGTGCCACGAGATATTTAGCAAATGAACTTTTTGGCACCTATGGATTAGTAATTGTAGATGGGCAAGATATTGCGCTGAAGAAATTGTTAATGCCATATGCTAAAAAAGACATTATTGAGAATTTGGCTTATAAAAGGGTTACGGAAAGTGTAGAATTGTTACAAAGCGCTTCAAACGATTATAAGGTGCAAGTTAACCCTAGAGAGATAAATTACTTTTACCTGAAGGAGGGACTTAGAGAGCGTATAATTGCTAAGGAAGATGGTTTTGGTGTTGTTGATACTAAAATAAATTGGAGTAAAGAAGAATTGTTAAATGAAATGGATCAATTTCCGGCACGTTTCTCACCAAATGTAATTGCTAGACCTTTATACCAAGAAGTGATATTGCCAAACCTATGTTATATTGGAGGAGGAGGGGAGATTGCTTATTGGCTGGAATTAAAATCTATGTTCGAGGTAATGAATGTCCCTTTTCCAGTGCTATTGCTTCGAAACTCCGCACTAATAGTATCTGAGAAATTAAAAACAAAAACAGAAAAATTAAATCTCCAGATAAAAGACTTATTCTTAGAGCAAAATAGTTTAATTAATAAAAAGATACGAGCAATATCCAATATTGATATCGATTTTTCGCCACAAAAGGAACTGCTTGAAAATCAATTTTTAGATATGTATGCTTTGGCTGAAAAAACTGACAAATCCTTTTTAGGTGCTGTAAAAGCTCAAGAAATTAAGCAAAAAAAAGGCTTGGATAATCTTGAAAAACGATTAATGCAAGCTCAAAAACGTAAATTAAAAGATCATGTGCTTCGAATAACCGAATTACAAAATCAATTATTTCCGAATCATTCACTTCAAGAGCGTACTTTAAATTTTTCTGAGCTTTATTTAGAATGGGGTGAAGACTTAATTCCACAATTACTAGTGGCGCTAAAACCCTTACACTTAGAATTTTCAATTTTAACTAAAAATTGATTCTTTACAATATCATTTTGTACTATCACAACTAATTTAATTGTGTGTAAGCCCTATTATATGGGCTTTTTTTTATTTTATTAAAAAAAACTCAAAAAGAAGGTAGGGTAAATTACGAGTTAGTTGTTTTATAATAAATTGCTATGAAAAAGAATTTTTTTTGAACTTAATTTAGTTCATGTGTTTAGGTTGGTTTTTTGATTTTGATTAAAAACCCTGTTTACAAGCTGTAAACGGGGTTTTTCATTTTAGTAACCTAAATAAGGTGTTGTAGAATTAATAGTGTAAACAGTTAAATAGTTCTGCATTTGGACTGATACAAGCACTAAAAAGCAAAAAACTTACCTTTGATTTATGAAATCTACAATGCATAATATCGATATTGATTTGGTTGAAATGACCTTAGATGTAATGAAGTATGCCATCCATAGAATTACGGCAACTTCTTTAGAATTAGGGCAACCAAAAAAGGAGGAAGAACTTCGAAAACTGGTTGGAGAAACTGTTACTTCGCAAGGTATTGGAGGTGAAAAGGCCTTTCAATTATTCAAAGATGTTTTGGTGAAAGCAACTGTACCAATTGATCATCCGCGTCATTTAGCTTTTGTTTCGGCTGCCCCAACAAGAGCTTCTATAATGTTCGATTTGGTAACGTCTGCCTCAAGCATACATGGTGCATATTGGATGGAAGGCGCTGGAGGAATTTTTTGTGAAAACGAGGCTATGAAATGGCTCGTATCACTTACCAATTTACCGAAAGGTGCATTTGGTGTTTTTACAAGTGGAGGTACAGCTGCTAATTTGTCGGCTATGGTTGCTGCACGCGAGAATTGGCGTAAAAATGATCAAAATATAGGTGTTCGGGGTTTAATAATTACGTCTGTAGGAGCCCATTCATCAATTAAGGCGATGGCAAAAGTTATAGATGCTGATATTTTGCTTGTTGATTCTGAAAATAGAATGACAGAAAGTGATTTAGAAAATACAATTGATGCACTTTCAGATGATATTCGAAAACGTCTTTTTGCAGTAGTGGGAACTGGTGGAACTACCAATGCGGGTATTATTGATGATTTAGATGGAATAGCAACCGTATGTGAAAAAGAAAATTTGTGGTTTCATGTTGATGCTGCTTATGGTGGAGGAGCTCTTGCGGCTGATTCCGTACGCCATCTTTTTAAAGGAATTGAAAAAGCAGATAGTATAACGATAGACCCTCATAAATGGTTTTTTTCGCCTTATGATTGTGGGGCGGTAATTTATAAACACCCAGAAAAAGCCAAAGAAGCTCATGCTCAAGAAGGTTCGTATTTAGATATTTTTAAAGATGAAGGAGCGGTAGGTTTCAATCCATCGGATTATCAAATTCAATTAACGCGTAGAGTAAGAGGTTTGCCATTGTGGTTTTCACTTGCTATGCACGGAACGGATAAGTATAAGAAAGCAGTGGAGCAAGGTATAGCATTGGCGCAAATTGCAGGTAAGCTAATAGCAAAAGAATCGTATATAGAATTGGTTCGTGAACCTAGCCTTTCTTGTGTTCTATTTAGAAGAATAGGTTGGGAGCCAAAAGATTATAATAATTGGACCTATAAAAACCATAAAGCTGGTTTTGCTTTAGTAACGCCAACTAAATGGAATAATGGTAATGAGAAAGAAACCGTCGCACGTTTTTGTTTTATTAACCCAGATACTACTACCGAGGATATTAGTGCCATTCTTAATTCTATGAAATAATTTTTAGGGAACTAAAAATTGGCTAACCCATCCATTAAAAGCATGATAAAATTGTACTTTGAAATGACTGGATTCTCTAAGTTTTAAATATTCAATTGTTTCTGAGGCTATTTTAACAATACAGAAGTAATTTTTTTCCTTTAGAAATGTAATTTCCTCATTGTTTTTTATAATAGTTCCTGGAGCCTCCGTCGTAGTATAATCTTTTCTGCCGTTACAAGTGATTTCTAACCATTTTTCTTTTATAAAATTTTCATCTTTTACAATTGTAGCGGTTCCTTTAACTTTAATTTGTATTTTTTCTTCGGGATGATAAAAAAGTAAACTAACCTGTGGGTTTTTTTTAATCTGTGATACTTTATTGGAGCGTTCATCCGTAAAAAGCGTAAAAGCATAATCTTCAGAAACATCTCTAAGCCCAATAATTCGAGATTCAGGAGTATTATCTAAACCTGTTGTACCAAGCACACAAAACTTTAAAGGATGATTCCTTTCCCGTATAGCAGCAGTTAAGAGCGATTTAACCTCAGACATATAAGTGTTAGTCATATTGAATAAATTATAGTTTTAAAAGAATAGCTAAAAGAAATTATTTTTATTCAAGTGTAATTAAGACTTTGTGAGGGAAGTATTGATTATCCAATTAAATGGAGTTAAAACTGAAATCTAAATACAATACAATTAACGAAAATTCAATATAATTGTTGTATTTTCTTACAAATTTTATTTCTTTCATATTTATGTTGTAAATATATTTTAGATAAGCTTTCTTAAAATTTTCAATTTGCTATTTTTGCCCATGCAAAACAAAGTCCTAATTCTAGATTTTGGTTCTCAATACACTCAACTTATTGGTAGACGCGTTCGAGAACTAAATATTTTCTCCGAAATAAAACCTTATAACAATCCTCCAAAAGATTTATCCGAATATGATGCGGTAATACTCTCAGGTTCACCGTATTCGGTGCGTGCAGAAGATGCACCTCATATAGATTTGTTGGAAATTCGTGGTAAAAAACCTTTATTAGGTGTTTGTTATGGTGCTCAATATCTTGCTCATTTTAATGGTGGTAATGTTGAAAAATCGAATACAAGAGAATATGGTAGAGCTAACCTTTCTCATGTAGATGCTGAAAGTCCATTTTTAGCAAATGTTAGCACTGGTAGTCAAGTATGGATGAGTCATGCAGATACCATTAAAAAATTACCGGATAATACGAAACTAATTGCAAGTACTACAGATGTTGAAAATGCTGCTTTTAAGTTTGAGAATGAAGAAACTTATGGCATACAATTTCACCCCGAAGTGTATCATTCGAAAGATGGTAAACAAGTGCTTGAGAACTTTTTAGTCAAAATTGCTGGAATTGCTCAAACGTGGACACCAGATGCTTTTGTAGAAACAGCCGTTGCCGAACTTAAAGAAAAGATAGGTGATGAAAAAGTAATACTTGGTTTATCAGGTGGCGTAGATTCTTCAGTTGCCGCTGTTTTGTTACATAAGGCTATAGGGAAAAATTTGCATTGCATTTTTGTAAATAACGGATTGCTTCGTAAAAATGAGTTTCAAAGTGTTCTTAATCAATATGAGGGTATGGGCCTCAATGTAAAGGGAGTTGATGCTTCGGCACGCTTTTTGGATGAATTGGCTGGAGAAAGTGATCCGGAAACAAAAAGAAAAATTATTGGTCGTGTTTTTATTGAAGTTTTTGATGATGAATCACATTTAGTAGACAATGCGAAATGGCTGGCACAGGGTACAATCTACCCCGATGTTATAGAATCTGTTTCGGCAACTGGTGGTCCCTCAGCAACAATTAAGAGCCACCATAATGTTGGTGGATTACCCGACTATATGAAATTAAAAGTGGTTGAGCCCTTGAAAATGTTATTTAAAGATGAAGTTCGCAGAGTAGGGGCTAGTATGGGATTATATGAAGAACTATTGGGAAGACATCCCTTTCCGGGTCCTGGTTTAGGGATTAGAATCCTAGGAGATATTACGCCCGAAAAAGTGACTATTTTACAAGAAGTTGATGATATTTTCATCAATGGGTTAAAAGAATGGGGACTATATGATGATGTTTGGCAGGCCGGAGCTATGCTTTTGCCCGTAAATAGTGTAGGGGTAATGGGAGATGAACGCACTTATGAAAAATGTGTAGCTTTGAGAGCCGTGGAAAGTACAGATGGTATGACTGCTGATTGGGTGAATTTACCTTATGAGTTTTTACAGAAAACATCAAATGAAATTATAAATAAAGTTCCTGGCGTAAATAGGGTTGTTTACGATATCAGTTCAAAACCCCCTGCAACTATTGAATGGGAATAACCGTAAAACATATGAATCAAGTTTTAAGAAACATACTTGTATTTTTTTTAATTGCATTCGTAGCTTGTAAAGCTACAGCTCAAAAATTTACAACACATTCAGTTAAAAAAGGCGAATCTTTAGAGAGTATAGCGAAACAGTATCAAGTTTCTACACAAACTATTCTCACGTACAATAAAGAGATTAAAAAAGGGCAAACTTTAAGAGCTAATACCATTCTTGTAATTCCTGCAACCGCGCAAGATGGGCAATCAAAACCCATTGTTGTAGGTGATATAAATTCAGAAGTAGTTGCTGAGAAACATGAAGAACCCATTGGTTTTATATCACATAAAGTACGTAGAAAGGAAACACTTTTTGGAATTACTAAGCGCTATAAAATTTCTGAAGACGAACTTAAACGGTACAATAAAGTGTTGTATTCTTCTGCATTGAAAAAGAATATGGTATTAAGAGTGCCAAAGTATAAGAGGGTTAAAAAACCAGATACTGAACTTAATCCTGAAAATTATATAACTTATAAAGTGGCTCCAAAAGAAACTAGATGGAGTCTTGCACACAAGCATAGTATTACTATTGATAGTATGATAGTTCTAAATCCAGACCTATCTAAAACAACTGATTATTTACGAGAAGGACAAGAATTACTACTGCCAAGAATTCCTGGAAGTTCTGTCGAAAATCAGGATACTCAAATTTTCACTTCATATACGGTTCCACCTAAAATGAACTTTTATCGATTAGAGCAGGAATTCGGGGTAAAATCAGATGAAGTAGTTCGATTAAATCCTGAGATTACAGAAAAAGGCGGTTTGAAAGAAGGTATGGTTATTCGAATACCGCAACAAAAGTTAGATGCCGGTGATGTAAATACAGATAACTTTAATTTTTACGAGGTAAAACCTAAGCAAACCGAATTTTCTTTAACTCGTAAATTGGGGATTACATATAAAGAACTTTTAGCATTAAATCCTGATTTATCTAAAGGTTTAAAGGCTGGTATGATTTTAAAACTGCCTAAAGATCAAATTGGAGACTTTGAAGTTCGCAATGCATTAGTTTTAGACAAGCTAAATCTTATCGATAGTATAAATATTGCAATTAAACCGAAGGTAATGTTTATGTTGCCTTTTCGTTTAAATCGCATCGATTTAAATGACGTAGAGGAAATTCAAAAACAATTGGATAAACCTAGCTTATTAAAGTATAGTTTAGGTTTTTATTCAGGGGCTTTGGTTGCGTTGGATTCTGTAGCGAAATTAGGTGTTTCTGTAGATGTTAAAACGGTTGATAATCAATTGAATCTTGCAAAAACTAAAGAATTATTGTTGCGAGAAAATCTATCAGATTATAACGCGATAGTCGGACCTTTTGACCTTGCATCCGTCCGTGAAGTAGCAGTTAGAGCTGCCGATAAAAATGTCCCGGTAATTACTCCAATTCGACCAAATAAAGATGTAAGCTTAAAGAATGTTTTCTTTTCTCTCACGGCGGAACAATTGTTAAGAGAAAAAATGATAGCTTATGTGAAAGAAGTTTATGTAGACCAGAATATTATTGTAATTGCAGATTCTACACATGTTGCCGCCAGCAATTTATTGGTTAAAAACTTTCCGGAAACGAAAATTGCAAAAGTAATAGAAGAGGAAAAGAATATTGGTGTCAGTATTGATATGTTAAAATCATTGCTTTCAAAAGAAAAAGAGAATTGGATTTTTGTTGAAAGTGATAATTTTAAGCTGGTTACTAGTGTAACTTCAATTTTAAATTCCTTAAATAATTCACTTTTGGATCCAGAAAATGATAAAGAAAAAGTGAAACTGAGAATGTTCACTACGCAAAAAGATAATGCTTTTGATAGCGATGTTATTTCGAGTACGCATTTATCCAATTTGCACTTTACATATCCTTCAGTTTTTCGTGAGCCCGCTAGTAATAGTTTTGAGAAGGCGTATCGAAAACGTTTCGGTAGCGAACCAGATCGTTATGCAATTCGTGGCTTTGATATTACATTAGACCTATTACTGAAATTAGCTTATAAGAATGATTTGTTTGAAATTTCTAAGTTAGTAGGGGAAACAGAGTATACAGGAAATAAGTTTTCTTACGAAAAAGATTTCGCCTCCGGTTATTTTAATCAGGCTTGTTATATAATGAGTTACGAAGATTTACGTTTACAAGAAATAAAAATGATTAATTAATGACATCAAAAGTAACCTATGAGGGTAATTTACGAAATACATGTGAACATTTACAGTCTGGCAATTCATTTACTACTGATGCCCCAGTTGATAATAATGGATTGGGTGAAGCATTTTCTCCAACCGACACGGTTGCAACAGGACTGGCTAGCTGTATACTAACTATGATGGGAATTAAAGCAAAATCCCTTGATGTAGATTTAGCGAATTCAACTGC
>NZ_JBDVFA010000022.1:0-9906 GCF_039941195.1 Aurantibacter sp. | reverse complement strand
AAATAAAGGTAATACTAGCTAATGCTTGGGTCAAAAACCTGTTCATTTATTTTTTAACTTTAAGGAGTTAAAAAAACACCATACAACATGGGCTATATGCAATGGTGGCTAGGGCCACAACTGCAAATAGCCGTGAACGTTAGGCATAATATAAAAAGAGAAACCTTATAGATGAAAATTCAAATTGATAAGGACAAAACTGTAGATAAAAAATATCGAATTTTATGTTCAAATTGTACGACTGACACAAATCACCAAGTGTTATCTTCAATCTATGAAACAGGTTCGGAGCCAATGGACCAATACAATACATTTGATTGGAATAGTAATTATGAAATAATCCAATGTTTGGGCTGCGATACTATTTCTTTCAAATCTCATAAAATCAATTCGGAAAATACTGATTATGACGGCAGTCCAATTGACATAGTGAAATTATATCCGAAGAGAGAATATGGCACCTTATCTATTAAAGAATATTGGCATGTCCCACATAATATTAAACAGATTTATAAGGAAACAATTCATACTTATAATAATGGAAATTTGACGTTATCTGCTGCTGGAATTAGAGCAATCGTCGAGGGACTTTGTGAAGATAATAATATAAAAAATGGAACTATAACCGTTAAAGAAAAAGATGGCACAGAGATAAAAAAGAAAAGTTCCGGGCTACAAGGGAAAATCAACGGGCTACATGAAAATGGAAAACTGACAAAGGAAAATGCAGACATTTTACATGAACATAGATTTTTAGGCAATAAGGCACTTCATGAATTAACAATACCATCAAAAATGCATTTAAAACTAGCAATTGAAATAATTGAAAATGTTTTTGACAATCTTTATGAAATACCAAAAAAAGGACTTGAACTTAAAAATAAGAGATTAGGAAAATAAATACTATGCCTAACAATGGCTATAGCAAATAGGGCATAAAGTGCTATATTTAAAGGCTTGAGCTTGTTTACGAAGTCCGCCAAATCTTTTGGATTTGGCAATTAAAAAAGAAAAAATAATTACAAAACAAAAAGCTCTGGCTAGCAGACCAGACGGAAACGAAAAGTTTCCTTGCCTGCCCTACTTGCCATAGCCGAGACGTTGGCAAACATTTTGACCCTTTAAAATTGAAATCAAAAATCCTAACATTTATTTTAACCAAAGGACTTATTATCGGCGGACTATTTATGCTCATAATAACTGTTATCATATTGAATAATGGAATTGTTAAAAAGAGAATAACCGAGGAGAATAATGTTGTTTCAGCTAAAGTGCTTGAAACGCCAATGGACTGTGATAATCTCGGACGGAGAGGCGGATTTTATAAATTACAATATAATGGCCAAGTATTCATAAAAAAGGGCAATAGACTAATTTGCGAAACAATTTACGGGAAAAAGGAGGTGAATGTGCTAACGAATGCGCAGATGGACAAACTAATTTTTTTAAATGAATATGAAGAATCGAATGACTTCTTGTATGGGATTTTACTGGGACTTTTTGGCCTAGTTATTACCTATAAGGGATGGATAAAATAAAAACGATTTGCCAACAAAACCTATACGTAATGCGGACGTTAGAGCTAAACCGAAAGGTCTGCGTATATTTATGAAGTCGCTAAATCTTTTGGATTTAGCTTTGGATAAGAAAAAATAAAACTAAACAATAAGATTTAGCTTCTTGCGCAGATGGAAACGAAAATGTTTCCTTGCCTCCGCACTACGCATAGCTAAACCGTTGTACTGCATTTGAGGGAACCAATTATGACTTAGAAAAAACACAAAATAAACTGACTGAATTTTGAAAATAAAAAATATGATTGGAGTAGCAATTCTTTTTATCGTTCTCGGAATTTTAATAAAATATGGGAAAATGTATTGGCTGATTGCTGGCTATAATACTATGCCGAAAAAAGATAAAGAAAAATACAATATAGAGGGAATTGCAAATGTATTTCGGAATGCAATGTTTGGAATGGCTTTAATTATCATTTTGGGATATTTAATCGCTAAATTAACTGAAAACCCAAGTATTCAAAATTATGCTTCTTGGACTGCAATGATAATCGGAATACCTTACTTACTAATTGTATCGAATTCTAAAAAATATTATAACAAGGACAAAGGAAAAACGGATTGAATTACAAAACGGAATTAGAAGTGAAAATAATAAAAACGACACCACAACAATGGCTATAGCAAATAGGGCGAAAAGTGCTATATTTAAGGGCTTGGGTTTGTTTACTAAGTCCGCCAAATCTTTTGGATTTGGCAATTAAAAAAATAAAAATAATTACAAAACAAAAAGCTCTGGCTCGCAGACCAGACGGAAACGAAAAGTTTCCTTGCCTGCCCTACTTGCCATAGCCGAACCGTTGTAGCACATTTGAAAAGAATGTAAACCAGAATGAAATATAAAACTCTTATTCTAGATTTTGATGGCACATTAGCCGACACAAAAGAAAGCATTATACGAACTATGAAATTTGTTGCTCATAGTTTTAATCTCCAAAACGTTGATGAAAATCTAATAGAAAGTTTGATAGGATTACCTCTGAAAACTACCTTCGAAAAAGCCTTTTCACTTGACGAAAAATTGATTGAGGAGGCGACTTTGATTTATCGTGAACATTATAATGAAATTGTAATCGATACAATTTCTCTATTTGATGGTGTAAAAGAAACCTTGTTGGATTTTCATTCTAAAGGAATAAATTTAACTGTTGCATCAAGTAAAGGTAAAGCTGCATTAATTAAGATTCTCAAAAAGCAAAACATCTATGATATTTTTTCATTTGTAGGTGGAGAAGAGGATGCCAAAAACAAAAAACCATCACCTGACATCGTAAATCTCATAATCAATAAATACAACTATCAATTGAGTGAATGTTTAGTTGTTGGCGATACAATTTTTGATATTGAAATGGGACAAAGGGCTTATGTCGATACGTGCGGAGTAACGTATGGGAACAACACAAGGGAAAAATTAGAAAAACAAAAACCTAACTATGTAATTGATGATTTCAGGAATTTAATCGAAATTGTATAAAAAAAAAAACGTGCTACAACAAAACCTATAAACAATACGGGCTTTGGGTTTAACCGCTAAGGTTTGTGTATTTTTATGAAGTCCGCAAAATCTTTTGGATTTTGCTCTGGACAGGAAAAAAATAAATCAAAACAAAAAGATTTTGCTATGTGCGTGGCGGAAAGCAAACGCTAGTTTGCTCCCGTACTGTTCATAGCTAAACCGTTGGCAACAATATTGACAATCATTTAAAATTTTACTAATTAAAGAATATTTAACACTTTTAAAATTAAATGTATGTTCTTTTGAAACTAATTCTGACTCGAAAGTTCATATGAAGAAAACATTACTCTCTCTATTATTTATATTTGTTTTCGCACCTACAATATTTGCCCAAAATGAGCTTACTCAAACACAAAAACTCTCAGCAACTGCTAAAGTTTGGGGATTTCTAAAATATTACCACCCAAAAGTAGCTGAAGGGACCTATAACTGGGATAAAGAATTATTTAAAGTTCTACCAAAAGTTAAAACGGCAACAAATAATAAGGAGCTATCAAAAGTCTATATTGACTGGATAGAAAGCCTAGGGGAAATTAAACCCTGCAAAAAATGTGATACTGAAAAAGACATTCAATATTTTGATAAAAACTTCGACTTAAATTGGATAAATAATAAGCAGATATTTACAACCGAACTCTCAGAAAAACTCAAATATGTAGAGCTAAACAGGCATCAAGGGGAAAAGCATTACGTGGCATATTACAAGAAAAAACCTAAAGCAATTTACATAGACAATGAACTTGATTATAAAGGTTTTGACTGGCAAGATGAAAATTTCAGAATACTTGCATTATTTCGCTACTGGAATATAGTAGAATACTTTTTTCCAGCCAAATATCAAACAGATACGAATTGGGATGTCATTTTAACCAAAATGATTCCAAAATTTTTAAATCCCAAAACAGAATTAGATTTACATCTTGCAATGCTAGAATTAATAGTTAGTTGCGATGATAGCCATGCTACTTATTTTAATGAAAAAACATATTCTTTCTTTGGTCGCTACTATCTTCCTGTAAATTTCAAGGTAATAAATGAAAAAGCAATAATCACAAGCTTCTATAACGATTCGTTGGCAAGATTAAATGATTTACAAATAGGAGATATTATTACAAAAGTAAATGATAAGAAGATTGCAACAATATTAAAAGAGCAGGAAAAATATATTAACGCTTCAAATATTTCAAGAAAAAAATTCAATGCTAGTTATTACACTCTAAATGGGACAACGGACTCAGTAAAAATCGAGATTACCAGAAATGGAAAGACCTCCTTAAAATCTATAAAAAGATACCTGTTTAAAGACTTCAAGTATAAAGCCGAATCTAAATCTGATAAATATAAAATTTTAGAAAATAATATCGGCTATATCAACATTGGCAAGGTCAAAGAAGTTAAAGAAATCCCTAAAATAATGGAAACCTTAAAAAATACAAAAGCTATTATTTTTGATATTAGAAAATATAAAACCTTCACACCACACTATTTTGCTAACTATATTACTTCGCAAAAAAAAGACTTTTATAAAGCAATAGTAACTGATTTGGATTATCCAGGAAGATATATTTGGTCTGAGACTTTTAAAAGTGGTAACGACAGATTAAAATATATAGAAAAAGTGATTTTGTTAGTTGATGAAAGCTGTCAAAGTCAACTTGAGTTTACTGCAATGTGCCTACAAACTGGAGATAATGTTACTACCATTGGTAGTCAAACTTCTGGAGCTAACGGAAATGTAGTTTTATTTAACATGGTAGGCGGATACAAAACACAAATATCTGGTGTAGGCATATTTTACCCTGACGGAACAGAAGCTCAACGAAAAGGAGTGAAAATAGACATAATAGTAAATCCAACAATTGAAGGAGTTATTGCGGGAAAAGACCAAATACTGGAAAGAGCTATTGAGTTTGTTAATGAATAAAAATACTGTTGCCAACAATGCCTATAATTAATACGGGTTTTGGGCTTTGAGCAAAGGTTAGTGTATATTTAGAAAGTCCGCCAAATCTTTTGGATTTGGCTTTTAAATAGAAAATATAAAAACAAACAAAAAGATTCGGCTAATCGCTTAAACGGAAACAAAAGTGCTTTTTTATTCCCGTACTAATCATAGCCTAGCCGTTAGGTACAATTATGAACGACACCTCGATTTACATAATAATATTACAGGTAATTATACTAATTGCTATTTATGTCTTTAGAAATTCCGTACCGACTTTTTTAAAAGAAAAAGCAAAAAACATTGCAACAAAACAAGATATCGGAAAAATAACGAGTGAAATTGAATCTGTAAAGTCTGAATTCAATAAAGACTTGGAAATATTAAAATCTAATTTGTCTTTAAAAAAACAAGCAAGTTTTAGTATTCAAGAAAATAAACGGATTTTAATTTACGAATTAGTTGAGACTTTTAATACTTGGTTATATTCTATAGTCAACTTCAGTTTTTCTGGGTATAACATTCAAAATATCGGAGAAATTAAAACTCATAGAAAAAATCTTGAAAAACATAAGTTAGATTTCAACGTGATTGAAAATAAATTGAACATATTTTACAATAACAAAGAGTTTGACGAATTGAAAAAAAACTTGACAATCGAAACCTTAAAAATGCAATATTTATTGGACCAAGCTATTTCGGAATATGAACTAAAACTTTATGAAAAGCATCATTTAGAAATTGAAGACTATTATGAACGGACTTTAGCTCAAAATAATATTCAAACAGAAATTTTTGAAATTACTGGAAAGTATTATAAAGAAATGACTGAATTATATAAAAAAACAAATAGTCTGAATTTAGAATTTACTAGATACCTGAAAAATGAATTAGAAAAAGATATCTTAAAATAACTGTACCTAACACCGTATAAAAATAATTGCGGTTTAGTGCTTAATCAAAGGTCGTTGCGTGTTTGTAACGTCTGATTTTCCTTCGGAAAATCCTCGCATACAAACCCGCAACTATTCTTATACAACAACGTTAGCACACATATGAGAAAAACATTCATACTTATCATAGTTATTTTAACTACTCAAATTGGATTTACCCAAAATGACAAGAAAGCCGTAAAGACTTCAAAGGCAGTTTTGGAATTGATAAAACAGAAGAATTACACTGAATTTTTAAGCTCATTTGAGGATAGTATAAGAATAAGAATTGAGGACTATCAAAAGAAATTCGGCGCAGATTATATTCAAAAAACAGTTGATGGTTTAAATGCATCACTTTCTCATGCAGAAATAGATTTTAAGAATTTCAACAAAAAAATGGTCGTGCCCATTGAGGGAAAAACGAAACTTGATTATGTTACTTATCAATTTCCATTGGGGGGTGAAAAAGACGGAAAGGATTATTTTGAAACTGCTTTCCTAAGTAAAAATGATTTTACTAGAATCTATAGTGTCAATATTATAAAAGTTCAACGAATGCCCAAGGCTTCTGTAACTTATGGAGCAGAAAATGAAATAATACCGGAACCAGGAGAAGTGATTAAGGAGAATTATGAAAATACTGGTTTTATTAAAAAAGTAAAGTATAGAGATTTTACCCACTTAATAACTGTTGATTTTGACAAAGAGCAAAACAAAACTCGTGAAACAAAATTTCCACTCGACAATCTAACTTTCAAATCTATTGTGGCCTATCACAAAAATGGAAATATTAGGCTTATTACTAATTATAACAATGGGATTGTTACAGGTAATTTTACAAAATTTTACGAAAATGGTAAAATTAGAGAAAGTGGATTTTATAATGATGGAATGAGTAAAGATGGTGTTTGGGCATATTTTGATAAGGATGGAAAACTGGAAAAAACGGAAAATTATAAAGACGGTAATTTAATAAGTACTGAATAAAATACGTGTGCTAACAAAGCCTAAACGTAATGCGGACTTTTGGGCTAAATCGATAGGTCTGTGTATATTTACTAAGTCGCTAAATTGAAAATTACGCGTCAGCGAAATATTCAAAATTAGCTCTGTAACAAAAAAAGAAAAAGCAAAACAATAAGCTTTAGCTGCGTCGCCAGACGGAAACGAAAAAGTTTCCTTGCCTCCGCACTACGCTTAGCCGAGCCGTTAGCAACCATTATCAGCAAATGATTTATAGAATAACATTAATTCTTCTTTTTATCCTTTTATCATCCTGTGATACAACTAAATATTTGATGATTGACAATCAACAATATGAAGTAGTTACTGGACCAGGGCTTATATTTATTAATGACAATTTATATGCCGATGAAACAGAAGCGACCAATGTAATGTACCTAGAATTTATAGACTGGACTGAAGGAATATTTGGAAAAAACTCTATTGAATTTAAACAAATACAGTTGGATAAATCGGTTTGGGATAACACCAAATTTTCGGGTAAATTAAATGACCAATATTTTACCCAACCACATTTTGCTGAGTATCCTGTTGTTGGAATTTCTCTTAAACAGGCAGAATTATATAGTAAATGGAGAACTGATAGGGTTGCTGAAATAATACTAATAAGAAAGGGTCTGATTAAACCCGAATTCACTTATTCAAAGGACAATTATTTTACAATAGAAAAATATACAAATGGTAATTACGATTGGATAATATCCAAAGAGAATATATTAGTCCCTGAATACATTCTACCGAACAAAAATGAATGGGAATTAATCGCTGGAAAGGGCTCAAATCTTCCTAATGGAATTGACTCTACTTTGAGAGAAAATAAAAAAACATTAAAGAAGTACAATTACTTATCTAATACGGCAGAATTCCATTCAAATATCAAAACGAAAATTAAGAAAAGTAGATGTGGAATTGCAACATGCGAAGCAATGGCTTTGGGAGCGAACATATATGGATTGTATGGGATTCTCGGAAATGTTTCTGAACTGACCTCTAACAATGGAATTTCTAAAGGAAGAAATTGGAAAACGTGGTTCACCGACAACCAAATTGAAAAGGATTTACCATTTGACTCAGTAAATGCTTGGACAGGATTTAGAAATATAGCTCGACAACGGTTATTGAAGGTAAAATAACGGTTGCTAACAATGCCTAAACATAATGCGGACTTTGGGGCAAAAACGAAAGGTCTGTGTATATTTACTAAATCGCTAAATCTTATGGATTTAGCTTTGGAAAAGAAAAAATAAAACTAAACAATAAGGTTTAGCTTCGTGCGCAGACGGAAACTCAACGTTTCCTTGCCTCCGCACTACGCTTAGCCGAGCCGTTGGCGTTCATTAACTAAAATTAAACAATTAAGAAAACAATATTTATAATGAAACAATTTCAACAACTATTACTCATACCATTGATGCTTATTGGCATCTATTCCTGTAATCCACCCAAAAATGATATCGAATACGGAAAAGCAACTAAAGAATTAGTTGTTCTTGTGGAAAGTGACCCAGCACTAAAATCAATGTTGGAATCTTCATTGCAGAAAGCGAAAGAAATTAATCCAGACAGGAATACGAACCCAGCTCAGACACTTGAAGAATACTATAAGTTTGTAACGTGGACTGAAACCACAATGCCTTGGGCAATTGTTAAAAAGGAAGAATATCCTGAAATATTTAATAATATATTCCAGGGACTCTGTGCCTTCTATTTTTTAATCGATCAACCACTTCCGGAATTGGAGGGTAAGGGATTAGTTAATAACTCATTGCAGTATTATGAACCATTTGCCAAATGGTTGGTCACTTTCAGCAAATCATGGGGTGCTTATTTGGACACTGAAGATTCCTGGAATGAAGAATACTATAAAATGGCATTAAACGATCCTAATTTTGGGTTGCAAAACAGTTGGTATGAAGATCCTTCAAATTGGAAGACATTCAACCAGTTCTTTGCAAGATACTTGAAGTCTCCTGACATGAGGCCTATTGCAAGTCCAGAATTAGACTCTGTAGTGGTATCATTTGCAGACTCAGAACCTCAGGGCGTATGGGAAATAGATAGTAACTCGAGCTTGATAGAAAAAAAGGGTGTTCCTGTGAAGTCTGCTACTCTCAAATCTATTTCAAAACTTATCAGTGATGAAAGTCAGTACAAAGACGCATTTGTTAATGGTACATTTACGCATTCATTCCTGAATGTTAATGACTATCACAGGTATCACTTTCCTCTAAGTGGTACAATAAAAGAAGTAAGAATAATTCAAGGGATCAACCCTACAGGTGGACAACTTTGGTGGGACAAGGAAAACAAAAGGTATGCATTTAACCCATCAGCCAAAACCGGATGGCAATCCATTGAGACTAGAGGCTGCGTTATCATGGAAACCGATGAATTTGGACTTGTCGCTTTAATGCCTATTGGGATGGCAGCTGTCGGGTCAGTAAATTTTGAAGATAATGTTACACCAGGCACAAAGGTGAAAAAAGGTGATATGCTTGGCCACTTTGCATTTGGAGGATCGGATTTCATTGTGATCTTTCAGGATGGGGTTACTTTCACTATAAACTCTCCCATGCAAGAAAATGGGACATATTACAACCATATCTTAATGGGTGAGCAATTAGGAGTTTTATCTAAACAGAAGTAACGGAACGCCAACAATGTATAAAAATAATAGCCGGCTCAGCAGAAAATTTAAGGGGGGTAGCTCGTTTCACCTTTCTTGTAACTTGACAGGAGAGTGCCATTAAATCGGCTACTATTCTTATACAAAACCGATGATGTAGCATTCGCCTGCGTCGACCAAAATCCCTTCATCTCGTACCTCGATTCTCGGTCTTTTGGAAATGCTACATCATCGCAGCGCTACGGCGGCTTGCTAGCCTAATCTAAAATAAATGCTTATTTGCCAAATAC
>NZ_JBDVFA010000021.1:0-88114 GCF_039941195.1 Aurantibacter sp. | reverse complement strand
ACAATTGTACTGATTTTTTTAAATAAATTAGGAAGGCAATCAACCTATGATATGAATAACAGATTTTTTCTTTGGATAGTATTATTATTTACTAGTATTTCAATGGCTCAGGAAAAGCCAAATATTTTGATGATTATATTCGACGATGCGGGCTTAGATATGAGCATTTACGGAAGTACGTATGTTAAAACTCCCGGTTTTGATGCCATAGCTAGAGAAGGTATTTTGTTTAATAAAGCGTATACTCCAAATGCGAAATGTGCGCCTTCACGAGCAGCATTAATAACTGGTAGAAATTCTTGGCAACTAGATGCAGCAGCAAGTCATGTCATTTATTTCCCGCCTAAGTTTAAAACCTATCAAGAAGTATTACTCGAAAATGGTTATACCACAGGACACACCCAAAAAGGTTATGGCCCTGCCGTGACACTTCGAGAAGATGGTACGCAGCGTAATGTTGTAGGACCGGCATATAATGAAAAGACGTTAACACCCGCAACAAAGTATATTTCTTCAAATAACTACAGTGCGAATTTTGAAGATTTTTTAGATAAGGCTCCAGCAGGAAAACCTTGGAGTTTTTGGGTGGGTAGTATAGAGCCGCATCGAGCTTACGAATACGGTTCTGGTAAAAGATTAGGTGGAAAAACGGAAGATATGATAACTAATTTTCCTCCTTATTGGCCAGATAACGAGGTTACTCGTAACGATTTATTAGATTATGCTTATGAAATTGAAGATTTTGACAAGCATATTCAAAAGATAATGAAGACTTTGGCCGATAAGGGAATGTTGGATAATACATTAATTATAGCCACTTCAGATCATGGAATGCCTTTTCCAAGAGTTAAAGGTGATCAATATGAAAATTCCAACCATGTGCCTATGGCTATGTTGTGGAAGGATAAGATGAAAGCTAAAGGAAGAACGGTTGAAGACTATGTTAGTTTTATAGATTTGGCACCCACCTTTTTAAATGCTGCTGGTGTCGATTGGCAAACCTCAGGAATGCACCCCGCTGAAGGAAAAAGTCTAATGAATATTATTACTTCTGAGAAATCTGGTCAAATAGAACCAGAACGCAATTTTGTGCTTGTTGGAAAAGAGCGTCATGATACTGGTAGACCCAATGATGTAGGTTATCCTATCAGAGGCATCCATAAAAACAATATGCTTTACGTAAAAAATTATGAAATAGATAGATGGCCAAAAGGTAATCCTGAGACCGGTTATTTAAATACAGATGGTAGTCCCGTGAAGACTGAAATTTTAAATCTCCGAAGAGCTGGTGATAAAAAGTATTGGAAAATGAATTTTGGTAAAAGAGTAGCAGAAGAATTATACGATATTTCAAAGGATCCTTTTTGTGTAAATAATTTAGCTAATGATGTTGAATATGCAGGGCTTAAGCAGTTATTGGAATCTGAAATGGAGACAAAGCTTTTAGCGCAAGGAGATTTGCGAATGACGGGCTATGGTCATTTGTATGAAAGCGCACCTTTTATAAAAGGGAGAGGTAGAGGTTTTTATTTGGATTTTATTAATGGTGAGAAGCAAAATACTGACTGGGTGAATGATAGTGACTTTGAGACTACTATTATTGATGGTGATGGGAATGAATTGAAGCCGTCTAGTTTGCCCAAAGACTAGTTTTAAAGGAACTGACTTTTGTCATATTTTGTACTTGGTGATGCCCTTATGTTTGCATTCAATTCAAATGCATGCTATGTGTACATTAGTTCAGAAGTATAATATTCCTGGTCCTCGCTATACTAGTTATCCTACAGTTCCATATTGGAATACAACCTCTTTTTCAGGGGATAAATGGAAAACTACATTAAAACAAAGTTTTATTGAGAGTAATGCCACTGAAGGAATAAGCCTTTACATACATCTCCCATTTTGTGAAAGTATGTGTACTTTTTGTGGATGTCATAAGCGAATAACAAAAAGGCATGATGTTGAGCAGCCTTACATAAATTCAGTTTTAAAAGAATGGCAACTTTATTGCGAACTTTTTGGAGATAAACCTATTGTGAAAGAATTGCATTTAGGCGGAGGGACTCCGACGTTCTTTTCTGCAGAAAATCTGAAATATCTTATTAATGGGATTTTTAAAAAAGCCAAAAAAGCTAAAGATTACGAATTTAGTTTTGAAGGGCATCCGAACAATACCACCCATAAACATTTGCAGGCCCTTTACGAAGTTGGTTTTAGACGTGTGAGTTATGGAGTACAAGATTATAATCCAACCGTACAAAAGGCAATTCATAGAATTCAATCTTTTGAAAATGTAAAAGCGGTTACTGAAATGGCACGAGAAATTGGATATACATCTGTCGGACACGATATTATTTTTGGACTTCCTCATCAAAATATGGAGCATGTTAAAACGAC
This sequence comes from Aurantibacter sp., assembly GCF_039941195.1. GTDB lineage: Bacteria > Bacteroidota > Bacteroidia > Flavobacteriales > Flavobacteriaceae > Aurantibacter_A. The sequence goes on along the minus strand of NZ_JBDVFA010000021.1, from coordinate 85,717 downwards.
TATTTTAAAAACCAAAGAGTTAATGCCTGATAGATTAGCTTTTTATAGCTATGCGCATGTGCCATGGTTGAAAGGTAATGGTCAGCGGGGTTATGACGAAGCAGATTTGCCTAGTGGAAATGAAAAAAGAAACCAATATGAAACAGGAAAAAAACTTTTAGCTGAAGTTGGTTATCATGAAATTGGTATGGACCATTTCGCGTTAAAACAGGATGAACTTTATTCCTCAATGGATTCTGGGAATTTACATCGTAATTTTATGGGGTACACAGCTTCAAAAACACAAGTTATGGTGGGGTTAGGTGCTTCAAGTATTAGTGATAGTTGGTATAGTTTTGCTCAAAATGTAAAGAGTATCGAAGAGTATAAGCATTTAATCGAAAATAATATCATTCCAATTTATAGAGGTCATATTTTATCAGAAGAAGATCAATTAGTACGCCGACATATTTTAAATCTTATGTGTCAATTCGAAACGAATTGGCATAGAGAAGATATGCAAAATCAGACGATAGGGGCCATTAAAGAAAGGTTGATTGAATTTGAAGCGGATGAATTAATTGTAGTATCACCTAATGGCCTAAAGGTTACAGAAAAAGGGCGTCCATTCATCCGAAATATTTGTATGGCTTTTGATTTACTTCTACATCAAAAACAACCAGAAACCCGATTATTTTCAATGACCGTATAGCACCTTATCTCTCAAATGAGGGGAGAATTATCTTAATTATTTCTTTTATGGCAAGTCGTTTACTGTATTCACAAATTTTAAGGATTGCTATTTGTTTGATATTATTTTCCTGATAACTATTTCAATGAATACCTGTAAATTGTTTTCTTGAACCTTTACTAAATTCCTAATTGAAATTAAATTATTTTCATATTGTCTGGATCCCAATTAACTGCTTTTTTGTTGTAATAACTTTCATTAGCTAACAAAGCTGCACCCGCTGCTCTCAAACCAAAAGTAGGGTTTTGAACAATTTTCCCTTTTCCTCGAATAGCTTGAAAGAAATTATAGAAATGATCATAATGACCACCTTTGTAGTCTTTTGGCGCATGCCAAGTAGTCTCGCCAGTACTAAGTTGTGATGCTCTATTATTCAAGTTTTGAGCTTCGTAACCAGCATTAATTTTCTTTTGAGTTTCTTCAGTAAATGATATTAGTGAGTAGCCTTGTGGTATTAAATTTAATTTTGATCGTTTTAGCTTTACAGAATTTTGTCCTATTTCCATTTCACCTTCAGTTCCAATTAACTTGAAGCCACCACCTCCACCACTTCCGGCAATAAAATTAATTCTGAAGGCAGCATTAAAGGCAGCATGGGTGTCTGTTTTTGGATAATCGTATAGTGTAATACTAACATCAGGTACATCGCGGCCATCTTTCCAAAAACGGAGTCCGCCTGTTGCTTGCGCCCTATTTGGACCATGCGAATCGATAACATGGTTCAGCGTAGAAAATGCATGCACAAATAAATCGCCAGCTACCCCAGTACCATAATCTTGATAATTACGCCATCTGAAAAAACGCTTTAGTTCGAAAGGTGTTTTGGGTGCTGTACCCAGAAAAGTTTCAAAATCAACTGTTTTTTTATTGGCATCTGGAGGTATAGGATATTGCCAAGCGCCTTCAGCGGAGTATCGATCATTATAGAAATCGAGCATAACTATATCTCCAATTGCTCCATCGGCATATAGTTGTTTCGCCTTTTCATTTCCTAGTGAAGACATACCTTGACTACCAATTTGACAAACTTTACCAGTAGATTTTTGTGCTGTGATTATAGCCTGACCATCTTCCCATTGTTGTACCATTGGTTTTTCACAATAAACATGTTTGCCAGCTTTTAGCGCATCAATGGTTATTTGTTTATGCCAATGATCAGGCGTTGCTATAATAACGGCGTCTATATCTTTACGTTCTAAAATTTGTCTGTAATCTCGGGTTATAAAAATATCGTCACCCCACAGCTCTTTTGCGCGATCTAGTCTACCCATGTATAAATCACAAGCAGCTACTAATTTTACTCCAGAAACCTCTAATGCACTTTTAGTGTCGTAGATACCTTGAATTCCAGTTCCAATAAGTGCTAAATTTATTTGATCGTTAATGGTAAAAGAACTGCTCTCATAAGTTCTAGTTAATTCTAAATTTTGCTTATAGGAAGCGGCAAGTATTGTAGGTGTAGTCGATAAAACGGTTGAGCCTAATGCAGCTTTTTTTATAAAACTTCTTCTTGAGCTATCTTTTTTATTGGATTTCATCTTAATATAATTCAATTACAACAAGAAAGGTACAGAATTTTTTATTTCTAGAAATAGGCTATTTAGCCTTTATTAAAGGGAGTTTAAAAAAATAAAAATGTGATATAGACTTAAACGCAATTAAGAAGTCTAATATTAAAAAAGCTTTGCTATCTTTGTGGTGTTGTGTTGTAACCCTTACCAAAAAATAGGTATGGGCCAATGAAAGGCTTTCCGTGTTGGAAGGCTTTTTTTGTTTGCAAAAACTTTAGAATTATTTGGGCGTGTGACAAGTAATTTGTCACCAATGTTCCATAATGTTTTAATACCTTATGTGTCGAAAATCTATTTAAGCGATATCTCGGAGCTTCTTTTTTTCTTCAACATCTTGTACAAACCTTATACCTTTTACGCTAGTTCTTGGGATAACAAAATTGTCAATAAGTTCATCAAAAGTGGGCTCGTGACTTTCGTCTTCAATTTTTGGAGATTCTCCAGATTCTTTCGAATTTGGTTTTTTTTGAGCTTGCAGACGCTTCCAGTTTTCAGCAGCTAATGCCGCTCTTTTTTTGTAATCAGGAATTTTCATTTCTAAGTGTTATTTGGCTTAATAATCAAGTGAAATTGGTTAGGTCAAAAACAAACTTCATATAACTTCTTAGCAAAATATAAACTATTTAGTTTTTCTTGAATTTTCATCGCCAAATTGTTAAAACATCCGATGAACGGTAACTTTTCTTAACATTTATTTTCAACCGCGTCGTTTGCTTTTAAAACTTCAAAAAAAATTAGGTTGAAAATAGATTTGGCAAAAATAATAAATATAAATCCCTTCAAATCATTGGGTTGATAAATTTTTTGTGTAATATCAAAATGAATCTGTAGAATTTTAAGCATCTCATTTTTAGCATATTTTTTGTTAAAATCACAATTTGGAGCGCTAAATTTTAACATTTTATCAAATTGCAATAGATGGTATGAGTATATTGAAAATTTGCAGTTGAAAACCTTCCTTTGGGTTAAAAAAATGAGTACTTAAATAGGTGGTTATTTAATTATAGAAAGCAGCTAAAAAATGGATTAATAACATATAGATATTGATGCGAATAAATTAGAGAAATAATTAGCTATTTAAATGATAAATGGTAGTTTTAGTCATAAACTTAAATATGAATAAATACCTATTACTATTTTTTGCAACACTTATTTTTGGTTGTAATTCTGAAAAAAAAGATAATCGCACTGAGAATTTTCCAAATTTCCAAAAGGAGGCCGATAATCTGCCAAATCGAGATAATGTATGGATTTATGTTATGGCAGGTCAGTCAAACATGGCTGGTCGTGGAATTGTTGAGGCGAATGATACAATAGCTTCGAATAGAATATTGACAATCAATAAACATGGCAAGGTGATATTTGCTAAAGAACCCTTACATTTTTACGAACCAACTATGGCTGGACTAGATATGGGGATGTCGTTTGGAAGGGAAATGATAAAAAACATTCCCGATTCTGTTTCGGTTTTATTGTTGCCAACCGCGGTTGGTGGAAGTTCAATTAGCCAATGGATTAATAATGAAGTGCACAGAGAGGTTAAGCTTTTATCTAATTTCCAAAAGAAAATAGCTTTAGGAAAAAATCTAGGTGTTTTTAAGGGTATTTTGTGGCATCAAGGAGAAAGTGATACGAATTCCGAGGAAAAGATTAATAATTACAGCAACAATTTAGGCATATTATTTTCCAAATTCCGAAAGGAAATAGGAAATAGAAATTTACCAATAGTAATGGGTGAGCTAGGAGCCTATTCTAAGAACCCCATTGGTTGGGAAAGAATTAATAAAGAAATTGGAAAATATTCTGAAACAGATAAACTTGTACAAGTAGTTTCGACAAAAGATTTAATAGATAAAGGTGACAAGCTACATTTTAATTCAGAAGGTATACGGTTATTGGGAAAAAGGTATGCACAGAAATTTATTGCGAAATAAAATTATTTGTGTTTATCAAAAACTACTTCCCCTTTTTTGTAAACCACACAAGGTTTAAAAGAACCTTGGTTGTAGAGTATTTCGTTATAATCGCTAGTGTGAAATAATATAAAATCAGCCAATTTGCCAACAGCTAATTCTCCACAATTTTTTAAATTTAAAGCTGCCGCGGCTCTATTAGTAATACCTGCTAAAATTTCTGCAGTCGAAAGATTTTCATAAGCACCTAAAATCGATGCCTGAGTTAGAAGGTCTCCCATCGGTGCATTAATCGGATTATGATTACTAGCTATAGCTAGAGAACCGCCATTATCTAAAATATTTCTGGCAGGCGCAAAGGTATTTCCTAAGCCAATTGAAGTTCCTGCAAGGGCCGTTGTAAAGCAATTGTCAGAATCTAAAATAGTGGTATTGTCACTACTTTTAGAGATTTCATTTTCTGTAATGCTAAGATAAAATCCCATTTCTACGGCTTTGTTAAAATAGGAGCGAACTTGTTCTTTTGAAAAACCTGAATTGCTTAAAGTTGCCGAAATTCTATGGGATAAATTTTCATTTTTTAAAATTGGAAATAGTTCTGAACTAGTTGTTGCTAAATACTTTTCTGCATTCCCAGAATATTCTTTGGGAATATTTTGTGCAGCATTATACGTAGCAATTAGATCAACTTTAGTTTGTAATTGTGCATCTTGTAAGGCACGTAAAATTTTGAGTTCTTCTGCAGCAGATAGTCCAAAACCACTTTTAACTTCAATAGTGGTTGTTCCATTTTTTAAATGTCTGTTTGCTAATTTGGCTGTTTTTTTTGCTAAGACTTCTTTGCTTGTGTTGCTTGTTTCTAATACAGTTTCCTGTATGTTTTTGTTAATGCCAGAACCTCCGAAACAAAGCTGAGTATTGGAGTCAATAAAACCGGGTAGGCACGTATGATTACCTTTTAGAAAATGAATTTCTGCTGTAACATGAAGCTTTTCTAATTCTTCAAAGTTGCCTATTGCTGCAATGTTTTCACCATCAATTAATATGCCCACATCTTTTAAAACAAGTAGCTGCTCATTGGAAAGTGGCCCGAATAATGGTAAGCCAGTCATTGGTAAAAGTTGTTTGAAAGGACCAATAAGTTTCATGAATGCCATTTTAGAACCTAAATATTTCATAAAAGTATTGATTCCTCAGAAATATAGCGAAATGAATGTGCTAACTTTATAGATGCAAATTTTGGATTATGATATTAGAATTAATTAAAAAGAGACGTTCGGTTTTTCCTGCGCAGTATATAGATAAGGAAATAGCAAAAGCTAATATTGAAAAAATATTAGAGGCAGCAAATTGGGCGCCAAGTCACAGAAAAACAGAGCCCTGGCGTTTTAAAGTATTACAGGGTGAATCGCAAGAAAAGTTGGGCTTATTTCTATCCTTAAAGTATATGGAAACAGAAAAAAGTCCTAAAGAAATTAAAGTGAAAAAACTCATCGAAAATCCAAAAAGGGCAGGTGCAGTTATTGCAATTTGTATGCAACGTGATCCAAATGAAAGTGTACCGGAATGGGAAGAAATAGCAGCCACAGCCATGGCAGTACAAAACATGTGGTTGAGTGCTACTGAATTGGGAATTGGGAGTTATTGGAGTTCACCGGGACTCATAAAATACATGGATGAATTCTTCGAATTGGCACCAGGAGAAAAGTGTTTAGGTTTCTTTTATATGGGTTATTATGATGGCGAACTTCCTGAAGCAACTAGAGGAGCTATAGAAGATAAAGTTGTTTGGGGTTAAAATGCAAATAAGGCATCTTTGTAATCCCAGGCCTTTCCAATAAACAGGCCGAGAAATATAATAGATACCACAAATTTCATAAACGCACCAGTTAAGAAGCCCAAAAATGAACCAAAAGCTGCTTTTAAGGCTGTTTTGTTATCTGCTTTTGCAGTAAGCTCTCCAATAAACGCACCGGCAAAAGGACCTATAATTATACCACCTGGAATAGGTGCTAGAAGGCCAACAATTAATCCGATAGTAGTGCCGATCATCCCAGCTTTAGTCCCGCCAAACTTTTTGGTTCCAATCGCAGGAATTACATAATCTAGGGCAAAGATAATAAGGGCAATTACTCCAGTAATGCCTAAAAACCACCAATCGTCTGGTACGGCATTCGTTAAATGTAGTAAAAGAAGGCCAACCCAACTTATGGGAGGTCCTGGTAGAACGGGTAGAAAACTACCTATAATGCCAACGAGCATTAAAATAAAACCCATTATTAATAAAGCGATATCCATTTCAATATTTTTTTATTGGACGAAGATAGTTATGATTTGTTACAATCATAAATTTAGAAAGTCAGCAGTGATTTTTCAACTAAAATATTAGTTTAAACTAATATTTTAGTTATATTTGTTTTAAAGTTTAAACTAAAACATTAGTTAATTTGATAATTAGTCTCCCTTGAGTATAATAGAAAGCTTGATTGAAACATGTAATCTCAAATAGTTTTCGAGGGTATTCAAAATAGACAAAAGACATTTTTTTAAGATGAAACAGCTAACAAAAGCAGAAGAAGAGGTAATGCAGCAATTATGGGCATTAGAAAAATGTAATGTTGCGCGCATTATAGAAGAGTTGCCAATTCCAAAACCGGCGTACAATACAGTGTCAACAATTGTGCGTATTCTGGAAGATAAAGGTTTTGTAGGGCATGAGAAAGAAGGTCGTGGATACCTTTATTTTCCATTGATTAAGAAGTCAGATTATAGCAATCAGAGCATTAATAAATTAGTTGATGGCTATTTTCAAGGTTCCTTTAAAAGTATGGTTTCATTTTTTATGAAAAAGAATGATATGAGCCTTTCAGAACTAGAATCGGTTTTGAAAGAGATTAAAACTGCCGATGCTTCAGAAGATAAAAACAAAAAAGATAATTAAAACTTGTTCTGATGATACAGTATATAGTAGAATGTATTGCCTTTCAATTGGTGTTTTTAATTATTTATGATTTTTTTCTAAAAAGAGAAACCTTTTTTCAGTGGAATCGTGTGTATTTAATTGGGACTTACATTTTGTCACTGGTTTTGCCATGGATAAAAATAGAAGCCTTGAAAACGAATGCACCACAGGTCTTTCTAGAATATCCAGAGTTTTTATGGAATACAAATGATGCTGCAGTTATAGTTGCTGATGTTCCGAAATCAGGATTTACTATTTCTTGGGAAGCAGGAGCTTTATTTGGCGGCATGTTTATGGCCGCGGTTTGTTTTGCAATTAAACTGATTCAAATACAAAAATTACGTACAACGGGTAGCATTCAAAGTTTTCCAAAATTTACAAGAATTGTGGTGGAAAATAGTGAGCTAGCCTTTTCATTTTTTAGGTCTATTTTCTTGGGAGACAAAGTTGTCGCACGAGATCACAAAGCCATTTTACAACACGAAATGGTACATATAGAGCAAAAACATTCTTGGGATTTATTGTTTTTCGAAATCATGCGTATAGTGGCGTGGTTTAATCCTTTAGTATATGTATATCAAAATAGAATTTCTGAATTGCACGAGTTCATCGCCGATGCAAAAGTCGCCAAGACAAGTAAAAAAGAGCAGTACGAATTTTTGCTGTCTCAGGTTTTTCAAACGCAAAACATATCATTCATCAATCAATTTTTCAAATCATCATTAATCAAAAAACGAATCGTCATGTTACAAAAATCAAAATCGAAGAAAGTATTTAAACTCAAGTATTTGGCCTTGATGCCTTTGGTAATAAGTATGTTGATGTATTCTTCATGTGAGATGGAGCCAGAAGAATCGGTGCCAGCTGAAACAGAAATGGTAGTTGAGGATATTAGCAATTTAACTGAAATTGAAGATGAACAATTATTTACTACACTAAAAGCTTATTCAGATAGTGGTGAATATTGGGAATTTGTCTTAAAAGACGAGAATTCTTCTATTAAATATACGAGTTCAGCTGAAAAATCTTATATAAAATTCGATGGGCGCGATGAGAGAATTTGGGCTACAATGGTTATTGAAGGCCCAGCCGGTGTTAGTCTTTTAGGAAGTGATTCTTTAGGCATTGCAATTGCTTTTTCAGTTATTGATGAGGTGCCAGTTTTTCCGGGATGTGAAAATGCAGAAAATACGAGAGAGTGCTTTCAAAAAAGTATGCAAAAGCATATCAGTAAAAATTTCAGATACCCTGAAGAAGCTCAGGAAAAAGGCATTCAAGGTCGCGTAAGCATTATGTTTACAATAAGTACAGATGGCTCGATACAAAATGTAAGAATGCGTGGGCCCGATAAATTGTTAGAAGAAGAAGCTGCTCGTATTATTAGTTTGCTTCCTGAAATGACACCTGGTAAACAAGATGGTAAAGTTGTAAACGTACCTTTTTCGATTCCTATTTCATTTAGGTTGCAATCTTTTGACTCTGATGCTGCTAATGAAAGTTCAAAAAATGAAATTGAAAAAGAAAATATAGATGGAGTGCCATTTGCAGTTGTTGAAGAAGTTCCTGTTTTTCCAGGCTGTGAAAATGCAGAAAATACGAGAGAGTGCTTTCAAAAAATGATGCAAAAGCACATTGGTGATAATTTTAAATACCCTGAAGAAGCTCAGGAAAAAGGCATTCAAGGTAGAGTGAGTATAATGTTTACTATCAGCACTGATGGTTCAATTCAAAATGTAAAAATGCGTGGACCTGATAAATTATTAGAAGAAGAAGCTGCTCGTATTATTAGTTTGCTTCCTAAAATGACACCCGGTAAACAAAATGGTAAAGTTGTAAACGTACCTTTATCAATTCCTATTTCATTTGCTCTCGGTGAAAATAAAATTGTTAAGACTTCCAATGGTCCAACGCTTAATTTTAATACAGGTGTTGATCCTCTTTATTACGTGGATGGTGTAAAAAAGACTAAAGAGGAAATAGAATTAATTTCACAGACGGATATAGCATCAATAAACGTCTTAAAAGGGGAGTCGGCTAAAGCTGTTTATGGTGAAGAAGCTAAAAATGGAGCTATAATTATTACTTTGAAAGAGAAAGATTGAGAAAAAGCCTTTTAATCATATTCATTTTACTTTTAGTAAAAGTGCATTCGCAAACGCAATCGAATTCAGCAATTGCAGATAGTCTGTATGCAACAGGTAATTATGCCAAGGCAATTAATTACTATGCTGAAGATGGTACTCTAAATTCGTCATTGCAAATTGCTAGAGCCTACAATGTAATTGGTAATTATGAGAAAGCCATAGTACAATACCAAAGTGTGGTAACCGAGAATCCAGATTTACAAATTGCAAGTTTTGAACTTGGAAAATTACTGTTTAAGACAAAAGCTTTTGACGATGCCCGAAAACTCTTTTCCAAACTTGTAAAACAAGCACAAGACAATCCTGAATATCAATATTATTTGGGTGAGGTTTTTAGTGAATTAGATCAGCCTGCTAGTAGTTTAATTGCATATAAAAAAGCAGTAGAATATGATAGCACCCACTTGCGCAGTTTGTTTAAACTTGCGAAATATTTTATGGTTAAAAATGAAAAGAATCAGGCTTTAGCGTATATAGATAAGGGTTTGAGTTTTTATCCAGAAGATGTTTCGTTTATCAATTTAAAAGCACTCACACTTTTTAATGATAATGCATATGACAAGGCAATGCCCCTCTTCGAAAAGGTTTTAGAGTTGGGTGAAACAAAAGAATACGTGTATGATAAATTAGCCTATTGCTATTATAAAAATTGGGAGTTTGAAAAAGCAAGGGCTAATTATAGAAAAATGCTAGAAATAGACGATGGTAATTCTGATACTTATTTTAAACTAGCTGAGGCCTACCGCAAAGATAAGGAGGTAGATAGTGCTGAAATTTATATTAAAGAGGCGATGAATATTCAAAAGCCAGTTTTTGCTGAAGGATATGCTAGACTCGGTAGTATGGCACGTGCGCGTGAGGATTATAAATCGGCTCTTTCGTATTACAATCAGGCACATGGAGAAGACCCTAGCGACCCTTCTATATATCATAACATTTGTACTTTAGTTGATCGCACTTCTAAGGATCCCAATGTGAAAATTGAATATTATGAAAAGTACCTTGAGAAATATGGTAAACTAAAAACGCGATATGCTTCATATTATTCAACTACGGTTACTAAACGAATCTCCCAACTAAAAGAGGAAATACATTTGAATGCAGAATGATGTCCTTAAAAATTCGTAATTTTCCCTTAGAGATTTCCAAACAGTCTTTTAAAATTGGGTAGTGCGAAAGATTTTCTTTTTACTTTTTTTATGCTTGATGTCTTCTTGCGGATGGCTTACTTCCAAAGAGAAGAAAACCCAAGAACTCGTTCAGCAAGAATTACTTGAAATTGACTTTAATGAGGTTGATACGTATCCTTTGTTCGAAAATTGTGACGAAACACTAACCAAAAATGGACAGCGCCAGTGTTTTGAGCGAGAAGTTTTGGCGAACTGTGCTAAAATTTTAAATCAATACCGGTTTGTTTTAAAAGCAAATACTGATAAAAATGTGTTGGTTGATTTTTTGGTCGATCAAAATGGGGAGGTTTCAGTATTGCGCATTCAAAAAGACAATAGTATTGATGAATTAATGCCAGAATTTAATCAATTAATTACGCAGGGTCTAGAAGAATTGCCACCTTTGGCCCCAGCTTTAAAAAGGGGTATTCCTGTAAAAGCTAAATTTCGTATTCCAATAATTTTAAATAATGCCGAATAAAGAATTGAAAACAGAACGGATAATATTAGGCATTGACCCTGGTACTACAATCATGGGATTTGGTATTATAAAAGTAGTAGGTAAAAAAATGGAATTTGTTCAAATGAATGAGTTGCTTTTAAGTAAATACAAAGATCCATACGTAAAACTCAAACTTATTTTTGAGCGTACAATTGAGCTAATAGATACCTATCACCCCGACGAAATTGCAATTGAAGCTCCTTTCTTCGGGAAAAATGTACAATCGATGCTTAAACTTGGTCGTGCGCAAGGTGTAGCTATGGCAGCCGGACTTTCTCGAGAAGTTCCAATTACCGAATATCTTCCTAAAAAAATTAAAATGGCGATTACTGGTAGTGGAAATGCTAGTAAAGAACAAGTAGCTAAAATGCTGCAAAGTACGCTGGGCTTAAAATCGTTGCCTAAGAATCTTGATAGCACTGATGGACTCGCCGCCGCCGTTTGTCATTTCTATAATTCAGGTAGGGTAGAAGTTGGTAAATCTTATTCAGGATGGGGAGCTTTTGTAAAACAAAACGAGTCGCGGGTTAAGAAGTAAGTAGTAAATGTCAAAAGTGAAAAGTGAAAAGTAAGAAGTATGAAGTATCAGGATCTTTTAGCATATCAAAAAGCATTTAATCTTGCTATGGAGATTTTTGAAGCCTCTAAATGTTTTCCTTATGAAGAGAAGTATTCTTTAACTGACCAAATTAGAAGGTCGTCGCGAAGTGTAGCTGCTAATATTGCTGAATCTTATGCAAAGCGCCGTTATCCAAAAAATTTTATTTCAAAACTTACAGACAGTGCGGGTGAGAATTTAGAAACTCAAACCTGGTTAGAATTTGCAAAAGAATGTAAGTACATAGACTCTGAAAAGTTTAGTAAGCTGTTGGAGCAAACTATACAGATTGCAAAATTGATTCACTTTATGATTCGTAATCCTGCAAAATTTGGTTCAAAAGAAATATGAGACCTTTCGTTACAATAATTTACTTATTACTAATTACTTTCTACTTGTAAATGGCGGGCATCTACATCCACATACCATTTTGTAAGCAAGCTTGTTTTTATTGCGATTTTCACTTTTCTACCTCCATGGTGAAAAAAGGTGAGATGATAATCGCTTTGCAACACGAACTTAAGCTGAGAAAAGAAGAACTAAAAGATGATTTAGTTGAAACCATTTATTTTGGTGGTGGAACCCCGTCGGTTTTAGCTTCTCATGAAATTGAAGCGATAATTGAATCGGTATATCAACATTATCGAGTTTCTAAAAATCCAGAAATTACGCTTGAGGCAAATCCCGATGATTTGTCGCGTAATCGAATATTAGAACTGGCTAAAAGTCCGGTAAATCGACTGAGTATTGGTGTGCAATCTTTTTTTGAGGAAGATTTAAAATTGATGAACCGAGCCCATTCGGCTATTGAGGCGGAAGCATCATTGTCTTTTGCAACGCAACATTTTGATAATATATCAATCGATTTAATTTACGGGATTCCCGGTGCGACTGATGCACAATGGCTACAAAACATTGAAAAAGCCTTGTCTTTCGGTATTTCTCATATTTCTAGTTATGCCTTAACAGTTGAGCCAAAAACGGCTTTGGCGCATATGATAGAAAAAGGTGAAGTTGCAAATATTGATGAGGAAGCAGCAGAACGCCAATTTCATCTGTTAATTGAGGTGTTGAATACCAAAGAATTTGTACACTACGAGATTTCAAATTTTGGGAAGGAAGGTTATTTTTCTAAAAACAATACAGCCTATTGGCAAGGAAAAAAATATGTTGGTATTGGTCCGTCTGCACATTCTTTTGATGGGAAACAAAGAGGGTGGAATGTTAAAAATAATACCAAGTATTTAAAATCTATCCAGTCTAATAAAGTTCCAATAGAAATTGAAGTACTCACGATCGCGGACCGCTATAATGAATATGTAATGACGGGTCTACGAACAATATGGGGGGTGTCTATTGAAAAAATTGCAAAAGAATTTGGTGAGGAGTATTCAAATTACTTAATTAAGGGCTCATCAAAAGCCATAGCACAACGGTTGTTAATCATAGAAAATGGAGTTTTAAAAGTTACTCAAAAAGGCAAGTTTTTAGCAGATGGATTAGCCGCCGATTTGTTTATGGTTTAATAGAAGTAAATTTGAATATATGATTGCCACAATAAAATATAATAGTAGAAATTACAAAATTGATTTATCCAAACCTTTGGATATTTCTATACCCATTAGTGGTGATACATCAGATGTAAATGCTTGGTATATTGAACACGCGAAAATAGAGCCACATACAGAAGATAAATTTGTTGGTAAAGTATCTGAGGGTGCGGCTACAAATTTTAATGACATTTGGTTTAATCCTCATGCCCATGGTACGCATACAGAATGTGTGGGGCATATTACCGAAGCATTTCAATCGGTAAATAAGAACTTAAAAAGTTATTTCTTTTTGGCTGAGGTGGTAACAATCGCTCCTGAAAAATATCAAGACGATTTTGTAGTCTCCAGAAAACAGTTGCAATATGCCTTAGGTAATAAAAAAAGGGAGGCTGTTGTAATTAGAACTTTACCGAATTTAAAAGAAAAGAAATCTATTCAATATTCGAATACTAACCCAGCTTATTTATTAGAGCAAGCAGCTGAACTATTGGTTGATAAAAATGTTGAACACCTGTTAGTTGATTTGCCTTCAGTAGATAAAGAAAAAGATAGTGGTGCACTTTTGGCACATCATGCTTTTTGGAATACCAAAGGAAAGGTTAGAAAAAACGCAACAATTACGGAATTCATTTATGTGCCGAATAAAGTAAAAGATGGCACTTATTTTTTAAATATTCAGGTGGCACCATTCGAAAATGATGCTAGTCCGAGTCGCCCTGTACTGTACAAAATAGAAGAATAATGCAAACACTCATTAAGCTCGAAGAATTTCTACTTTTTATTTTTGGTATATATCTTTTTAATCTGTTAGACTATCAATGGTGGTGGTTTTTAGTATTGCTTTTAACTCCAGATATTGGCATGTTAGGTTATCTTATAAACAATAAAGTTGGAGCATTTAGCTATAATTTATTTCATCATAGAGCTTTAGCTGTGATTTTTTATCTACTCGGAATTTACTTGTCAGAACCCATACTACAGTTGATAGGAGTAATGTTATTTTCTCATATTGCTATGGATCGTATTTTTGGCTATGGTTTAAAGTACGACAAGGGTTTTAAGTTTACTCATTTGGGTGAAATTGGAAATGGTTAATTTAGCAGAATCATGGATGGTATTTTAGAAGTCTTTCTAGGGTTAATTTTAGGTGCAATCGCCACCTATTGGGTGTACTCATTTTTTAGAAAAAAGCAACGTAAAGAATTAACAACACATCAATCTACTGTGTTGTTAGAGCGGATTAAAAGTGTTTGTAAGTTGATTTCAGTAGAAGGAGATTTTGCTGAAATTTATAAGTACGAGAATACTAAAGAGCATTTTATGAGCTTGGTGGTGAGCAAGAAGAAGGCACTTATTGTTATTAAGGCCAAGGCCCAAATTGGTTATGATTTAAAAAAGATTTTAATGCATGCCGATGAAGGAAAGAAAAAAATTATACTTACAAATTTTCCGCAACCAGAAGTGTTGTCTGTAGAACCAGAATTAGATTTCTACGATATAAAAAACGGCCTGTTTAATTCTTTTACCCCTAATGATTTAACCAGTTTAAATGCGGAGGCTAAAAAACATATACTCGAAAAAATTCCGGAGAGTGGACTAATGGAGACGGCTAGGAAAGAGGCTTTGCAAACGGTACTGTTAATTGAGAAAATAGTGGAAACCATTGGGTGGAAACTCGATTATTCTTCTATTGAATTAACTGATAAGCAAAAAGAACTTTTAGAAAAATAAACGACAATATATATGAAAACAATAACAACTTTACTAGTATTAACATTGACCTTTACAGGCTATAGTCAAACAAAAGATGACATGAGAGAATTTGACCCTAATTATGCGCACACCGTTTATTTCTGGTTTCATAATCCAGATAGTGCCGAAGACCAAAAAACCTTTGAAGTTTCTTTACAGAAATTTTTAGATAATTCAGCTTACGCTAAAACCAGCTTTATTGGTAAACCGCCAAAAGCTAGTCGTGATGTTGTGGATGGATCTTTTACCTATTCGTTAATAGTTACTTTCGAATCTGCCGAAGCACAACAGGCATATCAGGATGAGGAGCCACATAAGGTGTTTATAGAAGAGTCAAGTGCCCTGTGGTCTAAGGTAATTGTTTACGACTCTAAGAGTATTTAAATAATGTTGACATATAAAATAGCGGGATATGAAGACGCAGATGCTATTGCAGCGCTCCACGCTTTAAGTTGGCAACAAAATTATCGTGGAGTTTTTAGTGATAATTTTTTAGATAATGAAGTTGTTGTAGAGCGACAAGCAGTATGGAAGGGGCGTCTTAAAAACCAAGTAGAAAATCAACTAGTTTTTATTGTCTCAGATGGAGATATATTAGTGGGCTTTGTATGTGCATACTTTGATAATGATACTACCTACGGAACATTGATAGATAATTTACATGTAAATTCTGATTATTCTGGACAAGGAATAGGAGAAGAATTGATTCGTAAAGTAATTCATGAAATGGTAAATAGTGATGTGGTGCAATCAATGTATTTGTGGGTACTCGCACAAAATAGTCGAGCTATTAAATTTTATGAGCGAGCAGGTGGTAAAGCTATTGAAACGATTAATGATTTTGATATAGGAGATCGGGAAATTACTAAAACACGATACCATTGGTCTAATTTGGAGACTTTCGAAAAGAACTAAAATGAACATTGAAGAATTTAGAGCATATTGTATAAATAAGAAAGGAGTTACGGAAGAACTTCCTTTTGACGAGCATACTTTAGTCTTTAAAGTAATGGGGAAAATGTTTGCATTAACCGGTTTGCAAAGACTACCACCTCAAGTAAATTTAAAATGCGACCCGGAGCGAGCTATTGAACTTCGTGAAACCTATGATGGCAATATTATTCCTGGGTATCACATGAGTAAAATTCATTGGAATACACTTATTATTCAAAATATACCGCCTCAACTTATAAAGGAATTAATAGACCATTCGTATGATTTGGTAGTGGCAAAAATTACCAAGAAATTGCGCGCCGAACTGGACAACTTAGATTAGTATTATTTATCCTAAAAATATAGAATTACGAATGCAGGATTTAATTTCCTTTTATCAAAATCAAATTGAAAAACATTCAGAAGCTTTAGAAAAGTTTAAACAACTTTTATTTGCTTCGAGTATGATTCGCTTAGTGATATTTTGTGTTGCTGGGTTTGCACTATATTTTTTCTCAGGTGAGACCAAATGGATTGTAGGTATACTTTTGGTAACGATAATAGCTTTTCTTTTTTTGGTGTCGCGACATTCAGATATTCAACATAAAAGGGATAAAACAAAAGCGTTGAAGATCATAAATGAAACAGAAATTAAAGTTTTAAATCGCGATTTTCATGATTTACCAGCTGGTAATCAATTTAAAGATCCATTGCATTATTTTAGTCAAGATATAGATCTTTTCGGTAGGGGTTCTTTTTTTCAATATGTTAACAGAACGGGTTTGGAACAAGGAGCAATAACGTTGTCCAATATTTTTAAAGCGAATGTTATAGATGGTATTTTAGAAAAACAAGAAGCAATCGCTGAACTTTCTAAAATGCCAGAATGGAGACAGGACTTTTCAGCTACGGCATCCTTAACCAAGACAGAAACAGGGACCAAAAAAATAGTCGATTGGTTAAATGGATACGAAGCATTTATTCCAAAAATTATGCAATGGTTTCCGATGCTTTTTTCTGCGGCATCTATTGCTGTTTTCTTATTGTATTTTTTTGATTATTTACCGGAATCTGCATTAATAATATGGTTGTTCATAGGAATAGGAATATCCGCTGCTTTTATGAAAAAAATCATGAGTTTAGCAGATTTTGCATCTAAAATTCAGAGCACTTTTCAGCAGTATAACGAATTGCTGTTACAGATTGAAGACTACGATTTTAAGTCAGATTTATTAGTTGCCAAGAAAAAACAAATATTGGATGATGGTAAAAAAACTTCGGCGGTAATTAAGCAATTTTCGAACCAACTCAATAGTTTAGATAAGAATAACAACTGGTTGTACGCAATAGTTGCCAATGGTTTTTTTCTTCGGTCGATTACACATGTATTTCATGTAGAAAAGTGGATAGCAGCGAATGGTAATGCCGTTGAAGGTTGGTTTGAGACTATTGCTTTTTTTGATGCTTATAATAGTTTGGCCAATTTTTCATTCAATCATCCCGCTTATACGTTTCCAAAATTATCCAAAGAAAATATTGTTCTTCATTCAAAGGAAACGGGTCACCCATTGTTAGATCCAAAGAAATGTGTGTTGAATGATTTTCATATTGATAATGAACAGTTTTTTATTATCACTGGAGCAAATATGGCAGGTAAAAGTACTTTTTTACGTACCGTGTCGCTACAGATTATGATGGCTAATGTAGGTTTGCCAGTTTTTGCAAAAGAGGTTAATTATGCGCCTATTAAGTTAATTACGAGTATGCGAACTACAGATTCATTAACAGATGATGAATCTTACTTTTTTTCTGAGTTAAAACGTTTAAAATATATTGTTGATGAAATTCAGACCGATAGGTACTTCATCATTTTAGATGAAATATTAAAAGGGACGAATAGTACCGATAAAGCAAAAGGGTCACGCAAGTTTGTTGAACGTTTAGTGAAATCGAAATCTACCGGAATTATTGCAACGCACGATTTAAGTTTGTGTGAGGTGGTAGAGGAGCTTCCACAGATTGAGAACCATTATTTCGATGCAGAAATTATTGATAATGAACTTCATTTCGATTATAAGTTTAAAGAAGGAATTTGTCAGAATATGAACGCTTCTTTTTTATTAAAGAAGATGCAAATTGTAGAATAATACACCATAATATTATATGGATTCGTTAACTCAAATTGTACTAGGCGCTGCGGTAGGTGAAGCCGTACTGGGTAAAAAAATTGGTAATAGAGCTATGTTATGGGGAGCTGTGGCCGGCACTATTCCAGATTTAGATGTGTTAACCCGTTTTTTTGCAGATACAGTAACGGCAATCGAATGGCATAGAGGATTTAGTCATTCAGTTTTCTTTTCAATTTTATTTGCTCCTGTTTTTGGTTGGTTGGTATGGAAACTAAATAAAAAGCAGACAGCTACATTTAAAGATTGGTCGTTGTTATTCTTCTGGGGAATGTTTACACATCCATTGCTTGATGCTTTTACTACATGGGGTACGCAATTATTTTGGCCATTTAATATACGGTTGGCCTTTCAAAACATTTTTGTGATAGATCCATTGTATACAATTCCTTTTTTGGTTTGTCTTATTTTAGCCATGACTCAAAATAGGACTTCTGAAAAGCGAAGAAAGTATAATCGCTTGGGATTAATACTCAGTAGTTCTTACTTGGTTTTAAGCTTAATTTTAAAGGCAGTATCCTATCAAAAATTTACAAAAAGTTTAGCGAAGCAGGGAATTTCATATAATGCAATGGACACACGCCCTACACCATTTAATACAATTTTATGGACAGCAAATATCGATACCAGTGATTCGTATTTAATAGGAAATTATTCTTTTTTCGACTCTAAAGAAATTGAGTTTACATCCTATCCTAAAAATCATGAATTACTAGGAAGACTAAAAGATAATGATAAAATTAAAAGACTAGTCGCTATTACAGAAGGCTGGTATACCATTACAGAAAAAGATGGAGCTTTGTTTTTTAATGATTTAAGATTTGGGTTGATGAGTCTTAATAAGGATGAAGAGAAATTTGCATTTACGTATCAAATCAGTGAGTTAAATAATAGTATTGAAGTAACAGAAATGCCTAAATTTAAAACAGATGCAAGGAAGCTTTTTTCAGCATTGTTTCAGCGCATAGGTGGCAATTAATCTTATAATTTTTAAAACATGCATATTTTAAAGCGACTTTATATCATTTTCTTACTGACTGCATTATCCTGTAAAACAGAGAATAAGAAAGTTGATGTAGTTGAGTATCCACAATACCATACGATAACTTTGGATTTTGAAGGACCAGAAACTTCTGAAGATGCTGATGACAATCCTTTTTTGAATTATAGATTAACAGTTAATTTTAAAAGTGAGAATGGTGAATATAACCTTCGTGGTTTTTATGCTGCTGATGGTAATGCTGCTGAGTCAAGTGCTAATTCTGGAAAGGTTTGGCGCGTTCGTTTTAATCCAGAAGAGAAGGGTGATTGGACATATTCTGCGAAATTAGAAAAAGGAGATTCTATAGCATTAAGCGATACCAGTATTGCTGGTGAAACATTATCCATAACCAATAATACAGGTGATTTTAAGGTCATTGCTTCGGATAAAACAGGAAAAGATTTTAGAGCTAACGGAAGGTTGGTTAATGATAATGAATATTTTCGATTTAAAGATTCTGGTAAATATTGGATAAAAGGTGGTGCCGATAGCCCTGAGAATTTGTTGGGATATGAAGATTTTGATGGCACCTATCGGATGCAGAGCTCCAGTGCTGATGGTGAGGCAAAAACGAATGACACCTTACACCGTTATGAACCTCATTTAAAAGATTGGAAAACGGGAAATCCAACATGGAAAAATGGCAAAGGAAAAGGTTTAATAGGTGCCTTAAACTATTTGGCTTCAAAAAATATGAACGTTGTCTATTTTTTAGTCAATAACATAAATGGTGATGGTAAAGATGTATGGCCTTATGTACGTCCAGATGATTTTACCAGGTTTGATGTAAGTAAGTTAGCGCAGTGGGAAGTAGTTTTTGAATACATGCAAGCCAAGGGAATTTTATTGCATATGGTGCTACAAGAAACAGAAAATGAAACCATGCTTGATAATGGTGATACAGGACCTATGCGGCAATTGTATTTACAAGAACTAGTAGCTCGATTTGGGCACCATTTAGGAATGAATTTTAATTTGGGAGAAGAGAATGGTTTTGCAGAATTTACACCTATTTCGCAATATGATGCACAGCGAAGAGCCATGACTAGTTTTATCAAGAAAATAGATCCTTTTGATCATCCTGTATTGTTACATACGCATTCTCACGAACCAGCTAGAGGCGATATTTTGGATTCTATTGTTGGGTTTAAAGATTTGGATGGAATTTCATTACAAGTTGATAAACGAGAGGGCGTAGCAGAGGTTGTTACAGAATGGAAGCAAAAAGCTCATGAGGCAGGACATGACTGGATGATTACAATGGATGAAATTGGTATGTGGCATACGGGAGCTCGTTCAGATTCTTTAGATGGTAATCACGATTCTTTAAGGCGTTATGTTTTATGGGGATCTTTATTGTCGGGTGCTGCTGGAGTGGAGTGGTATTTTGGAGCGAATAATAAATATCACGACTTAAATACTGAAGATTGGCGAACTAGAGATAGATTGTGGGAAATTACAGATATTGGACTTAATTTCTTTAACAACCATATTCCGTATTGGGAAATGACACCAGAACCAACTTTGATTAATTCCAAGGAAGCCTATTGTTTAAAAAAGTCAGGTGAATTTTACGCAGTATATATTCCTGATTCAGAGGAATATACCATTAATTTAACAGGTGTTGAAGGTGTTTTTTCTATAAAATGGTATGACCCGTTAAACGGAGGTGATTTTCAAAAAGGCTCTGTAGCGTCAATGGTAGCAGGTTCTGAGCAAAGTATGGGCAGTCCGCCAGATACTGGAAATTCACAAGATTGGATTGTTTTAATTGAAAAAAAGGAAGAATAAAATTTTAATTCTAATAATTGATTGGATTAAAGACAGTAGTACAGCAAATGACTTAACAACAAAGTTTGGCTTTTAACCGTACTAATTTGATCATTTCACAACATAAATACTAATTTAGGTAGTAATATTCTTACTTTTGATTATAGAGGTTTTAGTGCTTTAATTTTTAGATTTGGGCATTAAAAAAAGCTGCTGATAGTAATGGAGGATACCGTGAAATATATAGAAGAATTCCCCAATATGGATTATGTAATCCATCTTGGAGGTACTGATTTTGATTTCGAACGTAAGTTTATCGCTATTCTCAAAAAGGAATTTACTTGGCAACTAGGTAATTACTTATATCATATCAAAAAAGATGAACCTAGAGCTGCTGCAGAAGTGGTACATAAGATTAAATTTAAATTCAGCGTATTAGGTATGAATCATGCTTTTGCATTTTCTGAGTATTATGAAGAGCAATTACATGTTGGTGATATGGCGCTTGACGAAGATTTCAAAAAATGCCTTCGAAAAATCAATGAGTTTCTCAAAACTCTTGAAGAATAGATTTTTTCTGATTTACAAACTTTTAACTTGAATATCATAAAAAGCATCCGCTTGTTTTTGCATTAGCGCTATAGTCTTTTGTTTTTTATAGGCATATACTACTTCTTCTTCAGATAATTCAGAATATATTTTATCGTTTAGAGTCGTGTCTGTGGATAGTATTTTTTCACGTTGGGCTACTTTTTGTGATATCCAGTTTGCTATGGTACTTTCCTCATCGTCAAGCTTTAAATCATACTCTCCTTTTGGTGCTAGTAATTTCGCAATAATCGGGGAAGTTTCTATGGCTAAGAATAAAAGGAAGATAAAAAATGATGGTATCCAAGGTAATTTATCTAGGGCATTTACACGAGACATAAGTCCGTCGAAACCATCAATTGTTGGCTGCGAACCTTTTACAACCTCGGCATATTCGATATTCAATGAAGTAATTTCAGATTCAAGTAATGCTATTTTGTTCGTGTTAGATTCTTTTAGGATGCTTAGATCTTTAAGTGCTGCATCATGTTTCTCTCTCTTTTCTTCATAAACTGGACCTTTACCTAATAACATAGTGCCAGCTTTACCTTCTGCCTCCAAAATATAGGTATCATACAGTGCATTCGTTTCGTTTTCTTTTATAGTAATTTCCGATTTTAATGTAGCAATATCTTGATTTAACTTTTCAATAGCAGGAGTGTATTGTAAAGCCACTTGCTGTTTATTGGCTAAAGTCATATCATTTTTCTGTTCTAAAAGTACTTGGTTAATTTCCTTTTCAAAGAGCTTCATTTCTAACGGTGTTGAAATAACGATAGCAATTATTATAGCGAGGATTATTCTAGGACTAGCTTGTAAAAATTCACTTTTAAAACTGTTTCTTTTTTTAATGGTGGATACAATAAAGCGGTCAAGGTTAAAAATTAGTAAGCCCCAAACTAACCCAAAGAATATAGCGTAATAGATATTATCGAAAACAGTGAATAATGCATAAGAACTAGCTATAAAGGCCATTATTGCTGTGAAAAATACAGTGGCACCAATGCCGGTAAATTTGTTTTGTTCTCCTTCAGAACACGTTTCTAAAATTTTAGAATCTGCTCCTGAGCAGCGAATGAAGAATTGCTGTAACATATTGATTTTTTTGAATGATGAAACCCAAACAGCTACCTCATTTAATTTAAAATGAAGTGTTTATTTGGTATGCTTTTATATACTTGTTTTGATTAGAAACAAAAGCATTTTGTTTGTTAGACTAAAGATGAAATGAAATGTTACAAAAAAGCCTCGATTTTCGAGGCTTTTGATTTTCTATGGAATTTTGATTTTAAAAATGTGTATCAATTTTTACAATATGCTTTCCGTTTTTAGCTTTAGAAACTTGCATACTTAAATCTTCATTTTTCTTTAATATTTCTATAGCTTCATCAGAAGAAATCTTCTTCTTTTTGTAATAGAAGGTGGCATCTTTTTTTGCCAGTTCAATGGCTAAATCTAATGGGTTAGGTGGAGTTGGAGGAGGTGGGATATTGATATAAAACTCATCACCTATAGTTTCTACAGCAATAATATTACCATTAGTTCTATTATATTTCAGTTCTTCACGTAATAGATTAGTCGTTTGTTCGGGTGTTGCCGGTATATTAACGTAGCTTTTCGCCTTGGGGGGTGTTTGCGGTTTTGGTGGAGCATTGGGACTATTTATATTTGAACTAAGTTTATTGGTTTTAGAATCAATACGCATGAATACATTGTCATAAGGATCCTGATTTTCTACAATTGCTTCAATTTGCTTTTTGGCGAATGCTTTATCACTTAAACTTTTAGTAGTTGGTGGTTTAGGAGATTTAGTAGGAGTTTTGGGCGACTGTAGTTTTATCTTTTTACCAAAGGCTGGTGATGCCTGTGCAAAAACACCTTCTTCAATTGCTTGCACTTTATAGTCGTCATAAGCTTCTAAAAGTTTATTGTAGCTAGTTTCAATTTTAGTTTCATCTACTTTTTTGGTCTTGAGTTGCTTGTCAATTAATTCGTGATACTTTTTTTTCTGTTTTACAAAGGTGTTAATGGCTTTCTGAACTTTATTTGATAAGGGTTTGTCACTTTTTCTAAATGCTAAGTTCGGAGCAGCCGGAAAATCAGTTTGAAAGAATTGTTCTGAAATAACTAACTCCTGAACTGACAATGTATCATGTGCGTTTTTAATTTCTGACGCTACTTCTTTTACAGTATTAGGAGGTATTGGAGGGGCAGGCATAGCAGGAGGTTTTGGAAAATCGGGAAATGGCTCTGCATTAGTACGTTGGGTTTCTGTCATTAAGTTGTAGAGTTCTTTTATTCGTTCTACATCGGGCATGCGAATGGTAAAATGGTCACCTTCGAGCATTGCATTATATTTTTTTGCTAAGGTGTTATATTCTTGGATTTCTTCTTTGGTAGCATCTTGCTGCGCGCATTTAGGAAAAGGTTGTGCACTTTGCTTTTGACTCTGCGACATCTTTCCATAAATCAGTTCTAGGGATTTTAAATCATCAATAGGTATTACTCTATCTTTTATAGGAGCAGCATTGTATTTTTTGGCTAATTGGTTATAGTTAAATACCATTTCAAGCGTGGCCGTTTCTTGCAGTTTAAGTTTTTGTTGTTTGACTGTCGTACTTTTCGCTACTTGAATTTCCTTTTTACTAAAGCCGTATAGCATTGCAGTTAATAATGGTAATAATAATAGGCTTCTAAAAAGAATAGCTTTTTTTGATGTTTTTGTTTTCATGATTGTGAATCGTTTTTTGATTGATGAATAATTGATGGCACTCGACAACATTGATTGTTGTTTTCTATCGTCTTTCGATGACAAAAACGATAAAAGGGTATTCTGATACGTAGCAGTGTCAATTTTAGTATTAAGAACAGCTTGATCCGCTAAAAATTCGTGATTTAGTTTAATAGCTTTTTTGTAGAAATAGAAAAGTGGATTAAACCAAAAGATAACTTGTAATACTTCAATTAAAAGAACATCTAAACTGTGTTTTTCGCGTGCATGCGTTTCTTCGTGTAGTAGCACTTCCTTAGGAATTGTGTTTTCTTCAAACTTCTTTTTATTGAGAAATATGTACTTTAAAAAACTATGTGGTGGTAGTTTTTCATGTAATAAAACATGAATAAAACTTGATTCTCGATAGTTCGGATTTCGTTGAATCCGTTTTAAAATATGGATTAGGTTTTTAAAGAATACTATACAAAAGAAAAGAACTCCCACACTATATGCTACCCATAAAATTGTGGAAAACCCCACAATTTCGGGTGTTTCTTTTAAAGGCGTATTACTGTAAGAAATTGACGACACGTTTAGATTATCATAGTTTATTGGAGCAACTTCAATGTATTCTGTAAAAACAACAGTTGGGGCAACAAAAGCAAAAAGTATTGCACCTAATAGATAGAAGCGTTTGAAAACATGCATACTAATCTTTTCCAGAAAAAGTTTATAGAAAAGTAGTAATATAGCGAGGCATGCAGCCGATTTTAAGATATAGATGAGCATGCTATTTGCTTTTTATTTCGTTATCAATCAACTGCTTTAAATCTTCTAATTCTTTTTTAGAAAGATTAGTTTCTTGTGTAAAAAATGAAGCGAATTGGCTAGGGCAATCATCAAAGAAATTTTTAATAAGTCCGTTTACGTGCTTTGAAAAATAGGCTTTCTTTTTAACCAATGGAAAATATTCTCTTGATCGTCCAAAACTTTTGTAGGCTATAAAACCTTTATCGGTCATGCGTTTTAATAGTGTCGCGATTGTAGTTGTTGCTGGCTTTGGGACTGGATAGGCTTCTAGCAAATCTTTCATAAAAGCCTTTTGCTGCTTCCATAAAATATTCATTAATTCTTCTTCCGATTTTGATAGTTGCATTTCTACGTTGTTAGAATGTGTTCTACAAACATAGAATAAAAATTTTAATTCTACAAATGTAGAGTTAAAAATTCTGTAGTTTTACCTAAGCGAAGGTAAATTGGAATAGTAAATTTCCTATTTTCTGGAAATTTTAGAACTGGTCAGAATAGAAATAAAGGCAGATATAAGTCCGATTATCAAAAGAAAATTGGTATTTATTATGCCAAATTCCCACTGTAAAATTTTAAATAAGGAGGCTAGTACAATATAGACCGTCGCTAAGTCGGCCAATAAGTAGGATAGGTCTTCCGTGCTATAATTGGATAATAATTGATTTCTATCTGTGTTTTCTTGGCTGGCCGATACTATTTTTTTGATATAAAGAAGGAGAAAAACAATAAGGGAAACCTTGGTTATTAAACTAAGTATATTGGCGTATGGTAACTGAAAAATGCTAAATAAATAATTACATAAAAACACAACTACTAGTATGTATCTAGCATAATCCAAGGGTAGTCTTTTTTGTTTTTGAAAAAATTGAATACCATGAAAAATAACCATTCCTACGCCTCCTAATATTATCAAAGGCCATGATAAATATTTTAGAAGTGCTCCGAATACGGTTATGGAAATACTTAGCTTAAAAAATAATGATGTTTTTTGTTCTGAAATTGACATGGGAAGTAGGTTATTTACAGTCATTTAAGAACGAAATAATCCGGATAATAGTGCGATCCAATAAAATTTGCTACATATCAATAGATATGATTACTAAGAAAGCCATAAGTTTATACCCTCAAAATAGTAATCAATGAGTTTGTTAGAAGATTTACAAAAAAGAAGCGGCAATGTTTGTGAGCTTTGTGCGGCTACTGATAATTTAGAAGTTTATGAAGTGCAACCGAAATCAACAGGCGGTTTAGATGGTAGTCTTTTAGGCTGTTCTACTTGCATTGGTCAAATAGAAGATCCTGATACCACAGATGCAAACCATTGGCGGTGTTTAAATGATAGCATGTGGAGTGAACACGAGGCGGTTAAAGTAATTGCTTGGCGCATGCTTTCTCGATTGAAAGCAGAAGGTTGGCCCAAAGATTTGTTGGATATGCTTTACCTTGAAGATGATACACTAGTATGGGCAAAAGAAACTGGAGAAGGTGTTGATGAAAGTGAAAAGATTATTCATCGCGATGTTAATGGTGTTATTTTAGAAAATGGCGATAGTGTAGTTTTAATCAAAGATCTTAAGGTAAAAGGAAGCAGTATGGTTGCAAAGCAAGGTACTGCAGTTCGTAGAATTTCTTTAGATCGCGAAAATGCCGAATTTATAGAAGGTAAAGTTGGGCCTACTCAAATTGTAATTATTACGAAGTACGTTAAGAAAATATAAGATAGTTAGGAGTTTTAATTATGTAATCCCTTAAATAAAACTCCTAATTCTAGTACTTAGCTCTTAGACATTTCTGTGAAATACATATAGAAATAAGGTATAGTCTCAATTCCTTTCAAGTAATTCCAAATTCCGAAATGTTCATTTGGTGAGTGAATTACATCACTATCCAAACCAAAGCCCATTAATATTGTTTTGCTTTTTAATTCTTCTTCAAATAGCGCTACAATAGGAATACTGCCCCCGCCTCTTTGCGGAAGTGGTTTTTTATTAAATGTTTTTTCATACGCCTTTTCAGCTGCAGCGTAACCTACACTGTCAATAGGTGTAACATAACCTTGTCCGCCATGATGCGGAGTAACTTTCACACGCACTCCTTTTGGCGCAATAGAAAGAAAATGTTTGGTGAAAAGTTCGGTAATTTCTTCCCAATCTTGGTTAGGTACCAATCGCATCGAAATTTTAGCAAAAGCTTTACTTGGTAAAACAGTTTTAGCACCTTCGCCAATATAGCCACCCCAAATACCATTGACGTCAAGGGTAGGTCTAATTGAATTTCGCTCGTTAGTTGTATATCCTTCCTCACCATAAACTGCATCGATATCCAAATCTTTTTTATAGGCATCTAATGTAAAAGGAGCTTCGGCCATTTTTGTTCGTTCAACATCTGACAAGTCTTGAACTTTGTCGTAAAATCCAGGAATGGTAATTCTATTTTGGTCATCTTGTAAAGAAGCAATCATCTTTGCAAGAATGTTTATTGGATTCGCTACGGCGCCACCATAAACACCACTGTGTAAATCTTTATTAGGGCCAGTAACTTCAACTTCAACATAGCTTAAACCACGAAGACCAGTACTGATACTAGGCACGTCATTTGCAATCATACTAGTATCTGAAATTAAAATAATATCATTGGCTAGTTTCTCACGATTCGCTGCAACGAAAAGTCCGAGGTTGTCACTACCAACCTCTTCTTCACCTTCAATCATAAATTTAACATTACAAGGCAAATTATTAGACTTAATCATATATTCAAAAGCCTTAACATGCATATACATCTGCCCTTTGTCATCACAAGCTCCACGGGCGAAAATAGCCCCGTTTGGGTGTATTGCTGTTTTTTTAATAACAGGCTCAAAAGGGGGTGAGTCCCATAATTCTATTGGATCTGGCGGTTGTACATCATAATGTCCGTAAACGAGAATCGTTGGTAAATTTGGATCAATTAGTTTTTCAGCATAAACAATAGGATATCCAGCTGTTTCACAAATTTCAACAGTGTCACAACCGGCAGCAACAAGACTGTTTTTTACTTCTTCAGCGGTTTTTACTACATCTTTTGAGTAGGCTGGGTCTGCACTAATAGAAGGAATTTTTAAGAGTTCAATAAGTTCAGTTATAAAACGATCCTTGTTTTCACTGATATATGCCGATATGTCTTGCATTTAGTATAATTTAAATTGGATTCAAAGTTACAAAAAAGATGTTTTTTTGCTGCCTGATTATTTAGTGAATAAGATTTTTACTATATATTTGCACTCCTTTTGCAGAATTGTTGCAAAGAGGATACATTTTGAAGTATGCAGGCGTGGTGGAATTGGTAGACACGCTAGACTTAGGATCTAGTGCCTTGCGGTGTGAGAGTTCGAGTCTCTCCGCCTGTACAAAAGAAACCCTGACTTTTCTGTCAGGGTTTTTTGTTTTCTACAACATTTAAATTGTTTGGTTATCGTAGTAATAGAGGGTAATCTATCAATTAGAAGATTTTTCATTTTTTAATCGACTCTTGTCGCCAACTTTTCGTTTCAGAAGTAGCGATAACTAACCCGTTGTAAAGTTGAATTACGCTCTGCCCAATGCAAATCTTAATTCTATTGCCTTTTTCTTAAATACAACGTTATAATTCTTTTTTCGACTTGTCCAAATTGAAAGTTAAATTGTGTAATAACAATTCTTTCAACTCAATACCCAGTCTAATTTAGAAACTAAAGTTATACTGAGTTTGGTTAAGAGAAGCTACCGTAGGAGCAGGAGTATAGAATTATTAAAGAGGGGCTACCCTTAATATTTGGGGGAATGGAAAAAATTAGCAGTGTCTAGAATAAGTAATTAGAAGTTAATATTACTTGGAATTGAACGCTTAACCAATATCTATTTTATTAAAAATCGGGTCATTTTTTTTCATCAAAATATTTGTATATTTGGCGCACCAGTTTGGTTTTCCAATTTGGCGCACCAGTTGAATACTATTTATTATTTGGAGTGGAGCTTAATATTTCGAGTTTAAAACAAGTCATGTTTTTAGAGAGAAAATTGAAGCGAAGCATAACACGCTTTTTTTTCTTGCCTAATCTATTAATTAATATTAAATGAAATCTAAACACATAAGAATTAAAGATAATATTGAGGTCCAGAATATGATTATTTCAAAAATTAAGGATTTCATTAATTTAAAAAACTTGGAACCTGATGACAAACTACCATCGGAACGAGTATTATCAGAAAAGTTTAATGTAAGTCGAAGAAATATTGGAGAGGCAATTCAAAAACTAGAGTCCTATGAATTGGTAAAATCAGTCCCACAATCGGGGACTTTTTTGGCGGGTATTGGGCGAATTGCTATGAATGGTATCATAGAAGATATTATCGCATTGGAAAAGCAAGATTTTCTTTCTTTGGTGGAGACAAGATTGATGTTAGAGGCTAAATCAGTCAGCTTAGCTGCTGTTAGAAGAACAAACGATGATTTAAAAAATATTGAAGCTGCTTTAAGTAGATATAAAACTAAAATTCTCAGTGGGAATGATGCTTTGCAGGAAGATTTATTATTTCATTTGGCAATAAGTAAGGCAAGTAAAAACAGCTCTATTAATGCTTTCATGTTAAAAATTACCCCTAAAATCATTTCAACTTTTGAGAAGACGCGTGTAAATGATGAAGAAGGTTTTGCATTTGAAGTTGCAAAACATGAAGCCATTTTTCAAGCGATAAAAGATAAAAATGCTGAAGCAGCACTGAAGGCTATGGAATTTCATTTCGAAATGCTAGTTAATTTTTGCAAGGACTTTAGATAAAGGACCATGTACTCCTCAAACTAGAGCATTTCATAGTAGTTATCCATTCAACTGAAACAATATTTATGATTTCATTTTACGACAACATGGTCATTGTGGCCTACTTTATCTTGATGATTACCGTTGGTGTGGTATTCAAAAGAATGAATAAGAATACCAGTGACTATTTTCGTGGAGGGGGTAGTATGCTTTGGTGGCTAGTTGGGGCGACTACCTTCATGTCTTTTATTAGCGCGGTAACCTACACCGGTGCAGCAGGTAAAGCTTATGAAACCGGTACGTTCATTTTTATTGTCTACATGGCGAACGGAGTTGGGTTCTTTATAAGCTTTCTATATTTTTCAAAGCGTTTTAGACAAACTCGTGTGGTAACCGCCATAGAAGTGGTTCGCGAACGTTTTGGTAAAGCCAACGAACAATTTTTCACATGGATGGTCGTGCCTTTCGGGGTAATCCACGGTGGTGTTTGGTTGTACAGTTTAGGCATTATTATTTCTACCGTTTTTGGGGTCAGCATGGAAATGACAGTTCTCGCAGTTGGTGTTACCGTATTGGTGATATCCCTGTTGGGTGGTTCATGGGCGGTTGTAGCTAGTGATTTTATGCAGTTGATGATAATGGTGCCCGTTGCTATTATATTGGCGTTTTTGTCGTTGCGAGAACTAGGGGGAGTAGGCAACTTCATTGAGCAGCTACCAACCTCACAATACAATTGGTCAGAATTGGCCGATAGCAAAATTGTTTGGCTTTGGTTTATAGCATCGTTTTGCAAGCAGTTTTTTTCGGTTAATAACACCAATGACGGCTATCGGTTTTTGGCAGTAAAAGATTCTGAACAGGCTCGAAAAGCTTCGTTAATGGCATCTCTCTTGTTTTTTACAGTAACCATTATATGGTTTATTCCCCCAATGGCTGCGTCTATTATGTTTCCTGATATATCAGCCGTTGACTCCCTTAAACCCCTTGGTGAAAAAGCCGTAGATGGTATTTATTTGGCAATGGGAATTGAACTGCTTCCGGTTGGAATGATTGGAGTAATGATTTGTGCCATTTTTGCAGCTACCATGTCGTCTATGGATAGTACCCTAAACCGTAACGCCGGTATCTTTGTACGCAATTTCTATAAACCCATCCTTAGAAAATCAGCCAGCGATAAAGAGCTATTTCGAGTGTCAATGATTACCACGGTAGTGTTAGGGTGTTTGGTAATTCTTTCCGCAATTTTCTTTAGCGAGCTAGAAGGAATAAATCTGTTCGATATCAACATGCGACTGGGCGCAATGATTTCGCTTCCTTTTATGATTCCGTTGACTTGGGGTATTATTTTTCAAGACACCCCGCGATGGGCCGGATGGTCAACCGTTTTATTAGGAATGTTGATATCATATGTAATTCAAACACACATAGGTCCTGAAGCATTATTAGAATTTATAGGTGTAGATACGCCATGGTCTGCTCGTGAGTTAATTGATGTCATGTTCTTTTCTAATGTATTCGCGGTCATCATAATTTGTAGTATTTGGTTTTTGGGATCGCGGTTGTTTAGAAATACTTCTCCAGAGAATTATCATGAAGAGGTTGAACAATTTTTCGAAAAAATTAATACGCCTATTGATTACGAGAAAGAAAACGGTCATAAAGGGTATGATCAACAACAGTTTAAGATTTTGGGCAATATGTGTCTAGTTTACGGTACATTTTTGTTCTCATTGGTATTCATACCGAACGATTTTACCGGAAGGCTTTGCTTCGTTTTTATTGGCGGAATCATGCTTACTGTAGGATTCATTTTTAAGAAAAAATACAAAAAAGGTAAATTGAAATTATAATAAATGTTAGGATGAAAATAAAGGATATAAAAGTTTTTGTTTGCTGTCCGGGGCGCAACTTTGTTACTGTTAAGATTACTACAGAAAAAGGCACATATGGGTTAGGTGACGCTACTCTAAATGGTAGAGAAATGGCTGTTGTTGCGTATATAGAAGAACACATTACCCCGTGCTTAATAGGAAAAGATGCCCATCAAATCGAGGATATTTGGCAGTATTTATACAAAGGAGCCTATTGGCAAAATGGAGCTGTGAGTATTGCCGCCATTGCTGCTATTGATATGGCACTTTGGGATATTAAAGGTAAAATGGCCAATATGCCAGTTTATCAGCTACTTGGTGGCAAAAGCAGAAAAGGGGTCACAGTATACGGTCATGCGAATGGTGAAAGTATAGAAGAGGTTTTAAAGAACTTAGGTTCTATGATCGAGGATGGATACAAAGCGGTTCGCTTACAATGTACCATACCCAATACAAAAGGAACCTATGGAACTATGGAGGGCAAAAAAAACTATTACGAATTACAAGGCAATCGACCGCTACCACCAGAACAAGAATGGTCTACTACTAGATACATGAATTTTATTCCTGAACTTTTCAAACAGGCAAGAGAAAAATTTGGCTATGAAATAGAACTTTGCCATGATGTGCATAGCAGATTAACCCCTATTGAAGCATCTCGCTTATGCAAATTATTAGAGCCGTATAAATTGCTTTTTATTGAGGATGCTGTAACTACCGAAAATGCAGAAGGATATAAAGTCATTCGAGAACATACGGACACACCTTTAGCCACTGGTGAAAAATTCAACACCCTTTGGGATGCCAAAGAGATGATTGAAAACCAATGGATAGACTATGTCAGAACTGCTGTTACCCATGGTGGCGGCCTAACACCTTTAAAAAGATTGGCAGATTTCGCTTCACTATACCATGTACGTATGGCGCCACACGGAGCACCAGATCTTTCACCAGTCTGCTTAATGGCCCATATGCATTTTAATCTTTGGGCATCCAATTTCGGTGTACAGGAATTTGTTGGTTTCGGCACACCTGAACTTAATGAAGTGTTTAGCTACAAAATTGAACTAAAAGAAGGGCTACTCTATATGGATGACCAACCGGGTTGGGGCGTTGATTTCAACGAAGAAGCAGCTAAAAAATATCCTTACAAACGATCATATCTTCCAGTAAATCGATTGGAGGATGGTACGCTTTGGAATTGGTAAAACACAACCGACAGAAGAATTAAAAAAATAAAAGTGCACTAAAAGGACAGAAAGTTTAAAACATAAACATAGCGGGATGATAATAACATTTAGCGCTACTATGTTGCTAATGGCTCTGATTCCAAATCCGCTATGGAGAAGTATGATATTTGCAATTTGTTCACTTATCATATTTGTTATTAAATGAGTAAATAAGCGAAAAGTGGAGGTGCTTTAACGACTTAATTATTAATTTAAAAATTAAATGAAATGTTCTACGACAATCTAGTAATTGGGCTCTATTTTGTATTAATCCTTGCCATTGGAATCGTTTTTTCGCGAATGGCTAGTAAATCTACGAGTGATTATTTTCGAGGTGGCGGAAGAATGTTATGGTGGATGGTGGGTTCTACCGCCTTTATGGCACAGTTTTCGGCCGTAACTTTTACTGGCGCAGCAGGCAAAGCCTATAATGATGGTTTTGCAATTACAGCGGTTTATATTGGTAATTGCTTTGCATTTTTTTGTGCATGGAAGTTCTTTTCTTATAGATTCCGACAAATGAGAGTGGATACGCCTTCCCAAGCCATTAAAAGACGATTTGGCTCGGAAAATGAACTATTTTTTTCATGGGCCTTAATTATGTTATCCTTTCTAAATGCAGGTGTTTGGTTAAATGCACTTGGGGTTTTTTCAAGTGCAGTTTTTGAATCTGATATAGTTATAACAACTATTGCAATTGGTCTAACCGTCCTTTTTGTATCTGTATTATCTGGAGCTTGGGGTGTTGTTGCCTCAGACTTTGTTCAAAGTTTGATAGTTGTTCTAGTATCAGTAGCCTGTGCAGTCGTAGCCTTGGTGAAAGTTGGTGGCCCCATTAAGATGATAAATGATTTTCCAGGAGACTTTTTAATGGGGCCAGATATGAACTACCCCATTTTGTTGATAGGTACCTTTATCCTGTTTTTACCAAAAATGATAATTTCAATGATGAATCTGAATGAGTCATTTCGGTTTCTTAATGCAAAAGATTCCATCAATGCCCGTAAAGCGAGTTTAATGGCAATGGCTTTAACTGCAATGGGTATAGTTCTTTGGTTCATTCCTCCTTGGGCATCAGCTAGTCTTTATCCAGATGCAACCGCTGGTTATGCTGAACTTGGTAGTAAGGCAGCAGATGCAATTTATTTAGAGTTTGCTCGTAGGGCCATGCCTGTCGGAACTGTGGGGTTAATGATGGCTAGCCTTTTTGCCGCTTCTATGTCTTCTATGGACTCAGCACTTAATAAAAATGCTGGAATTTTTGTACGAAGCATCTATCAGCCTTTTCTTGCTAAAAGGAATAAGCAAACGGATGACAAAAAGTTAATGACAGTAAGTAAGTTGGTGAGCTTTGTAAGTGGGAGCATTGTTATCGTCACTGCGCTCTATTTTTCTTCATTGAAAGAACTTAGTATTTTCGAACTGATGATATCTGTTTCTACTATGGTCCAAATGCCGATGATGGTGCCGCTTATGCTCGGCCTAGTAGTAAAAAAGACGCCTTCTTGGGCACCATGGGCCACTATTGTAGTAGGTCTATTTGTTTCTTGGTTCATAATGAATGTGTTTACCGCAGAAGTATGTGGAGGCTTATTTGGTATCGAATCACTTACTAAACGAGAAATAGCTGACTTGAATATTATTTTAACAATAGCAAGTCATATATTTATCACTAGTGGTTTCTTTTGGGCAACCTCTCTATTTTACAAAGAATCTAAAGACAAATATAAAATCGAAACGGAGCACTTTTTTCAAGATTTAGAAACACCTGTTGTTGCAAGTGAAGATAGTGAAGTTGATAGGCAGCAACGTAATAAGTTAGGCGCCATTGTAATGGTCATGAGTGCAGGTATTTTTCTTATGGCATTAATACCAAACCCAATTTGGGGCAGGGCCATATTTATAGTTTGTGCCCTTTTAATTTTCATTTTTGGTTTTATGTTAAAACGCAGTGCAAAGAATGAAATTTCACCATCCAACCCAACTTAAAAAAACGAATATTTTATTTTAAAAACCAAGGAAAATGACCATATTCAAATTTGAAAAATTAGTAGAATTTACTTCAACAATATTAGAAAAAGCTGGACTAGAATCTGAAAAGGCAAAAATAGCATCCGGGATTATAGTTACCGCCGATGCTATGGGTCACAATACGCATGGAATAGCATTTTTACCTATTTATATTAAGGCATTGAAAGAGGGCGTAATGAATCCGAACGGACAACCCGAAGTATTAAAAGACACTGGGCCAATATTAGCATGGCAAGGAAAGCGTTTATCAGGTATTTGGTTGCTCGACACGGCTTTAAAGTTAGCAGCGAAACGGGCAAAGAAATTTGGTCTTTGCACCATAACCATTCAAGAAGCACATCATACAGGGTGTCTTGCTGCTTTTTTGCCTCAAATAACAGAACAAGATTTACTAGTTAAGATAGCGGTATCGGGTCCTTCAGGTAAAAACGTTGTTCCATTTGGTGGGAAAACTCCCGTTTTAACTCCCAATCCTATGGCTGTTGGTATTCCGACAAACGGTACCCCAATATTAATAGATATGTCTTGCTCGATTACAAGCAACACGATGGCTATGAAACTGCGGGAAGAAAATAAAAAATTTCCCGGTAAGTGGGCACAAGACGCCGATGGCGTTGCAACCGATGACCCTCTGGCTTTGTTGAATGGAGGTAGCCATCTTATGCTGGGTGGCAAGGAATATGGACATAAGGGCTTTGCACTCTCGTTAATGATTGAAGCATACACACAAGGTTTAGCTGGTTATGGTCGTGCGGACAAACCAACAGGATCCCAAGGAAATGTTTTTATTCAGATAATTGATCCAGAGGCATTTGCTGGAGTTGATGCTTTCAAACGACAAACAAGTCACCTTGTGAAAGCCTGTCTTGAATCTGACCCCGTTGACCCGGACAGACCTGTGCGCTTGCCTGGGTCTTCGGCCATGAAAGGTTTAATCGATGCCAAGCAAAACGGTGTAAAACTATCAAAAGCGATAGTGGCTAAATTAGAAACACTAGCTGAAGAATTTAATGTGGCGCTTGAGGGTTGAGCGGTATGATTAGCAAATTAATGGATGTTTTCTAACTGTTGTTTATAAGGTACCGAATACCATTATGATGCGAATTTCAAAAAATTAGAATACGATTTCTAATAGTTAGCTTTGGCTCATGTGGCTTAGGGAATGTTACCCTCAAACATGCCACAGATGATAGTGCAGGTGGAGAGAAGCATATTTTATAGTAACTCGCCATGGCGAACTATTACTTAGAAAAATCAGGTAGTGGACTCTCAAGTGTGATGGATAAAGACGGAGTTAATTGGATTGGCTTTCACAATGAAGAAGTTTTTGCGAATAAGGTACAAGTAACAATTCTTATTAAAGCGAAAAAAAGTCTTTCCGTTCCAGTTTCGCACGAAATCCTTGGAGCCGCACAAAAGCCCAAGGGGTAAAAAATCACTTGCCCTTTTTTCTCCCTGCTACAAAAAAAATCGAATATTTTCATATTCCTTAGATTTTTTAAACACCATATTAGACCAGATAAAATTACGTATTGGTTCCAAATAACCTCATATAGTTTGATAAGTTTTATAGTGTTAAGATATTTTGAGAATTTTTAATATAAATCGGAACTTAGGATCTAGTGCCTTGCGGTGTGAGATTTCGAGTCTCTCCGCCTTTACAACGAAAAGCTTCTCTTTATTGAGGGACTTTATTTGGTTGTAATAAAGCTGAAAGATTCTTAGTTATAAAAGTTTCTAGTGGAATATAAATTCTATTATCTTAGTCGAGATGGAAATAATTATACTTCTGTCCTAAGTTTAAATAATATTAATTATGAAATTGCTATATCTATTTAGTTTCTTTTGTTTCATTTCTCATATTGATGCTATTGCCCAAAATATCCATAAAAATAGAGTGGTTATTCTTACCGATATTGAGGCAGACCCTGACGACACTCAATCGTTAATTCGTTTGCTATTATATTCCAATCAAATAGATATAAAAGGTATTGTGGCTACTACGTCTTGTTGGCAACGTAGTAATGTTGCTCCGGAATCGATAGAAAGGGTTATTAATAATTATGATAAAGTTCAAGGAAACTTATTAAAGCATGAATCTGGTTATCCTACTGGGGAAAAATTGATGTCTTTAATAAAGAAAGGACTTCCAATATATGGTATGAAAGGTGTAGGAGAAGGAATGGATTCTGAAGGTTCTGAATGGATTATTAAAATTCTAGAAGAAAAAGACGACCGACCGTTGTGGGTTTCCGTTTGGGGTGGCGCAAATACTTTAGCCCAGTCGTTAGATAAAATTAGAAAAACCAAAAGTAAGAAAGAGGCGAAAAGATTAATTTCAAAACTAAGAGTTTATGCGATATCTGATCAGGATGATAGTGGAATTTGGATTCGAAATAATTTCCCAGCATTGTTTTACATTGTTACTCCTGGTGATTTTTATGCTGAAGCAACATGGACAGGTGTAAACACTTTTGTTAAGGGAATTGATAATAGTAAAATTAGTAATTCTTGGATGGCAGAAAATATTCAACAAGCACATGGGCCATTAGGTGCTATGTATCCAGATGTTGCTTATGGTGTAGAAGGAGATACTCCTGCTTTTTTGTCACTAATTCCGAATGGATTAAACGAGTCTGAACATCCAGATTGGGGTTCTTGGGGTGGAAGATATAGCTTGTATAAACCAGCTTTTTCAAAAGCTAAAGAAGGGAAGTCAATTGTAGAGATTGCGCCGGAAACAAGAGCTATTTGGACCAATACGAATGATTTGTATATACCAGCAGTGTCGAAAGATTATGGTAGAGCAAAAGTTCCGGATACCGTATCTTTTAATGATAATAAAGTAACCTTGTGGCGTTGGCGAGATGATTTTCAAAATGATTTTGCTGCACGAATGGACTGGTGTTTCATGAATTATGAAGAAGCAAATCACCCACCAGTTCCGGTTTTGTCTCATTCAGATAGGTTGACTGTGAAATCTGGGAAATTAATTAGCATGGATGCTTTAAATTCAACTGATCCAGACGGAGATAATCTAAGTTATTGGTGGTTTTATTATGCTGAAGAAAGCACGTACAAAAAAGAAATTGTTTTAGATGCTCAAAATATTCATCTTTTAAAATTTGGAGCTCCTAAAGTAGATAAAAAGGAGACACTTCACTTTATTTTAAAGGTATCCGATAAGGGTTCACCTTCATTATCTAGATATAAGCGAGTAATAGTAGATGTAATTCCATGAAATTAAAAATTGGTTACTATACTTAATATCATAGAATTGAAAGTTATTCAAACTTCGGAAGTATCAATAGTGGTATTTTAGTTTTGTATACCATATTTTTTATTACGGCTTCTCTAGTAAGGTTGTTAAAAAAACCATGCGTAGTTTTTAACAAGGCAATTAAACCAATATTGCTGTTTTCTTTTTCAAGTTTAATTAATGTTGACGATACGGAGCCTTGAGGATCTACTTCAAAAAATTGATGAGTTGTGTCTTTTAAAGAATTTCTTAATGATTCTTTGTTCGCTTGTTGCTCCGTAGTTACTACCGCATTCGATTTTATACGGGCAATGTTTAAAGTTGCGTTATTTATTTTAGTTATGGTTTTTAAAGGAGTCAATTCTAGAGCCTTGAAGGAATGTTTTAAGTCAGTGGCTATAACTATTTCTTTTAACTCCTCGCCTTTATAGTTCGGAGGAATTGCAATAACCGGGCAATTGTATACGTATCTAATAATGTCTAAAGTATTACTTCCAAAAAATACTTCTTTAATAGCGGAGCTGCCTCTAGTACCCATTATTACAAAATCAATTTCATAGTTGATTATCGTTTTATTTATAATGCTAAGAAGGCTATCCATTACCATGATGCTTTCGAAGCTATGATTCTTATTATCGCTGTTTTCCTTAAGTAACTTTACAGTTTTATTTAAATCTTCCGCTGCGGTAATTTTGGTATACGAAGAAGAAGGAGCAAATGTGTACGCATGTAGTATATAGAAAGTACAAATCTCATTTTTGAAAAGTTGTATTGCATAAGAAATAGCACTTTCAGCATTTTCAGAAAAATCGGTAGGTAAAAGAATATTTTTCATTTATAGAGTTTAAATTTTAATACTATTATTAGGGTAATCATTAAGTACTTAAATCTACTAAGGCTATCCGTAATAATATTTAAATATATTACACTCTTTAATTATAAAAAATGACATTAGTCATGCCATAAAAACTAGCTAACAATTAATAGGTATTAATGTTTGAAGTATGGCATGATAAGTATAGTCATTGTCTATTTAAATGTAAAGCTCGACTTTGACTATATTAAAATAAGAGTTAAGAATATCGGTAAACTTTTTCTAGCGTACGTCTTCCAGTTAGCATGAAGTCTCCTACGTAATCAAGTCTGTTTTCAGCATTTTGTAGTAAGGATTGAAAGTCAGAAGAAAAGAGAATATCTTCTTTGATTTCTTTACATAATTGGCATAATCTCGCACCTGTATTTAAAACGGTACCATGAAAAGCAATATCCCGTTTGTAATCACCTACCTCTGCTATGGCTACTGTACCAAAACTGACTCCGACCTTGAACTTAGGAGCCACTCCAAATTCCTTTTCAAATTCTGGCGCTGCCTTTAAAAGATTATCCCTAAACTCTACATATAATTCTATGCATTTTCGTGCAGCTTTGGTATCGGAATTACGCCAAGTCAATACCGCTTCATCACCAACATATTGATATACTTCAGCATCATAATTATCAATATGATGGGTTAGTTTAGTAAAGCATTTTTGAATAAGCCTACTGTATTTTAAATGCCCTATTTCCTCTGCGATTGTAGTAGACTGGTTGAGGTCTAGAAACATAAAAATTCGTTCGTCTTCCTTTGGTCTAAAGTAGGTTCCCTTTATAATATCGAACAAGTTTGTTGAACCGAATTTTCTGGAAATTTGCGCATAAAGACTAAAATGAAAACTAACTATGAAAAAATATACAACGTAAAAAATATTAAGTGATGCTCCCAAATAGACATAATGTGCATTAACGGCACTGTTAGGGCTTAGCGGTATCAATTCGGTTATCAAATAAGTACCGGCAAAATGAATTACATAAATAACTGCAAATTGCAAGATGGTCTTTACGATAACCACTATTGCAAATGGATAATCGCGTAGCATCATTCGCGTAAAAAAGACCTCACTAACACTTATTATCATACAATAAACTATGATAATAGGCAATACTATGGTAAGGGTGTATTGAAAATACGGAAGCCAATCTCCCCTTTCAAACACCTTTATATTTTGTACAATATCAAATGCCAAAATAGCAATGAACCACATTAACGCCAGTGTCAATATTCTAATGATTTGTTTTTTCTTCATGTGACATGGCGAAACCTAACCAATGTGGTGTCCTAATAAATGTTAGCTAATAAAAATGTTATTATAGAATTCTTTTATTCTTTTAAACTGTCTAAAGTTGGTGCCATCAACTGGTCGGTTCTATACAAGTATGTAATTTCTTTGTTCTCGAAATTAGTATAGGAATTTATAAGATTAGACTGTGCATTTTGTGCCATTGCCTGAGCATCTAACAAATCTGTAAGTCCGCTTAACCCATTATCATAATTATCACGGTTTACTTTTAAGTTTTCTTCTGCCAGTTGCTTGTTTTCTAACGCATAGGTTATTTGCTCATGAGCATTAACCAAATCGTACCAGCTTTGTGTAATAGCTACTTTTAATTGATCAATACCGTCTTCTCTATTGTTTTTGGTAATCTCTTCTTGTATTTTTTCTTGTTTTACTCTTTGCTTACCGCTACCCCACCAATTGGAAATAGGAATACTTAAGCTGCCAAAAGCAAACCCCGTAAATTGACTATCAAAAGAACTATCAACAGCACCAAATTCTTGTGCGCTTACTCCAACGGCAAAAGAAGGTAACAAATCTGCTTTCGCCATTTTAGTTTGCAAGCTACTCGCAGTTATCGATTTTTCCAGAAGTTGGTAATTGCTGTTTCCGCTAAGGTTCAAATCTGGCGAATCATACTTTAATTCTGGCGGAGTTATATTTTCAAAATCCGCATTAGCTACCATATCCGGTGCGTAGGCAACACCTACATATAATGCAAAATCTAACAACGCCAATTTGCGCATGTTCTCTACGCGACTTTTGTTCAACAACAATTCGCTACGGTTTACTTTCACCTGTAACAATTGATTTTTAGCAATTAAACCTGCCTCCAGTAAATCTTGCTGTTGTTTTAAAAGCTCATCTAAGTAAGCTTCGTTAGTCTCAATAACCTTTTGCTGTTCTTGCAATTGCACCAACTGCCAGAACTTATTTTCCGTTACCAGTAAAACGGAATCTACAGCCTGTTCTGCTCTAATTTGAGAAGTTTCTAATTGAATATCTGCCATTGCGTTAGAATTTCTAATACTTCCACCGGCATAAATGACCTCTGTTGCCGTGGCACTGGCACTATATAAATTATCTATTCCATTAGGTAAAATTCCCTCAATAGGACTAATTAAGTCGTTGGGAGCATAAAGTCCTATGGCGCTTGCTTCAACATTCGGAAAATAATTAGCTACCATTTCCTTTTTGAACGCTTCGGACTTCTCAATGGTCAATAAACCGTTCTTTATGGCATTACTATGTTTAAGTGCTGCCTTTTGGCTTTCCTCCAAAGTTATCTGCTGAGCAAAAGTGCTATGGAAACCCAAAAGCATCATCCCGATTATGGAAAACAACTGGACTTTATTTATAACTGTATTGTGTGATTTTATATACATCATTACTACGATTCTACTATTAAACTTCAGCTTTAACGATTTCTCCATCAACGGTCTCATTATCTTCTTTTCTAAAGAACAACCAGTATAATACCGGTAGTACAAAAAGAGTAAGTACCATAGAGAACATCAACCCAAATGCGATTACGGTTCCCAAAGGTCCCCATAAACTTGAGCGACTAACAATCATGGGTATTACCCCAACTGCAGCAGCAGAAGATGTCAAGAAAATAGGTCGCATACGTCTTTCGGCTGCAAGAATAGCCGCTTTCTTTACACTGTAATTATGTTCGTGTCTAAGCTCATCCGCATAATCGATTAAGATAATTCCGTTTCTCACTACAATACCACACAGTGCCAATAGCCCCAAGAAAGAAGTAAATCCGAAAGGATATTGCATTGATAAGAGACCAACAGCTGCACCGAAAATACTTAAAGGCATGGTAATAAAACTTAGAACCGCATGCATAAAACTCTTAAAGTGCCACAATAGAATCAAGAAGATTAGAACAACACTAAGCATCAAGGAAAGCCCCATTGGTTTGTTGTTTTCAATTTGAAGCTCGTACTCGCCTCCATATTCTATTCGTAAGGCTTCCGGAAACTCAATGGCATCGATATTAGGAATCATTTCTGCCAATACCTCGTTCGCAACAGCATCTTTGGTAATATCAACACGAACTGTTAAACAACGTATGCCATTTCTGTTCACGATGGTTTCTTGGTTCCATTCTGAAGATATGTCCGCTACCTGCCGTAATGGAATAGCAGCTCCTCTTTGCGGAGAAATAATTGATAATTGCTCTAGATCCGTTACATTTTGACGGTGTTGATTTTCACTTTTAATCGTTACGTCAATTGGGTAATCCTTTTCCCAAACTTCGGTAGCTTTTAATCCCGTTGTATTTACCGCAACCGCATTGGCAATGTCTCTATTGCTTAAACCCAGCCTAGCGGCTTCGTTATATTTAACGTCCATCTGTACCGCTTCTTTCATATCACCGTAATCGGTTCTACTCCAGATGGTATTTGGTGTTGCACGGGCTATATTGATAACAGTATCACTGTATTTTTTCAACATGTCAATATCCTCGCCATACATACGAACCTCAATTGGTGCATTTACACCAGCCATATCTAATTGTTTCATTCGTAAATAAGCCTGCGGATACATGTCTGCATACTTTTCATCGTAGTCGTTCAAAACTTCAACGGTAGCGTCATCAGTGATGGTAGTCACTAGAATCTGTGCATAATTTTTAGCAGGAAGATTAGGAGCATAAAGCGTGTGAAAACGAGGTGAACTCTGCCCAATGAAACTGGTGTAATCTGTAACACGTTCGTCTGCACTTAATATCTCTTCAAATTCGGTAACGACCTTTGCCGTTTCTTCCAAACTATTTCCAGGAGCTAAACTAATTTCTATGGAGAACTGGTTACGTTCTACCTTTGGGAACAACTGTTGACTTACGCCTCCAAAAAGTAAGACCCCAATAACTATAGCCGCAATACCGGAAAAGATAGTAATCCTATAATGCACCATGGCTTTATTAACTGCAGCATCAAAAAAGGACTGCAAACGATCAAGCATCGATTTTTTACCATCCTTGTCTTTATTCGCCGGATCATTATGAAGTCCCTTTTTAATAAAGATGGAATTGATCATTGGAACAATAAGAATTGATATCAATAATGATAAAGTCAATGCTATGATAATAACATATGGGAAGGCACTAATGAAATCTGATGCTACACCATCCATAAAGAACAATAACGGGTAGAATGTAGCCGAAATAGCCAAGGTAGCCGTAAATACAGATGGGAACAATTCTTTAGCACTACTTACTGCAGCTTCAGGAATGGACATACCCTCATCTAATTTCTCTACGTAGTTGTCAATAATTACAATTGGATCATCAACAACGATACCCAATACTACGATCAATGCCGCCAAGGTTACCGTATTCAGTTCAATACCTAAAAAGAACATGATGCACAAAGTAGCCGCAATGGTAATCGGTATGGTAGCCGCTGCTACTGATGCAACCCTAACCGGAAGCAACAATAAGGTCACCAAGATTACACCAATCAAAGCAAAACCGAATTCTTTCATAAAGTGACTGATAGAATGGTCTACTACTTCTGGCTGATTGGCAATTTTGGTAATCTTAATATCATCGGGCATTTCGCTGATAATCTTATCAAGTCGTTCATCAATTTCATCACCAAACTGAACAATGTTTCCTTTTTTTGCCATCTCCAAGGTAATAATCATACCCTTGGTACCGTTCATGGTCAAATATGAATCTGGATTATCATATTCACGCACCACACGGGCAACATCACGAACTTTAATAACATTACCGTTCGCTTCGGTTTTTACTACCTGGCGTGCAATATCCGATTCGTTCTTTATTGTAGTCTCAAGATATATAGGTCTTTCCTTGGTATAGCTCACCAAAGTCCCGGAGCCTAATACAGCACCTTGATTTTGTAAGCTTGCCGTAATCGCTTGTGGTGTTATGCCGTAACTCGCCAATTTATCTTGATCTACATACACAGCAATTTGCTCTGTAAGTCCCCCAG
This sequence comes from Aurantibacter sp., assembly GCF_039941195.1. GTDB lineage: Bacteria > Bacteroidota > Bacteroidia > Flavobacteriales > Flavobacteriaceae > Aurantibacter_A. Next base: position 41,493 of record NZ_JBDVFA010000021.1, on the reverse strand, counting down.
AATGCGAAATTTTCGCCAAATTATCAATCTGCCTGAATTCGTCTTCTATATCCTCTACATGGCGCTGAAGGTCTTTATAAGGTCTGGTTTCAGATTCAACACCCAAAACTAATGCAGCTGTACTACCAAAATCACTATTCACCATTACACCTTGTACTTCGCGAGGTAATTCTAACTGCTGAAAAATTAAAATTTCAGCCTTTAGCTTATTCCAAAATTGCTCTGTGGCGTTATGGTCAATCTTATCCGATACTTCAGCATAGATGTACATGAGTCCATCTTTTGAATACGAATAGGTTTTTGTTTTGTCAATTTCGTTATAACCGAATAAGAACTCTTCTACCTTAGAGGTCAATTCTTCTGCAACCTTATCGGAAGAAGCTCCCGGATAAGACCCGATAATCAGTCCTTGTCGTATCGTGAAATCAGGAAATTCGTTCCGTGGCATATTTAACAGCCCGTATATTCCCATAAGTACAAAAGATAATACTAGTACAAAAGGAAATGTAGAGTGTTTAAATGCCCAATCTATGGCTCCGCTTTTTTTCTTCATCTTCTGCTGTATTATCTGGAGTCATTAATGATTTCAACCTGTGTACTCTGGGTAAGCTTGTGGTAACCGGAAACAATAAGTTGGTCACCTTTTTTCAAACCCTTTGTAATAGCGATACCACCGTCATATAATTTACCGGTTTCCACATAGCGTCTATCTGCGCTATTACCATTTACAACATATACAAAACGCTTATCATCTTCAGTAACCGCAATACTTTCTGAAGGAATAATAATTGTTAGTTCCCCTTCTGCATTACCACTGTCATTATTTTCAAAGCTTACGGTACAGGTCATACCTGGTTTTATTTTCTTTTCGGCATTGTTCAATTTTACATAAGCCGTATATACGGGTGAACCTTGATTCGATTGAATAGAAATTTCATTAACAATACCAGAAATATCCATATCACCTAAAGAAGGGATTACTACAGAAGCAGTATCTCCTTTAGAAATAGTATTGATTTCACTATCAGGAATAGGCAGTACAGCTTTAACCGTCTTTATATTCACCAATTCAACTACAGGTTGCCCAGGTTGTGCCAAATCTCCGGCATCCATCATTTTATCGCTTATATAGCCATCCATAGGTGCATATAGTTTTGCGTGACGTACATTCTGATAGTTCATTTTTGCTGCTGCCTGCGCTTGCTCATATTGCGAACGTGCCTCTAACATTCTAATTTCTGCTACACTCCCTTTTTGAAATACCTTGTTTATACGCTCATAATTTTCTTTCGCCAAACGTTCTTGAGCCAACTGCTGTTCGTATTGACTGGAGTAAATAGTACCGTCTATTTGAGCGATCAATTGATTTTTCTTTACAAAATCTCCTATTTGAACCGGAACATTCAATACCGTTCCCGAAACCTGAAAACTTGCATTAATTGATACATCAGATTCAATAGTACCATAGTACTCTATATTTGCATCAGAATTAGTGGTACTGCTACCAACATTCATAACATCAACTTTGATTACTTTATTTGTAACCTTTTTTTCTTCGCTACCGCAACTTGTAGCCATAAGAAGAATTAAAGCAATTGAAACACTTTTTAGTGTTGCCCGTAGGTGTTTATCTTTCATATGAATAGGGATTTAAGTATCATTTTAGGTTTGTCAATTTTAAGAGTGCAAAATTAAGTCAGTTATAGGGTTGAAAATGGTAGGAACAAACCCATTTATGGTATTTTTAGAACATTATACAGTAAAAAAAGCCTATTTAGCTTATAAAATGGTAGTTTTAAATAAATAAATACCATTTTTTATGGAAGATATACCACAAATTGGAATACCGGAACTGTACGCTGATTACGCAAATCAAAAGAGTAGTACTCAGCCGAAATTTATTTTACTGAAGCCTGAAAATATGCCCGAATACATAAAAAGTGGCAATCCGTTTAGAAACGTTAACTACGGCATCTCATTTTTTGTGGAAAGTAATAGTGAGCTAAATATTGATTTCAATAGTTATAAACCCAAAAAAAACACGGTCTATTTTGGAAGCCCTGGGCAAGTTTTCGCTATTAATGGTGAGTTTACAGAAGGTATTGGCGTACTCTTTCAAGCAGACTTTATATTAAGACATGGAGCGCAACAATGGTTACAATCTTTACCTATTTTCAATAGATTTTTAAGTGAGCCTTTTATTGAATTATCAGAAGAAGATTTACTGATGTTTCAACGATTTATAAATAAAATGGACATAGAATATGTGAATGATGACTTTCTAAAATACGAAATGCTTGAAGCTCAACTCACCCAAATTCTCGTAAAACTATCAAGACTTTATCGAGCTTCAAAAGAAAACAAAGTAACTGTTGACACCCAGCATATGATGGCTTTAGAGTCTTTAATTAACAAACAGTTTAAAAACAATAGAAGTGTGGTAGATTATGCCGCTCAATTATATATGACACCGCAAAACCTTAACCGCATTACCAAAAAAGCTATGGGCAAGAGCGTAAGTGAGCTGATCAATGAAAAGTTGATTATAGAAATAAAAAGATATCTAGTATATACGGATATGAGTAGTGAAGAAATTGCTCATTTCTTCAATTTTTATGATAATTCATACTTTACAAAAACATTTAAAAAAGCTGTAGGCGTAACTCCTAAAGTTTTTAGGAAGAAACAAAAATTGGAACTCCAATCAAAAGCTGTTAGCTCTTAAATAATAGTAGATTTATAACGCAAAATTAACATAAACACTCAAGCGTTCATTGGCATTAACATTTCCACCAAAAAGATCTTGGGAAATAGGAATAGCAGCATTTGCACCAATTATGAATTTTCCAACTGCATATTCTGCGCCAAACGTACCGTTTAAAATCCGTCCATCAGTATCGGCTTGTGTTTCGTCATATTGTTCAATTTCTTCGTATATATCTCCAGAGAGACCGATAAAAGGCATTAATGCAGATTTCATAAATGGTATTCTGTAATAGGCATTGCCAGAATAATTAAATTGATTTCCATAACGGTAATCATTTTTGTTTTCTCCTTTTAAGTAATATGTGAAAATTGAGCTAAAGCCTATTTTTTCTCCACCATAATTATAACCTAATGAGAAAATACCATCTAAACTACCAGTACCAACTTGAAATCCAGGATTAACGCGATCAGTTAGTCGTTCTTCAAATTCACCTGTAGGTAATTTTGCGCCAATTCCTATTTGTATAGAATGATTAGAAAGTGGTTTTGTTACGGGGTAGGGTATAGAATCGTTAGTTTCCTTTTTGAAAAATTGCAATTTAAACCATCCAACAACACTAGCATCGCCTATTCCATTTAGAGCTTCGTCTGATGATCCATTATCGAATGTTCGATTTAAATCTTGAAAAGGCAAACTCGCCGTCGCATAGAATTTTTGAGTTAATGGTATTTGTGCCCATAGTTGATAGGTGTTTAAATATTCATGACTGCTCGGTGAATTCGTAAATATTCCATCTCTCGATTCAAAACTTTGATGTGTGTATCTTAGCCCAATAAAATTTGAATTGGAAAGTGTTCCAAAACCAGAACTCCCGCTACTCGTTGCGCATCCGCATAAATCACAGAAAGGTTTCATGAATAACATGTCATGATTATGAGTGCATGGTTCAGGTTCGGATGCTATACTTATAGAACATGCAAGAGAAAGTAGAAATATAGCTAGAGATGTTTTAATATTCTGCAAATCGTGTGTCGTTTAAAAATTCGTCGTCTGTAAATGTTTTTAAAAAGGCAACAAGTTGTACTTTTTCGTTTTCCGTAAGTGATATGCCAAAACTTCCGTCGTCTCTCAATAGACTTTCATCAACATTGCCATTATCTACCATGCCACTGTCGTAAAAGTTTAAAACAGCTTCAAGTGTAGCAAATCTACCATCATGCATGTATGGAAAAGTCTTTTCAATATTTCGTAAACTGGGCACCTTAAATTTGTATAAATCTTCGGGGTTTTCAAGTACATTGTAACGACCTTTATCATCTAATTTTGGATTTATTGGTAATCCAGTATTTCGATAACTCTGATCTGTAAATAAATCGGTAGAATGACATGAAATACATTTTTCTTGAAAAACACCTTGCCCTTGAAGCTCTGTTTCAGATAGTGTAGTGCCTGCTTCATTTCTAATGTATTTATCATACTTAGAATTTGATGAAACCATCATTAGCATAAATTGCGATAATGCTTTTAAAATATTTTCACTATTAATTTCACCATCTTCAAATGCCAATTGAAATTGCGATTGATAATAGGGGTCTTCTTTTAATTTTAATACGATATTAGATAGCGTTTCGCCCATTTCTAATTCACTAGTTATTGGAATAATAGGTTGTAAATCTAAATGAGAAGCAGCACCATCCCACATAAAATCAGAAAAGTAAGCTAGATTTTGAATTGGTGGTGAATTTCGAAATCCGATTCCACCATTAACACCATGACTTAAAGTATGCCCGTGATGGGTAAAGGCAAATGCTTGCTCGTGGCAAAATGCACAAGGAATTGCATCGTTAGATGAGAGTTTGCCTTCATAAAACAATTTTTTTCCTAAGTCAAAGCCGTCCTGTGTGACAGGGTTATTATCCAGGATATATTTTATCTCTGGAAAATTCTCTGGTTGCTCAACCTGTAAATAAGTTGGCGAATAGCTAATTTCTGGAGTGTCAGAATCACAACTCCATAAAAAAACCAAACAGCTAAGCAATAAATAGATTTTGTTATCCATAGCATAATGGTAAAAAGTGCCGCAGCTATATATACTGCGGCATATTATTTATAAACTATTCGTTGTGTACATGATGTACCATGAACATTCCTTGGATGTTATTGGCAATTACTGGAGTTGTAGCTTCATCAGTATGCACTTGGCTAAACCCTTCAGATAATACAACAGAAGTTGAGCCATCAAAAACTTGAGCAATATCAGCTTTAACGTGAACTTCAGGTGTGGATGTTTCTCTTATTAGAATAGTGTTAGGCATATCTAGGTTTACCTCGCGGTAGTTATCTAAACTCGTACCTACACTACCCATGTGAATGTTTAATGCTTCGTCAGTTACTGCGCCATCAGAGTAAACACCGTCCAAACGAATAAAGCGGAAACCAGTTGCCCAAGACCATAACATTTCTTTTTCTTGTGCCACAGCCATTAAATCTCCTTGTCCGTCTGCACCTTTTGCGTATCGTTCTTGGTCAATACCCACGCCAAATGATATTTTAGTGTAATCTGCAGCAGGTACATCAGTTAAAGTAATCCATATTTCACCGGCATTATTAGCATCAGCTTCATCAACTATAAAGGCATTCTCATCAACTGGATACATAAAAGTTGTACCGTCGGCCTCTGTTAATTCAATATTACTAACTAAATATTTTAGTGAAGTAACTTTATATGTTTCGTCTGATGATTTGTCATAAGAAACATCAAAGATGAAATCTTGGTCACCAACTCCATTGTCAAACTTTATTACTACATCGCCAGTTTGTCCGTCTAATAATCCATCGGAATCATCATCATTTGAGCATGATAATATGGTGGCGCAAAGTAATAGTGATGCGAAAATATTTGTGATTTTCATTTATAAGTATATTGTGTATTGATGATGGAGCGTATTGTAAAACCTCCATTCACCAATAGTGATTGTTTTAAAATTTAAATAGTATTTGGAAGACATTCAGCGAAATGCTGTAATGTAAAAGGAACTAAGAGGAGATAGGGGGTCTATCGTTTTTCGATAAATGAAGTAACTCGTAGTGATTCGTATAGATGAAATTTTCTAATGTTGTTGAATCATCGATGCTATTAAAAACTACTTCAGGGTAAGAAACAAAAAATACTGGTGTAATATTTGCTTCGCTAAAAATAGCTTTTTCTTTAGATTCTTTTTTTTGCGATTCCTTCTTTAGCATTGTAGCCAAATAGCATTTACCATTACATTCTAGTTTCGGCTTGTATTTGTTAATACAAAGTACTTCTTTTATATAGTCATTATTCGCGCCATAATCTACCCATACCGATATTACCATAGCCGGCTGGACATGGAAACATATAAGAAGTAGAATGGCAATGAATCGATTCAATGAAATGCTTTTTGCAAAGTTATTATTATTTTAAATATTATTTATGAAAAATGTCATTAACAAAAAAATATCACGTTTATTTGTGCTAGTTAAAGTATCCGCTATAAATTAGCGCTCTATATGTTGAAATTGCATAATTTTTATAAACTGCTAACATTCTTTTTGTTAGTAATAGGTTTGCAGACCACTAATAGTTATGGTGCTGTTTATGCTTCATCTTCAGATACAGGGATAATATCTTCAAAAATAGATTTATCATCGGTATACTTAAAAGCGGAAGCAAAAGTGCTTAATACCCATGGGCTAGAACTTTTAGCTGAAATGGCTGAGTTTGATAAGGAAGAAGAAGAGACTGCGGTAGAGAATGATGCTCATAGAGCTATGTCTCATGCATATTTTTCATCATTTTTATGTTATTCACTTTTAGATTTATATACTTCAGAAAAACAATTTGATACTCCAATAAACAAAGTATCAAATCAACTATATCTTCAATTCCAGGTTTTTAGATTGTGATTTTATTGAGATAGGGTTCTATATTTCTATGGACACTTACATTTAAACTTAAGAGTACAATAAGATTGAAATTAATTCTTTTTTGTGCTCAATTTTAATTATCCAATACATTTAAATTACATTCTAAATGAAGCCAATAATATTATTCTTGGTTGCAAACTTCTTATTTGTTAGTTGCAATCACCATAAAAAAGAGGAACATAAATCAATAAAGCATTTAGTTTCTAGCCCCATTAAATTAGATACAGTTATTACCAAAGATTATGTCTGTCAAATTCATTCAATTCGGCATATAGAAGTTCGTGCCTTAGAAAAGGGGTATTTGAAAAAAATATTTGTTGATGAAGGTCAACTGGTAAAAAAAGGTCAGCCCATGTTTCAAATTATGCCTAACGTGTATGAGGCAGAGTTATCTAAAGCAGAGGCCGAGGCTAATGTAGCAGAAATTGAATATAAAAACACAAAGCTATTAGCAGATAGTGATGTTGTTTCACCCAATGAATTGGCCATGTCTAAGGCGGAATATGCAAAAGCACAAGCTGAAGTTACAATGGCTAAAACGCACCTTGGATTTACCAATATATCAGCGCCTTTCGATGGTTTAATGAATCATCTGCATGTTAGAGAAGGAAGTCTCTTAGATGAGGGTGAAATGCTAACTAGTTTATCAGATAATAGTAAAATGTGGGTGTACTTTAATGTCCCAGAATCTGAGTATTTAGATTATATTATGAGTACCGCTAAAGACAGTAAGGAGTCGGTAAAGCTATTAATGGCAAATAATAAGCTGTTTAATCAGATTGGCATTGTAGAGACCATCGAAGGAGAGTTTAATAACGAGACTGGTAATATTGCTTTTAGAGCTACATTTCCAAATCCGGATCGTATTTTACGTCATGGCGAGACAGGGAGTGTAATACTTACGGTTCCTTTAGAAAATGCATTACTTATTCCACAAAAAGCCACTTTCGAAGTATTAGATAAAAAGTTTGTTTTTGTAGTTGATGACGAAAATAATGTACATCAGAAAGAAATTACAATAAGCGCCGAGTTACCACATCTTTTTGCGGTAGAAAAAGGTCTTGCAGAGAAGGACAAAATATTGTTGGAAGGTATAAGAATGGTCAAGAGTGGTGAGCATATTGATTATAAGTTTGAAAAACCACAATCGGTTTTGACACATTTAGCGCTTTACGCAGAGTAATTCAAATCTTCAAACTTCAACAAGATGTTTAAAAAATTCATTAAAAGGCCAGTATTGGCTATAGTTATTTCTGTGGTTCTTATTTTCGTCGGATTGTTGGCTATAAAACAGTTGCCGATATCACAATTTCCTCAAATAGCGCCAACTACGGTAAATATTTTTATTGCTTATCCTGGTGCTAGTTCAGACGTGTTAGTGAAATCAACACTAATTCCCCTTGAGACTTCAATAAATGGAGTACAGGGTATGCGGTATATTGCCTCTGATGCAACAAGTGCGGGTGAGGGCACATTACGTATTATTTTTGAACCAGGTACCGATCCAAACCAAGCTGTTGTGCGTGTAAAAACTAGGGTGGATCAAGTGATGCCACTGCTGCCTGAGTTAGTACAGCGCGAAGGGGTGGTAATAACACCCGTTCAGCCGAGTATGTTAATGTATGTGAACTTATTTAGCGAGGATAAGGGTAATGATGAGAAATTTCTTTACAATTATGCATACACTAAAATTATACCAGAAATACAGCGAATAGATGGTATTGCTAGTGCTCAAATTCTAGGAAGTAGAAAATATGCCATGCGCGTTTGGTTAAAACCAGATCGTATGCGCGCATACAATGTCTCAGCCGAAGAAATTCTTGAGGCTATGGAGGATCAAAGTATTTTGGCTAGACCAGGCCGATTAGGGCGAAGTTCTGGTAAACAAGCACAATCTCTTGAATATGTGTTGGTATACCAAGATAGATATAATGAGCCGCAACAATATAAAGACATAATTATAAAAGCTAATGAAGAAGGTGAGATATTAACCCTAGGAGATTTAGCCGATGTGGAACTCGGTAGCGAGTTTTTTGACATATATTCCAATCTCGATGGTAATCCGTCTGCTTCAATAGTTTTAAAACAAACATTTGGCAGTAATGGTAGTGATGTTATCGATTTGGTAAAGGCTAAGTTAGATGAGCTAGAAGCGGATTTACCTCCAGGAATTGATTATAAGATTAGTTACGACGTGTCTACTTTTTTAGATGCCTCTATAGAGCAGGTTGTGCATACTCTTAGAGATGCATTTATACTAGTGGCGATAGTAGTTTTTCTCTTTTTGGGAGATTGGCGTTCAACACTAATACCGATAATAGCAGTACCTGTATCGCTTATAGGTGCCTTTTTTGTAATGCAACTGTTTGGACTATCCATAAACTTGATTACACTATTCGCATTAGTGCTTGCTATTGGTATTGTGGTTGATAATGCGATTGTGGTGGTAGAGGCCGTTCATGTTAAAATGGAAGAAGAAAATCTCACACCCTATAATGCCTCGGCTGAGGTTTTAAAGGAAATTGGGGGTGCAATTATTGCCATTACATTAGTTATGGTTTCGGTGTTTATTCCTATTTCGTTCATGACGGGTCCTGTAGGTGTTTTCTATAGGCAATTTAGTATTACCATGGCAGGGTCTATTGTGATTTCTGCAATTGTAGCATTAACATTAACACCGGTGCTTTGCGCAATGTTGTTAAAAAACAATCATGGTAAGGAAAGAAGAAAGACACCTATCAATCGATTTATAGATTGGTTTAACAATGGTTTCGAAAAAATCACGGGACGGTATATTAAAATACTCGATAAAATAGTAACCCGAAGAATAATTACTTTCGGTATGTTAATCGCATTTTGTGCTGGTATTTTCTTAACCAATCAGGTTTTACCAGCTGGTTTTATTCCAAATGAAGATCAAGGAATGATCTATGCAATAATTCAAACTCCACCTGGTGCTACACTCGAACGAACAAATGAAGTAGCAAAAAAACTATTGAAAATATGTGAGGAGACCGAAGGTATTGAATCAGTTTCTTCATTGGCTGGGTATGAAATAATGACTGAAGGTAGAGGGTCTAATGCTGGTACTTGTTTAATTAATCTAAAACCTTGGGCTGAAAGGAATAATTCGGTTCATGAGATAATGGAAGAATTAGAAGAAGAGACCAAAGATCTTGGGGCAATCATTGAATATTTTGAACCGCCAGCTGTGCCAGGTTTCGGTTCTTCGGGTGGTTTTGCAATGCGTATGCTTGATAAAACAAATGGGACAGATTATCAAGAGTTTGAACGCATTAATAATGATTTCATGGCAGCTTTAAATGAGCGTGAAGAATTATCAGGTTTGTTTACATTTTTTGCTGCTAATTATCCACAATACAAGTTGAAGATAAACAATAAGGCTGCTATGCAAAAAGGGGTAACCATAGGTAAGGCCATGGAGAATTTAAATATTTTAATTGGTAGTACCTACGAACAAGGTTTCATTCGTTTTGGTAGATTTTTTAAAGTATATACCCAGGCGGCACCCGAATATAGAGGTATGCCTTCAGATTTAGCAAAATTGTTTGTTAAAAATGAAGAAGGCGAAATGGTACCATATTCAGCCTTTATGACAATGGAAAAATCATTAGGTCCTAATGAGATTACAAGGTATAATTTGTACAATTCTGCAGCAATAAGAGGGCTTCCCGCGCCAGGATTTACTAGTGGAGATGCTATTAAAGCTATTCAGGAAGTAGCAGCTGAAAACTTACCTCGAGGATATGATATAGCATGGGAAGGTCTTTCTTATGATGAATCTAGAAGAGGTAATGAATCTATTTACATTTTTATTATAGTATTAATTTTTGTGTATCTGGTATTGGCTGCCCAGTATGAAAGTTTTTTACTCCCATTAGCAGTTATACTTTCATTACCGGCAGGGGTGTTCGGTTCATTTTTACTGCTAAAGTTAATGGGACTTTCAAATGATGTTTATGCTCAGATAGGGGTAATAATGCTTGTCGGTTTATTAGGTAAAAATGCAGTACTAATTGTCGAGTTTGCAGTACAAAAAAGACGAGAAGGCGCTAGTATTAAAGACGCGGCTATTGAGGGTTCTCGAATGCGTTTTAGGCCCATTTTAATGACTTCATTTGCTTTTATAGCTGGTTTAATTCCCTTAGTTCTCGCATCTGGTGCAGGTGCAATTAGTAATAGAACTATTGGGGGCTCAGCAATGGGTGGCATGTTTTTAGGTACAATTTTAGGTGTTGTAGCTATACCTGGTCTTTATTATCTATTTGCCAAGTTAGCAGATGGTCGTGGCTTAATTAAAAATGAAACTGCGGAGCCAGTCTCTGAAGAAATCGTTCGTTCCTACGCAGAACAAAATGCGATGAAAAAAGAGGTGGGTGTGCTTAGAGAGCGTCTTCAAAAATTAATGTCAAGAAGCAAGAAAAACAAAAAAGATTAAAATGTTGAGAAATAATAAAAATTACATCGTATGTAGTCTTCTGGTGGTTATTATGCATTCTTGTGTTCCTACAAGGGAAGTTAGAGATGCTGAAGTAATAATGCCCGAAAGCTATAGTAATCAAATAGCAGATACGCTCACAAGTGCAACGGTTAAATGGAAAGATTTCTTTTCTGATCCAGAACTGAAAGATTTAATCGATATCGCTTTGGTTAAAAACCAAGAGTTGAATATTATTCTGCAACAGATAGCAATGGTGAAAAATGAAATTCGAGTACGAAAGGGAGAGTATTTGCCCTCTGTGAATTTTAACGCTGGAGCCGAAGTTGAAAAGGTAGGGGAGTATACTCGAAATGGAGCGGTTGAAGAGGGGTTAGATTTGGATGAAGAAGCATTTCCTGATCCTTTAACTAATTATTCAGCGGGCTTATTTGCTTCCTGGGAACTTGATGTTTGGAAAAAACTTCGAAATTCTAAGAAAGTTGCAGTAATGGAATATCTCGCTACGCAGGAGGGCAAAAATTTTATGGTAACTAATTTGGTGTCAGAAATTGCAGATGCCTATTACGAACTAATTGCGCTTGATAATCAGTTGGCTATTATAGAAGAAAATCTTGACATCCAAAAAAATGCTTTGAGAATTGTAAAACTTCAAAAACAGGCAGCTCGTACGACCGAATTGGCCGTAAAAAGGTTTGAAGCTGAGGTTTATAAGAATAGGAGTGAGCGTTATGAAATAAAGCAAGAGATTGTAGAAACCGAAAACAAGATTAATTTTTTAATAGGTAGACAACCGGTATCAATAAATCGTAATGCTATTGCTTTTATTGAGAAGGAAGTAGATACAGTATTCACGGGTATTCCTGCTCAGCTATTACAGTACAGACCAGATATAAAGCAGGTTGAGTATGAGTTAGCAGCAGCTAAATTAGACGTTAAAGTGGCCAGAGCAAATTTCTATCCTTCATTTGGAATTAATGCTGGTGTAGGTTTAGAAGCTTTTAAGCCAAAATTTTTGACTGAAACTCCAGAATCTTTGTTGTATAGTTTAGCGGGTGATGTGGCAGGTCCTCTAATAAATAGAAATGCTATTAAAGCTGAATATAATAGTGCGAATGATAGGCAGTTACAAGTCGTTTATGAATATGAAAAGACAATACTGAATGCGTATATAGAGGTAGCTAATGAACTGTCAAATGTTCAAAATCTTAAATTGAATTATGATTTAAAAATTGAACAAGTAGATGCACTTAATGCGTCTATAGAAATTTCAAACAAGCTTTTTCAGTCTGCTCGGGCAGATTATATGGAAGTTTTATTAACGCAACGAGATGCTCTTGAGGCAAAAATAGAATTGGTAGAGACTAAAAAGAATCAACTAATTGCTAGGGTAGGTGTGTATCGTGCTTTAGGTGGTGGTTGGAATTAATTAGCAAATGTTGATTAAGGTTTTGAATAGGGTTCATCTGAAAGGTGAACCCTATTCAATTTCATATCAAAGGTGAAGAACTTATTATTTTAATATACATAACTCTATTTCTAAAATATTGGTGATTTTACATTTTTAAGTGTATCAATGCCATTGTCTTATTGCTGAAAAAATATATCCGATTAAATGCACAATTATCGACGAACAGCATAAGTCATTTAAAACCAATAAAATAACTCGATGAATGACATTATTTTTTGTGATAAAAATAGATGCATAAAAGTATTACCTCCTTAAGATAATAAATGTCAAAATATCAAATAGTCAGGGTTTTGTAGTAAAATTTATGAATTTGATAATTTGGGTATTTCAGCGGGTGAATGGGCTTTAAGGTATGTGCAATATTACGACATAAGCATTGTTATACTGAAGTAGAAATTAACCTAAAGTGTTATGAATAAAAGAAATATACTATTAAGTTTTGCATTTATTGGATTGTTAATCCAAGGTGCTTTCGCGAATAATATCGAAAAAGAAATTGAAGATTTTGACATTGATTCAGTTCAATATATAGAAGATGAGGAAGTAATTGTATTAGGTTTTGATACAGCTGATTATCTTCCAGAAAACTTTGACCCATATGCATACTACTATAACCTTAATTGGGTTGAGTATGTAGAGGATACTGATATAGAAAACTTAGAGGTTAAGAATAACTTACCGGAAGATTTCGATGCCTATGCAAATCCTAAAGGGATAGAGGGAATTAACTATATTGATTTAAATGATGAAATCGTTTTAGATATCAATACCAATAAATATTTACCAAAAGGCTTTAATGCCTTCAAATAAAAAACAAATTTAAATTCTATACGGCCTCAACTAATAGTTGGGGCTTTTTTTATGGAAAAAAATTAAACTACTACCGTTAGAAGAAAAAAGGTATTACAAATTGAAACATCAAAATCAGTAATCCGATTGCAATAAAATTTAAGACGACACCCACACGGGCCATTTCATTTACTTTTATATAACCACTGGCAAAAACGATTGCATTCGGTGGCGTTGCCATAGGTAACATAAAAGCACAACTACTAGCCATAGTTACTGGAATTAATAGATATAGTATTGGTATTTCTAACCCAATAGCAATACCTGCTACAACTGGTGCTAATACTGCAGTAAGTGCTACATTACTCATTAATTCAGTCATAAACAGCATAAGCGTTATTAATAGAATAGCTGTAAATAATACACTAATATTACTTGTTGCAATAGCGCTAGATACCAAATCAACAATTCCACTTACCGACATTCCTTTGGCTAGTGCTAGACCACCCCCGAAAAGAATAAGAATGCCCCAGGCTAATTTTTGGGTGTCTTTCCAATGAATAATAAAATCTGCTTTTTTTAGATTATAAGGGAATGAGAACATAGTTATAGCCGCGGCAATACTAATTATACTGTCGTTTAATTTTAAGCTCGGGAAAATATCATTAATAACTGTTCTGAAAATCCAGAAAAAAACTGTGACACCAAAAATAGCAAGCACCATTTTTTCTTTTCCGCTCATAGGTCCCAGTTTATGTAATTCCTCATTAATAATATCTTTAGAGGCGCTAAATTTTAGTTGTTTGTTTGGGAACATTAATTTTACGAGAACTAAGTAGCTTATCCAAATCATAACCGTAGCAAAAGGCACTCCAATAACCATCCATTTTAAAAAGGATATTTCAATATTGTATTCGTTCTCTAAAAGGCCAATCATTACTGAATTTGGAGGGGTGCCAATTACGGTTGCAATTCCACCTGCGTTTGCAGAAAAAGCAATGCCCAGCATTACACATAGAGCAAAATTTTTATCACTCATAGTAAAGCCATCAGCATCATTTACCAATAAGCTAATCACCGACATAGCAATTGGTAGCATAACTACGGTTGTGGCAGTATTGCTAATCCACATACTCAAAAATGCTGTGGCAATCATAAATCCAAGTACTACTTTGTTGGGTGTGGTGCCAGTTAACTTGATAATATTTAAAGCAATTCGTTTATGAAGGTTAACTTTTTCTAATGCCAGTGCTAACACAAAACCACCAAAGAAAAGAAAAATTATAGGACTGCCGTAGTTAGCACCCACCTCTCCAATATCCATAATTTTTAGAATTGGGAATAATAAAAGCGGTAATAGGGCTGTTACCGATATAGAGACTGCCTCGGTTATCCACCAAATAACCATCCAGGTGGCAACTCCGATAACCGCGTCACCTTTTTCAGATATTAAATCGAAAGGTAAATTGAGAATAATGAGAAAAAGAATAGGGCCTATAAAAAGGCCTGCTTTTTTGCTGAATTCCATAAAATAATATAATGATGCTCTAAACTATGTTTTTTCTTTGGTTTTAGAAAGTATAAATTTCAAGTAGACAAAATTGTATCATATTAGTACACAATAGAGTCGGTTGGTAAGGTAGGAAGTTCATAACCACCGTAATCAATACTTATTTGACCTTTATTTAATGTTTTTATTTCTTGTGTTTTTATATTCGATTTATATAGATAAATATTTTGCAAACTTGGAAAGTCAGAAAATTTAGAGATATGTTCACGTTCAAAGTTTGTAGCGGTAAGATTTATAGTTTTTAAATTTTTTAAGTTAGCTATCTCCTTTATATTTTTTCCACTAATAGAAGTGTTGTCCAATTTTAATATTGTTAAATTCGGAAGTAGTGCTATCTTTTTAAATATGTTGTCTGATACTTTTGTATTCCCTATATCTAATCTTGCAATATTGGATTTAATAGCCAGCAGTATTTCAAAATCAGCATCGGTAAAATCAGGTTTGTTAATGCACGATACACTTAAGAAATTAGAAGATTTGCTAATCAAATCGACGTGAATTCCGGTTTTTTCAATCGTTATAATACTGTCTTGAGAAGCAGCAGTGATTTCAATATCAGGATAATCAAGGTTGTCTTTTTTGGAAAAAAATGACGAGAATAATTCTTTATTCAATCCAGAATTTTTTATCGACCCTTCAAAAGGATTACCTGTATCAATCCATGCGCCAACAAGTTTAATATCTTCTTTTGTAGGTTGGGTTTTACCTTCTGGTGGCATATGGTTGTCGTCATCCATAGGGAGTTTCATCCGGACAAATAAATCGCTATCTGAAGCATTTTTAGGGTTAATAATTTCACCATTTTCACCGCCTTTTAAAATAGCATCAGGGGTATGCAGTAGTAAGTCACCTTTAGCTTTTTTAGGATTATGACAACTTACACATTTGTTATTTAGTATAGGGTGAATTACATCTTCATAGATTTGAGCAGCCTCCCAGTTTTCTTCAGTGAGATTTATTTCTTTTGCTTCAAACGTTTCAATTCCTAGAGCTGATTTCACTGAATTTGGTAATGGTTCAACAAGATAATCTTCTCCATGAGTAATGTTACCACCTTGATGTCCCGTAAAGGAAATTAGGATAAAGAAAATAGTGGAGAGCATAATAATTGGCACTTTGGTTAAAAATGAAAAGTTTTTCACGCCACTCAATTTAAAATACATCAAAAAAGAAAATAATGCGGTAGCGATACCCGACCATAAATGCCATTTAATAGTGTCAAATCCATACCCTTCACCTAAATATTGAAGGTAACCTGTTATGCACGCAGCTATTGCACTTAATCCACCCCAAAAATAAGCAACGGGAATAAGTTGTGTGTATGTTTTTTTCTTGCGGTCTAGGAATTGTAATAGTAATCCAAAGATTAAAAATCCGATTGGTAAGTGCACTAATAGCGGATGTAATCTGCCTAAAAGTTGTTTTAAAACGTCCATTAACTAGGCTAAAATTTCTTTAATTACTTCTCCTTCTACATCTGTTAATCTAAAATTTCTGCCTTGAAATTCATATGTAAATTCTTCGTGATCAAATCCTAATTGTTGCAAAATAGTAGCATGCACATCATGTACAGATACTTTTCCTTCAATACCTGAGAATCCAATATCATCTGTTTTTCCATGACATGCTCCTTTTTTAATTCCGCCACCGGCCATCCACATGGTAAAAGCATCACCATGATGATCTCGCCCTTTATAAGCCATTTTTTTGTTACCTCGGTTTTCTTGCATTGGTGTTCTGCCGAATTCACCGCCCCAAACTACTAAAGTTTCATCAAGTAAACCTCTTTGCTTTAAGTCAAGTAAAAGTGCAGTAATCGGCCGGTCAATTTCTCGACATTTATTTCGTAGCCCCATGTCAATAGAACCGGATCTTACATTGCCATGGGTATCCCACCCCCAATCGAAAAGTTGAACAAATCGCACTCCATCTTCAACTAGTTTTCGTGCTAATAAACAGTTGTTAGCAAAAGATTCTTTGCCAGGTTCAACACCAAACATTTGTTTAATATTTTCGGGTTCGTTGTTGATGTTCATTACCTCTGGCACTGCAATTTGCATGCGATAGGCCATTTCATATTGATTGATTCGAGCTAAAATTTCAGGGTCAGCATATTTAAGATACTCCTGTTTATTTATTTTATTGATGGCATCGATTGTGCTCTTTTTTAAATCGCGTGTTACACCATCTGGGTCTTTGATATAAAGTACGGGGTCTCCTTTAGAACGGCATTGCACACCTTGATAAACGGAGGGTAAAAACCCACTTCCCCAAACACTTTTTCCGGCATCTGGAGTATTACCACCAGAAGTTAAAACCACGAAACCAGGCAAATTTTGATTTGCTGAACCGAGTCCGTAGGTAGCCCAAGATCCAATACTTGGTCTTCCAAGTCGAGCACTACCAGTATGCATAAATAATTGTGCAGGCCCATGATTAAACTGGTCAGTATGTACGGCTTTTAGAAAAGCAACTTCGTCGACTACTTTTTTAAAATGAGGCATATAATCAGAAACCCAATTACCAGACTCGCCTTCTTGTTTAAATTTTGCTTGGGGACCCATAAGTTTAGGTGTCCCTTTTATGAAAGCAAACTTTTTACCTTCTAATAGTGATTGTGGGCAATCTTGACCATCAAATTTCTGAAGTTCGGGTTTATAGTCGAACATTTCTAATTGCGAAGGTGCTCCGGCCATATGCAAGTATATAACCGACTTTACTTTTGAGCTGTATGGTGGTGCTAAAGTAGCTAGGGGGTTTAAATCGCGTTCAGAAAAAGCAGCTTGTGTTTTTTTCGGTGCAGTGGTTAACGGGTCGCATCCTGCAAAAATTGAGCTTAATGCAAGACCACCAATACCTTGGGCACAATTTTTAATAAAGTGTCTGCGCGTTTTAGCCTCTGCTTCTCGAGCTAATTTTTCTTGTATTAGTTTGTCAATAAGGTCTTTCACTGCTTAAATATTTTACCCTTTAGTTAAAAATTCATCCAAGTTCATAATTGCGTTAGCGACAATGGTTAAAGCACTTAGTTCTGCTGTTGGTTTTTCATCAAAATGCAAAAATTGACTAGTGCCTTCTGGATCTTCATTAAATGCAATTAAAGACTTATCATAGAGCTCATACAATGCTTCTAAAGTACTAGTTTGAATTTTCGAGTAGGTCGCTTTTTCGTAGGCAGCAGCTATACTTTCTTTTATATCCCCGACTACTTCATTTTTCTTCGCCAATTGATATGCTGCTTCTAAAAATACAGGGTCATTTAATGTAACTAATGCTTGTAATGGTGTATTGGTTACCGTTCTTCGAATGGTACAAACTTCTCTACTGCCAGCATCAAATGTTAAGAATGAAGGGTAGGGACTAGTACGTTTTAAATAGGTGTAAACACCTCTTCTGTAGCGATCTTCGCCTTTGCTCTCTTCCCACTTAGAGCCGTTATACACTGTTTGCCATACGCCATCTGGTTGAGGCGGCATAACCCCTGGGCCATACATTTTGTTGCTTAGAATTCCGGATACAGCAAGGGCTTGATCACGAATTGCTTCTGCACCGAGCCTTATTCTAGGTCCACGCGCATATAATTCATTTTCAGGATCTATTAGATACATATTAGGAGTGCTTTTCGAATCTTGTCTATAGGTGCCTGAAAGCATTATTTCTTTTATTAAAGCTTTAATACTCCAATTGTTTTCATTCATAAATCGAAGGGCAAGCCAATCTAAGAGTGCTGGGTGCGAAGGTGCATCAGATTGTGATCCAATATCTTCAATGCTAGAAACTAGTCCACGTCCAAATATTTGATGCCACACCCGGTTAACTAAAGTACGAGCGGTTAGTGGATTTTTTTTATCTACAATCCATTTAGATAATCCCAATCTATTTTGCGGCCATTCTTTATTGTAGCCATTTAAAGTTTCAGGAGTGCCTGGTTCTACTGTATCTGTTTTTGTCATAAAGCTACCTCTGTCAAAAACTTGAGTAGTACGTTTCATATACTCCGGATTCTCAGCTAAAATAGGCACCGTTACTGTTGTTGTATTTAATGTATTTACGAATTCAGTATTAATATCTTTCCATCCTGGTTGATTTTTACCAGGGATGTCTTGTATAAATCCAACCCAATATAAATTGAGAATATTTACTTCTTTATCCACTGAATTGTTTTGAGTTTCAATATATAGGTTTGTTTTTTCGTCAATCTCCTTAATGGGAAATTGAGTAACTGGTGTGTATTTTTCTTTGTTAATTATAAACTCTCCTACAATTTCTCCATCAGCATTGTCTTTTCGAATAGTCATTTTCGTACCGTTGTAATGTGATTTGTATTTGAGGTACACGAAATTGGCCTTATTGGTATATGCATTTTCCATAATTAGATTGCCATCATCCCAGAATACAACCGAAGCGTGGTCATCATAAACACTGTTTTTAAATTCTTTAAAAAAATGAGCTTTATAAACGGGTTCGGAAAAGTGAAGAAAATCTTTATAAGTTTTTAGGGTTTCTTTATTGCCGTATTTTGTAACCCAATTAAGAACCTTATCAACCTTTTTTTGTTGCGTGGGCGTGTAGAATTTTAAAACTGGGGTTTCACTTGGAGTGTCTTCATCTCTGGTATTATTAAAATACGCCATTAGATTATAATAATCTTTATGTGTAAAGGGGTCATAAGGGTGACTGTGGCATTGTACGCATTCCATAGTTGTACTTTGCCATACTGAAAATGTGGTATTAACGCGATCAATTACTGTGGCTACCCTGTACTCTTCGTCGTCTGTTCCTCCTTCATCATTGTTCATAGTATTTCTATGAAATGCAGTTGCGATTAATTGATCTATTGAGGGATCCGGCAGCAAATCGCCAGCCAATTGTTCAATGGTAAATTGGTCATACTGCATATTGGTATTGAATGCTTTTATAACCCAATCACGATATTTCCAAATAGATCGTCCCTGGTCTTTTTCATAACCTTTAGAATCGGCATATCGGGCTAGGTCTAGCCACCAGGTTGCCCATTTTTCTCCATAAGTATTTTTACTCAAAAGACTGTCTATATAATTTTCGTAACTAAGATTTCCATTTTCAAACTCCTTTAATAATGCGAGACTTGGAGGAAGTCCGGTAATATCCAAAGCCGCTCTTCTTGCTATAATATTTTTTTCAGCTGGTTCATTAGGAGTAAGTTGCTCACTTTCTAAACGTGCTAAAATAAAATTATCGATATTGTTTTGCAGAAAACTAGTTGTTGTATTTGGAGCAAAACCAGCTTCAGAAGCTATTTTAGGAATTTCAATTTTTTCGGGTAAGGAATATGCCCAGTGTTCACCCCATTTTGCACCTTCGTCTATCCATCTAGTTAATACCTCAATTTCATCATCTGATAGTTTTGGCTTTTCATATGGCATTCGAAGTTCTGGATCGTCTGTAT
The DNA here is from genome assembly GCF_039941195.1 of Aurantibacter sp. Taxonomy (GTDB): domain Bacteria; phylum Bacteroidota; class Bacteroidia; order Flavobacteriales; family Flavobacteriaceae; genus Aurantibacter_A. Next base: position 21,118 of record NZ_JBDVFA010000021.1, on the reverse strand, counting down.
GTAGTCTTTTAATAAATTCACTATTTGATGCGTCGCCAGGAATAATTGCCGGTTTTCCTGACTTGGTATTTGCAAAAGCTTCAGATTCGAAAAGCAGACTAAAGCCCCCATTCTTCTTTACACCACCATGACAGGTAATGCATTTGTTGTTAAGAATAGGTTTTATTTGAGTGCTGAAATCAACTGGGTCAGAAGTTTGACACGATTGAATCAGAAAAATACCAACGGCTATGAATAGCAGATGGATATATCTATTTGTAATATTTTTTAGCATTTATAAAAGTTAAGCTGGTTTGGCTAACCTTCATAAATATAGGGAATTTAAGCGAATTTTAACTTAATTCCACAAAAAGGCCATCTTCAGTTTTTTCAACTTTGGCTAAATTGTTTTTAGTTAATTCTTTAATCGATTTGTCCCATTTTTTGTTGGATAAGCCCGATTGTAATTTTAAATCATTTAGCAGGAGTTTTTCTGCCTTTTTGAGCGCTTCGAACACTATTTTTCCATCATCACTCAAATTAATTGCCTGCCCGGCTCGGGCCTCAGGGCGCATTTGTGGAAAGAATAATACTTCTTGAATCGAAGAATTATTCGTCATCAACATTACAAGTCTGTCTATACCAATTCCTATACCTGAGGTGGGTGGCATTCCATATTCTAAAGCACGAATAAAATCTTGATCGATAAACATGGCCTCATCATCACCTTTTTCAGATAACCGTAATTGCTCTTCAAAACGCTCACGTTGATCAATAGGATCATTTAACTCAGAATAGCAATTCGCTAATTCTTTTCCATTCACCATCAATTCAAATCGTTCAGTAAGCGCAGGATTATCTCTATGCTCTTTCGTTAACGGACTCATTTCTTTTGGATAGTCTGTAATAAAAGTAGGTTGCACATAAAAGTGTTCACATTTTTCACCGAAAATTTCATCAATGAGTTTTCCAACACCCATAGTGTCATCAACTTCAAGACCTAATTTTCTAGCAGTATCCCGTAGTTCAACTTCATCCATTCCGGCAACATCAAAACCAGTATGAATTTTAATTGCTTCTAGAATAGGAACACGAGCATAAGGTGCTTTAAATTCAATCTCATTTTCACCCACAGTTACTTTAGATGTTCCATTAGAATCAATGGCTATTTTTTCAAGCAATTGTTCGGTGGTGTCCATCATCCAATTGTAGTCTTTATACGCAACATACAATTCCATTACCGTAAATTCTGGGTTGTGCGTGCGGTCCATACCCTCGTTTCTAAAATCTTTAGAAAACTCGTAAACACCATCAAATCCGCCTACAATTAATCTTTTTAAATAAAGTTCATTTGCAATACGCAAGTATAGCGGAATATTCAATGCATTGTGGTGCGTTAAAAAAGGTCTTGCTGCTGCGCCACCAGGTATCGGCTGTAAAATTGGTGTTTCAACTTCAAGATATCCGCGTTCATTATAAAATTCGCGAATACTATTAGTAATCTTCGTACGCTTTACAAATGTTTCTTTTACATGTGGATTCACAACCAAGTCAACATAGCGTTGACGATAGCGCATTTCCGGGTCATTAAACTCATCAAAAATATTACCTTCTGCATCCTTTTTTGGTAGCGGTAAAGGGCGTAAAGATTTACTTAATAGTGTGAAAACCTTAACTAACACAGTTTTTTCACCAACCTGTGTTGTAAATAGTTCACCTTCTATTCCAATGATATCGCCAATGTCTAACAATTTCTTGTACACATCGTTGTAGAGAACTTTATCATCACCTGGACAAATTTCGTCTCTATTGAAGTATACCTGAATACGGCCTTCACTATCTTGCAACTCTGCGAACGATGCTTTACCTTGAATTCTACGAGACATTAAGCGACCAGAAATAATCACCTTTTTTCCTTCAGAATAATTCTGTTTTATATTTTCTGAAGTAGTATTTACAGGATATAATGCTGCAGGATATGGGTCGATGCCCAATTCTCTCAATTTGGTTAATTTCTCTCTACGTATGAGCTCTTGTTCAGATAATTGCATTTGCCGTATTTTAAGGCTGCAAATATAGGTACAATGCGCTAATTTTTCAATTGAGAAACGATTATTGGTAATAGGCGGTCTACGAATTTTTTGTAAGCAACTTTCGATGGATGTAAATCATCTGATGCGACAAGCTCTTTTTCTTCTAATCCTCTACGGGTAATATCTGTAATATCAATAAAACTGACTCCATTTTTGTCAGCTATTTGCTCCGCAAAAGAATTGTATTGGTCAATTTCCTTTGAAATTTTATCCCGATCAAAACCTTGACCAAAAGGGGTAAATCCCCAATCTGGAATCGATATAATTACTAACCGATCTTTATTGTTGTTGGCTAATTTTAATGAACGCTCAAAGAGTTCTGTAAATTCTTTTTCGTATTTAGTAAAAGCCAAACCTTGGTATTGATTATTTACACCTATTAATAAAGTAACTAAATCATAAGAAGAATCTAGGGTATTTGTTTCAAGAACGTTTAAAAGTTCATCGGTTCGCCAGCCTGCGGTCGCAATAATTTTATGATTTACAGAAACATTTAAATTGTTGCTTAATTCAGAAGCAAGTTGAGTTGGGTAGTTTGATTCCAAAGCTACACTCGTACCTATAGTATAGCTGTCTCCTAATGCTAAATAATTAATGGTTTTTATTTGCGCCCCAGTGTTAATAGGCTCTATTTTGTTATTTACTTGGGAAGGCAAGACTTTTTTGCTGCATCCAATAGCTAAAAAGCTAAATAGCAGTACGTACACTAATCCAATGCGTTTGTTTAATAGTATCATATTACTATTTACGACGTTTTATTTAGAAGGTTCACTTTGGGGTAAAATAGCTAAAAACCTTTAAAAAATTATTTTTTGAATTAATTATCTAATAAATCAATCTAAATGAAGTGATTTCGGATAATTTGGGGTGTACGGTTTTTGGGTGACAATTTTCTTTATGTCAGCTTCTAAAGTTTCTATTGGACTCTCGATAATTCTATTAGTTTCTCTACCATTTTTATAAAATATAAAAGTCGGCACGCGAGTAATATTTAAACCCCATTCTTCACCCGTAGGACTTTTTTTATAGAAATCTTTTCTTTTGTCTACCGCAACTATTTTTAAATTTTCCATTGCGAAATTTGCCGATTCTAAAATTTTTATAAATTGAGGTACTTCACGTTTACTGTCACCGCACCAAGTGCCCATAAATAAAAGTATTTTGTAATCGCTCAGTTCTTCTTTAATAGTATTTATGATGCTAAAATCCACTTTATAATTGGTGTAATTCAAGTTGTACCAACTTTTATATGTCTTTGATTTAAGGTCTTCTAAACTTATTTTGCCAACTAAAAAAGGTTGTTGATTTTCTATTGTTATTTCTTGATTGAATTCTTGTGCTGTATTGATTGTTATAATAAAGAGAAATAAAAAGGTAAGGACTATGGTTTTCATAAATTTCGGTTTTAGATTATTGCCGAAAGTTGCTGAAAATGTGGCTTTAAAAATTGTTTGGTGGGTTGGATTTAAGTACTAGTACCCCGGTTTAATTTTGTAAAGTAGTTGAATTTGCGCTAGCTCAGAAGTTGTTTGATTTCTTCTCGCGAGCTAACGTTTAGTTTTTTATAGAGATTATTAATGTGAGTTTTTACAGTGCTGAGGCTAATAAATAGATCTGCAGCTATTTCTTTATTGGTTTTATCATTTAAAATTTCATCAACGATTTTTTGTTCTTGTGATGTAAGTTTACCAAGAGCGTTATTCTTTGCTTTTTGTGATGACGTTTTTCGTTGCCAGATTAAATAGATATTTAAGAAAATTGAAAGCCCGAGAAGGATTCCCAATAACCATTTCCAACTTGTATTTTGTGGTGTGTTTTGGGAATGTAGCAATTTGTCTGAAGCAATTTCAGATTCGTACAATTGGGTGAATATTTCATCGGGATATTTTTCTTGCAGACGTTTCGATAATTGTGAATAATAAGAATTATCAACTACATCTTTTATATAATAGGAGTAGGTTTCATTTCTTTTGTCAGAAAGGAAGTCAAAAATATATAGTTCAGCTAGCGGTTCATTTAATGTTAGGCTAAAAGATTGAAAATTAGAAAACCATTTTTTAGAGTTTAGCCTTTTGTTTGCAACACTATGAAATTCATTAAAATCGAAAGCCATTTCTTCTTTCATGATATCAATTTCAAGAAATGCAGACGATTTTTTATTGGTAGAATTAATTTCACATAATATTTGATCAGCAAAACTTGTTGGAAAACTTACAGTATCATTATTGTTTGCGATAAAGAGAACACTTTTACTGTTTTCGCATTTTCCAAAAAAGTGATTAGAGTTTTGCGTAAGAGCATCACATTCATCAAGATGAATGCGATATATTCTATTCGTCAACGAAAGATTATCTCCTACAAATGAAAAATATCCAAGGGAATCAATGGTTGTTTTTTTGATAATTTGATCGAATGAAATACGTGATAGTTTTCGATAATCTTCAATTACAGAAAGGTATACAGTTTTACCATGATTATTCTCATCAATCTGGCCGCTGAAATTATATTGCGCGCTTATTACGGTGGTAAAAGTCAAGAAAAATATAAATAATTTCAATTTCATGAAGTAAGTTTGAGCCCCTAAAATAAGCGAATTTGTAACAAATTGGTTATTCTAGCGACCTATAAGTACATCAATCATTTAGTCTCGATGAAAATTGAGTATAAAATCAAATTGTAATGAGTTTTTTTAGAGTACTATTAGCTATAATATTTCCGCCCTTATCTGTAATAGGTAAAGGTTGTGGTTCTTTTTTAATTGTTTTGTTGTTGACGTTCTGCGGTTGGATTCCAGGTGTGATAGCAGCATTAATCATATTAAATAATCCGAATTGATCACTGTATCTTTGCTATTATGAATAAGCAGGTGCACGTACAAGATTTAGGATTGAAAGACTACAAGGAAACTTGGGACTTTCAAGAAACGCTGTTTCAAAAAACGGTTGACCTGAAAATTAAAAACCGCCGCGAAGATTCAGAACACGAAACTCCCAATCATTTTTTATTTGTAGAACACCCTCATGTATATACTTTAGGGAAAAGTGGTGATATGAGTAATCTTTTGGTTGATGAACAGCAATTGGCAGAAAAACAAGCCAAGTTTTATAAAATAAATAGGGGAGGTGATATTACCTATCATGGTCCGGGTCAAATAGTAGGTTATCCTATTTTAGATTTGAACAATTTTTTCACAGATATACATAAGTATTTACGGCTTTTGGAAGAAATGGTAATTCTGACCTTATCCGAATACGGATTAAAAGCAGAACGATCAAAAGGTGAAACAGGAGTTTGGCTAGATGTAGGCACACCATTTGCACGTAAAATTTGTGCAATGGGGGTAAGAGCTTCTCGATGGGTGACGATGCATGGTTTTGCATTGAATGTAAATACTGACTTGGGTTATTTTGATTTAATGATTCCGTGCGGAATAAAAGACAAGGCCGTAACTTCATTAAATGTAGAACTAGGACAGAAAGAAGTTGATGTTACTAAGGTGAAGCGAAAATTACTCAATCATTTTGAAGTGCTTTTTGAGGCTGAGATAATGAAAGAAAAAACCTCGGCTTAGTGCCGAGGTTATTAAAATTTAAAATATTTTATTATTCGCTTTGAGCATCCACCACCCCTTTGTCCAACATTTTGGTAACCTTTATCTTAAGTTCTTCTTTTTTGGTAGCATCTAAACTAGTAGCGTAAACGTCATACATTTCTCTAATTTGTTCTTTTAATTCTGCTGATATATCCATATTCTCTAACATTTCAAGATAATTATCGGCACCTCCAGTTGGGTTTTCACTATCGCTCATTCCAGCGAGTTTAAAAACATCGCCATACATTTTGGTTTGTTCATCGAGTATATTCATTTGTTTTAAGGTGTCTGTTTTAGAAATATCCTTAGTTGACTGTGCATTACAAGCTGTAAATGCACCTAAAAAGCAAACTAGTAATAATGTGATGATAGTTTTCATAGTTAAATAATTTTGTCTTCGATTAGATTTTATGAAGTCAATACAATTAGCAACAGTAATATTATTGCTCCTAGGGCGGCAAAAAGTAAATGTTTTAATACTTCTAGTTTTTCATAATTTTCCATTGTAGTATATTTTTAATTCGCTTTTTTATGTAAGTATTTTCTATAGGGTTAACATAGATTGTGATTTTTTCGAAAAAAAATATTGTAGTAAAAACACTACAATAGTCGATGTTCGTTGCAATTATCACATATTAAGAAGTTCAGCGCCAACAAAAAATGTTAAATTAGCTTCGTCCATTGTTAACCTTCTCAATTGAAACACATTAAATGGAAAATGAAATAGCAGCGATAACACTTGAAGACTTAAGAAAAGGTTCAGATGCAGTACTTAAGAAAGTATATGAAGAGAACCGAGACAAGTTTTTAAATTTTGCCAGACGTTATAATTTAACAGAGGAAGAGAACATAGATGTTTATCAAGATGCATACGTCATTTTTTATGAGAACATAATGAGTGGAAAGTTAGAAACATTGACTAGTAGTATTTCTACCTATCTATTCGGAGTTGGAAAATATTTGATTTTTGATCAAATGAGAAAGAATAAAAAAACAGTAGGCGAAAATTTTGATTTATCTAGAGTTGGTGAGTCCGACGAGTTAGTAAGTACTTTTGAAATGGAGAAGCCTGGTCTAACCACAGAACAGCAACTATTGAAAAAATATTTTAGTACACTCGGAAAGAAATGTCAAGAATTATTGACCCTGTTTTATTACCGTGGTTTTACCATACAAGAAATTATGGAAACTGGCGGATACAATAGCGAGAATGTCGTAAAAAGTCAAAAGTCTCGTTGTATGAAAACCTTAAAAGAAAGAATTACAGAAAATAGGTAAATGATGGATAAAGAACAGTTGCTTTTAGATTATTTCGCAAAAAACTTGACCCCCGAACAAGAACAACAATTCAATGAACTGTTGTCAACCGATTCGGAATTCAAGCAACAATTCGATTTTGAAAAAGATTTGCAAATTGTCATACGTGATAAGAAATCTAACGATTTAAAGTCGAAACTAATAGATTTTGAAAATGAGCGAGTAAAAGATGTGCCGGTAAGGACATTAAAGCCCAATTATCGAAAATGGGCTATGGCTGCTTCAATAGCTTTAGTCGTAACACTCGGTTGGTTAGGATATAACAATTTTTCTGGTCCTAATTATAGTTCAATGTACGAAGAGAATTATCAAGAATACCCAAATACGGTTTTTGCGATAACCAGAGGGGAAACAATAGAGTCTATTGAGCGAGATGCTTTTGTGGCGTATGAATCTGGTAATTATCAAAAAGCTATTGATGAGTTTAATAAAATTCCTTCTGATAATCGCGAAGAATATTTGACCTTATATATAGGTTTGTCCTATTTAGGACTAGGTGATGTACAGGAAAGCAGGCTTTATTTTGATAATTTAATTTCATCAAATTCAGAATATACACCAGAGGCGCTTTGGTATTCAGCCTTAATTGCAATCAAAGAAAAAGATAAAGAAAGTGCTGTGAATAGTTTAAAAGCACTCACTTCTAAGTATGATTTTCAAAAAGATAATGCTCTGGAGTTGATTAAGGAATTAGAATAGTCCAAAACTGTTTTTGCAATATTGAATAGTGCTTTAAAGTTATGATTTTAAGTTACTTCGGTTTTTAAAAGGCTTCTTTCTAAGAAGTCTTTTTGCAATATATGCACTTTTAAATTTAATTTTCTGTCTCTTTTGAAGGATTATACCTTCAAATAATGAAAAATAATGAATTCTAAACCACTAGTTTCTTAAGATTTCTTATATTTCGATGCACTACTTGTTAACCCCACAAAGATTCTCCCATTAAGTAGTAGCATTCTTAAAATTAACTATATATCGAACTGCAAAATAGCGGCCTACATCGTAGTGCTATGATGACTATGGTCATGCTATTTTGTACTGAATAAATATGTCATTTTAAGTTTGTTGAAATAAGTCAACCTAAAAATTAAATTATGAGAAAGAGTGTATTAGTAGTACTTGCAATTGGGGCTATCGGTCTACAAAGTTGTACTAAAGATTTTTGGAAACATCATGGACATGGTCACGGTCATGACGATGATGATATTATTAGAGTTGTTGTTGATGAAGGATTAGAAGACCAAGGGCCAAATATTATTATGTCTCCCAATAAACTAGTTATTAGTTTTGATTCTGGTTTAAGTCCAAATCAAAGACAAGAAATTCGAGAAGACTTTTCAGTTACGGTAACAGAGAGTTGTAATTGTGGCGATACCAATATTGAACGTTGGACCATCGATACGAATGAATTAGAAATTGAAAGAGCCGTAAGTAGATTAAGAGGTAGTTCAGGGGGGAATGATGTAGAAGGTGATCAAGATTTTGAAATTGTTTTACCAAGAGTATTAGGTGATTTTGCTGGTCCAAATGATTTTGATCAAGGTGAACAAGAGGGAGTTGTTGAATTTGTGCCAGAAGGAGATGAGGTTAATATTGCAGTAATCGATACCGGTCTCGATTATATTACCTATGATTTTGGGACAAGTCCCTTTTTGTATAATGCAGAGCCGAGTTGTTTTGACACCTATTCTGGATGGAATTTTATAACAGAAACGAACGATGTAATTGATCGTCATGGTCATGGTACTTATGTGACAAAACTAACGATGTCGGTACTGGAAGATGCAGGAGTCGAATATAATATTTTACCTCTAAAAGTTTTTAACGGTAGTGGCGAAGGCTCGTTATTTAATGTAATCTGTGCGCTGGGTTATGTACGTGACATACAAAGTAATGGCGGTGATATTAATATTGTAAATGCTAGTTTCGGTGGAGCTATGTTACAAGAAGACATTGAGCAACATGTTGTTTTAAATCAAATTTTAGAGGATTTGAAGAGTAAAGATGTTTTAGTTGTTGCTTCAGCTGGGAACAAAGGGGAGGATAATGATGCAGGAGCAATAGGACATTTTATTTCGGGTAATTCTGCGGAAAATATTTTTGCAGTTGGTGGCTATGATGATACTAGTGGAAGCATAGAGGTATCTTCAGAATCAAACTTCGGTAATAAAAGTATTGATGTCGCTGTTCCTTTTGGAGGCTATGGGGTAGAGCTTCTCAATGCTTCAAATGAAGTAGTGCAAGCTACATTAACGGGTACTTCCTATGGTGCGGCTTATATTAGCGGTTTTGCAGGAAATTATTATATCATGCAAGGTTCGGAAGGCGTAGATTTAAAAGACGATATATTAGACGATAGTAACTTTACGGATACCGAGTCTGGTTTAGATGGTAAAATAAAAGACAGTAAAGCCATTATAGTAAATTAATTAATGCTATATAAAGTATTAAGCCTATGCAAATTGCATGGGCTTTTTACGTTTATTATATTTAACATATGAAGAACTTAATGCTGTGTTTTTTATTGCTATCTACATTTTGTTATGGACAACATGATCAATTATTGAACATTATAAATTCGGATGCTGAAATTGAAGTGATACAGAAAAAGATAGATTCGTTTTTCTTAGTACATCAAAAAAGTTCGTCAAAAAGTATTTTGGCAGACTGCTACCATGATTTAGGTAGTAAATGGTACTATTCAATTTGGCACGAAAATGGGAAGATTGAGAATATTCAGAATGCTATTGAAGTTACTGAAAAGGCATCTGCTTTAAAAAAGAACTTAGATAGTTTAGACTACGATTCCCTAAAGAAGTCGTTGTATAATCTAGGGTATTTTAATTCAGTAAATGGTAATATTTTTGAGGCTATTGACGCTTATACTGATTTGATTGATTTAGGGAATGATGAGAGAAGAACACAAAATGCAAGACGTGAACTTGGAAGGTGCTATCGCTTAATTGGAGATTTTCATAAGTCTATTGAGAATTTTCAAAAGGTATCCGATTTTTATAAAAATGATTCACAAAATAGCTATAAGTATATTGATGCCAATATAGATATAGCCGGTACCTATGAAAAAATGGGTTATGAAGAATATTCAGTTGAAATAAAAACTCAAGTTGAAAAAGTAGATACTTTGTTTAAAATTCAAGCAGTTGATAGCGATATTTACCAACAACTTCAGACAATGCAAATTGAAGGGAATCGGTTGCTGAGTATAGGCAATTACAATCAAGCAATTCAATACCATTCAAAAATGCTTGGTGAGCATTTAGAGCTGTCATCATATGATTTAGCACGAGTTTACAATAGTATTGCATTTTCTCAAATGAAACTTGAGAATTTCGATTTAGCTAGAGAAAACCTATATAAAGCTATAGAACTTGATTCAGCTTATAGCGATCCCTATGAAAACCTAGGAGATTGGCATCTAGCGCAAAATGATTACAAAAAAGGCCTCTATTTTTATCAAAAAGCAATTGTCATGGCTTCTGGTGAGAAAAAGGAAATCATGTATGACAAACTACTTGCAAAAAGTGAGTTAGAGCTTGCCTCGAATAAAGTTTCAATTTTAAATCATATTGTAACCAAGGCCAATGGTTGGATGCAATATTATGAGTACGATGGTAACACAAGTCATCTAGATTATGCTTTAAAAACCTTCGATTTAGCGGATCAATTGGTTGATATTATTCGTGCAGAGAGTTCGGAAGAACAGTCCAAATTGTTTTGGCGTGAAAAAGGATCTTCTTTATATATGAAGGCAATTGAAGCTTGCTATCATTTAAAAAAGCCAGCGCGCGCATATTACTTTATGGAGCGCAATAAAGCACTACTATTATTGGAAAATGTTACCAACGAACAAGCAAAAGAAATTGCAAGCTTACCAGATGCTATTGCCAAACGAGAATTTGAATTAAAGCGCGCCATTTTTCTGGCTGAAAATAAACTACAAAATAGTGAATTGGCTGAGGAAAAGAAAGCCGAGCTGAAAGATGAAGTCTACAAAAGCAAAAGACGGTTCGAACAATTTTCAGATTCAATGATTGTGAATTTTCCGAATTACGCTAACCTGAAAAAGAATGTAGAAATACTATCACATCAGTCTTTTAAAAAATCTTTTGTTTCTGAAGATGAGGTTGTTTTACAGTATATTTTAAACGACGAACAAGGTTTTGGGCTATTGACAACTAATGCAGAAACTGTTTTTTATGAGTTAGAAAATATAGAAGGACTTAATGAGAGCATAATAGAATTGTACGGGCAATTGACCGATTTGGTTTCTAGTCGAGAGAAAATTAAAAAATTTAATACAAACTCTAATTTCGTTTTTAAGGAGTTAATTCCCGATAAGGTATATCAAAAAATAAAAGGTAAAAAGTTGACCGTTGTTAGTGATTATATTTTACAACAACTTCCTTTTGAAACTTTAGTAACTAATGCGGATACAAGTCATTATTTGATAGAAGATACCGATATCAGATATGCATATTCCATGTCTTATTTAGATGCTAAAAATCAAATTACGATTCATCCAGAAAAAGAACTTTTAGGCATAGCACCTGTTAGTTTTGCTGCATTACTACTGCCTGATTTAGCATTTAGCGGAGAAGAAGTTACGGAAGCACAAAAAATATTTGAAGGACAATCTTTCTTGCATGAAGCGGCGACAAAACAACGGCTATTAGATAATTTAAATGATTATCGGATTATTCATCTTTCTACCCATGCCGATATTAGTGAGAAACAGAATCACTGGATAGCACTTAATGACGAAAAATTGTATTTAAATGAAATATATGCAAATAAAAACCAGGCAGATATGGTAGTTTTAAGTGCATGTAATACCTCATTAGGTGAACTTAAAAAAGGCGAGGGTGTAATGAGTTTGGCAAGAGGGTTTTTTCACTCAGGAGCAAAAAGTGTGGTCTCATCACTTTGGACAACAAATGACAAGGCTAGTAAGGATATTATGACCGCCTTTTATAAAGAATTGAATAAAGGATTAACAAAATCCGCTGCACTTCGAAATGCTAAAGTGGAGTATATTAATAAATATAGGGGCACAAATATTTCGCCGGCATATTGGGGGGCGCTAGTTGTTATTGGTGATAATTCACCCATTCAAAATGTGGGTCTTTTAAACGGTAATTTAAAATGGGTGATATTGTCTTTGCTGTTTTTAGCAGCTATTTTTGTATGGTTACGAAAACGAAGGTCCTAAGTTTTTTATTTGCTATACTTAGTTAATTCCATTTTATTTTCTAGGTTGCCATTTTTCTTATAGGTTTCACTTTTTATCATACCTACACCTTCAGCCAACCAAGTTTTGGTTTGGAATTCTATGTTGGCTCCCATTGCTTTAGAAGTGTTTAGTTCCGAAAGAATATAACAGTCAAAGGTTCCTGCAGATGTCGTTACACTTTCTTTATTCTCCACTTTTCTATTAGTTCGGTCCACGGATACATTCATATTAATCCCAGACATACTCATAGCCATAGTAACGTTAGCATCTGGTAATTCTTGACCCACATTTAAATCATTTGGAATCTCAATATCGGTGCCGGATATGTCCATTTCTAGCCCCATTTCTGTATACTGCTTCATCATTTGTGATGGAAAAAGAGATTCATAATCTAATTTTACAATACCGTTTTCGCAACTGAACGTATAGTCGGTTTCAAATGCTTGTTTACCTTTTTTGTCTTTGAATTTTAGATTAAAAGTAGCTGCTGTGGCAGTGCCTACTGAGCGAACTTCTGAAATGAGGTAATTAATAGTGCCGTCAACTTTTCCTTTTTTATCCAAATTTGTATATTCAAATGTGCTACCTTCTTTTAGCGGATAAAACTTGCTGCAGCTCTCTTGAGCAAATGATACGCCAATAAATAAAAGGGATAGTATTACTGTTAATGAGATATTTTTCATTGTTTTGTGTTTTTTAAAGTTTAATAAATTCTACGCGTCGGTTTTGCGCCTTTCCATCCGCAGAAGAATTATCTTCCACTGGTTCTGATTCGCCTTTTCCGTCTGTTGATAATCTTTCTGAAGATACATTATAAATAGTAACTAAGGCATCTTTTACAGCTTCGGCTCTTTTCTGGGATAACTGCATATTTTTATTGTCATCACCATCGGCATCAGTGTGACCTACAATTTTAAGTTTTAGTGATTTGTCTTGTTGTAGTACTTGATAAATCTGACGGATTATACCCATAGATTGTGGTTGAATAGTTGCTGATCCGCTATCAAATAAAATACCATTCGTTGAAATTTTTCCATCTGCAAGTAGTTTTCTTCGTAAGTCTATACCGCCTTTAGCAATCTTTATGTTTCCAATAAGTATAGATTCTTTTTCCGTGTCAGTGCCACGTAATTTAAATTTAATACCCTGCATTTGCGTATTAGAAGGAAGTAGTCTAGGAACATCAATAAATTTATTTTCGTTTATCCATAATCTAAATCTTTCTTTATTAACTGCTACAGAGATATGGTGTTTTTCAGAAACTATGCTGCGGATATCAGCATTAACTTCATTTCGAATTACTCTTTTAGAGGCAATATTATTTTCTACAACTACACCTCGTCCAATAAATTGACAAAAAGAGTATTCCACCATTCCAAAATTTGTTCCTTTTTTAAAGGTGTTATTGTCGCTTACTACAATGCCAAGATACGATTGTGATGAGGTATTTTTATCTAAACCTGTAGCTAGTACATCAAATTCTAATGTGAATTCTTCAGGTAAATTTGTTGCATCCGGAATATATGCGGTATTATAGCCAGGAAGAAGTTTAAGCCATTTGTTAGGGTACTCATCAAGCGTAACTAATTCTCCACTTCCATTAGTGTTCCATCGAGCAGGAAAGTCTCCTATAAAATCGTTAGAAAAGTCATCAACGAATATTGGAGTGTCACCAGGTACAAAGTCGAACTTGCTGTAAACCTTAATAGTTTGAGCAGTATTAGCCTTTGCAGTGCCAGATGGACTAGTCTCATTTTGGTCATTAGAAACGGAGTCATCAGTTTGTGTGGGATTTTCGTTTTCCGTAGGTAATGGTTGTTTTTGCTTTCCATTTCCCTCTCCTGATTCAAAAATACTGTCTAAAGCTTGGTCTGTTTTTTCTGATGTTTCTTGTTCTACTCTACGTTCTACAGTTCTTTCGGCAGCTCTTTCAGCGGCTTTACCTAATTTTTTCAGAAATTGAGCTTCACTAGTTTGGGAAACTAGGAGTAGACCAATAATGAGCAAAAATTGTTTTAAATAAGATGTGCTTTTTTTCATTTTAATCGGGGTTTAGTCAATATATAGTTTAGGGTTAAGCAAGATTGGAGCTTAACTAATTATATGATTTAATGACAAAAATTTGTAAAAGGTTAACATCAAAACTAAATGATGAATTCTTTTTATAATGAAAACTTGTATTTCTTGGACTTGAAAATTGTCTAAATGGTAGCAGAATATGTATGAATGGTAAAAAAGTGCTTATTCCTACATGTAAGAATACGGAGCTATAGGAGGATTTTGAGTTCAAGCTGCTCAGGAAGCATTCTAAAACTTTTTCGATGATATTTTGTTATCCCAAATTCTTTAATGGCTTCACGATGTTCTTTAGTTGGGTAGCCCTTATTTTTTTTCCAATTATACATGGGGTATTCCAAATGAATTTTTTCCATGTAAGCATCTCGATATGTTTTAGCCAATACTGAGGCAGCTGCAATGTTTAAATATTTGGCATCGCCTTTAATAATACATTCGTGAGGGACTTCTTTAAAAGGTTTAAATTTATTACCGTCTACAACAATAAATCTAGTTCCTGATTTAAATTGAGCTATGGATTTATGCATAGCCAAAATCGATGCGTTTAAAATATTGATTTCGTCTATTTCTGTTGGATAAACATGTGCTACTCCATATTCGATTGCCGAGGCCTCTAATAATGGTCGTAATAAATTTCTTTTATTTTCTGAAAGTTGTTTGGAGTCGTTAAGAATTTCGTTTTTAAATCCTCGAGGGAGTTTAATAGCTGCAGCAGTTACGGGCCCCGCAAGACAACCTCGCCCGGCTTCATCCGTGCCTACTTCATCGAAGAATTTAAAATATCTTTTTAGCATTAAAATTTTCTAACAAATTTAAATTCTTGCTAAAAGTTTATTCCAAACGTCATCATTAACAACAATACCATCTTTCATATGCTGAGCTCTTCTTTTCCTGGTCTGACTACCAGGATATTCAATAGTGCCACCTTCCTTTTCAGGTATGGCATTTGTAACATGATTAATAATCTCATCAACCAATTCTTTATGCTTGTTGTCAGTATTCATTTGTTTAGCATCGAAACAAATAAATACTTGTGAAAGTCCATATTCAGCTTCCATCTCACCAATTTTAGCAGTAGACTTTCCAGATGATAATAACGTTACAAGTAGGTCAACTAAGATTGAAAGTCCAGACCCTTTCCAATAACCGGTAGGTAATAATCTTTTAGAATCTAAAATCGCTTGTGGATCCGTGGAAAGTTCACCTTCTGAAGTATATCCGCCAGGAAAAGGTAAATCTTTCCCATTCATAGCTAAATTTTCCATTTTTCCATAAGAGAATTGAGATAATGACATGTCGAGTACTATATGGCCTTCTTCCTTTGGAACAGCAACAATTAATGGATTGTTACCTGTATTTGCTTCTTTTGCCCCCCATGTGGGCATATTAGGAGAAGTATTTGTAAAACATAATGCTATGCATCCGGCCTCAGCAGCCATCCATCCATATGTTCCTCCACGCATCCAATGACTTCCATTTTGTAATGCAACGCAACCCATTCCAGATTCTTTAGCTAACTCAATTGCCCGTTTTATACAGAAATCTGCATTTAAAGGCCCAGCTCCTAATTTGCCATCCCATCTTTCAAAACTTCCCAAGGCTAATTCTCGTTCTGGTTGAACTCCTAATTGAACATAGCCATCAGTAATTGTTTTAATAAAAACAGGAAAGCGATTGATACCATGTGAATGGTATCCATCTGCAGTTGAATCGGCAAATATTTTGGCACATAATTCAGATTCTGATTCTGAAAATCCGCTATCAGAAAGAATCTGTTTAAAAACATCTACAAGTTGAGAATAGGTAACAAGAGCCATAATAAATTATATACGAATTAATAAATAGTAAATTAATAAAGGTGAGGTCATTTACAGCGTAAGTATAGCTTTTACAACTCCAGTTTCCGGCTTTAGCCACGAATCGAAATTCTCAATCATTTCATCAAAAGAAACTTCATGCGTAACATATGCTTCTGTTGGGAATACACCACTTTCTAAAACCTCTTTTACTTTAAGCATATCTTCGATAGTAGCATTCCTGCTGCACATTAATGTAGTTTCTTTACTATGGATGAAAGGATGGTTAAAAGTTAAATCACCTTTATGATGACCAACAAGTACATATTTACCACCATGTGCCATATAATTCACTCCAGATTCCAAAGCTCTTTTATTTCCTGTAGCATCAATAACCACTGTTGGAAGTTCATTGTTGTTACAAGCCAATAAATTTTCTAACGGATTATCAATAGCATTCACTAAATGTTCAACCCCAAATGCTTCTTTTGCAAAATTTAGTCGTTGATCATTTACATCCATGGCTATAACATTGGCTCCTGCAACTTGTGCTAATTTAATTATGCCAAAACCAATAGGTCCACATCCAATAACTAAAACAGATTCTCCTTTTTTAATATCAGCCCTTCTTAAACTGTGGGCGCCAATAGCCAAAGGTTCCACTATTGCAATTTCTTTATCATTTAAAGATCCAGCAGGTAATAGAATGTCTGTTGGTAAACTAACAATTTCTTGCATTCCACCGTCAGTATGTACACCTAATACAGCAATATTGGTGCAGCAATTCGTTTTGCCGTTTCTACAGGCAACACAATTTCCACAACTTAAATAAGGCATGATAATAACATGGTCACCAACTTTTAAATTTTGCTCATTTGCATCAATTTCTAAAATCTCAGCTGCCAATTCATGGCCCAATATTCTAGGATAAGTAAAAAAAGACTGGTTTCCTTGGAAAGCATGAAGGTCAGTTCCACAAATGCCAACTTTAGTGATTTTGAGTAAAGCTTCACCAGCTTTGCGAGCTGGAGCTTCTTTTTCATCCATTAAAAATGTACCAGGCTCTTTACAAACTATATATTTCATCTGTTTTTTCTATTTTGATTAAAGATTTGTGCTCTATAAGAAAATGTTATACTCAAAATTTTAGAATGTCTAAAGTATAAGTTTATGTTGCAAGTCGCAAAATAAGTTGAAATAAAACAGAATTCATTTAGAATGGCTATAATTTTATAGCTAAAAATAGATCTTCTTTATTGTTAATTATAGTTTGGTATTAGTTAGTAAAACTTTCACACCGCATTAACATCAAAAAAATTAACTTTGTCCTTTTAAAGAGCTTTTCTAAATTTAAGTTTAGAATGTATTTGTGCTATCGAATTAAACCTGTTAGTAGAGCAGGTCGAGTCTAATTTCCTCCATAGGAGGATACATTTATGTTAATGAGATATTTCTTATTCTTTATTTCTTTTTTTTTCGGAGTTTCTCTTTTGGCACAAGAAGGACAACGTCCACCAAGAAAAGAAAAGGATTCAACGCAAGCAGAAAATAAAGGAAGACCTACACCATCAGGAGATAAAGAAAAAGAAGAAATAGAAATCTCAATTAAAGATTATAAAATTATTTCTCATTCCCGTGATACTACCTTTCTAGATACTACCTTAACTATACAAAAAGAATACAAATACAATTATCTGCGAAAAGATAATTTTGAATTAATGCCTTTTGCAAATATTGGTCAACCTTACAATAAATTGGGTGTAGATTTTGAACGTTCAAATATGTTTCCAAAAATAGGGGCGAAGGGAAAGCACTACAATTATTTTGAAACTGAAGATGTTGACTATTATAATGTACCTACCCCTGTTACAGATTTGTTTTTTAAAACCACACTTGAAGAGGGTCAATTGTTAGATGCTATGTTAACTTTTAATACTTCTCGTCGATTAAATTTTTCCATAGCATATAAGGGGTTTCGGTCATTAGGTAAGTATCAATACAATCAGGCAAAGTCAGGTAATTTTAGAACTACCGCTAATTATGAAACTAAAAATAGACGATATAATATAAGAGGTCATATAGTTGCGCAGAGTATTGAAGGGGAAGAAAACGGAGGTATAAATAGTAAGGAAGAACAATTTGAATCTGGCAATACAGAATATTCTGATCGAAATCGAGTAGATGTTTTATTTGCCGATGTTACTAATAAAATATTAGGGAAGAGATATTTTTTTGACCATCAATATAAACTATTGCGAAAAACAAAAGATTCGAGTAGAACAGAAAAAACATCTTTGGCAATAGGTCATGTTTTTAATTATGAAACCCGTTATTATCAATTCGATGATGGGGCAGAAAATGAATATTACGGTTCAGCGTTTTTAGATGAAATTAGTGACAGAGCTAGACTCAAAACAATGAACAATGAATTTAATATGAAATTCAGCAATGCAAAGCTTGGAATCTTAGAAGGAAACCTATCCTTATATAACTATAATTATTACTTCAATAGTAGGTTAATTACTGATAATCAAATTATCGAGAACCAATTAAAAGGAGAGGAAGTTATTCTGGGTGCTAAATATAGAAACCAAATTGGAGGTTTTAAACTTAATGCGGATGTGAAGTATACGCTTTCTGGAGATTTAACGGATAACATAATGAAAGCTACTGCTGAATATCGTTTAAATGAAAACATTAATTTAAAAGCTACAGTGCACGCATCTGCAAGAATGCCAGATTTTAATTTTTTATTGTATCAAAGTGAATACGCCAATTACAATTGGCAGAATCCAGATGTTTTTGAAAATGAAAAGGTCAATGGAGTTCAATTCGATTTAGAATCTAAATTCTGGGGTAACCTTTCTTTAAATTATTCTACAATTGATAATTATTCATATTTCGGGGTTGATCAAAATGAAATAGAAGACGACTATGAACAGTCTGCGATTAAGCCTTTTCAAGAAAGTGGCGTAATCAATCACACCAAACTTAAGTATAATAAAGAGTTTAGGTTGGGTGGTTTTGCATTAAATAATACTGTAATGTATCAGAATGTTTCACAAGCCAATCAGGTGTTGAATTTACCACAAGTAGTTACAAGAAACACTTTGTATTTTTCTTCAGATGTGTTTAAAAAAGCTATGTATATTCAAACAGGAATAACATTAAAGTATTTTACAGCATATAATATGGATGCATATAATGCTGTTTTGGGTGAATTCTATATTCAAAATAATGAGGAGTTGGGTGGTTTTCCTATGCTCGACTTTTTTATAAATGCAAGAGTACAGCAAACAAGAATTTACTTAAAAGCAGAACATTTTAATTCTAGTTTTGGCAAGACTAACAATTTCTATGCTGCTCCGAATTATCCATATCGAGATTTTGTAATCCGTTTTGGGTTAGTTTGGAATTTCTTTTCGTAAATTATTTCTTAGGTAATTGCTTTTTTCTAGGCTTCAAATTGTCTTTTTTTAAAAAAAAAGAATTTCATTTTTTTTCTTAGTGCTTAAGAAAATTGCAATGAATCTTGGAGGATTTTAAATATGTTTTGCTCATAATTTTTGAGTACTTCGGTAATGGCCCTTTGTGATAAGAATGCATTTATATTGGTAAAGCAATCATTGTGTGATTTTTTTCAAATTTTTATTAGTGTGTAACAAGCTGTAATGTAGGGGGTTGAAATTTATTTCAAAAATTATTTTAAAATAGTTGTTTGATAACTAAAAAACAGTGTTACATTTGCGCCCCGCTAGCGAGATATTTAGGTATTGAGTTAGTTGGAAATTGCGAAATAAACGTTCATAAAAATTGTGCTGAATTGTGTTAAGATTGGGGAATTAATTTTTTTCAAAATAAAGTTTGGCAGATCAAAAAACAGTTTTATATTTGCACCCGCTTTGAGGCAAACGTTTTGAGGCGATTGATAAAAGTTCATATACATATTGTAGAGACAAATTAGGTTTTATATTTCGATATAAAGTTTAATTGAAAAGATAAACAGC
Organism: Aurantibacter sp.; assembly: GCF_039941195.1. Classification (GTDB taxonomy): domain Bacteria; phylum Bacteroidota; class Bacteroidia; order Flavobacteriales; family Flavobacteriaceae; genus Aurantibacter_A. The sequence continues at coordinate 1,007 of NZ_JBDVFA010000021.1, read as the reverse complement.
AGCTCTAAAATTTATTTTAGAGAGTTTAAGAATTAGATCGAGAAACAGGGCTGGGAGAATTATTCATAAGTTGAAGCTTTAACATATTTAAGAATCGACAATGAAGAGTTTGATCCTGGCTCAGGATGAACGCTAGCGGCAGGCCTAACACATGCAAGTCGAGGGGCAGCGGGAGTAGCTTGCTACTTGCCGGCGACCGGCGCACGGGTGCGCAACGCGTATAGAATCTACCCTTTACTGAGGGATAGCCCAGAGAAATTTGGATTAATACCTCATAGTATGTTTTTATGGCATCATATAAATATTAAAGGTTACGGTAAAGGATGACTATGCGTCCCATTAGCTAGATGGTAAGGTAACGGCTTACCATGGCTACGATGGGTAGGGGCCCTGAGAGGGGGATCCCCCACACTGGTACTGAGACACGGACCAGACTCCTACGGGAGGCAGCAGTGAGGAATATTGGACAATGGGCGAGAGCCTGATCCAGCCATGCCGCGTGCGGGAAGAAGGCCCTATGGGTCGTAAACCGCTTTTATACAGGAAGAAACCTATTTACGTGTAGATAGCTGACGGTACTGTAAGAATAAGGACCGGCTAACTCCGTGCCAGCAGCCGCGGTAATACGGAGGGTCCGAGCGTTATCCGGAATTATTGGGTTTAAAGGGTCCGTAGGCGGGCCATTAAGTCAGGGGTGAAATACTACGGCTCAACCGTGGAACTGCCCTTGATACTGATGGTCTTGAATAATGGTGAAGTTGCCGGAATATGTAGTGTAGCGGTGAAATGCATAGATATTACATAGAACACCGATTGCGAAGGCAGGTGACTAACCATTCATTGACGCTGATGGACGAAAGCGTGGGTAGCGAACAGGATTAGATACCCTGGTAGTCCACGCCGTAAACGATGGATACTAGCTGTCCGGGACCTTGAGTTCTGGGCGGCCAAGCGAAAGTGATAAGTATCCCACCTGGGGAGTACGTTCGCAAGAATGAAACTCAAAG
>NZ_JBDVFA010000020.1:0-1220 GCF_039941195.1 Aurantibacter sp. | reverse complement strand
AGTTGTTTATTTTTAAAACAATTTATTATACTTACTTCATTCCCAATTGTTAGAAATATATAGTTTTTATAAAAACAATTAATACCGAGTTTAATTTCTAATTCATTTTCCTTTATTCCATTTACTATAAAAACTGTTTTTTTTAGCTCTCTATCATAACCAACATAATTGTTTAAATCTTCAAACTTATAAAAGTTAAATTTTGAAATTTCTTTTAATAACTCTCCTTTATAATTATAAAATGAATTATGACTTCTATTCGTAAATACATTAAAAACTTTTTCATAAAAGGAAACTCCCCAATAATCTATTTTTTTCAAGTCTAATATAGTAGAGTTTTGATGGTTTTTTACTTTAGAATTTTCGACAAATAAAAAATCATTTACTATATCATAATTATCAATGTTCTTTATTTTTTCTTTTTCTAAATACATTTATACTCAGTTTATTATCTGTTTGGGTAAGTTTGTATTATACTGATATAGGTTGACTCTTTTTTAGTTAAAATTCTCGGTTCTTAAATCGTTAGTTCATGTAAATTTACTTTATTTTTTCGATACGACTTGTATTTGATATTAGGATTTAAATGTACTTCAGCAGGTTTTCTTAGATTCAGGCTAAAATGGGTTCTCAAATTGTTATAAATATAGACAGCTTGTTGTGTGATTTTTTGTGCTAATACAGTGTTTTTAATGTTTTGTTTTAGTCCGTATTCGTATTTCAACGTTCTATTAATTCGTTCAGCTACTGCATTTTCGTAAGGATCGTATTGTTCAGTCATACTCATTGTCATTCCATTATCTTCAGCAAACTTCGTGTATTTGGGGTTGCAGTATTGGAAACCTCTATCTGAATGGTGAATAAGTTTTTGATTAGGGTATTTTCTGTTTTTAATGGCCATAGCGAGTGCATCTGAGCAAAGTGATGTTCTCATATGGTTATCTAGTTTATATCCCATAATTTGCTTAGAATAGGCGTCTGTGACTAATGCTAGGTAGTTGTGTCCTTTTTCGGTTTTAATGTAGGTTATATCGCTTACCCATAGTTGTTCTGGTCGAGAAGGAACTTGGTCTTTGACCAGGTTTTTATATTTTTTGTACATGTGGTTAGAGTTTGTGGTTGTGATGTAATTTTTAGTTTTAGGAATCAAAAGGTTATTTAGTCTAAGAAAGCGATAGAACTTATCTCTACCAATTTTATTATCAGCGTTTATAACGTCT
>NZ_JBDVFA010000019.1:0-116677 GCF_039941195.1 Aurantibacter sp. | reverse complement strand
ATAACAAGTTGACAAAACATATTGCACAAACTGAAAAAAAGCAAGCACTTTTAACCGTCGTTGGAGCAGGTCCTGGAGATGTTGAGCTAATAACATTAAAGGCAATAAAAGCACTTGAAAACGCAAACGTGGTTTTGTATGATGCACTTGTTTCTATAGAACTTTTAGAGTATGCCCCGAAAGCGGAACATATATTTGTTGGTAAGCGTAAAGGTTGTTATTCGTATCAACAAGAGCAAATTAATGAATTAATTGTTAGTAGGGCAAAGAGCGATGGTCATGTTGTTCGTTTAAAAGGGGGAGACCCATTTGTTTTTGGACGTGGTGCAGAAGAAATGGAATACGCATCAAAACATGGGGTAGCGGTGTCCATGGTTCCTGGAATTTCATCAAGTTTATCGGTGCCAGCTGCACAAAATATTCCCGTAACTAAAAGAGGTGCTACAGAAAGTTTTTGGGTAATCACTGGTACTACGAAAGAACACAAATTATCGAGCGATGTTGCACTGGCGGCTAAATCCAATGCAACAGTTGTTATTCTGATGGGAATGTCCAAGCTTTTGCAAATTGTTGCTCTTTTTAAACAGGAAGGGAAATCAGAAACGCCAATCGCCATAATTCAAGATGGTACAAAAGAATCTGAGAAAATTGGAATTGGTACTATCGACTCTATTGAACAAGAAGTTGGAAAGCTTGCGTTAAGTAATCCAGCAATTATAATAATTGGTGAGGTAGTAAATCATAGAGCGAAAATTAAAGAGATTCAAAATCAGCATAGAACACAAGAGTTTATTTATTAAGTATAGATTTTAAAGGATGATAAAGACAGATTTGATAATTATAGGAGCGGGCCCTACAGGGTTGTTTACAGTTTTTGAAGCGGGTTTATTAAAACTAAAATGCCATTTAATTGATGCTTTGCCACAACAAGGCGGTCAATGTTCTGAAATTTATCCTAAAAAACCTATCTATGATATTCCTGCTTTTCCCGAAATTTTGGCAGGAGACTTAGTTGATAATCTAATGGAACAAATAAAGCCTTTTGAACCAGGTTTTACCTTAGGAGAACGCGCTGAAACTTTAGATAAGCAAGAAGATGGCTCATATATTGTAACAACAAATAAAGGAACACAGCACCATGCACCTGTGGTTGTTATTGCGGGTGGATTAGGTTCATTTGAACCAAGAAAACCACCAATTGAGAATATAGTTGACTTTGAAGATAAAGGGGTGGCTTATATTATTAAAGATCCAGAAATTTATCGCGATAAAAAAGTTGTGATTGCTGGTGGGGGAGATTCTGCTCTGGATTGGGCAATCTACTTGGCAGATGTTGCTGCTGAAGTGTCCTTAGTTCATAGAAGAAATGAATTTAGAGGAGCTCTAGATTCAGTTGAAAAAGCTGCAGAATTAGCAAAAGAGGGTAAAATAAAATTGTTTACAGAAGCTGAAGTTAAAAGAATATTTGGTGATGAAAAGCTAGAGGCTGTAGGAATAAAGCATAAAGATGAGGCGAAAGGAGAAACTTATTTAGAAGTGGACAACTTTATTCCTTTATTTGGTCTGTCTCCAAAACTTGGACCTATTGGTGATTGGGGATTAGAAATTGAAAAAAATGCTATTAAAGTTAATAATGCCAAAGATTATCAAACAAACCTTCCTGGAGTGTTTGCTATAGGAGATGTAAATACTTATGAAGGAAAATTAAAATTAATCCTTTCAGGTTTTCATGAAGCTGCCGTTATGTGTCAGTACGCTTATCAAATGATTAACCCTGGTAAACGTTTTGTTATGAAATATACTACTGTTGGTGGTGTTGAAGGATTTGATGGGTCCAAAAAAGAAGCTAAAAAAGAAGTGGTTCAAAGTATATCTTAGTCGCGTTCAGTTTACTTAAAATATTAATTATCAGAAACTGCTGTCTTTTTCTGATTTCGTTAAAGAACATAAATGCCTATTTTGTAATTAGTTAGTGTGTTAATTATAGGTCAAGTAATGTAAAAACAATAAACATTTCTTGGTTTTCTTTAGGATGTGATGTTTCTTTGTACTTAGTTCTTACAAATCTGTTTAAGTTATCAAGAAAGGTGGAGGGATTAGACCCTATGAGGCCTTAGCAACCCTTTGATTTTCTCTCTAGAACTCCAGAGAAGGTGCTACATTCTACTGAAAATTGCTAAATTTTAAGCATTTCGGCAGATAACAATGAAGTCTCTGGTTATAACCAAATTCCTTTTTTCGATAATGAGTAACTATTAATGCCAAATAGGTGTTAATGGCTCTGAATATGTTATTAATTAAATGAGGAATATAAAAGACATACTTGCTGAACGAATCTTAGTGCTTGATGGTGCCATGGGTACTATGTTGCAGCGCTATAAATTTACAGAAGAAGATTTTCGTGGTGAACGGTTTAAAGATTGGGAGCACCCCTTACAAGGTAATAATGATTTGTTGTCCTTAACGCAACCAGAAGCTATTGCTGAAGTGCATCGAAAGTATTTTGCTTCAGGTGCAGACATCATTGAAACTAATACTTTCTCTGGTACTACAATTGCAATGGCTGATTACCATATGGAAGACTTAGTATATGAGCTAAATTATGAGTCTGCCAGAATAGCAAAAATGGTAGCTGATGAATTCACTCAAAAGGAACCTAATAAACCAAGGTTTGTAGCAGGTAGCATGGGTCCTACGAATAAAACAGCAAGTATGTCCCCAGATGTAAATGACCCTGGTTATAGAGCAGTTTCTTTTGAGGAGCTTCGCGCAGCTTATAAACAACAAGCAGAGGCTTTGTTAGATGGTGGGTCAGACTTATTATTGGTTGAAACAATTTTTGATACCTTAAATGCTAAGGCGGCACTTTTTGCAATAGAAGAGATAAAGGAAGAAAGAAATATCGATGTGCCAGTTATGGTTAGTGGTACGATAACTGATGCGTCTGGTAGAACATTGTCTGGGCAAACTGCTGAAGCTTTTTTAATATCTATTTCCCATATTCCAATTTTATCAGTTGGCTTTAATTGTGCTCTTGGAGCGAACCAATTGGTTCCACATTTAGAAGTATTAGCTAATAAATCTGATTATGCTGTTTCAGCTCACCCTAATGCCGGTTTACCAAATGCTTTTGGTGAGTATGATGAGACACCAGAGCAAATGGCAGAACAAATTAAAGAATATGTTGAAAAAGAATTAGTAAATATTGTAGGAGGTTGTTGTGGTACAACGCCTGAGCATATTACTGCCATTGCAGAATTAGTAAATAAATATGACCCTAGAAGGTTGTCAAATGTGAGTAATTAAATATAAGAAATGGCAACTAAACATCTGAAGTTAAGCGGACTAGAGCCACTTGTGGTTACACCAGAAAGTAATTTTGTAAATGTTGGTGAACGTACTAATGTAGCAGGTTCAAAAAAGTTTCTCAGGTTAATCAAGGAGGAAAAATTTGAAGAAGCTTTAGACGTCGCTCGCGATCAAGTTGAAGGAGGTGCCCAAATCATTGATATTAATATGGATGATGGACTTCTTGATGGTAAGCATGCCATGGTGAAGTTTTTAAATCTAGTGATTGCAGAACCAGATATTGCTCGCGTACCGATTATGATTGATAGCTCTAAATGGGATATTATTGAAGCAGGTTTGCAAGTTGTACAGGGTAAATGTGTAGTTAATTCCATCAGCCTTAAAGAAGGAGAAGAAGAGTTTATTCAGCGTGCAAAACTTATTAAACGATACGGGGCTGCAGTAATTGTAATGGCTTTCGATGAGATTGGTCAAGCTGATGATTACCAAAGACGTTGCGATATCTCAAAACGTTCGTATAACATATTAGTTAATCAAGTTAATTTCCCACCGGAGGATATTATTTTCGATTTAAATATTTTCCCAGTTGCAACCGGTATGGACGAGCATAAATTGAATGCTTTAGATTTTATTCGTGCAACAAAATGGGTGAAAGAAAATCTGCCATATGTTAGTGTTAGCGGAGGGGTTAGTAATGTTTCTTTTTCTTTTAGAGGAAACAATCCTGTTCGTGAGGCAATGCATTCTGTTTTTTTATATCATGCTATTAAAGCTGGTATGAATATGGGTATTGTAAATCCTACAATGCTAGAGATTTATGATGATATACCTAAAGACTTATTAGAACATGTTGAAGATGTAATGCTCAACCGTAGGGATGATGCCACGGAGCGTTTACTCGATTTTGCAGAATCGGTTGTTGGGAAAGCAAAAGAAAGTAAAGTTGATTTGTCTTGGCGTGAAGAGCCCTTGCAGAATAGAATTACTAGAGCTTTGGTAAAAGGAATTGATCAATACATTGTTGAGGATGTAGAAGAAGCTCGTGTAGCTGCTACAAAGCCTATTGAAGTAATTGAAGGAAATCTAATGACTGGAATGAATGTTGTTGGTGATCTTTTTGGTAGTGGTAAAATGTTTTTACCTCAGGTTGTTAAATCTGCTAGGGTAATGAAAAAAGCGGTTGCCTATTTGCTGCCGTACATAGAAGAAGAAAAATTGTTGAACCCTCAAGAAAATGATTCTGAAGGTGCTGGAAAAATATTAATGGCTACTGTAAAAGGCGATGTTCATGATATCGGAAAAAATATAGTGAGTGTTGTTTTGGCTTGTAATAATTATGAAATTGTTGATCTTGGGGTTATGGTACCTCCCGAAAAGATAATTGCCGCCGCAATTGAACATAATGTAGATATCATAGGACTAAGCGGACTTATTACCCCGTCGTTGGATGAAATGGTTCATTTGGCAAAAGAAATGGAACGTAAAGGTTTTGTAGTGCCACTTTTAATTGGTGGTGCAACAACTAGTAAAGCACATACTGCTGTAAAAATTGACCCCCAGTATAGTCAGTCTGTTGTCCACGTAAACGACGCATCAAGAGCTGTAACGGTAGTTGGTGATCTATTACAGAAAGAAACTTCTGATGGTTATAAAAAAACGATTAAAGACGATTATGAAGTTTTTCGTGAGAAATTCATGAACCGATCACAGCATAAAGAGTATAAATCAATAGAAGAAGCTCGAAAGAATAAGTTTCAAATTGATTGGAATACCTCGGAAATAGTAAAACCCAATGAATTAGGTATTCAAGTTATCGATAATATGGACCTTAATCAATTAGTTCCATTTATAGACTGGACACCGTTTTTTAGGAGCTGGGAACTACATGGTAAATATCCGGATATATTAACGGATAAAGTGGTAGGTGAGCAGGCCACAGATTTATTTGCTGATGCTCAAGAAATGTTGAAGAAGGTTTTAGATGAAAAGCTGTTAACGGCAAAAGCTGTTTTCGGTCTTTTTCCAGCGAACTCAATTAATGATGATGATATTGAAGTGGAAGTTGACTTTAAAGATGATCTTGAGGTGTCTGAAGATAGTAAAATGATCTTCAGAACGCTACGTCAACAATTAAAACGAAGAGAAGGTGTAGCCGATAATGCATTGGCAGATTTTATCGCTCCAAAAGAAAGTGGTAAACAAGATTATATAGGTTGTTTTTGTGTGACTACTGGTTTTGGTACTGACGAGATTTCCGAACAATACAAGAAGGACTTAGATGATTATAATTCAATAATGATTAAAGCTATTTCTGATCGATTGGCTGAAGCATTTGCCGAATATTTACATAAAGAAGTGCGAACGAAATATTGGGGGTATGCCGCCAATGAAGAATTATCAAATGAGGATTTAATAAATGAATCGTATAAAGGAATTAGACCAGCACCCGGTTATCCGGCTTGTCCTGATCATTTAGAGAAAAAAACTATTTGGAAAATTCTTAAAGTAGAAGAGGAAATAGGAGTAAAGCTAACAGAGAGTTTAGCTATGTGGCCAGCAGCATCAGTCTCAGGCTATTATTTTGGAAATCCAGAAGCTAAATATTTCGGACTTGGAAAAATTAAAGAAGACCAAGTTGAAAATTTTGCAAATCGAAAGGGAATTTCTTTGGAATTAGCAACTAGATGGTTAGCTCCTAACATTGCAGACTAATGAGTGAAAATTTTATAGAAATAAGTTTAGGTAGTCATATGATTTCTCATGGATGCGATGATAGTAATACTGAGGTTTTGGAGAAAGTGACAGCCCCTTTATCTCCTAAGCTAGTGGCAGTATCGCGTATAAAATCTGTTAGCGATAAATATATTCTCACAGATTATTTAGATGGTCAGTGGATATATTGGGAATATGAAGGCGATTTTAATATTTTAAAAAAGAAACTAACCAAGAAATAATGAAGGTTACAGAGCATATAGAAAAAGCCAAAGGAAAAACTTTGTTTTCGTTTGAAATAATTCCTCCAGTAAAAGGTAAGAATATTAAAGAATTGTATAATAATATAGATCCTTTAATGGAATTTAAACCTCCATTTATTGATGTAACAACTTCACGTGAAGAATATATCTATATAGACCGAGAAGGATTGTTGGATAAAAAATTAACAAGAATGAGACCGGGCACAGTAGGTATTTGTGCATCTATTAAGCACAAGTATGATGTAGATACTGTGCCTCATGTATTATGTGGAGGATTTACGAAAGAGGAAACCGAATATGTTCTAGTTGATTGTCATTATTTAGGTATTGATAATGTAATGGCCCTACGTGGCGATGCAATGCGTGAACAGCAATATTTTGAGCCTACCAAAGGAGGCCATAAGTTTGCATTAGGACTTGTTGAACAAATACAAAACCTTAAATGTGGTCAATATCTACATGAAGTAATAGAAACAGACGATTGTGCAGATTTTTGTATTGGCGTTGCAGGATATCCAGAAAAGCATATGGAAGCTCCTTCGTTACAAACTGATTTAAAAAGGTTGAAACAAAAAGTCGAGGCTGGTGCTGACTACGTTGTAACACAAATGTTTTTTGATAATGATAAATATTTTGAGTTTGTCGAAGCTGCAAAAAAGACTGGTATAAATGTGCCTATTATTCCGGGTATAAAACCAATTGCGGTAAAACGACATTTAAATATATTGCCTCAGGTTTTTAAGATAGATTTGCCACAAGATTTAATCGACGCTGTTGATGATTGCAAGGATAATAAAGCAGTTAGGCAAGTTGGAATTGAGTGGGCAATTCAACAATCTAAAGAACTAAAAGAGGCCGGTGTGCCCTCCTTGCATTATTATTCTATGGGTAAATCAGATAATGTTCATGCAATTGCTAAAGCTTTGTTTTAATTTTTATTATAAATAAAACCCTGTGTTTGCTTTGATTTTTATCCTTGAATAGTTTTACCTTTACTTTTTATGAGGTTAAAATTCCTGCTTTTTTCTCTGCTATGTAGTCTAACATTGTTTGCTCAAGACGAAGTTGTTGCGAAACGATATGTGATTGATGCTAATCAGTTCTATGGGTCAATCCTGTTACATAATCCGGATATTTCTCACTTAATTCAAGATCATCCTACTGGGTTTATTCTTGGTTTGAATAGAAAAACATACGGGCAAGAAGAATGGGAAGAACTTTATAATTATCCGGATGTTGGTTATTCATTCATTTATCAAGATATGAATAATGAAACTTTGGGTAAACATTTCGGACTCTATGCACACTACAATTTTTACTTTCTAAAAAGAAATTTGCAATTAAGACTTGGCCAAGGTGTTTCTTACGCAACTAATCCCTATGATAAAAATACCAATTTCCGTAATAATGCATATGGCTCGGACTTTTTGAGTTCAACTTTTATAATGTTGAATTTTCATAGGGAAAATATCTTTAAGGGTTTAGGGGTGAAAGCAGGTTTTTCGGTAATTCATTATTCTAATGCTAACGTTAAATCACCGAATACTTCAACTAATACTTTTGCTTTCAATGCTGGCTTAACTTATGATTTGGATGGAGGTAAAGAGATTGCTTATTTATCAAATATGGAACGAGAAAAAGTTAAAGAGCCAATAAAATTTAATTTTGTTTTTAGATCCGGAGTAAATGCAAGTGATGTGATTGGATTGGGTCAGCATGCTTTTTACATTTTGTCTGGTTATGCCGATAAACGATTGAGCAGAAAAAGCGCAATACAAATCGGTGGCGATGTTTTCTTTTCTAATTTTTTAAAAGAATTAATAAGATTTCAAGCTATTTCTTTTCCAGAGTATGGTGTTCAAGCAGACGATGATTATAAAAGAGTGGGTTTATTTGTAGGTCATGAATTATTTGTGAATAGAATAAGCTTTATTACACAATTGGGATACTATGTTTATTATCCATTTGATTTTGAAGGAAGAGTATATAATAGATTAGGTATGAAACGATATTTTGGCAAAAATATTTTTGGAGCTATAACGCTAAAATCTCATGGTGCAGCTGCAGAAGCAGTAGAATTTGGTTTAGGAATTCGATTTTGAAATTTGGGTTATGAATACAATTAGAATTTTTGATAATGAAATAATTTCCTTTATAAATTCTTTAAAGGTGGTTCAGATTTCCTTTAGAGTAATTATTACTTCTTTAGCGCTAGTTCTAGTAAATTCATGTAATTCGGAATCAAGTTCAGATTGTTTACAAAAATCAGGTGACCTTATCTTACAAGAAATAACTGTTCCAGAATTTTCTAAAATTACAGTCTATGAAAAAATAGTACTGGTAGTAAAGGAAGGTACAACTCAAAAAGTAGAAATTGAAACTGGTGAAAATCTTTTAAATGATATTTCTGTGACTGTAGAAGATGACCGATTGTTATTGCGAAACGATAATGGATGTAACCTTTTTCGTGAATATGGTATCACTAAAATACACGTAACCTCGCCAAATATTACTCAAATTAGAAGTAGTAGTGGATTGCCGATTCAAAGTGACGGGGTTTTGAATTATCAGTCAATTGAACTGTTGACCGAAAGTTATTTAGTGCCCGATGCGCTCACCACCGATAGTGAATTTAATTTGGAACTTAATGTTGAAACGGTTAGTGTAGTCGTTAATGGAATCGCCTATTTTAAATTGAGAGGGGCAGCTGAAAATTTAAGTTTATATGTTGCATCTGGCGACTCGCGAATAGAAGCGGAAAATTTGTTAGCTGATAAAGTAACTATAAATCATAGAGGTAGTAATGATTTGTTTGTCAATCCGGTGGAATCTATTACGGGAATTATTCGTGGAAATGGTGATGTAATAAGCGGTAACATTCCACCTATTGTTGAAGTAGATGAACAATACAAAGGAAAACTGATTTTTAAATAGTTTAAACCTTAATTGGTATGAATCCAATTATAAAATTCTTACGAAACTTAACCGCTTCTAATCGTATCATAGGAGATAGTGTGCCATTAAAAGGATTGGCAAAAGCAGATGCTTTGTTATCTATTTTAGTTAATGATAAAAAAGTGCCTGGTATCGCAATAACAGTTATTAAAGCTGGAGATATTTTATTACAAAAAGGCTATGGTTATGCTGATATAGCATCTCAAAAACTAATTGATCCAAAGAGAACAGTATTCAGAATTGCTAGTATTTCTAAAAATATTGCAGCTGCTACATTAGCACATTTAATAGATGAAGAAGTTATAAATTTAGATGCGTCTTTTTACGATTATGTTCCATATTACCCAAAAAAGGAATACGATTTTACTATCAGACAATTAGCTAGTCACACTGCCGGTATTAGAAGTTATAGAGGTGCGGAATATGGGCTAAACAAACCATTTTCTATTAAGCAGGGAATAGCTATTTTTAAAAATGACCCTTTAGTTTTTGAACCAGGAACTCAATATTTGTATAATAGTTTTGATTGGACCTTATTGTCATTGGCAATGCAAGAAGCGAGTGGAGTGCCTTTTGCAGATTTGGTTCAAAAGAAAGTTTTCGACCCATTGGGTATGGTGAATACTTTTGCAGGAAAAAGTCCGGATGAGCAGAGTTCAGAATTTTCTAAAAGTGAAATAGCTAACCTATCTACATTTTATTCAAAAAATCGTAATGGATTTCGAAAAGCCATACCCGTAGATAATTATTACAAATTGGCAGGTGGAGGCTTTTTATCAACATCAGAAGATATTTCAAACTTTGGCCTTAGCATATTAAAAGATGAGGTTTTTACTGCAACTATGAAGGCTGAATTCTTAACTTCTTTAGAAGTTAATGAAGAAAAAACATTCTATGGTTTGGGTTGGCAAGTAAGTGAGGATAAACAAGGGAGGCCTTTCTATGGTCATGTTGGTAATGGGGTAGGGGGCTATTCTAACTTTTTTGTTTATCCCAATGAAAAAGTAGTATTCTCAATCTTGATAAATTGTACAGATCCGAAGGTACAAGAAGATTTAGATGAAGTGATTTCGTTATTTATAGATAATGATGATTAAAACAAAGTGTGATATTTTGTAACCTAAATTGATTTTTATTTTGCCAAACCTTAATAAATTGTTACCAAATCAAAATAAATTCTTCATAAAAGGAGATTTTTAAATTAAATTCATACATTAGCTGCAAGTTTAAGTTTTATGAATACGCAATTCTTTTATAACGGTTTCTTTTTTTACTTCTTTTTTAAGAGAGGTACGGGACTGTTGTGAAGTATTGAATATATAAGCAAATAGAAGTCCCGTTAAAAACGGGACTTTTTTGTTTATTAGAATTATTAGAAATGTCAGTAAAAATAGCCATACAAGGTATCAAAGGTTCAAACCACCATCAGGTGGCTCGTGAATATTGTAGTGTTGATGCCGAACTTATAGAATGCATGTCATTTGATTATTTAGTCGATAGACTCCTAGACGGCTCGGCAGATAAGGGAATTATGGCAATTGAAAATTCTATTGCTGGATCTATAATTCCTAATTATGCATTAGTGCATGATAATAATCTACATATAATTGGTGAACATTATTTAAATATTCATCATAATTTAATGGTGCTTAACGGACAGACAATTGATGACATAGTTGAAGTTCGATCTCACCCAATGGCTCTACTGCAATGCAAAGATTTTTTTAGAAAATATCCGCACATAAGATTGGTCGAAGATGTCGATACAGCTGAAACTGCGAAACAGATTCAGGATAAGCAATTGCAAGGCATAGGGGCTATTGCACCTAAAGTAGCAGCCGATTTGTATGATCTGAACATCATAGCATCTGATATACAGACAATCAAAAATAATTCCACGCGCTTTATTATTGTAAAAACAAAAAATAAGGAGTTGCCTAAGGAAGAAATTAATAAGGCATCTGTGAGGTTTATAACCGACCATAAACGTGGTAGTCTAGCGACAGTAATGAATGTTATGAGTGATTGTAACTTGAATTTAACCAAAATTCAATCTTTACCAATTATTGAAAAACCTTGGAAATACGCATTTTTTGTAGATGTAAAATTTGACGATTATACACATTTTGAAAAGGCAAAATCGTTGTTGAACATCATGTTAGATGACTTTAAAATATTGGGTGAATATAAAAATGCAATGCTATGATTCGCACTGCCGATAGATTACATACCGTTGAAGAATACTATTTCTCTAAGAAATTGAGAGAAGTTCGAGGCTTAATGGCTGAAGGCCGTCCCGTAATTAATATGGGTATTGGTAGTCCTGATTTAATGCCCTCAGCTGAAATTGTATCAACCATACAAAACGCAGTATTAGAAGATGGTGCGCATCAATACCAAAGCTACCAAGGTTTGCCTGCATTGCGAGAGGCTTTTGCAGATTTTTACCAATCTAAATTTGGAGTGACTGCAGATCCAATCTCAGAGATTTTGCCATTAATGGGATCCAAAGAAGGAATTATGCACATAAGCATGGCTTTTTTAAACCCTGGAGATGAGGTCTTAATTCCGAATCCCGGATACCCCACGTATAGTTCAGTAACCAAATTGGTAGGTGCTGTGCCTAAGTATTATGGACTTAAAGAAGAGCATGGTTGGTTTCCGGATATAGATGCAATTGAAGAAGGAGATTTAGAGAAGGTGAAAATTATGTGGGTAAATTATCCCCATATGCCAACTGGAGCTAATGTTAGTAAATCTGAATTAGAGAAATTAGTTTCTTTCGCTAAACGGAATGATATTCTTCTAGTAAATGACAATCCATATAGTTTCGTCCTAAATGAAGAGCCTACTAGTATATTATCTGTGCAAAATGCTAAAGAAGTAGCATTAGAACTAAACTCTTTAAGTAAAACCTTTAATATGGCCGGATGGCGTGTTGGAATGGTACTTGGAAACAAAGATCATATAAATGCCGTTTTAAAAGTTAAAAGCAACATGGATTCTGGTATGTTCTACGGCATTCAAAAAGGAGCAATTGAAGCTTTAGGAAGTAGTCAGACTTGGTATAATGATTTAAATGAAGTATACCGAAAAAGAAGAGATTTAATTTACAAATTGGCAGACAGACTTAATTGTACGTATGATACAAACGCCGTAGGAATGTTTGTTTGGGCGAAGTTGCCCTCTGATAGTGTTAGTTCGGAAGAATTTATTGATAAAATATTGTACGATAAGAATATATTTCTAGTACCAGGAACAGTTTTTGGAAGTAATGGTGAAGGTTTTATAAGATTTTCGCTTTGTGTGCCCGAGGAAAAAATTCAAGAGGCTATTGATAGATTTTGAAACAAGTAAACAGTAATAAGTAATTAGTAAAATGAATTTATTTATAGTCGGTATTGGTTTAATTGGTGGCTCCTTTGCAAAGGACATCAAGAGAATTCAACCAGAAACTAAGGTTTTTGGTATCGATAATAATCCGGCACACCTCTCTGAAGCTTTAGAATTAAATCTTATAGATGCCAAAGCAAGCTATAATGATTTGAATTCTGCTGATATGGTTATTGTGAGTATTCCTGTAGATGTATTGGTTGATGAACTTCCAATAATATTAGACGCAGTAAATGATGATTGTGTAGTTATCGATGGTGGATCTACTAAGAATTTAATTTGTGAAACCCTTAATGATCATCCGAAGAGAAGAAATTACTTGGCATGTCACCCAATTGCAGGTACTGAATTTTCTGGCCCATCCGCGGCCATCGAAAATTTATATAATGGGAAAGCCAATATTATTTGCGAAGTGGAAAAAACGGCTTTTAAGTTACAAGAAAGAGCCTTAGCAATTTTTCAGCAAATGGGAATGCGAATTAGATATATGAATCCTGTGGCACATGATAAACACATTGCTTATGTGTCTCATCTATCACATATAAGCTCTTTTATGTTGGGAAAGACTGTTATTGAAAAAGAGCGAAATGAACGTGATATTTTTGACATGGCGGGCAGTGGATTCGAAAGTACTGTGCGTTTAGCAAAAAGTTCACCTGCAATGTGGACACCCATATTTGAACAAAATAAAGAGAATGTTGTTGCATCATTGAACGAGTATATTCAAAACCTTCAAGAGTTTAAGGAATTGCTCGAACATAGTGATTATCAAGGAATATACAATGAAATGAACGATACAAATAAAATAAAGGAAATTTTAAAAGGAATACCGCTTAACAAATAATAAAATGGAAAACAAAAAAGAGATGAGAGGTTGGTTAGATAACATGAAGTTAGACCATCCGTTAGTGATTGCAGGGCCATGTAGCGCTGAAACAGAAGAACAAGTTTTAGGCATTGCCCATAGCTTAAAAGACACTGATGTTAATTATTACCGTGCTGGTATATGGAAACCTCGTACTCGTCCTGGAAATTTTGAAGGTGTAGGTGCTTTAGGTTTAAAGTGGTTGCAAAAAGTGAAAGCCGAAACTGGCATGAAAACTACCACTGAAGTAGCGAATGCTGCTCATGTAAAATTGGCCTTAGAGCATGATGTGGATATGTTGTGGATTGGTGCTCGCTCAACAGTGAGTCCTTTTATAATGCAAGAAATCGCAGATGCATTAGCTGGAACTGATAAAACCGTATTGGTTAAAAATCCGGTTAATCCAGATTTATCACTATGGTTAGGTGGTATAGAGCGTTTATACACAGCTGGAATTAAAAATTTAGGCGCAATTCACCGTGGGTTTTCAACCTATGAAAAAACAAAATATAGAAATATTCCAGAGTGGCAATTAGCTATAGAATTTCAAAATAAATTTCCAGACCTTCCATTAATTTGTGATCCTTCACATATTACTGGAAAGCGCGATATGATTTTTGATGTTTCTCAAACTGCACTTGACCTGAATTTCGATGGATTGATGATTGAGACTCACCATGATCCAGATAATGCATGGAGTGATGCCGCACAGCAGGTTACTCCAGCGGCTCTAGTACAAATTATGAAAGATCTTCGCATTAGAAAAGAAAGTGATAGCGAAGCTGAATACAATGCTAAATTAAGCAACTTAAGAGCTCAGATAGATATTTTTGACCATCAGTTAATTGATACTATGGGTAAACGTATGAAGATTTCTGATGGAATTGGTGAACTTAAAAAGCAAAAGAATGTTGCTGTTCTTCAATCTAATCGTTGGAACCAAATTTTAGGAGCAATGATTCTTGAAGGTGAATCTAAAGGGTTGAGTGAAGAATTTGTTTTAAAAATGTTTAAAGCAATACACCAAGAGTCTATAAATCACCAAGAGAAGATAATTAATGCTTAACTCGGGCAATTAATTAATTAGATTATTTAAAAACGGCGTTTTGATTTATTTCAAAACGCCGTTTTATTATTTAATTTATTTATTCGTCTTTTCTAAATACATAACGAGTAATAAAAATTCCTTGACCATCTTTATCACCAGCATCGGCCTCGACACCGCTAGTAACAAATGCAAGTTCCCACCCATCGGCTGCCATAGTGCTTAATTTTGAAGAAATAACAGCATCGTTTGCCGCTATATTTTGAAAACGGATGCCACCTATGTTATAGAAATTTAAAAGTTTTGTTTCTTCAAAGTTCTTAACCCGAATCTCACTTCTTTTCGATTTGTTTCTAGAATTATCTTCCTCAGTTTGTTCTGAAGTGAATTTTTGGAAGTCTTTTTCCTCTTGTGAGTCTATAATTCTAGACCTACCTATTCCACTTGGTACTATTGATTCTACACTGGTTATTACTTTAAACTGTTGCGCTTTCATCTCAATAAACGAAAAAAGTGCAAGACTAGCTACGAGAATAATTTTTTTCATGATAAATAATTAAGTTTTAATACTAAAGACAATCGATTTAGTTCTTGGTTGCATTTATTGGATGTTTTATTTTGTGCTTGATAACTCCAAGAATATTTATTATCAGGGTATTATAAAAGTATTGCTTTTCTTTGTACCCTAAATAGAATGAATGCGAGGTGTTGTCTATAAATCTACAGGAAGTTGGTATACCGTTAAAACGGAGGATGCCGATTTTTACGAATGCCGAATTAAAGGGAAGTTTCGAATAAAAGGAATTAAAAGTACTAATCCTGTGGCCGTAGGGGATTATGTTAAATTTGAACTAGACGATCAAGGAGATGTTACAGTTGGTGTTATCTATGAAATTGAAGATCGCAAGAATTACATCGTCAGAAAGTCGGTAAACCTATCCAAGCAAACACATATTATTGCGGCTAATTTGGATCAAGTGTTTTTAATGATAACCTTAAACAACCCTAAAACCTATACCATATTTATAGATCGTTTTTTAGCTACTGCGGAAGCTTATGATGTGCCAACAGTATTATTATTCAATAAAGTCGATTCATATAGCCCAGAAGAACTTGGAGAGGTTAAATACTTGGCAGAACTTTATAGAAATATTGGATATACATGTATAGGTATTTCAGCTACAACCGGTAAGAATGTACTTAAGGTTAAAGAATTAATGAGGGATAAAACAAGTATGTTTGCCGGTCACTCAGGTGTTGGCAAGTCAACATTAGTTAATGTTATTGAACCCGGACTAAATATTAAAACTACAGAAATTTCGGAACAACATCTACAAGGGCAGCATACTACAACTTTTGCCGAAATGTTTGACCTTGATTTTGGAGCACGTATTATTGATACACCAGGAATTAAAGGTTTTGGTATTGTAGATATGGAGAAGGAAGAAATTGGAGATTATTTTCCAGACCTCTTTAAGTTAAAAGGGAATTGTAAATTTAATAATTGTCTTCATTTAGATGAGCCAAAATGTGCAGTAAAGGAAGCATTAGAAAATGATGAGTTGGCCTGGAGTCGTTACCGAAGTTATGTACAAATGGTAACTGGTGACGATGATGGATATAGGATTGATGAATTTGCGGAAAAATAGATGAGAGCAATAATACAAAGAGTTTCAAGAGCTAGTGTCACTGTAGATTACGCCTTAATTTCGGAAATTAATTCAGGGTTATTAATTTTGTTGGGAATAGAAGATTTAGATACGCATGAGGATATTGAATGGCTATCTCGAAAAATAATAAACCTTAGAATTTTTGGTGATGAAAATAATATAATGAATAAATCATTATTAAATATCGGCGGTGATGCTATTATTGTTAGCCAATTTACCTTGCATGCTTCTACTAAAAAAGGAAACCGCCCTAGTTATATTAAAGCGGCTAAACCTAATGTTGCTGTGCCATTATACGAGCAATTTATAGGTCAAATTGAAAAGGATTTGGGTAAAAAAGTGGGAACGGGGGTTTTTGGTGCCGACATGAAAGTCGATTTGCTAAATGATGGCCCCGTTACCATAATAATAGATACAAAGAACAAGGAGTAATTTACTTGAACAAGTAAATAGTAATTTGGTCGATTTTATTGGTTCAAAGTTCGAAAAGCTGTTAGATTCGGTTTTTTTTACAACCTATAAAAAAGTTAATGCGCTTACTTACAATTGTTTATATTTTGTTGATTGGCTTTAATAGTACTGCACAAAAAAGCCTGTATCAATCAAGTGATATAGAGAGTATTCTTATTCATAACGCGAATGCCGTTGTTCGTTTAGATGAAACTGTAATTGATGTTTCTTCAAAAAAGAATATGACCGTGTCTAAACGACGTGTAGTCACTGTACTAAAGAAGGCTGGTCGTTCTGCGATAAATCCATATGTATTTTATGATCCTTCCACTAAAATTCAGGATTTAAGTGTAACTGTGTTTGATAAAAATGGGGATGTAATAGAAAAACTTAAAAAGAAAGATTTTAAAGATGTAAGTGCGGTTGATGGAGGTACATTATATGGTGATTCCCGTGTTAAATATTTTAATTATACCCCTATCGAATATCCATATACCGTTGATTTTACATTTAGTTATAATACTTCTAACACGGCTTTTTTGCCTAGATGGTCCCCTATTGATGAATATCTTGTAAGCACTGAGAATAGTACGTATGAAATCTCTCAACCTTCTGAAATGAAAATTCGGGTGAAGGAAAAGAATTTTGAGCAATATCCAATAGAAAATCATTCGTCAAAAGGTGTAATTTCTTATAGTCTTAAAAACGTACCTTCTACTAAAAGAGAAGTACTAAGCCCTGCTTTTTATGAGATTGAACCAAGCTTATTGGTTAGTCTTTCAGATTTTCATCTTGAAGGTGTTAATGGGTATGGTAATGATTGGGCCTCAATTGGTAGATGGCAATATGAAAGCTTATTATATGAAAAAGATATTGTTTCTGAGGGGACTAAAAATCTAATAACTGAATTGGTTTCAGGATTGGATACTAAACTGGAGAAAACCAAAAAGATTTACGAATATGTACAGGACAATACGAGATATATAAGTGTTCAATTGGGAATAGGTGGGTGGATGCCTATAGAGGCAAACGAAGTTGACCGCGTTAAATATGGTGATTGTAAGGGTTTAACAAATTACACCAAGGCACTATTGAAATCACAAGGGATTGAATCATATTATAGTGTTGTATGGGCTGGTAATTACAAGCGTAGTATTGATCCTGATTTTGCTTCAATGGAGGGAAATCATGTTATTTTAAATGTACCTAATGGTGATGATGATGTTTGGTTGGAATGTACTAGTCAAAGCATTCCATTTGGTTTTTTAAGCACCTTTACAGATGATCGTGACGTTTTAGTGGTGACTCCAGATGGTGGTATAGTAAAACGTACTGATGCATATTTAAATAAGACTAATTCAAAGTTTACTACTGCAAAATTTGAGCTGTTAGAAGATGGATCTATTAAAGGGTTAGTTGAAATAAAGACAGCTGGTGTGCAGTACGATAGGCATTCTCGTGTGCATAGTTTAACAGAAAAAAAGAAGAATGAGTATTATAAGGAATATTGGGATAATATTAATGGACTAAAGATTAATACTATTTCCTTAGAAAATGATAAAAATAGAGTCCTCTTTAAGGAGAAAATAGAAGTTGAAGCAAAAACTTTTGCAAGTAAAGTAGGTGAGGAACTACTTTTCAAGCCAAACCCTTTTGATCAGGATAATTTTGTGCCTGACCGATACAGAAATAGAATGCTTCCATTCGAAATATCAAGAGGATATCTAGATGAAAATGAATACCAAATAATTATTCCTGCTGGATTTGAATTGTCTTCAATTCCACAAGAAATAGATATTAAAAATAAATTTGGATCATATAAAGTTAGTATTACTTCAATTGATGCTAATACGTTAATCTACAAAAGAAAAGTATTGATATTAAGTGGGCAATATTCTAAAAATGAATATGCTGACTTTAGGGACTTTAAAAGAGCCATCGCTAAAGGTGATAATCTTAAAATGATTTTAAAAAATAAAATATAAAATTATGTTTAAACATTCAATGATAATAGTATTTCTAGTTTTTCTGGTACATCCTGAAATTCAGTCTCAAGAATTAAAATTTGGGAAGGTTACAAAGATTGAACTTGAAGAAAAAACATACCCCAAAGATTCTTCAGCAAATGCAGCTTACTTGTATCGCTATCGTAATTCTTATTATGAGTATAATAGTCATGTTGGTTTAGAATTGATAACAGAGATTCAAGAACGTATAAAAATTTATAATAAAGATGGTTTTAAGTATGCTACAAAAATTATAAACCTTTATAAAAGTGGTAACACTGATGTCGAAATTAGTGGATTAAAGGGGTATTCTTATGCGCTAATTGATGGAGAAATTGTAGAAACAAAACTTGATAAATCAAGTATATTTAAATCAGAGTATTCTAAAAATGTAAATCAGGTGAAGCTAACGATGCCTAATTTAAAAGAAGGCTCTGTTGTTGAATATAAATACAGATTAAAATCTCCGTTTATACAAAGTATTAGTGAGTTTAGATTTCAAGAAGAAATACCTATTCGAAAGGTAGAAGCTTCAATGCGAATTTTTGATTATTTTAAATTTAATCAGCGCCATAAAGGCTTTTTAAATATAAAACCTGTAACTACCAGTGTTTTGAATAATACATTAAATGTAAATGCAGTAAGAACAGAGTTTAATTTAAATGATATACCTGCCTTAAAAGAAGAGCCATTTGTAACTAATATTGATAACTACCGGTCAGCTGTTAAGTTTGAAATAGAATCGCTTGAAATACCAGGTTCTACTTTTAAGAATTTTTCTAAATCTTGGGATGATGTTGTAAAAAGTATTTATAACAGCAGTTCTTTTGGAGCTGAATTAAAAAAGAAAAAATATTTTGAAGATGAGTTAGATGTTGAATTGGCCACTATAAGTGATCAAAGAAAGCGATTGGATATTGTTCTTAATTTTGTTCGAAAGAAAGTAAAGTGGAACGAATATATGGGTGTAGGATGTGATGAAGGTGTTAAAGTTGCTTATAAAGAGAAGTTAGGTAATAGCGGTGATATTAATTTAATGATAGTTGCAATGTTAAAATATGCTGGTATTAAAGCATATCCAGTATTAATAAGTACCCGAGATAATGGTATACCACTTTTCCCAACTATCCAAGGATTTAATTATGTTATTGCTTCAGCGAAAATTAATGACAAAGAATATCTTATAGATGGCACAGACCCATACAGCACAGTTAATATCTTGCCATTACGAGCATTGAATTGGTGGGGTAGAATGGTTTCTGATTCTGGTAGTTCTACGATGGTAGAACTAGCACCAAAAAAGAAGTCGGTAGATTTATCCATGTTAAATGTAACTTTAAACGATGATGGATCTATTGAAGGTAATTATAAACAGCGTTATACGCAATATAATGCAATGCTTTTTAGAAAAGCATATAATCATAGCACTGAAGATACTTTCCTCGAAGAATTAGAAAAAGAAAATGATGATATAGAAATTTCAAATTATGAGATTAAATATAATGAAGACTTATTAAAGCCTATTGTTCAATCTTATGATATATTTAAAGAGGATGTAGTGGATCAGGTAGATGGAAAATTATATTTTTCGCCGCTTTTTTATAAATCTGTTTCAGAAAATCCATTTAAATCTGAGGAAAGAGAATTTCCGGTTGAATTTGGTTATCCATGGGAAGATAAATTAGTGATTAAAATAAAAATTCCAGAAGGTTATCAAGTAGAATCTATACCTGAAACTACGATGATTGCTTTGCCAGAACAGATGGGGAATTTTAAATATAATATTTCAGAGCAACAAGGTTCTTTAGTAGTTAATAGTGAAATATCTTTAAATGTCAGTTTAGTTCCAGCTCAAGAATATCAATTTTTAAAAGAATTTTATAATCTGTTGGTTCAAAAACAATCAGAAAAAGTAGTTTTGTCAAAAATCACTAAAAATGGGATTGAAGACAGCGCAGCAGGAAGTAGATAAATGGATTAAAGACCATGGAGTTCGTTATTTTAATGAATTAACGAATATGGCGCAACTTACAGAAGAAGTAGGTGAGGTGGCGCGTATCATTGCCAGACGTTATGGTGAACAAAGTGAAAAAGAATCTGATAAAAATAAAGACTTAGGTGAAGAATTAGCCGATGTTCTTTTTGTGGTGTTATGTTTGGCGAATCAGACTGGTGTTGATATTGAAGATGCTTTTTACAAGAAACTCGACTTAAAAACAAAACGCGATCACGATAGACATCAAAACAATGAAAAACTGAAATAGTTTATCTTTGTTGAATAGATTGTTCTATAATTAGAGCAATAAAAGTAATCTTGAAAATATTCATTTTTAAGATGCTTATAAATTAGCTACTATTCAACTCAAAAAGAGAACTAAGCATTGAAATTACACCTCGGCCCACCTCCGCAAAATCTTCTTACAGCAAATATTAGAATTACAGGCTCAAAAAGCGAATCGAATCGGTTGCTTTTGTTAAAAGCGTTATTTCCTAACTTAACCATTGAAAATCTCTCAAATTCCGATGATGCCCAAGTAATGGCTAAAGGCCTTGTAGTAGAAAATGGAACAGTTGATATTCATCATGCCGGCACCGCAATGCGTTTTTTAACTAGTTATTTTGCCTCGCAAGATGGTAAAAATGTATTGCTTACAGGGTCGCAACGGATGACAGAGCGGCCTATTGGCGTTTTGGTTGATGCCCTTCGTTCACTTGGTGCTCATATAGAATATGCAAAAAATAATGGATATCCTCCTTTAAGAATTAAAGGCTCAACTTTGTCAAAAAATAAGGTTAGTATTCCTGCAAATATTAGTAGTCAATATATTTCATCCTTAATAATGACAGGTGCAAGTCTTCCTAATGGCTTAGTAATTGAGCTGGTGGGTAAAATTACTTCTGTTCCTTATATTAAGATGACATTAGCACTGTTAGACCAAATTGGTGTTGAGAATTCTTTTGCTGGAAATTTAATTACGGTAAGCCCTAAAACAGCGGTGAAAGATGATACATTAGTTGTGGAATCTGATTGGAGTTCTGCATCTTATTTCTATAGCATTATGGCATTAAGTGAGGTGGGTAGTGAAATAAAACTATCGGCTTATAAGAAAAATAGTCTGCAAGGTGATAGTGTTCTTGCCGAGATTTATACCGAGTTTGGTGTTACTACAACTTTCCATGCGAATGAAATTAGTTTAAAAAAGATTTCAAATGTTGACCAATCTAATATTGAATGCGATTTGTCTAATGCGCCAGATATTGCACAAACCATTGCTGTTACCTGCTTTGGATTGGGAATAGGTTGCCATTTAACGGGTTTGCATACGCTGAAAATTAAGGAAACAGATAGGTTGGAAGCTTTATATACAGAGCTCTCCAAGTTAGGTTGTTCCATTGCTGTAACCGATAAAACTTTAACTATAAATGCCACTTCAGAAATTAAAAGTGGTATTGCTATCGATACTTATAATGATCACAGAATGGCTATGGCATTTGCTCCTCTAGCTATGAAAACGGAGGTTTTTATTAATGAAGCTGAAGTAGTTTCGAAATCATACCCAGATTATTGGAATGATTTAAAAAGTCTAGAATTTGCAATCAATGAGATATAGTTGTAATTAAATATCAATTTACTTGACAACCCCTATCTTCAGATTGTATATTTGCAGCCGCAAAAATTGCTAATCTAAATACGATAAATGAAATTATCAAACTTCAATTTCGAACTGCCCGATAATCTTTTGGCAGAATATCCTGCAGAAAATAGAGACGAATCAAAGTTAATGGTCATCCATAGAGATACTGGTAAAATTGAACACAAGATGTTCAAAGATATGATCGATTATTTTGATGAAGACGATGTAATGGTCTTGAATAATACCAAAGTTTTCCCTGCTAGATTATACGGTAATAAGGAAAAAACAGGTGCTCGTATCGAAGTTTTTTTATTAAGAGAACTTAATGAAGAACAACGACTTTGGGACGTTTTAGTTGATCCAGCAAGAAAAATTAGAATTGGTAATAAATTGTATTTTGGTGATGACGAAACTTTAGTTGCCGAAGTTATTGATAATACTACTTCAAGAGGTAGAACACTTCGTTTTTTATATGATGGATCATATATCGACTTTAGAAGAAAACTTAGAGATTTAGGGCAAACACCATTGCCTAAATATATTAAGCGTGATGTTGAGCCGGATGATGAGGATCGCTACCAGACTATTTACGCTAAGCATGAAGGCGCAGTAGCAGCTCCAACCGCTGGATTGCACTTTTCAAAACATTTATTAAAACGCCTTGAGATTAAAGGAGTAAAATTTGCTGAGCTTACGTTACATGTTGGTTTAGGTACTTTTAACCCCGTTGAGGTTGAAGATTTATCTAAACATAAAATGGATAGCGAAGAACTTATTATCGATGAGCGAGCTACTGAAGTTGTGAATGAGGCAAAAGAAAAAAAACGTAAAGTATGTGCTGTAGGTACTACCGCAATGCGTGGATTGGAAAGTGCGGTATCTTCGCAACATACGCTAAATACTTTCGACGGATGGACTAACAAATTTGTTTTTCCACCATACGATTTTAGTATTGCTAATGCGATGGTGACGAACTTTCACCTTCCAAAATCAACTCTATTAATGATGGTTTCAGCATTTATGGGGCATGATTTAATGAAAAAAGCATATAAGGAAGCAATTCTTGAGCAATATAAGTTCTACTCGTATGGAGATGCGATGTTGATAATATAAATTGAATTTGAATATTTAAATCCCGCTTTGCTAATGCATTAGCGGGATTTTTTATTGCACTATCTTTAGCATAATGAAATCGGATAAGAAAGATATTAGGGCATTAACAAAAGAGCAATTGCGAGATTTTTTTGTATCTCAAGGCGATAAATCATTTCGTGGTAATCAAGTTTACGAATGGCTATGGCAGAAATCTGCCTACTCTTTTGAGGCAATGACCAATCTTTCTAAGGAAACTCGGAAAATGCTAGAAGACAATTTTGTTATCAATCATATCAAAGTTGATTTAATGCAACGTAGCAATGATGGTACCATAAAAAATGCTGTTCGTTTGCATGACGATTTAGTAGTAGAATCGGTATTAATTCCCACTAAAACTAGAACTACTGCCTGTGTTTCTAGCCAAGTAGGTTGTAGTCTAGATTGTAAATTTTGCGCTACTGCTCGCTTGAAAAGAATGCGGAATTTGAATCCTGATGAGATTTATGACCAAGTAGTAGCTATTGATAATGAAAGTAAACTTTATTTTGGTCGTCGCTTGAGTAATATAGTATTTATGGGCATGGGCGAGCCTTTAATGAATTATAATAATGTTTTAAAGGCTATTGATAAAATTACTTCCGATGAAGGACTAGGCATGTCGCCAAAACGGATTACTGTTTCCACTTCAGGTGTGCCTAAAATGATTCGTAAAATGGCGGATGATGAAGTGAAATTTAAGTTGGCAGTCTCGCTACATTCAGCGATTGATGAAGTCCGAACTTCTATAATGCCTTTTAATGCAAAATTTACTTTGGCTGATTTGCGATCATCTTTAGTGTATTGGTACGAAAAAACTAAAAGTCGTATTACTTATGAATATGTTGTATGGAAAGGTATAAATGATACACAGGAGGCCGCAAATGCCTTGGTTGATTTTTGTCGATTTGCACCTTCAAAAGTGAATTTAATAGAATACAACCCTATTGATGATGGTGATTTTAAACAAGCTCCAGATAGTGCTATACAAATATATGTGAATACCCTAGAAAGAAATGGAATTACTGTTACTGTTCGCAGATCACGAGGTAAAGATATTGACGCTGCATGCGGACAATTAGCCAATAAACAGTAATTCTTAATTCGTGTCGAGTATTTCGGGCTTATCGTCCTATTTTAAGTATTTTTACGTTTACACATGAGCCTTTATTTAATATCGCTATAGCTGTTGAAAATAGTATCCCAAATAAAAGAACCGATTGAAAAAGAAATGGAGCTTTTTGAAGCCAAATTTCTTGAATCAATGACTTCTAAAGTGGCGCTTTTAAACCGAATTACATTTTATATTGTAAATCGAAAAGGGAAGCAAATGCGCCCAATGTTTGTTTTTCTTACCGCTAAATTATTAAATAATGGTGTGGTTAATGATCGTACTTATCGTGGTGCCGCAGTAATTGAATTAATTCATACAGCTTCTTTAGTTCATGATGATGTTGTTGATGATAGTAACAAGCGTCGTGGATTCTTTTCAATCAATGCCTTATGGAAAAATAAAATTGCTGTTTTAGTAGGCGATTTTTTATTGGCAAGGGGAATGTTACTTTCTGTGGATAATGACGACTTTGATCTATTGAAAATAATTTCAGTAGCCATGCGCGAAATTAGTGAAGGTGAACTTTTACAATTAGAAAAAGCGCGTAGATTAGATATTACCGAAGATGTCTATTACGAAATTATCCGTCAGAAAACGGCAACACTTATTGCAGCATGCTGTGCACTTGGAGCTTGTTCCGTAAAACCTGATAGTGCTGAGGTTGAAAAGTTTAGAAAATTTGGTGAACTTTGTGGAATGGCCTTTCAAATAAAAGATGACCTTTTTGATTACGGTGCTGCTAAAATTGGGAAGCCTATTGGTATTGATATCAAGGAGCAAAAAATGACACTACCGCTAATATATGTGATAAATAATTCTTCGAAAAAAGATAAAAGTTGGTTGATTAATTCTATTAAGAACCATAATAGAGATAAGAAAAGAGTTAAAGAGGTAATTGCATTTGTACAGGAGAATGGCGGATTGGATTATGCTGTGGAAAAAATGCTAAAATTTAAAGAAGAAGCATTACAATTATTACAAGATTACCCTGATACGGAATATAAAAATTCACTAGAACTTATGGTGAACTATGTGGTTGATCGAAAGAAGTAAGCTATTAAATTTCTCTTTTCATATCTTCTGAAAATTCTTCTTCAAAATATACCCGCTTACAATGGGAACATTCAATAATGGTATGGTTTGAAATTTTAAAAATTTTAATCCAAAAAAAATGAAACCAATTACTAGATTTTGATAGGGTAAGAGTGCCAATCTGCTCACAATGCGAACAAGAAACTGTGGCCAGTTTTTTTATTTCCGTTTTGCCTGGTCGAGTTCCAAAAAAGAATATCATTTTGTAAATTGATTTTAATAAAAATAATCAATTTTATAGTAATGCTCATTTACCCATGAACTCCTATTACACCTTTTAATAAGGGTAGATTTTAGCTTATATTTACGTTCTCAATATTTTAAAATAGTTTTAGCGTTGATTTCAAAATCTACAATAGATCAAGTTTATGAAACTGCCCGAGTTGAGGAGGTTATTGGTGATTTTGTACAATTGAAAAAATCTGGATCCAATTTTAAAGGTTTAAGTCCTTTTAGTGATGAAAGAACACCAAGTTTTATGGTGTCGCCTGTAAAGCAAATTTGGAAAGATTTTAGTAGTGGTAAAGGAGGGAATATTGTTGCTTTTTTAATGGAACATGAACATTTTACCTATCCTGAAGCGATAAAATACTTAGCTAAAAAATATAATATTGAAATTGAAGAGACTGAACGAACTGACGAGGAAAAAGCAGTTGCAGACGAACGTGAAAGTATGTATTTGGTTTCGGAATATGCAAGTAAGTATTTTCAAGAAATATTATACGATTCGGAGCGAGGTAAAGCTATTGCATTAACTTATTTTAAAGAAAGAGGCTTTACTGATGAAACCATAAAAAAGTTTAGCTTAGGTTATTGTTTGGATCAATGGGATGGTTTTACAGCTAACGCACTTGAAAAAGGATATCAACTCAACTACTTGAAGAAAACAGGCTTAACAATTGTTAAGGAAGATAATTTTGATGCGAGCAAGACAAAAAAGTTTGATCGTTTTAAAGGGCGTGTTATGTTTCCTATTCACTCAATGAGTGGACGAGTACTCGGTTTTGGTGGTCGAATTCTAACGAATGATAAGAAGGCTGCCAAATATCTTAACTCACCAGAAAGTGAAATCTATCATAAGAGTAAGGTGCTGTATGGTATTTACTATGCTAAACAAGCAATCGCAAAAGAAGACAATTGTTATTTGGTAGAAGGGTATACCGATGTAATTCAATTTAATCAAAGAGGTATTGAAAATGTGGTAGCTTCTAGTGGTACTGCATTAACACCTGAACAGATTCGTTTAATTAATAGATTAACAAAAAATATTACAGTGCTTTTTGATGGTGATGCAGCTGGATTGCGTGCTTCGTTACGGGGAATAGACCTTATTCTTGAACAAGGAATGAATGTTAAGGTGTGCACTTTTCCTGAAGGTGAAGACCCTGATAGTTTCTCTAAAAATAATTCGTATGATCAGGTAGTTGAATATCTTGAGAACAATGCGAAGGATTTTATTCAATTTAAAGCATCCGTTTTGATGCAAGAAGCTTCGGATGACCCTATAAAAAGAGCTGATACTGTACGAGATATAGTAAATAGTATTGCTAAGATTCCTGACCGAATTAAAAAGGAAATTTACATTCAGGAATGTGCTCGTATTATGAAAGTTTCGGAAGCTGTGCTTTTTAATACGCTGGCTCAAATTGGTAAAAAAGACCAATCGGATCAGTTTAAAAAAACACGCCAAGACCAAAAAGCATTTGAGGTAGTTAAGCCAGAACCCGTTGCAGAAAAGGTAGACGTACAGTACGAGTTGGAGCGGAAAATTATTGAAATGTTATTGCTTTATGGTAATGAGAAACAGCAATTCGAGGATTTGGTGCTTAAAGAAAATGAAGAAGGCGATTTGGAATTAGAACCAGAATCTTCTGAAGTTAAAGTTTATGAAAAAATATATTTAGACTTGCAGGAAGATGAAATTGAATTGACTAATGAGCGATTTAGAGACATCTATTATAAACTAATTGCCGAATTAAATGAGAAAGCAAATTTTTCAATTAATTCTTTTTTAGCTGAAATTAATCAAGATTTAGTTACTGAAATTTCTTCTATTTTAATGGAAGAAGAAAAATATAGTCTCCATAACTGGGAAAGTAAAGATATCTATCCGAAATCTAAAGAAACTACCATCTCGCAATTAGTTAGTGAAACTATTCTCACTTTACGTTGTTTTCTTATTAAAAAGAGAATGGAAGCTTTACAAATGAATACGGAGAATAATAATGATGACAATCGCGAAACCTTAGAAGAGATTGTAAATTATTTGCAACTGAATATGCTGTTAAATAAGAAACTAAATAGAGTATTGTCATAAAAAAAGCCCCATTTACCAAAAGGGCAAGTGGGGGCTTTCAACCTTTTTGGTAAGGTATTTAGTATAACTCTAAAGCTTTTGCCTGTTGTAAAAGGTCGACCATATTGTCAACATTTAACTTTTTCATCAAACGTGCTTTGTATGTGCTTACTGTCTTTTCGTTTAAGTTAAGACCTAAAGCTACATCCTTATTTCTTTTGCCACTTGCCAATAATTTCAATACTTCTACCTCTCTAGTAGATAATTTTCTGAAAAATCTTCGTGGTTTTTGTGTGCCTTCATCAAAGGCTAAACGCTGTGCAAGCTCATTAGTAATGAACATGTTGCCTTCAGCAACTTTTCTTACAGCTGATACTATATAATCTACTTCGGACGTTTTGGCTAAATATCCGAAAGCACCTGCCCTAATAGAACTTAATGCATAAACATCTTCAGATTGTCCACTGTACATAAGTACTTTTATATCCGGAAATGATTTTTTAATTTTTCGAAGTGCTGCAATTCCATTTATTTCTGGAATATCCATTTCTAACATTACTACATCCGGAGTTAACTTTTCTAGTTGTTCAAAAAGCTCTCCTGTGGTTGATACATCTCCAACAACTTCAAAGCCATTTGCTGATTCCAAAACACTTCTTACTCCCATTCGTACGATAGGGTGGTTGTCCGCAATTAAAATTTTAATCATTTTGATATTTTTTGGGATAAACGTTCGACCTTTAAGCTGTCTGCAAATACTGACAAGCAATGTAAGGTTTATTTATCTAATTTGGTAAACAAAACTCCAATTTTTTATCTAAAAAACACTATTTTCTAAACTATTTTCGTTTTAGATACTTGAAATCCAGATGAGTGGTCACTTTAATGCACTTGGAATTGTACAAACAGGTATAGGAACCATCTTGTGTTTGTTAGCAGTATTTAGTTTGGTAAATATAAGAAAAACCTTTTTTTCTCGGTCAGTAAAGTCATTTTCTGTTTTACCTTCATCTTGCATGCGCATTGCCCATTCTAATTCTGGGTATGAAGCACCAATTTGATCTTCGTCAGTTCGATCATCACCCCAAAGCCCATCAGTAGGGGCCGCTTCTTGGATATCTACATTTATTTTTAAGAATTTTGCAATTTCATACACCTCAGTTTTTAACAAATCAGCTATCGGACTTAAGTCAACACCGCCATCACCATATTTGGTGTAAAATCCTACGCCAAAATCTTCTACTTTATTACCTGTACCCGCAACAAGGTATCCATTTAATGCTGCAAAATAGTACAAGGTAGTCATTCTTAAGCGTGCTCTAGTGTTCGCTAATGACATAAAACGCTCTTCTTCATTGGCGACTGGAGGTAATGCTTCAATAAGACTATCAAATACAGGAGTGAGGTTTACAGGTTGTCTTTTAACGGTATTGTAATTGGTCTGTAACCAGT
Source organism: Aurantibacter sp. (assembly GCF_039941195.1). Lineage (GTDB taxonomy): Bacteria > Bacteroidota > Bacteroidia > Flavobacteriales > Flavobacteriaceae > Aurantibacter_A. The sequence continues at coordinate 87,289 of NZ_JBDVFA010000019.1, read as the reverse complement.
CAATATGTTTAGAAGCACGAGTTACTTGGTTTTCTGCCTGATGGATTGGCATTTCTAAGCAAAGTAGTTCAAGACCCGTTTTAGCACATAATGTAGATGTTACAGCGGAATCTATTCCTCCTGATATTCCAATCGTAAAACCTTTAATACCTGCATTATTAGCATAATCTTTTAGCCAGTTTACAATATGGTCAACAACTTTTTCGGTCTGCATGAAGAATTAATTTAACTTTGTTCGTTAAAAATAACGTGTAGCAACGAAAAAATAAAATGAACTTACAATTACTTTACCGGTATAAACGAATTTTTACTTTATTCTTAATAACTATGGCCATTTTTTCATGTACTGATGAAAATAAGGTGAATGAAGACATCGAAAAGATTCCGATGGATTTGAAAATAGTTCGGTTTGATCGCGAACTAGCAGCGACTACCGCTGAGACTTTTGCTGAAACTAAAGGGAAATATCCCTACTTATTTCCCGCACAGTATACAGATAGTATCTGGATAGAAAAACTGGATGATACCATACAAATAGAGTTATTAAGTGAAGTTGGTAAAGCTTTTCCTGATTTTGACGAACAAAAGGCCGATTTAGATCAACTTTATAAACATATTAAATATTACTTTCCGCGTATAAATGGACCGAAGGTTTTAACAGTAACCTCAAATGTAGATTATCGTAATAGAATTATTTTAACAGATAGCCTTTTGTTAATTGGTTTGGATAATTATTTAGGATCGGATCATAAGTTTTATCAAGGAATGCAAAAATATATTGGCGCAATTTTAGATAAAAAGTTTATGACGAGTGATGTAGCAGGTGCTTTTGCGACTAAAGTTTTAAATTATCCAACAGAGCGTACGTTTCTTTCCAAAATAATTTACTATGGTAAAATCCTTTATTTAAAAGATAAGCTATTGCCGACTATTACAGATGCTCAGAAAATAGGTTATTCTCAGGAACAATACGATTGGGCTATCGCAAATGAAGAACCTATGTGGCGTTATTACGTTGAAAATGAATTGCTTTATAGTACGGATAATAAATTGGAACCAAGATTCTTGGATTTGGCTCCATTTTCGAAATTTGGACTTGAACTTGATAATGAATCTCCATCGAGGTTAGGTAGATATATAGGTTGGCAAATAGTAAAAGCTTATATGGAAAAAGACGAAATTACTCCACAACAACTTTTACCTTTGTCCGCTGAAGAAATTTTTAAGGAAGCAAACTATAAACCTAGAAAATAATGGCTGAATTGCATAAATCTCAAATTACCCTTACCGTTGGACTTGATGAAAACCGAGTGCCAGAAAAATTAAATTGGTCTGCCCAAGATGGTGGAATCAATAATGAAGAAGCAAAGGCCATGTTACTTTCTGTATGGGATAGTAAAAATAGAGAATCTTTAAAAATTGACCTTTGGACCAAAGACATGCCGGTTGATGAAATGAAAATATTCTTTCATCAAACACTAGTCTCTCTTTCTGATACTTTTATGAAAGCTACTCAAGATGAAAAAATGACCGCTACCATGAAGGATTTTTGCGATTATTTTGCAGAAAAGCTAGAGTTGAAAGAATAAATTTAACTTTTATTCTGCGATTGATACCGTCATTGGCCAACCTTCAAATTGATTAGCATCTTCTTTTGTTACGTCTACATATCTTGGCCAGCATTCAAAAGTAGTAGATAGTGCCTTTTTATTAAATCGAATTAATCCATAACCTCCTCCTTTTGAACTACTTTCAGGGTTTACATAGGCCTTCATGCTGATTTTGTTATTAAATCCATCTAAATAATCACCGGTCCATGGTAAGGTCGTTTCTTTATTCGGATTAGGGCCCGCTTTCTCATCTAAAGGCCACCACCAACGACTGTAATAATCATTTACTATTGCAGGAACAATAAAAGACCAAGGACCATCGCCATATTCATGTATGCCTTGTTTTATAATAGTGGCTAAATGCTGATCGCCAGCTATATGTACTGCATTAGCTTTTTTAATTAATGTTAATGCCTTATTCCGCCCAGTCTGGGGCCAGCCATTAGAATCGAGATCGGCATGTAATCTATTTTCAATTTGTCCATGAATATGTGCTCCTCCACAAAACCCGGTTTGTGATAAAACCACTTTTATTGCATTCGTATTTGACGTACCCCATTCATCTAAAAATTTTAATTGACGATCTCCCAATAATTTAAGCTCTGGTAAGTCTATAGATGCCGGGTCGTATTCTGGATTTCGAATATGGTCTGGTCGCGGCCCTTGTTGTGGTATTTTACCATTCGGGCCAGATTTAAATTTTCTATCTTCTAAAATTGCAAAATCAACGCCTCCCCAAAGTAAATTGGTGTAATACACTTGAATGCCTTGTTCTATAGGTGTTGAGTCGTACGGGTCAGGTAAGTGCGAAGTTTGGCAACGCTCAACCATTTTCACATATTCTGGATGATAAGTATACCCGCCATCATTAGATCCTTCTTCTATGGATTTTTTGCCATTTTCTCCCCATAAATTGCCTTGACCTATATCGTGATCATCTGGTATAGCAATGGCAGGTCTATTTCTAAAAGTTTCGCGAAATTGGAGACCAAATTTTAGCCAAGCAGCGGTATGCTCCGTATGGTCATATGATTGATCACCAGCGAAAAATATCAAATCTGGATCTTGATGATTTATATTTCGGACATAATTTTCTCGCATTCCACGGTCTTTATTGGAATTACATGAAAGTGCTGCTAAAGAAATTTGTTCATTATCCTTTGGGTTTTTGCGAATTAAACCTTCGTAGAAAGAGTTGTTGCCATGTTTAATTCGATATTTAGTATCTTTTGTATCATCCCAACTCTCAATCCTAAATAAGGCAGACCAACCTAAATCATTAATGGTTTGTTTTTGAATCTCTTCCCATTTCCCGTCTTTTTGTAATTCTAATCGTACCTCTCTGGTTTCATCTGGGTATAATGGGAATAGCTGAGCACTTAATTTTAATATGTTCTTAGATACTGTGTAAATTCCAAATGCAACCACACTATCACGATGTACCTTTAAATCTATAATTGGGTTATCTGCACGGTTCCACCAATCATTAATAGCCAATGTATCTACATTTGTAAAAGGTGCTATTACCGGTGGTGTTTCGTTCTTTTTAGAATTTTCTTCAGTTTTACAACCAATTAAAACTGATAATATTAAAAAGGTAATTGTTAGTTTTTTCATTTTTAGTTTGTTTTAAAAAGAGCTATTGTATAATCAAGTAGTGCTGCGTTCCCGAAATCGCCATGACCGGGTACAATAGTTTTAACATTTGGATATTGGTTTTTGATTTTTAATACGGTATTACTCCATTTATTAGTATTGGCATCTTCAAGATTTCCCTTTGATGCGTTCAAAGATTTTATCATGCAACCACCATAAATTAACTCTTCGCTTGATATATAGCTAATAATATTGTCCTTGGTATGTGCCTCGCCAAAGTAAATATTCATAACGCTTTCACCACCAATTATTAGTTCTTTTTTTAAATCAAAACCGTGCATCGGCACTGTATATTCTTTTTCTTTAGCTAAATCAATAGTTTTGTTATTAGCATATGAAGGAATTTTATTATTATGAAAAGCTTCTAGTCCACCTAGACAATCAGAATGATGATGATTTACTACAATAGCTTCCACACTAGATTTTTTGAATTTTAAAATCCAATTTATTAGCTCTTTAGATACATTATTATTAGTAGGTGTATCAAAAACTATGGCTTCACCATTTTTTATAAAAACCAATCCATTGCAGGCTACTTTTCCAAAATCAGAAGTGTTTATGTATGAAATATGTACATAGCTATTTTCTGAAATAGGGATAATTTTTAGAGTTTCAGAACTGTAAGCTTCATCTAAATTTTGAGACTCACCTTGTAAAGGGATTAGTGTAACTAAAAATAATAGAAGTTTAATTCTGTTGATTAGCATTGATTGTTTAATTAAACTCATAAATATATAGTTTTAATAGCCAATTATGAAGCCCAATAATATTCATAAATTGATTTTTGTTTATAATGCCGAAACTGGTTTTAGAAATCAACTAATAGATGGAGCACATAAAGTATTAAGTCCAAGTACTTATAATTGTCAATTGTGCGCCATAACCTTTGGTGCTTTTACGGAAAATAGCACCTGGAAGAAATTCAGAGAAGATTCTAACATTTCGATGGAGTTTTTACATAAAGACGAATACCGTAAAAAATTTGCATCTAAATTTGGTCATAATTTTACTTTCCCAATTGTTCTAGGTCAAACGGATAATGAGCTTGAAATTGTTGTTAAAACTGAAGAAATGAATGCTTTTGGAGATGTGGAATCCTTAATAAAATGTATTCGTAATCGTGTCTAGATGGTCTTTTTCTGACGTTTAAAAAAATCACTATTTATTGCAGAAATAAATTCTAAAACTTCATCGCGACCTATGTTTTTAGAGGATGATGTTACAAAATGTTGTGGTGCTTCTTCCCAGTTACTTGATATTAATTCGTTAAGATATGCATTTACATTTTTTTCTATAATCTTTGGTTTTAATTTATCGGCCTTCGTGAAAATAATGCAAAAGGGAATCTGATTTTCGCCCAACCATTGCATAAATTCCATATCTATTTTTTGTGGTTCGTGTCGAATATCCACCAACACAAATGAACATACCAGTTGTTCGCGCTGTAAAAAATAATTGGTTATATATTTTTGAAATGTTCTTTTGTCCTTTTTAGAAACCTTGGCGTATCCATACCCTGGTAAATCTACTAAGAACCAATTTTCGTTAATTTTAAAATGGTTTATTAGTTGGGTTTTTCCTGGTCTTCCAGATGTTTTTGCTAAACTTTTACGTTGAGTTAACATATTTATTAATGAAGACTTCCCAACATTTGAACGGCCTATAAAAGCATATTCTGGTATTGATTCCTTCGGGCACTTCGCCACTTCTGTATTACTGATAATAAAGTTCGCAGTTTTAATCAACATGGATAAGTGATCTTAAAAGCCTCTTTTAGTAAGCCAGTTATCTAAGATTTCGTTAAACTTTTCTGGGTGTTCCATCATTGGAGCATGACCGCATTTTTCAATCCAAAAAAGCTCTGAATCGGGTAGTAATTCATCAAATAGGTTAGCGACATCCGGTGGGGTAACAGTATCGTCCTCTCCCCAAATAATACATGTAGGCGTTTGCATATCAGGTAAATCATCTGACATGTTATGTCGAATAGCACTTTTTGCAATTGCAAGGGTTTTAATGATTTTATTACGATCATTAACAGTTGCAAAAACTTCGTCAACAATTTCCTTTGTAGCTATTTTCGGGTCATAAAAAACTTTTTCTGCTTTGGCTTTAATAAATTCGTAATCTCCCCGGCGCGGATAACCATCACCCATAGCACTTTCGTAAAGTCCAGAACTTCCAGTAATTACTAGAGCTTTGACCATTTCGGGAAAAAGTTTTGTATGTAATAGGCCAATGTGTCCTCCCAACGAGTTGCCTAAGAGGATAACATCTTCTAATCCTTTAAATTCTATAAATTTTTCTAGAAATTTTGCGAATTGCTTGACATTGGTTTTCAACATGGGCATGTCGTAAATAGGCAATTCAGGAATAAGTATTTTATATCCTTTTTTTGGGAAATGATTTAAAACACCTTCGAAATTACTCAAACCACCCATAAGGCCATGCAGAATAATTATTGGAGTTCCTTCCCCAGTTTCAATGTATTTAAATTTTCCTTCTGAAATTAAGTTTTCATTCATTCACGAGCGAATCTAATCTTAAGACAAATATAGGCAATTACCTATTACAAGCGTTAGACATAAATGTAACACAATTAATAACGAAACGGTTATAAATATGCTCTTATTCTACATATATGTATTCTGTTAATGATATGGCTTCTCCATTTTGGGTGAAACCTTCTATAGATATTTCGTAGGTACCTAAGTTTTCTGAGGTATAAAATTTAAATAAATTATTTTCTTTTAAATTTACTTTAGGTAACCATAATAATTGCTGTCTGAAATCGGCGATGTGCGATTTATTAGTAGGAATAGATTCTTTGTATTCTTGAAAATAATAATCCTTTAAAGGTAATGGTCCGTCGATGTTAAATTTAATTGAATTTTTAGTTATTGGTAGCTGATTGTAATTACCTTCTTTAGTTTCAATAGAAAATATTCCTTGATATTTTCTGGGTCCTATATAGTATTCATCTCTCGATATTCCAATGTTTTGTATCTTATTTACATTAAAGTTAAAAAGGTCAGATGAATTTTGGACAAGTATTTTATCTACCAAAAATAAGGGAGCAGCTTGTTCATCAATAAAATAATGATTGTTCTCTCTGATTTGAATTTTGTATTGACCTTTTCGTTTTTTTACTAATACATTATCTATTATTTCTATAAGTGTTTCTTCAAGAGTTTTAAAACGTGTGTAGTCATCTAAATTGTACAATTCATCAAATATATTATATACGGGAGTAGGGGATATTGAAGAAATTAGGCTGTCTAATTTTGTTTCGAAAAAAGCATTCTCTATTTGGTTGTAAACACTTCGTTTCTCTAAAATGGGATTCAAATTTTTCGAAACTCCAATATTTTTAAATTTGAAGGTGTCGGTTCTAATATTTGAAGTATCTAAAACTATTTTATTAGCATCAATGTGATTGTCTAATAGGTTGAAAATAATTTCATTACTTCGATTATTGTTGACTAGATTGAAAAAGAAAGTGCCGTTTTTATCCGTTTGTGAGATTTTAGTTACCCCAAAATCTCCACCAATTGAAATACTAATATTTTTATTGGCTACTCCTTGCTTACTTAATTTATTAATTAATTTACCGGTAATTAGTTCACCTCTAAGCTCAGGTAGAAAAATTGCTTCATTGTTATTCAGGGTTATAAGATTGAATGCATTATTGTTTAAATCAATCGATTTATTTTTATTAAAAGGTATTGTGATTGGGTCTTTTTTTCTAACTGAAATAGAAATATTAGCATTAGCAGATATAGCTGTGTTTTTAATTTGAAATGTAACTAATTCCAGCTTCTTGTAATTTTTTTTGGATAGAAGTATTTTATCTGTGGTATTTTTTTCTTTTGAAATGACTCCCAATTCAATACTATCAGTTTTTGAATTATAAATTATATTTTCTGAAGGATAATTAGTTTCATTAGACAATTCATTAAAAGGATTTATAATTGCTATATCTCCAACAAAGTATGAATCTACGCCTGAATTTCGCATCCAATTAGTATATCCTACAAGTTTGTAATGTCCGGTGTTTAAAGTTACCGGTATAAAAAAATCACCTTGCCCTAATCCATTGGTCAATCCAATTTTGTGCTTAAAAATGACCTTTCCTTTACTGTTAATTAATTCAACATATCCTATTTTACTAATTTTACTCGGTGATAAATCTTTGTTATTTAAACAGTACATTTTGTAATAAAAATACTCTCCGGAAAGTAAAAAATTGTCATTGTAATGTATGAATACCTGCTCTTTATCGATTGAATTAAATTTAACACGGTCTTCATTTGATTCAAGCTGATATTGCCCAATAGTAATATCGGGTTTCAATAATGTTAAAAGGACAATAAGAACCGTTTTTCTCATAATTTATTCAATCCAAAATTCAGGTACTTCAGCACTGCCTAAAACTGTACAATCACCACATACTCTTGGGGCAATAATATAAGCTTCTAGAGCACCGGTCATTGCATTTGTAATGTTGTCAACATAGCTAACCGAGTTTGCTTTTACATATTGATAAACAGAAGGTTCTCCACTCACAGGATAAGTAGTTTGATCACAATCATCAATATAAGGTGGTAAATCTTCTTCCGGATAAAAGTCTGCATAGTTTATAAATGCTCTTTTTTCTGATACTGATGAAACTTCAAAAATACCAACAACCCTTTCCTGATTATTATCTTCTGAATAAATATTACCATTAATAAAACCTGGTTGGCTTTGCGAGAATAAACTTTCAGATCCGGAAAAATCTTGTAGTTTTTTGTAAAAGTTATAGGCTTGTTGCGAAAGCACATGTTGCCTAATTAAAATACTGTATCTATGGGAGAAAATATAATTTTCTTGATTTAAAAAACGCACTTCGAAATTAGAAACACGATCTTCTGCTGTCCCTGAAGTTTCGGTTAATAGTATTGAATTTGAATAATCAGTAGCATAGCAAACGCGTTCTTCATTTTCTCGATTTACTACGGAAACTACTTGTTCTTCTTCTGAAGCCACAATCAAGTGCTCAGGTATCCAATTAGGCGCAATTATTTTATATGTCTCTTCGTAATCATACCGATAGTAAATAGAATTTCCAGTTGGGTCATAACTATTTACAGCAATAGAAACACCGATGTTACCTGTTTGCGTTGTAGTTTTTACTGAATTAATACTCTCAATCTGACTTGATTGTGGCAATGAAACAGAACTAGACGAATATGCTTTACCTGTGGAAGTGTTTATAAACAGTTGGTATGATTTATCCAATTCAGCTTTAAAGGCTATGTCTGAAATGTATTTACCAACTTCAACCTCCGAAAAAGTATACGTTTGTTGATTATCATCGGTGATTTTTACGGTTGCATTTTGTTCAAATATTATTTCGCCTTGTTCTGCTGAAGATCGACTGAGAATAACCTCATGATTTTTTAATTCGTTTGTAAGTACGGCTTCGACTACAAGCAAGCTTTCTGTTTGTGGCAAAAGATTAGGTGAATACGGTTCTGTACAAGTACTGAAAAGACATCCTATTAAAACAAATAGAATAGTAGATATATAATATGTAACCTTATATTTTTTCATTAAAATTTAAAATTATAGGTTATCGTAGGCACTGGAATGGCAAAAATTGAACTTTGATATGCTTTTAATGTTCCCTCTTCCGTAACAAAAAATACAGAGTAGGGGTTATTTCTTCCTAAAACATTATAGACTGAAATATTCCAAAAGCTATGTGCAAATTTCTTGATTTTATGATTTCCTTCAATATTAAAGCTTAAATCTAAACGGTAAAAATCCGGAATACGAAATTTATTTCGGTCACTATATAATGCATATTCTGCACCATTTAAATTATAAGAACCAATAGGATAAGTAACTGGTCGGCCGGTTTGATAAACAAAGTTTGCGGACAAACTAAATCTTTTAGTAAACTTATAATTCGTTACTAAACTGAAATCATGTGGTTTATCGAAGTTTGAAGGAAAGTATTCACCCCCATTAATTTGCTCTTCAGGAAATTCACTGGCTAATTTTGTGAATGACCTTGAATATGTGTAACCAAGCCATCCATTTAATTTACCCTTATTTTTTTTAATTAGAAGCTCCACTCCATAGGCTTTAGCTTCTCCTTGTAAAACTTCAGTTTCAATAGATTCATTCAATAACAGTTGGGCTCCAACTTTATAATCTAAAATATTAGCTGTTTTTTTATAATAACCTTCTATACTTAGCTCGTATGTATTTGCATTAAAATTTTTAAAAAAACCTAATGAAACTTGTCTTGCTCTTTGAGGAGCTATATTAAGGTCAGAAAGCTTCCATGTGTCAGTAGGTGATACTGTTGTATTGCTGGATATGGTATGTATGTACTGGTTAGTGTTATTGTATCCTGCTTTTACAGACAGACTAGGACTTAACAAATATCGAGTTGAAACTCTTACCTCTAGTCCGTCGTAAGTATTTATAATTTCGTTACTATCAAATTCTTTTATTTCTGATAAGGTGCCTTGGTCTTTCGGTAAATCTTCTTCATATATATTTTGTGAAGATTTGCCGAGTGAAGCATAAAACGAGTATCGCAAACCAAAATCTAAAGATAACTTGTCAGATAGCGTGATATTATCAGATATAAATAATGCTGATTCCCAACCTCTTTCTTTTTGAATCTCTAATGGAGCTACAATGGACGCTATTCCTTTTGGTTCTACTTCACCTGGATTAACAATATATAATTTGCTTGAAAGTCCATAATTAAATTTATGAGTACTGCTGTATAGATTAAAAAATTTTAATTTTAATTCAGTCTCATTTATTTTATAACCTAAATTGAAATTTTGGTTTGCTTCCCCATCATAATCTATATTAAAACCATATTCACTGTTCGCTAATATTGCTTTCATAGAACTTTTTTCATTCAGTTTTTTGTTCCAATTCAATGAAGCTAAGCGGTTGTCGTAACTATATACAGAATCAGAAGTAATACTAAATGCATCTCTACTGTAATACGCTGTTGCTGCAATGTTGTTCTTTTCATTGATTTGTGAATTGTATTTAGCAACAATATCAAAAAATGATGCTTTACTATTCTGTAAAGATTCTTCATCTAATGAATTTAAAATCCAATTTGAATAGGTGCTTCGTCCTCCTAGCAATAAACCGGATTTCTCTTTTACAATAGGTATTTCGAGCATTAGGTTGCTAGTGACTGGCCCTATTGACGCTTCTCCAGTAAACTTTTCTGTATTTGCATCTTTCGTGTTTATATCAAAAACAGAAGATAATCTTCCTCCAAATTCAGCGGGAATAGATCCTTTGTATATGGTTACACCTCCAGTGGTAAAGGGGTTTAATGCTGAGAAAACACCGAAAAAATGAGAGGGGTTGTATATCACCGCATCATCTAATAATATTAAATTCTGATCTGTACTACCACCACGAACATTATAACCCGAAGCTCCTTCACCTGCATTTGTAATTCCAGGAAGAGTGATAGCTGTTTTAAGAATATCACGCTCACCTAATACTAAAGGAATAGTTTTTATTTCTGCAACATCAAGCTCTACTACACCGGATACTACAGTTTCTATATTTTTTAGCTGATTACTTTCAACAACTACTTCATCTAATTGCTCTACATTTTCCGCTAATGCAAAATTTAGTTGACCATCATTATACATGATAATCTTTTTTTCAGTGGATTCATAACCAATAGCTTTGGTCTGAATAATAGACTGACCAAATGGCAATACAATTTTATAAAAACCATTTTCATTTGTACTAACACCTCTTGAACCATCTTTTAAAATAATAGCAAGATTTTGAATAGGTTCTCCGTTCATGCTATTTATCACAGTTCCCGTTAGAGTGAAATTTTCTTGATTAGAGTAGCGTTGCTCTTTGCCTATTCTAATAGTTTCAGTTTTTGAAGATCCACTTTCCTTGGGAATTAAATAAAAATTTGGGATGCTAGTTTCGTCATCGGTAGAAGTTATTGATGTGATAATGGAGTCTTGATAAAAACTAGTATGTAATTTGTCTTTAATAATTACATTTTGAGTTAGAACGATTTTATTAGTTTCGAGAAAATAGAAATTGATAGTCGTGTTATTGAAAATATCTTTGAGTACATTATTAATAGGAGTGTTTTCATAGCTACCCGAAATATGCTCAGCTCCCAACCACGTGCTACTATAATAAAAGTCGAAATCGGAAATCTTCTCAATCTGCAGAAGAACATCTTCTCTATTGGCATTTTTAAAATTGACAGAAATATTTATATTTTCTGATTGTGCCAACGAAAACTGAAAACTGAAAACTGCGAGTAGTAAGATGGTTACTAATTTCAATACTTTTTTTAAATTTTAGTAGGTGTGCTAGTTAATAAAAAGTCTAAATGCGATAGTAATTTTTTTAATTTTGATTCAAAAGTAAGATTGGATGCTAATGCTTTATAATGTTTAGTTAATTCAGTTTCTAAATCTGGAAAAACCGAAGTGAAATCGGTATATTTTTCAATAGAATACAGATTGTTTTTATAACTTAAATAATACTCGTTTTTGGCATCTTCAAATTCATAAAAAACCAACTTCTTATCTAAAATTTCGTGAATAGATTTTTTGCGTTTTAAAAGTAATTTAAGCTTGTTTTTAATTGATATTACTTCATAATAACCGGCGCCTAATTTTTTGTTTTCAATTTTAAGAAACGAATGGTTATTAAGTTTAAAATTATTTACGTTTAGCTTATGAACTTGTAAGATGTCGCCTCCATATTTCTTTTTTACCTGTAGTAATAATTCGTCATCGTAGACATTGTATTTTATTTGGAGATTATAGTACGGTTGATTGTTAAAAACAACCGAGCCTGTTACAAAATTAGGCTCAGGAAAAAATTTCGATTTTCTACTTTTTGTACGATGCTTCTCCTTGTAAATAAGCCCAGAATGTATTTCGGAATTTTCAATAGTAGTAATCGAATCAAAAAAAGAATAAAGAGCTTGTTCTTTATCACTCTCTTGCGCTATTATTTGCTTTGGAACGATTTGAAAAAGAAAAAAGAAAACTATAGTTGGTATTGGCCTCACAAATAAATTTTGAACTATTAATTAAAAAATGTTCGGGGATTTATGGTTCTTCAAATTCATTTTTTTGTATTAACAAATTTGTAACCTAAAGTTATCTGTTTTTTGCAAATAAAAACATAATAAAGACTTTAATTCTCCAATTAATTAGCATTTAACATATATGTGTTTAGCTGCATAGTGGTCATTTTACACTTTTATATGCGAAGAATCACCTCGTTTTATCAACAAAGTGGTAAAAAGTGGTAAAAAGTGGTAATAATATTTATATATTTGACATAGTAAATAAAAAATCAACGACTTAGGTGATTCATTTTAACAACTCGTACGATTGTAAAGTTGATGCCAAAGGTAGGCTAATGCTACCTTCTGGCCTAAAGAATCAGCTATTGCCATTGTTGAAAGATGGATTCATCATAAAGCGATCCGTAAACGGTAAATGTTTAGAGTTGTGGCCTAAAGTGGAGTGGGATGTTGAGATGGGTAAGCTTAAAAAGCTAAATAGGTACGTAAAAAAGAATAACGATTTCATTAGAATTTTTATGGCTGGAGTCAAAGAAATTGAAATTGATAATGCTGGTAGGTTGTTGATACCTAAGAACTTAGTTTCAATTGCAGCTATTAAAAAAGAAATATCGTTGAGCTCTGCGGTTAATTACATAGAAATATGGGATAAAGAGCGCTATGAGCAAGAGATTGAAATTGAGCCGCTAGATTTTGAGGCGATGGCCGAAGAGGTTATGGGTGGTGATGGTATAGGTGCTGAGAATACTCCGGATGTATCATAATCCAGTATTATTAGCGGAGTCTGTTGCTGGACTCAATATTAAAGAGAATGGAGTGTATATAGATGTGACCTTTGGAGGTGGAGGACATTCTAATGAAATATTGAAACAACTTGGTGCAAAAGGTAAGTTAGTTGCTTTTGATCAAGATACTGAGGCATTGGATAATTCTATTGATGATGAGCGATTTACATTGATAAATGAGAATTTTCGATATCTCAAACAGTTTTTAAAGTTCTATGGCATTCGGAAAGTAGATGGAATCTTAGGAGATTTTGGCGTTTCATCGCATCAATTTGACAAAGCAGAACGTGGTTTTTCAACTCGTTTTGAAGCGGAATTGGATATGCGAATGAATATGAATAGCAAATTGTCGGCCTATGATGTTGTTAATAGTTATGATCATGATAGTTTGAGAAAAGTTCTTTTTCAATATGGTGAATTGCGAAATGCAGATGCAATGTCAAATACTATTATTGAAGCAAGAACTGATGCGCCAATTAAAACAACGATGCGGTTGAAAGAGGTGTTGAGAAAGTTTTTGCCGCAACGAAAAGAGCATAAAATTATAGCTCAGGTTTATCAGGCTATTAGAATAGAGGTGAACCAAGAGTTAATAGCAATTGAAGAGCTGTTGTATCAGAGTGTTGATTTATTGGATGTAGGCGGTAGGTTGAGTTTAATTAGTTACCACTCTTTAGAAGATCGGTTGGTGAAAAACTTTATTAGAGCTGGAAAGTTTGAAGGAGAGGCGGAAAAAGATTTTTACGGAAATGTAGATGTGCCTTTTAAAAAAGTCGGCAAGTTGGTGATTCCATCAAGAGAAGAAATAGTACTAAATAATAGAGCACGTAGTGCTAAGCTTAGAATTGCTGAGCGTATTTAATAAGAATAAATAATTGTGATGAAAAACGGAATACTCGACATATTGAGAGGAAAATTTTTAGTGAGCGGGGATGCTCCTAAAAATTGGATGTTTATCATATTCACCTCTTTTTTAGCTACAATAATGATAGGAAGCTCACATAGAGCTGATCAACAAGTGCATAGGCTTGCAGCGTTAAACGAGGAGGTAAAAGAATTGCGTAGTGAATTTGTAGATATACGTTCGGATGTACAACGTTTGAAGCTCGAATCTAATTTGTCGCAGACACTCCTTGAAACAGGATTGTTTCCATCTGAAATTCCCCCAAGAAAAATAAAAGTTAAATCAAAAATTACCGAGAGAGCTAATGCCGGTTTCTGAAAAGAAAATTTTAAATCGCTTATATATTGTATCGGCAGGACTTTTTCTGTTTGCGATGGCTGTTATAGTGAAATTGGTGAGCATACAAATGGTTGATGGTGATAAATATCGCAACCTAGCAGAAAAGCGTACCGAAAAAATGTTCACAATAGAGCCTAATCGAGGTAATCTATATTCAGATGATGGTAGTCTTTTGGCAACATCGGTATCGCGATATACTGTTCGTTTTGATGCGGTTACAGTTGCAGATGAAGATTTTCAAGAGAATGTGAAACCTTTAGCAAATGAATTAGCTAAACTTTTAGGTAAAACTTCTTCGCATTATCAACAATTATTACGCAAAGCAAAAGCCAACAAGAATAGGTATGCGCTTATTGCTAGAAATCTCGATTATTCAGAATATATAGCACTAAAACAATTTCCGCTTTTTAAGAAAGGTCCATATAAAGGAGGATTGATTATAGAACAGAAAATTAAACGAGAGCACCCATTAGGTAAAATTGCTGAACGATCTGTTGGCTATGAACGATTTGATGAAAATGGTTATGCAACTAGAGTTGGACTTGAAGGTGCATTTGGTCAATATTTAAGAGGCATAGAGGGTAAGCGATTAAAGCAAAAAATTGCAAAAGGACAATGGAAGCCTATAGGGCTTGACAATATTGTAGAGCCGAAAGATGGATATGATGTTGTTTCTACCATAGATATTAATATTCAAGATATAGCGCATCATGGTCTTTTGGGGCAATTAGAAAAATATAATGCTGATCATGGTTGTGTAATAGTTATGGAAACTGCAACAGGTGAAGTAAAGGCAATTTCTAATTTGGGAAGAACTAAAGAAGGTAAATATTACGAACGTTTAAATTATGCCATTGGCGAATCTAGTGATCCAGGTTCAACTTTTAAGTTGATGAATATGGTTGCTGCTCTTGAAGATAAAGTAATTGATACTAGTACTGTAATTGATACTGAAAAGGGACGGTGGAAAATTTACAGAAAAACTGTTAAGGATTCTAAGCATGGTGGTTACGGTGAAATATCAATGGCAAAAGCATTCGTTGTTTCATCTAATACTGCTTTTGCAAAAATGATTCACACTAACTACAAGAATAATCCGGAAAAGTATGTTGATCGTTTACGTGAATTAAAAATTCACCAGCAATTAGGGTTACCAATTAAAGGTGAAGGAAAACCACTTTTAAGATATCCAGGAGATAAAGGATGGTCGGGTATTTCTCTAGCACAAATGGCTTATGGTTATGAGGTTTTGATGACCCCACTGCAGATACTTACTTTTTATAATGCCATTGCCAATGATGGAGAAATGGTAAAGCCGCGCTTGATAAAAGAGGTGAAAGAATGGAATACTACTATACAGAAATTTGAAAAAGAAGTTATTGACCCTTCTATTTGTTCTAAAGAAACGGTGAAGAAAGTTCAGGCGCTAATGGCTAATGTGGTTTCTGAAAAATTTGGAACGGGACATAGACTATATTCTCCCAATTTTTCAATGGCGGGAAAAACTGGTACTGCACAAAAGAATTACGGTTCAAGTGACCCTTCTAAGTTTGGTTATATATCTAGTTTTTCAGGATACTTTCCGGCTGATAATCCAAAATACTCATGTATTGTGGTAATACATGAGCCAGATAAAAGTGTTGGCTATTATGGTGCAGATGTTGCAGGGCCAGTATTCAAATCGGTTGCTCAAAAAATTTATGCAAATAACCCATTGGTTAATGAGGTGGAATTAATGACAGCTGATAATCAGAAGCTAGATACTGAATATCAAAAATATTATACCGAGGTTCAAAAAGCACATAGTAGTGTTCCAAATGTGAAGGGTATGAGTGGTATGGATGCAGTTGCAATACTTGAAAATTTAGGTTTACAGGTTGAAGTTATCGGAAATGGTAAAGTGAAAAAACAATCTATTTCTCAAGGAACTGCAATAAAAAAAGTTAATAAAATAATACTCGAACTTTCATGAAGACTTTGAAAGACATCTTATTTGGGGTGAGCTTAACTGCTGTAAATGGCAGTACGGCTGTAGAGGTCAATTCGGTATGTTTTGATTCGAGAGCTGTTGATGTAGATGATGTTTTTGTGGCTATACGTGGTACATTAACTGATGGTCACGAGTTTATAGAAAAAGCTATTGAATTAGGTGCTAATGCTATAATCTGCGAAGAATTACCAAAGACAATGGACAGTAATGTCACTTTTGTTGAGGTAAAAAATGCAAATGAAGCGCTCGCATTTATGGCATCAAATTTTTACGATAACCCTTCTAAGAATTTGAAGTTGGTTGGAGTTACTGGTACAAATGGTAAAACAACTGTGAGTAGTCTTTTATACCAGCTATTTAAAAAGGCAGGTTTTAAGGTGGGTTTAATATCGACCATTAAAATTATGGTTGATGAAACTGAGTATCCTACAAAGCATACAACTCCAGATGCACTTACAATAAATCATCACCTCGATTTAATGACGGAAGCTGGTGTTGAATTTTGTTTTATGGAAGTTAGTTCGCATGGAATACATCAAAAACGAACTAAAGGTCTTGTATTCGAAGGTGCGATTTTTACTAATCTTTCACATGATCATTTAGATTACCATAAAACTTTTGCAGAATATAGAGATACCAAAAAAATGTTGTTTGACGAGCTTGGTAAAAATGCTTTTGCACTTTCCAATATAGATGATAAGAATGGTGAAGTAATGATGCAAAATACGAAAGCTAAAAAGCATACGTATGCGTTGAAAACTTATGCAGATTACAGAGCGCAAATCTTAGAGAATCAGTTTGACGGACAATTACTGAAACTTAATGATAATGAATTATGGTCTCGATTAATAGGAGATTTTAATGCTTATAATATGTTGGCAATTTATGCCACAGCAGAATTATTAGGTCTGGAAAAACTAGAAACGTTACGTCTACTAAGTGAGTTGGAGAATGTAGATGGTAGGTTTCAATATTTTATTTCAAAAGAAAAAATTACGGCTATAGTTGATTATGCCCATACACCGGATGCGCTAAAAAATGTGCTTGAAACTATCAACACATTGAGAACTGGAAATGAAAACGTCATCACCGTTGTGGGGTGTGGTGGCGATAGAGACAGATCAAAGCGTCCGGTTATGGGTTATATCGCCTCGGAAATGAGTAACAAAGCCATATTTACCTCTGATAACCCAAGATCAGAATCACCATCTGCTATTATTGAAGAAATGGAAGCTGGTGTGGAAATGCAAAAAAAACAGAATGTATTGTCTATCGAAAATCGTGATCAAGCAATTAAAACTGCTTGTCAGTTGGCTTTAGCAAAAGACATCATTTTGGTAGCGGGTAAAGGTCATGAGACCTACCAAGAAACAAACGGAAAACGAATTGATTTTGACGATTTTAAAATCATAAGAAATCATTTAGATAGTCTTAATAAATAGTGTAATAAAAGAGAATGCTGTATTATCTTTTTGAATATTTAGAAACACAATACCAGGTGCCCGGTGCGAGTCTGTTCCAATTTCAGACTTTTAGAGCGGCTTTGGCGGTATTGTTGTCTCTAATATTGGCTACAACTTATGGCAAACGTATTATACTCTTTTTGCAGAAAAAACAAATAGGAGAAACTGTTCGGGATCTTGGTTTAGACGGTCAAAAACAAAAATCTGGTACGCCAACAATGGGTGGTTTAATCATCATCATGTCTACTTTAATTCCAGTTTTACTTTTTGCAGATATTTTAAACATCTATATCATCTTATTAATTATTACAATTATATGGATGGGAATTATTGGCTTTATTGATGATTATATTAAAATCTTCAAGAAAGACAAAAAAGGCTTAAAAGGCAGGTTTAAAGTAATGGGCCAAGTTGGATTGGGTCTTTTCGTCGGTACTGTTTTATACTTCCACCCAGAGGTTACAATGCGAGAAAGTACTCAAACTATAATTACCGAACAATATACTGTTGAAGAAGTTAAAGGGAAAGATGTTAAATCTACTATGACTACAGTTCCTTTTCTTAAACACAATGAGTTGGATTACAGTAGTCTTATTTCATGGGCTGGTGAAGGTGCTAAAGACTACGGATGGTTGTTGTTTATTCCGATAGTAATACTAATTATTACGGCGGTTTCTAATGGTGCAAATTTAACTGATGGTATTGATGGATTGGCAGCTGGATCATCAGCGATAATTGTGTTTACCCTTGGAATTTTTGCTTGGGTTTCTGGTAATATTATTTTCTCAGAATACCTCGATATAATGTACATCGTAGGTGCTGGTGAACTTCTTGTTTTTATTACAGCATTTGCAGGTGCACTTATTGGATTCTTATGGTATAATGCATTTCCTGCTCAAGTGTTTATGGGGGATACTGGTAGTTTGACTATTGGAGGTGTTATCGCTGTAATTGCAATTATTGTTAGAAAGGAATTGTTGCTAGTTATTCTGTGTGGGATATTTTTAGCAGAATCAGTTTCAGTAATGATGCAAGTAGGATATTTTAAATACACAAAGAAAAAATTAGGAGAAGGAAAGCGCATTTTTTTAATGGCGCCATTACATCATCATTATCAAAAAAAAGGGTATCACGAAAGTAAAATTGTTACCCGTTTTTGGATTGTAAGTATCGTGTTAGCAATTCTTTCAATTGTGACTTTAAAAGTCAGATAGATGGCAAGACTTGTTGCATTAGGTGGAGGAGAAAGTGGAGTAGGTACTGCAGTTTTAGGATTAAAAGAAGGTTTTGAAGTCTTTGTTTCAGATAAAGGCCTCATTAAAGAAAAATATAAAAAAGTTCTTGAACATTTTGGGATTGATTGGGAAGAAGGTCAACATACCGAATCAAAAATTTTGAACGCCGATATCGTAATGAAAAGTCCTGGTATACCTGAAAAGGTGGCTTTAGTACAGGAATTATTTGCGAAAGGAATACCGGTTATTTCAGAAATTGAATTTGCCACTAGATATACTGATGCAACAATTGTTGGTATAACTGGTAGTAACGGTAAAACTACCACCACAATGCTAACGAATCACATTTTTAAATCGGACGAATTAAATGTGGCAATGGCAGGGAATATTGGTGATAGTTATGCGAAAATGGTAGCGGAAAATAGTTTTGATTTTTATGTTTTAGAAATCAGCAGTTTTCAACTAGATGGTATAATATCATTTAAACCGAAGATTGCGATAATAACAAATATTACTCCAGACCATTTGGATCGGTACGAGTATAAGTTTGAAAATTATATCGCATCAAAATTTCTGATAACAAAAAATCATACTGAAACAGATTATTTGATTTATGATGCTGATGATAAGGTTTTAGTCAGTTGGTTAGAAAAACACCCAGTCAAATCCCACTTAATACCTTTCTCCATTGAAAAAAGCTTGGAAGAAGGTGCGTATCTCGAGAATGAACATATAGTAATAACAATAAATAATAATACAATACACATGACCACCGACTCATTAGCGCTTGAAGGCAAACACAATTTAAAAAATACCATGGCCGCTTCGTTAGCAGCAACTTTGGTTAATATTAGAAAGCAAACCATTAGAGAAAGCATTACTAGTTTTCAAGGTGCGCCACATCGCCTAGAGAAAGTGTTGAAGATTCATCATGTACAATACATTAACGATTCCAAAGCAACGAATGTTAATGCCACCTTTTTTGCCCTAGATAGTATGAGTACCCCGACCGTCTGGATTGTCGGCGGGGTTGACAAGGGCAATGACTACAAAGAATTAATGCCTTTAGTGCGAGAAAAGGTAAAGGCAATTGTTTGTTTGGGTGAAGATAATACCAAGATTAAAGAATTTTTTGGCAATGTTGTTGACCTGGTGGTGGAAACTTATGCAATGTCTGAAGCTGTTAAAGTAGCGTATAAAATTGCCGAACGTGGAGATACAGTTTTGCTTTCTCCTGCCTGTGCTAGTTTTGATCTTTTTGATAACTATGAAGATCGAGGAAATCAATTTAAAGAAGCAATTAAAAATTTGTAATAGATAAAAGTGAAATCATTATTCCAAAATATAAAAGGAGATAAAACCATTTGGGCTGTAGTGGCACTCTTGGCTTTGTTTTCGTTTTTGCCGGTTTACAGTGCTAGCAGCAATTTAGTTTATGTTGTTGGTAGTGGCACAACTATGGGGCATTTGGTTAAACATGCCATGTTGTTGATTCTTGGTTTTGGAATTATTTATGGAATACATCGAATTCCAAGTCATTATTTTAAAGGCTTATCATTAATAGCAATGCCAATTGTTTTGGTGTTACTAGCTTTTACAATAGCACAGGGTACTACAATAGATGGTGCAAATGCTAGCCGTTGGATACAGTTGCCATTAGTAGGTATTACTTTTCAAACTTCAAGTTTGGCTTCGGTGGTTTTAATGATTTATGTTGCTCGGTATTTATCTAAAATTAAGGATCAAGAAATTACTTTTAAAGAAAGTATATTGCCTTTATGGGTGCCAGTTTTTTTAGTGATAATTTTAATTTTACCAGCTAATTTTTCTACAGCTGGAATCATTTTTTCGATGGTGCTTTTATTATGTTTTCTCGGAGGATATCCCACGAAATATTTATTGAGTATAGTTGGTACTGGATTATTATGTTTAACACTATTTATACTTGTAGCCAAAGCGTTTCCTGATTCATTTAGTAACCGCGTAACAACTTGGGAACATCGTATTACAAGTTTTACGGATGGAGAAGATGGCGAAGCGGGTTACCAAATAGAAAAAGCAAAAATAGCTATTGCAACTGGTGGTATTGTTGGTAAAGGGGCAGGTAAGAGTATTCAAAAGAATTTCCTACCACAAAGTTCTTCCGATTTTATATATGCGATTATTGTTGAAGAATATGGTCTTGTTGGTGGAATTATTGTAATGTTTTTCTACCTACTCTTACTTTTTAGAATTGCAGTGGTTGCAAATGCTAATTCTTCAATTTTTGCAAAATTATTAGTATTAGGAGTGGGTCTTCCAATTGTATTTCAGGCTTTAATTAACATGGCTGTTGCTGTGGAGTTGTTCCCGGTTACGGGGCAAACTTTACCCTTGATAAGTAGCGGAGGTACATCAAGTTGGATGACTTGTTTAGCTATCGGAATTATTTTGAGTGCAAGTGTAAAAGATAAAGATAGAAAAAAGAGTAAAGAAGATAATTCAGATATGGAAATAACTAACCCCTTAGAAGTTTTAAGTGGGCAGCTATAAATTTATTTTATCTGGAGGAGGCACAGGCGGACATATTTATCCTGCCATAGCCATAGCAAATGAATTGAAAAAAAGACATTCCAATGCCGAATTTTTGTTCGTTGGAGCAAAAGATCGCATGGAAATGGAAAAAGTGCCCAATGCCGGTTACAAAATTGAAGGCCTTTGGATATCAGGATTGCAACGGAAATTGACATTAAAGAATTTAATGTTTCCATTTAAATTGATAAGTAGTTTGTTGAAAGCACGAAAAATAGTATCACAATTTAAACCCGATGTTGTCATTGGCACCGGAGGTTTTGCTAGTGGGCCACTCTTAAAAGTTGCTTCTGGTCGTGGTATTCCTTGTGTTTTGCAAGAACAGAATTCTTATGCGGGAATGACCAATAAGTTGCTTAAAGATAAAGTTACTAAAATTTGTGTTGCTTATGATGGTATGGATAAGTTTTTCCCTGCCGAAAAGATTATAAAAACAGGTAATCCTGTTAGAGGTGATTTGGTTGCAATGAATGTGGATAAGCAAGAAGCAATTAAATCTTTTCGGTTAAGTGCAGATAAGAAAACCATTTTTGTATTAGGTGGAAGCCTTGGTGCGAGAAGAGTAAATCAGCTAATAGCGAAAGAACTTGAATATTTTAAAACTAGAAACCTACAGGTTATTTGGCAATGTGGTAAGCTTTATATCGAAGAATACAAAAAATATAATTCGGATTCGGTCAAGGTACTTGACTTTATAAACAATATGGATTTCGCTTATGGGGCAGCCGATTTTATAATTTCAAGGGCAGGAGCAGGTTCAGTTTCAGAACTATGTATTGTAGGTAAACCAACAGTATTTATTCCATCACCCAATGTTGCTGAAGATCATCAAACAAAAAATGCGCAAGCTTTAGTATCTGAAAATGCGGCATTAATGTTGCGAGAAAAAGAACTGGATGAAAATTTTGAAACTGTATTTTCAGAATTAATTGAATCTGGAGAAAAACAGAAAGTGCTCAGTACAAATATTAAAAAATTGGCTTTGCCTAATGCAACTAAAAATATTGTTGATCAAATTGAAAAATTGTTAAATAGGAATTAAATCTTGGACTTAAAAAACATACATAACGTTTATTTTATCGGCATCGGAGGTATTGGTATGTCTGCTCTTGCACGTTATTTTAAGTTTCTTAAAAAGGAAGTAGCTGGTTACGATAAAACTAGAACTCCATTAACTGCAGAATTGGAATCTTTAGATATAGCCATACATTATGAAGATTCTATGGGTTTAGTTTCCAAAAATTTTAAAGATTCAAAAAACACCCTTGTTGTTTATACGCCAGCGGTCCCCACGGAGCATTCTGAATATCAATTCTTTTTGAATTATAACTTTCAGATTAAAAAACGTTCTGAGGTTTTAGGTTTAATTACTAAAGATACTTTTTGTCTTGCGGTTGCAGGTACGCATGGCAAAACGACAACTACAAGTATACTTGCTCATCTACTTAAAGAAACTGGCACTTCTTTTACCGCTTTTTTAGGCGGAATTTCGGAAGATTTTAATAGTAATTTTTATTTTCAAGGTAACGATGTTTCTGTGGTTGAAGCTGATGAGTTTGACCGTTCTTTTTTAAGGTTATTTCCTGATGTTGCTTGTGTTACATCAATGGATGCAGATCACCTAGATATTTATGGTGATGCTGAAACTTTACACCAATCTTTTAAAGATTTTGTAGGGTGTATGAAGTCTAACGGAAAATTATTTGTTAGAAACGGACTGCCTCTAGAGGGGTTCACTTATGGTATTGAAGACGATTCGGATTTTTGTATCCGAAATATAAAAATAGTACATGGCACCTACGTTTTTGATTTGGGCACTCCTGAAATTAATTTAAAGGGAGTTAAGTTCAACAAACCAGGAAGGCATAATTTGCTAAATGGTTTGGTTGCTTTTGCGATGGCGGTGCAAACTGGTTCCCCACCAGACCGCCTTGCTAAAGCCCTTGAAACTTTTAAAGGAGTTAAACGTAGATTTTCTTACAAAATAAAAGAAAAGAATTTTGTTTTTATTGATGACTACGCTCATCATCCAACAGAAATTAATGCTATTTATGATGCGATTAGTGAAATGCATCCCAATAAAAAAGTTTTGGTTGTTTTTCAACCACACCTTTTTTCAAGAACTAAGGATTTTGTAGATGATTTTGCAAAAAGCCTTGCAAAATTTGACAGTATTCTGCTGCTAGAAATTTATCCAGCAAGAGAAAAACCAATGGAAGGGGTTAATTCTGAGTGGCTTATGGGAAAGATTGATAACCCTCATAAAAAAGTAATTCAAAAAGACAAATTAATTAGTGAAATAAGAAGTCAAAATCCAGATGTATTAGTTACGATGGGGGCAGGTGATATTGGTCTTGAAGTAGAAAAAATTACAAAAGAATTTGAATATGCGAATTAATATGAGTTTTATCAAGTTATCTGGCTTATTGCTATTGGTTACAGGGCTTTACGCATTTTCTAATCATAGAAATTTGCAAAAAAAAGTTAATGGAATTAATGTGGAGTTCGTTGGTGAGCAGAATTTATATATTACACAAGGGACGGTTAATAAATTGTTAATACAAAATTATGGTCCGCTTACTAATGTGACCAAAGAAAAATTAGTTTTGAATACGATTGAAGAAGTCATTGAGGCCAATGAAATGGTTAAAAATGCGGAAGTTTTTCTATCAGTTGATGGTAAACTAACTTCTAAAATTACTCAGCGAAGACCAATCGGAAGAGTTGAAGGAGATTCAAAGTTTTATTTGGATGATGATGGAAAAAAAATGCCTTTTTCAAATAGTCATTCTGCAAGAGTGCCAATTATAACTGGGGATATAACAGGTAAAGGTCTTGAAGATGCATATGAAATATTGAAATTTATTAATCAGGATGATTTTTTACGCAAAAATGTGATAGGTATTCACATTGAAAGTTTAGAGAATTATCAACTAAAATTCCGAATGGAACAGTTTGTGGTGAATTTGGGAAATATAGAGAATCTTGCAGTTAAGTTTAAAAAGTTCAAAGCTTTTTATAGTAAAGCTGATAAAGATGAATCTTTGAACGAATACGCAATGGTCAATTTAGAATTCAATAACCAAGTAGTGTGCACCAAAATTTAAAATAAATGGAAACAACAAAATATTCAGTAGGTCTCGATATCGGTACAACCAAGATTGTTGCAATCATTGGTAAAGAAAATGAGTACGGTAAAATAGAAGTTTTAGGTATTGGTAAATCGAAAAGCCTAGGTGTACACAGGGGAGTTGTAAATAATATTACACAAACCATTAAATCTATTCAACAAGCTGTAGAAGAGGCTGAAGCTAATTCTGGACTTAAAATTGGATCTGTTGTTGTAGGTATTGCTGGGCAGCATATTCGAAGTCTTCAGCATAGCGATTATATAACACGAACTGACTCTGAAGAGGTTATTAATGATGATGATTTGGATCGTTTGGTAAATCAAGTTTATAAGTTGGTTATGCTACCTGGCGAAGAAATTATCCATGTTCTTCCTCAAGAATATAAAATTGATGGTCAAGCTGAGATAAAGGAGCCTATAGGAATGTATGGGGGTCGTTTAGAAGCTAATTTCCATGTTGTTGTAGGTCAAATATCTTCTATTAGAAATGTAGGAAGATGTATTAAGAGTGCAGGTTTAGATTTAGGTAATATCACACTTGAACCTTTAGCTTCTTCAGATGCTGTTTTAAGTAAAGAAGAAAAAGAAGCAGGAGTGGCACTTATAGATATAGGCGGTGGTACTACCGATTTAGCAATTTTTAAAGATGGCATAATTCGTCATACAGCGGTTATACCATTTGGTGGAGGTGTAATCACTGAAGATATAAAAGAAGGCTGTTCAATAATTGAAAAGCAAGCTGAGCTATTGAAAATGAAATTTGGTTCTGCTTGGCCCGGTGAGAACAAAGACAATGAAATAGTTTCTATACCTGGATTAAGAGGTAGGGAGCCTAAAGAGATTACATTAAAAAATCTTTCTAAAATTATTCACGCTAGGGTAGTGGAGATTATAGAACAGGTTTATGTAGAAATAAAAAACTACGGTCACGAAGAACAAAAGAAAAAATTAATAGCCGGTATTGTTCTTACGGGTGGTGGAAGTCAATTGAAACATTTGAAGCAATTGGTGGAATATATAACCGGTATGGATACCCGAATAGGTTATCCTAATGAACATTTAGCAGGTAACTCTGATGAAGAAATTGCTAGTCCCTTGTATGCTACCGCTGTGGGTTTGTTAATGAATGCCGTACGTAACGGTGAATATCAATCTAATGCAGAAGAAGCAGTAGTTAGCGAAGAGCAAATTGAGGAGTCAGTAGAAGAACTTGTTTTAGCAGGTGAAGAAGAAGTTAAAGAAAACAACCCCCAAGGAAATAAGGAACGTAAGTCCGTTTTTGATAAATGGTCTGAGAAGCTCAAAGACTTTTTAGATAACGCGGAATAAACGAGAATAAAGAATAAGAACATTAACCAGTAATAAAAGTACTATGAGCAATAATAACGAGTTTGAAAATATTTCATTTGATCTCCCAAAAAACCAAAGTAATGTAATAAAGGTGATTGGAGTCGGTGGTGGCGGAAGTAATGCCATCAACCACATGTTCCAATCAGGAATTAACGGAGTCGATTTTATAATTTGTAATACAGACTCTCAGGCATTGAACAATAGTTCAGTGCCAAATAAAATACAGTTGGGAGTTTCATTAACAGAAGGATTGGGAGCTGGTGCTAATCCTGAAGTAGGTGAACAAGCTGCGCTTGAAAGTATGGAAGAAATCAAGCAAATGTTATCTACAACAACTAAAATGATTTTCATAACTGCTGGTATGGGTGGTGGTACAGGTACTGGTGCTGCTCCCGTAATTGCAAGACAAGCCAAAGATTTAGATGTTCTTACTGTTGGTATTGTTACTATGCCTTTTGAATTTGAAGGTAAAATGCGTTGTGAACAAGCTCAAATCGGAATTGAAAAATTAAGAGCTAATGTTGATTCATTAATTGTGATTAATAACAACAAGCTTCGCGAAGTATATGGTAATTTAGGATTCAAAGCTGGATTCTCAAAAGCTGATGAAGTTTTATCTACCGCTGCAAGAGGTATCGCAGAAGTAATAACTCATCACTATACTCAAAATATTGACCTTAGAGATGCAAAAACAGTATTATCTAATAGTGGAACTGCAATAATGGGTTCTGCTATGGCTTCAGGTTCAACCAGAGCTAATGAGGCGATAATGAAAGCTTTAGATTCTCCTCTTTTAAATGATAATAAAATATCTGGTGCTAAAAACGTATTGTTATTGATTGTTTCTGGTTCTCAAGAAATTACTATTGATGAGATAGGAGAAATTAATGATCACATACAAGTTCAGGCCGGTCATGGTGCAAACATAATAATGGGTGTAGGTGAAGATCAAGATATAGGTGAAGCTATTGCAGTAACTGTAATTGCTACAGGGTTTGATATTGATCAACAGAATGAAATTGTAAATACAGAAGCAAAAAAAATAATTCATACACTGGAAGAAGAACAGCGTGCTGAAAGAGATTTAACAGCGCAAAATGTGGTTCATCGTCTAGAAGAGGATGTTGTCGTTCCTGCTCATGCACCTGTAATTAAACATACTTTGATTGATGATACCGAAGAAGAACTAGGTATGGATTTAATACCAACTACAAATTATATTAGAAACTTTAATGTTTTTTATGATGAAGTAATTGAGGAAGTTGCTAAAGGTGAAGTTTCGGAAGACGATTTTGTTATAATTGATTCTACAGAAGCTGCAAAAAATATAGAAGTTGTAGATCCGCAAGAACTTTCTGCTGAAGAGGAAGATCAATTTTCTATAGGATTCGATTTACCTTTGGTTACAGAGAATGAAAAACCAGAAGAAGAAAAGGAACGAATGATAACTTTTGATCTAGAAGAAGAAGTTAATAATCTTGATGTTAAGGATCACGTAGAGGTAATTCCGGTTTTAGAATACAACAAACAAGGTGAAACTCGCTATAGTTTAGATGATTATATGGAACTTGAAAATAAACTTACAGGTGCCAAATCCAAAGCAGAAGAGTTTGAACCAAAAATCGTTGAAGATGAATTAGTTTTCGAAAAGAAAGTTCTTCAAACAAAAGAGAAAATAAAGACTGAAGAGGAATTAGATCCTATGGATAGTCCATTAGAGGAGTTATTGAAGGAAAGAGCAGATGAACGAAGAAGGAAATTAAAAGATTTTAATTATAAGTTTCAAAACAATGTAAATAGCATTGAAGAAATTGAGAAGGAACCTGCTTATAAAAGACAAGGAGTAAATTTAACTGAAAGAACTGCTGAAAATAAAGTTTCTAGAACTTCTTTAGGTGAAGATAGTAATGGAGAAATACAACTTCGTACAAATAATTCTTTCTTGGAAGATAATGTAGATTAAATTTTAGACAAACCTTATTTACAACCCGAAAGCCAACTGTGCTTTCGGGTTTATTTTTTATCTTCGCTTTCTTTTAAAAATTAATAGTTATGGGTTTACAACAAGATGTAATGGAGCAAATGAAGGCTGCTATGAAAGCTAAAGATAGCGTTGCATTAGAATCATTAAGAGCTATTAAATCAGCTTTGTTATTAGCGAATACCGAAAGTGGAGCAGGAGCTTTATCGGAGGACGATGAAGTGAAATTGATTCAGAAATTAGTTAAGCAACGAAAAGATAGTGCCGCCATATTCAATAAACAAGGTCGTGCTGATCTTGCTGAACCTGAGTTGGCACAAGTTGCCGTAATCGAACAATTTTTACCGGAGCAATTAACAACGGAAGAGGTTGAAAAAGTTGTGGTAAAAACTATTGCAGCTACTGGAGCTTCAGGTATGAAAGATATGGGTAAGGTTATGGGTATGGTTTCAAAAGAATTAGCTGGTAAAACAGATGGAAAAACTATTTCTACGATAGTTAAGAATAAATTATCTTAGCGGATTAATAAATTAAAGGCCGCGTGGCGCAACTGAATAGCGCATCAGATTTCGGCTCTGAGGGTTGGGGGTTTGAATCCCTTCGCGGTCACGAATAAATCAAAACACCACTTGTCAAATCAAGCTTGCTTGAATTTGTAAGAGTGGTGTTTTGATTTTCAAAGCGTAGCTTTAAGGGAAAGGCGCAGCCAATCCCTTAAAAAGATTAATCAAGCTTGCTTGAACTTTGATTTTCGAAGCGGATTTACCTCCTAAATGCTTATTTAAAAACTTAAATGGTTATTTTACTTTAATGGGTTTTAGATAATCTTTTGTCATATCATAAGGCAGTTTCCAAATGTTACCGTTAAAATTGCCAAAATATAATTCCGATTTACTAAAAGCATGTGAATCTCCGTCAGACCAGAAAAAGTCGAAAGGAGCTTTATTGTCAACTGGGCGGCGGACGTAAGAATGACTCAGTTTACTATTACTGGTTAATGTTCTTTGTTTGATCCATGTATTACCTCTATTTTTTGATGTCCAAATTGCTAATTCACCACCAACACCCCAAGCTTGTGGACCTTTTTCGGTTGGACCAACAACACTCCAATTATCGTTGTCAATAAAAAGACTACCCATATCATAATTATGGTCTGAAGTGGTTACTACCGAAGTTTTCCAAGTAGTTCCATTCCATTTAGTTACGCACCATTCATAAGGTGCACTTTTTGGTCCAGGTTCATGCCCATTACTTCTAATATATAAACAAGCTGGGTTGCCATTACTATCAAAACCCATGTCTTTTACATATATATTCTTATTTGAAGCGGCATAATCTTCGACTCTAACATCACTTTCTAGTGTTTTAATAGGTAGTTGTAATTGTTTATCTTCAATACTGGTCCAAGTGTCGCCAAAGTCTTTAGATTGTATGTAATAAAGATCTGTGCGTTTGTCTACATTCCCGTTTGGGTGTCTATTAAAAAAAGTTCCAACTAATTTATTTTCAAACGTATTACTAGTTTGATAATGTCCGGATTTTTCACCCTCATTTATGGGAATAGCTGCTAACATTTTATCTTCTGTCCAAGTCTTTCCATCTATACTTGTTTCGAAATACAATTGTCGAACGCCTGTATATTTTGTAAAAAAATGAAAGAACCCATCTTTTGTTTTCCAAGGTTGAGGGTAGGTCATTTCTTCCTCTGTTATCTTAGTAAATTCGTCTATCGAATATGGCTTTGTGCTTTTGTATTTAAAACCAGGTCGCTTTTTTCCACGTCCACTAATAAAAACCCAAATAAACCCATTATTGTCAATTAATAATGACGGATTGTCATGAGGGTCGTTCACTCCCTGTTTGTCATAAACTACCGTTGGCTTGGAAACCATACCCGTTTTATGGTTGTATTCTCCAATCATGCACAATAAATATTTTTCATCTTTTGAGGTAGTTCCCCCATAGACAAAAAAAGTTTTATCAACCGCTTTGGAATAGATGGCTAACGGAACATGCTTTGCAGTGTATGTGCTTAGCGCACCAGAATATTTATCTCCAAATTCATATTTCTGATTTAATTCAAACCAAATGCCTTTATAGCCATCAATTTTTGTGTTAGATAACTCTTGACCATTACTATGACCAACTGTAAGGCATATAAATATAATTATTAGTGTTCTCAATCTTTAACAATATTTTTCATTATTTGTTTCGCGTGAATTCTCGAATTCTCAATAAACCATTTATGGGTTTCCATTCCTCCACAAACAACACCAGCCAAATAGAGTCTTTCTATATTAGTCTCCATAGTCTCCGGATTGTATTTAGGAAGTCGTTTTTCGTCTTCTGAAAGTGTAATTCCCATTTTAAGGAGGAAATCAAAATTTGGTGTGTATCCGGTTAACGCAAGAACAAAATCGTTTTTTAGTGTAATCTGCCCACTAGGTGTGTTTATAATAACATTACTTTCTGTAATTTCCGTAACAGTAGAATTGTAATATGCAGTAATACTTTCTTCCTCAATTCTATTTATAATATCGGGTCGTACCCAATACTTTACACGATGCCCAATTTCGGGCCCACGTACAATTAGTGAAACTTCAGCACCTTTTCGCCAACATTCTAATGCGGCATCTATTGCTGAATTGCTGGCTCCTAAAATGGCTACTTTCTGTCCCGAAAAATAATGTGGATCGTTATAATAGTGCGATACCTTGGGTAAATCTTCACCAGGAACATTTATCTTATTTGGCAAATCGTAAAAGCCAGTAGCGATTATAACATTGTTTGATGTGTAAGTATTCTTACTAGTTTTGATTTTAAAAATATTACCATCCTTAGTAACCGATTCTACTAATTCAAAAAGATTAATACTAATATTATTTGTAGTTACAATTCTTCGGTAGTATTCTAGAGCTTCATTTTTTTTTGGCTTAGCTTCTGTACTTATAAAAGGAATATTATCTAGCTCTAACCGCTCTGAAGTAGAAAAAAATTGCATGTTTTTCGGATAATTATAAAGTGAATTTACAATTGGTCCTTTTTCTATAATAACATAATTTAGTCCGTTTTTCTTTGCTTCAAGTGCACAAGCAATACCAATAGGTCCGCCACCTACTATTACAACATCATACTCATTCATTAACTTGTAATTTCTTTTAGTTCACTAATTGTTTTAGTTGGACTTTGACTCTTAAAAACAAAACTTCCGGCTACTAAAACGTCAGCCCCAGCATCAACAAGTGCTTTAGCGTTTTTAGATGTTACCCCACCATCGATTTCAATTAAGGTCTTTGCACCTTTTCTATTAATTAATGCTTTTAAATCTTTAATCTTATTATAAGTGTTTTCAATAAAAGATTGTCCGCCAAACCCAGGGTTCACACTCATTAAACAGACTAAATCTGCATCGTTTATAATATCTTCCAATAAACCTATATTGGTATGTGGATTCATAGCCACACCAGCTTTCATGCCAGCACTTTTAATTGCTTGAAGTGTTCTGTGCAAGTGAGTACATGCCTCATAATGTACTGTAAGATTAGCTGCGCCCAAATTGGCGAATGTTTCAATATACCGGTCTGGGTCCACTATCATTAAGTGCACATCTAAAGGTTTTGTGGCATGCTGATGTATAGTTTTTACAACCGGCATTCCATAAGAGATGTTGGGAACAAATACTCCATCCATAATATCTAAATGATGCCAATCGGCTGTACTATCATTTACCATTTCAACATCACGTTGTAGATTGCCAAAATCAGCAGCAAGTAATGAAGGTGCTATTTTTGTATTACTCATTTTAATACTCTTAATTATTTCAAAAAGGTCTATTCCAAAATGGAATGTTTAAACCTTTTTCTTAAATGATGAAAATCGCCTGATCTTCCTTTAAGGTAAAATAAGGCGATTTTATTGACTTTTTAAAATAAACAAGTTTATTTATCTCCAGTATAAATCTTATGATTTTTATCTCCACCTGATAATAAATAGGCAAAAAGATCTGTAAGCTCTTGCTCATTTAATCTATTTATTAAACCTGGAGGCATTGGTGATACCGGTGATAATTCTTGTTTATCAACATCTGTTTTTGCTAATTTAAGGGTGTATGAAGGATTGTAAGCATTTGGCATGATACTTAAAGAATCGCCTTCTTCCGAAATCAAACGACCAATTACTTTTTTACCGTCTTTTGTGTAAAAGATTGTATTTGAATATTGATCAGAAATTTCTTCACTAGGACTGACCAAAGCGAAGGTTAAATCGTAGCTGCTAAATTTTGTATGCATTTGTGTTAAATCCGGACCAGTAGCTCCGCCTTCACCTTTCATTCTATGACAAGTAATACAAAGGGCTGCTTTATAGGCTCTCACTCCATCTTCAATTGACCCTTTATATGGATTGCTATGAGCACTAAATGCAGCTCTTGCTTGAGGCATAGTATATGCTTTTCCAGGGCCTATTGGATCCGGCAAGTCCGCCAAATCATCTGCTGGTGAATAAATGCCTGATATTTCTTCAAAATACTCTTTATCGTTACTTGGAACCTTTGCCATAGCTTCTTGCCTTACATTTTCAATGTATGCTTTAAAACTCATTCCTCCTTTAGAACTCATTACATCAAAAAACCATTTGAAATACTTTTCGCGCAATTCTTTTGTCCATCCCACTTCAGCATGACTTAAAAGCATACCATAATAAATAGATTCACTCGGTGGCATTTTTGCTATTACATCTCTAATTAATGGACCATATTGTTCACTTCGCATTGAAGCTTCTTCAGAGAGCATTTCAACACCTTCAGTAATAGTTTTTTCTTTAGCATGTTTTTCAAGAAGATTTACTAAACCTTCTGTTGCACCATCAGCTTTTAGAAACAATAAAACTTGTGCTAATTCTCTATTTACTGTATTGTTAGCATGAGGAAAGTAAGTGTTTAACTTTTTTCCAGTTGCAATTCTAGATGCATTATTCGGTTCTCCCATTCTAATAAATAAAAGCTCATATGCACGTAAAATATCAATTTGATCTTTTTGTGTTAGGGTTTCTAAATTTAATTGATTGAGCTTCTCTAAAATCTTTGATTGTAAATTTTTATTTCCTTGATGAGCTAAAGCAATACTTGCTTCTACAATTTTAGTTGGATTTTTTTCGTCAAAAAAACGTTGTTGCCAATCGGCTATTGGTTGGTGTTCTAAGGCAACTCTGGAAGCATAGCGTATGAACCTGTCATCACTATTTAAATTATCCCATGCAAGTACAATGCCCTCTGCAGATTGTTCTGAGTGAAATTTTTCAATACTACGTCTTAATTCTCGCGCTTCTTTACCTACAGTATTTTCAGTTAATGCAGCTTTCTCAGTATCACCTCCAATATATTTAAGTCTGTAAAAGTGTGAATCTATTCTTCTACCCCCCGTTGCAAAATATAAATTACCATCCGCACCGGCTATCATATCAGTTAAGGGTAGGGGAGTACCGGATAAAAACTCCTCTCTGCTACCTGTGTAAGTACTGCCTTCTGGTTTTAGGTCAATAAAATAAATGGTCCCAAAACTCCAATCCATAATTAATATTCCTTCATCATATTTTGAAGGGAAATTTAATCGGTCACCGGCTAAAACGGCTGTTGGCGAACCTTGCTCTAAATTATGAACTGCTGGTAAAGCATCTGGGTAATACGCTGGCCATTTTCCAGACCCTGTTCTCCATCCAAATTCACTTCCACTCGTAACATGGCAAATCCGTGTTGGTCTGTACCAAGGCATTCCTATGTCCCATTCCATATCTGCATCGTAAGCAAATAATTCCCCGTCTTTATTAAAAGCCATATCAAACGGATTTCTATAACCTGCTGAAATCAATTCCCAATCTGTTCCTTCAGGATTAAATTTAGCTATCCAACCCCCTGGAGCCTTTATATCATTAGCATGTCCACGTGCATCAAGATAAGGTGTGAATAGGTTATCTTCTCCCCAATTAGAGGGAAGTCTTGTTTTTGCTTTAACAACATCTGGAACTAATACATGATTTCCAGCAATGAAATATAATTCTTTGCCATCAGGTGAGGTTAAAAAACTATGTGGTCCATGTTCACCAGCACCATCTAATTTTAAGAGTGAATCAATTTTATCTAATTCACCATCGTTATCAGAATCAGTAAGTCGATATATACCACTACCATATTCTTCATCGTCTGGCACATCATCTTGCCATCTTTTGTTAACGGCTACATATAAACTGTTAAATGCCCAATGTAAACCATGCGCTTCACCAATAGGAAGGTTTAGAGGTTTAACATCGGTGGCTTTTATAGTGCTACCAGCTGCAGGAGCATTAAATTGATATATTTTACCATATTGGTCACATGCAAACATTTTGTTTTCAGGACCTTGAGCTAATGCAACCCAAGAGCCTTGTTCATGATCGCTGGGACTGTATAATTCTTCAAGTTCGAAACCTGAAGGAAGATTGATTGTAATGCTATCCAGAACTACGGTATTTAGCTCAGCTGATTCATTGGTTTTTTTGTCTTCTTTTTTACAAGAAAAAATAATAATTAATAATAAAAATAGGAGTTTGGTCGTCTTCATTCTTTATAAATTTTTCGAACTTGAAGATACCAAAAATAATTTGACCAAAAGGTTAGAAAACTATGTTAAGATTGGAGTTTGATAAATTTATAACCAATTCTAAATTGAATGTAATATTCTTTTGTAGTCTTAAAAAAGGTTAATTATGATTTTAATTGTCGCAACCCTTCATAAACAGTAATTCCGACAGAATTTGCTAAATTTAAACTTCGAATATGTTTGCTGTATAATGGAATTTTATACAACTCTTTAGAATTGTTGTTTAATATTTCTTCTGATAAGCCAACGGATTCTTTTCCAAAGACTAAATACATGTCTTCTTTAAAAGATATTGACCAATGATTTTTCGAACCATGGCTCGAAAAGTACACCATATTTTTATCTTTATTCATCGCGTAGAATTCTTCGATGTTTTCGTAAATAAAAAGGGAAATGTGTTTCCAATAGTCTAAACCTGCACGTTTTAAGCGGGCATCATTTATTTCAAATCCAAATGGTTTTACAAGATGTAGTGTTGAATCTGTTGCCAGAGCTAAACGGCCAATATTTCCTGTATTGTTGGGAATCTCTGGCTCTACTAATACAATATTCAACCCCATTATTTATCTATTGATTTTAAATATAAATGTTCAACTTTTTCCCGCGCCCAAGGAGTTTTACGTAAGAATTTTAATGATGATTTTATAGATGGATTACTTTTAAAACACTTAATGTTTACTTGGCCAGCAAGATCCTCCCATTCATATTTTTCAGTGAGAAATTCTAATATGTCAAGCAATTTTACACCATGGAGGGGATTATTAAGTTGCTGCTTAGGAGTTTTTATTTGTTTATTAATATTGTTTTTCAATTTCTAATTAATTTAATTGGCCTTAAACGCTTCGTCCCAATTGTCTGTTCTAAATGAAGAAGAAGGTAAAAGATACGTGTCGTACAGTGTACCTTCTATCCAATTGCGCCATGCATATCTAACAGCTTTTGGTGATGGTACTTGTTTGCTTGTTACAAATACAAATTTGCGATCAATAATTTTAGCCTCAGCGGGATAAAATACTTTATCCTCTCCTGCAATTTCGAATCCTTTTAAACCTTTGAAAGAATACAAACCAGTTTCTGCATTTTCAAAACTTAATATAACACCGTCTTCCTTTATCTCGTGAGATTTATATAAAGGCCCTTTGTAATCTACTGTTGAAAATCCATAGGTTTTGTTTAGTGCATTATACAATAATCGGTCAGCCACTTCTTTCTTCTTGGCTGGGTGAATGCATTCGGCTTCACCAATATCCATTGTTATCGCTATTCCAGAATTTGCAATTAAATCTAAACATTGTAATTGTACTTCGCGAATAAAGGCAGAATTTGCCGAAGTAGTGAATACTTCATTATCACCATATAAATAAGGTGCAATTTGTACAAAGTAAAAAGGGAAATCACCTATATTCCATTTGGTCCGCCAATCTTCTACCATAGCTGGGAAAAGTTCTTTGTATTTATGTGGTTCATTTCTGTTTGACTCTCCTTGGTACCATAATGCGCCTTTAATAGTGTACGGTATAAGTGGGTGTATCATTGCATTGTATAAAGCGGTTGGTATGTGATTTGTACCTTTGGTAATATTGACCGCACTAAGGTCTACTTTTTCAAATGATTCCATTTTATCTTTGCTTAACCAGGCTTGCACACTACTGCCCCCCCATGAAGTGTGAATCATTCCTACTGGAACATCCAGTATTTTTTGCAATTGTTGCCCATAAAAAAAAGCGATTGCACTAAATTCACTTACATTTTCAGGACTAGCAGATTGCCATTCAACATATTTTTCTACATTTTTTATAGGTTCTTTTGCACCTAATCTTTCAACGGTAAATAATCTTAAATTTGGATTTTTGGATGTTGTTATAGCTTCCAATGCGCCGAAAGTTGGTTGACCCGTATACCCATTTAATGGTTGTTGCATGTTCGATTGGCCAGAACAAAGCCAAACTTCTCCGAATAAGATATCCTCCAATAGAATTTCAGATTCGTTGCCTTTTATTTTTATTGTTTGAGCTTTTTTGCTGTTAGTTGTTTGTAGCTCTAGCTTCCAATTTCCTTCTTTATCTGTTTTCGAATAAAGCGTTTCATTCAACCAAGATGTATTTATGATAATTCTTTCATTGGGATCTGCCCATCCCCAAAGAATAACTTTTGTATTACGTTGCAATACCATGTGAGATGAAACAATAGCGGGAAGTTTTATTTCAGCAGTAATGGGTGTGCTGAACATTAGTGAGATAACAAATAAAAATAAAAATCGAGTTTTGGTCATTAGTTTGGTTTTTGAATTTTACTAATTATAAGCTGAAATTAAAAATTAAGCCTATAATACTTCCCTATATTTTATAGTAGTATTTATAAAAATAGGAATTTATACCAATGTAATAACCATAAATGAAAAAACTCCGGTAATCAGCCGGAGTTTATTCATCAATCAAAAAACGAACAGTCATGATAAACTGTTGTTACGTTGTACAAATTACAATTAATATGCCAAAAATACAATCAAAGCATTTTTAACATTTTGTATTTTGTCTATCCAAGATAAGTTTTCAAGATTTTACTTCTTGAGGTATGCTTTAATCTACGAATCGCTTTTTCTTTAATTTGACGAACTCTTTCTCTTGTAAGATCAAAAGTTTCACCAATTTCTTCTAAAGTCATAGAATGTTGACCCGCTAAACCGAAGTACAAACGAATAACGTCTGCCTCACGAGGAGTCAATGTTTCTAATGCGCGCTCAATTTCAGTACGCAAAGATTCATGTAACAATTCTTTGTCTGGATTTGGAGACTCTCCACTACGAAGTACATCGTAAAGGTTAGAATCCTCCCCGTCAATTAATGGTGCATCCATAGATACGTGACGACCAGAATTTTTCAAAGATTGTTTAACATCATCAACAGTCATATCCAATTCTTTCGCAATTTCTTCAGGAGAAGGCATACGTTCATGCGCTTGTTCTAAAAAGGCAAAAGTTTTGTTGATCTTGTTGATAGATCCAATTTTGTTTAATGGTAAACGAACAATACGAGATTGTTCTGCTAACGCTTGTAAGATAGATTGACGAATCCACCAAACTGCGTAAGAAATAAATTTGAAACCACGAGTTTCATCAAAACGTTGTGCCGCTTTTATCAATCCTAAGTTTCCTTCATTGATTAAGTCCGGCAGAGTAAGGCCCTGGTTTTGGTACTGCTTGGCAACTGATACAACGAATCGAAGATTGGCCTTTGTTAGTTTTTCAAGAGCGATCTGGTCGCCTGCCTTGATACGTTGTGCCAATTCTACTTCTTCATCTGCTGTAATCAAGTCTACTTTGCCGATTTCTTGCAAGTACTTGTCCAAAGATGCGGTCTCCCTGTTGGTGACCTGTTTTGTAATTTTAAGCTGTCTCATGTACGGGGATTAAATTCATATTGCATAGACTGCATATACTTATACGTAGAAACTTGAGAAATGTTACAAAATGAGGAAAAAAACTTTAAATAATAGTTAAACGGTACAAAAAACCCCATTTGCCAATGGCATCTGGGGTCTTTAAAATTGAATAAAGGTAATTATTAATCTCTTCGAGGTTTACGATCACGATTATCTCGACGATCATTTCTTCGATCATTATTTCTACGTGGTGGTCTTTCTACAAAACCTTCTGGTTTTTCTAATAAAGCTTTGCGAGAAACTTTCTCTTTACGAGTTCTAGGGTCAGTACCTAAATACTTTACCTCAAACTCATCACCCATATTAACAACATCAGAAACGTTTTCCGTACGTTCCCAAGCTAACTCAGATACATGTAATAATGTTTCGTTGCCTGGAGCATCAAGATACTCAACAACAGCACCGAAATCTAACATTTTTATTACTTTAACCTTATATGATTCATTCATCTGAGGTTTGAACATCAATGAATCAATCTTAGTTATAACGGCATCAATACCTGTTTGATCTGTACCTAATATTTCAACGATTCCTTCTTCAGTAACAGGGTCTTCGTTAATAACAATAGTTGTACCCGTTTCTTTTTGAAGCTCTTGAATTACTTTTCCTCCTGGTCCGATAAGTGCACCTATAAATTCATTAGGAATGATACGGGTTACCATTTTAGGAGAATGCGGTTTCACATCTGAAGCTGGCGCTGCAATAGTATCAGTTAATTTTGTAAGAATATGTAAACGACCTTCTTTAGCTTGATTTAAAGCATTTACTAAAATCTCATAAGAAAGACCTTTTACTTTAATATCCATTTGACAAGCAGTAATACCGTCGGCAGTACCTGTTACTTTAAAGTCCATGTCTCCTAAGTGATCTTCATCACCTAAAATATCAGAAAGTACAGCGTATTTTCCAGAATCAGCATCGGATATTAGTCCCATTGCAATACCAGAAACTGGTTTTTTCAATTGAACACCTGCATCCATCATTGCCATAGTACCAGAACAAACAGTAGCCATCGAAGATGAACCGTTAGATTCTAAAACTTCTGAAACTACACGTACCGTATACGGACAGTCATCAGGTACCATTCCTTTCAACGCTCTTTGTGCAAGGTTTCCATGGCCAACTTCTCTACGAGATGTTCCTCGAATAGGTCTTGCTTCACCAGTAGAAAAAGGAGGGAAGTTATAATGTAAATAAAAATTCTCTTCACCTTCGTAAGATGGCATGTCTATTTTATTGGCATCTCTAGATGTACCTAAAGTAACTGTAGCCAATGCTTGTGTTTCTCCACGTGTAAAGATAGCAGAACCGTGAGTAGAGGGTAAATAATCTACTTCACACCAAATAGGACGAATCTCATTAGTTTTACGTCCATCTAAACGTAAACCTTCATTTAATGTTAAATCTCTTACAGCTGCTTTTTCAGCTTTGCTGTAGTATTTTGAAACCAATCCGCCAAAATCAGCTAATTCCTCTTCTGAGAAAGTTGCTTTAATCTCTTCTTTGATTTCGCCGAATGCAGCGCTTCTTTCATGCTTAGCAGAACCTGCTTTTGCAACAGCATAAACTTTATCGTATGCTAAGTCATGAACTTTTTTTGCTAATTCTTCATCAGTTCTTTCTGGCTCATATTCACGAACTTCTTTCTTACCGAATGCTTCTGCTAATTTTAATTGAGCAGCACATTGAACTTTTATAGCTTCATGAGCGAATTTAATAGCTTCAGTCATTTCTTCTTCAGAAATTTCATCCATCTCGCCCTCTACCATCATAACTGAATCAGCAGAAGCGCCAATCATCATATCGATGTCTGATTCTGCTAATTGAGCTCTTGTAGGGTTGATAACGAATTCTCCGTTTACACGACCTACTCTTGCTTCAGAAATAGCACATTCAAATGGAAAATCTGAAAGTTGTATTGCAGCTGATGCTGCTAAACCAGCCATTGCATCAGGCATTACGTCATCATCATGAGACATTAATTGAATCATTACCTGTGTTTCGGAATGATAATCTTTTGGGAAAAGCGGACGCAATACACGGTCCACTAAACGCATAGTTAAAACTTCACCATCACTTGGTCTTGCTTCTCTTTTGAAGAAACCACCTGGGTAACGACCAGCGGCAGCAAATTTTTCACGGTAGTCTACCGTAAGTGGTAAAAAGTCTACGTCACTTTGTTTGTAGTTCGATACTACTGTACATAATAACATACATTTACCAGATTGAACAACAACAGAGCCATGTGCCTGTTTTGCCAATTTTCCAGTTTCGATAGAAATTTCTCTACCGTCACCAAGGTCTATGACCTCTCTAAATACTTTTGGAATCATAAAATTGATTTGTATCTGCCAATGGGCAGACTGTTAAACAATGGTCATCCGGATGTTGAGGCCGGAAGGTTGTGTTGCTGTATGTGCCGTTGGCACTGACCAATGAAAAACTATAAGTAGCTTTTAATTTGCCTTACATTACTAAGGACTTTTACTAAAATATTCCTATGCTAAAATGAATTCAGCATAATTTAAAAATGGGGAAAGCTAACTTTCCCCATTTTAATATTTACTTTCTAATACCTAATTCTTTGATTAATTCACGATATTTTACAATATCCTTCTTTATCATATAATCTAAAAGACTTCTTCTTTTACCTACTAGTTTTACTAAAGAACGTTCTGTGTTATAGTCTTTATGATTCTTTTTTAAATGTCCTGTCAAATGATTGATTCTGTGTGTGAATAATGCAATTTGACCTTCTGTAGAACCTGTGTTCTCTGCTTTTCCGCCGTGTTTCTTAAAGATTTCGGCTTTTACTTCTTTTGTTAAGTACATGCAAATATTATTGTAAATGATTATTATGTATCTGACTGATTCTCAATCAGCGTGCAAATATAGTACTATTATGCGTTTTTCTAAATGGAAAGACACTTTTTTTATATATCTTATTGATATGTAAAAAAAGTGTCTTGTTTTATTTTAACCCAAATTACGTATTCTATTTACGTATTGGATTATTTTGAATTAAGTCTATATATTGATTTACTTTAGTTTTGAGGTTTTTTCTGTGTACAATAAAATCTAAAAAACCGTGCTCTAGCACGAATTCTGCGGATTGAAAACCTTCCGGTAAATCTGCACCAGTTGTATCTTTTACAACTCTTGGCCCTGCAAAACCAATTAATGCTCCCGGTTCAGCAATATTAATATCACCTAACATAGCATATGACGCCGTAGTACCACCAGTTGTAGGATCCGTACATAATGATATATAAGGAATGCCTGCTTCTGCCAATTGTGCCAATTTAGCTGATGTTTTTGCTAATTGCATTAACGATAATGCTGCTTCCATCATTCTAGCACCACCAGATTTTGATATAAGTAGAAATGGAATTTTCTTTTTAATAGAATAATCAATAGCACGTGAAATTTTTTCACCAACAACACTACCCATTGATCCACCAATAAAAGCAAAGTCCATACAAGATATAACTAAATCTTTTCCTAAAGATTTGCCAACACCTGTTCTTATGGCATCTTTGAGTCCAGTTTTTTTCTCAGCTGCCTTTAAACGTTCAGAATATTTCTTTGTATCCTCAAATTTTAAGGGATCCTTCGAAGATAATTTTGCGTCTAATTCTCTAAACTTATTATCATCAAAAAGTATTTCAAAGTATTCTTTACTACCAATTCTGACGTGATAATCATCTTCCGGACTTACATAAAAATTTTGTGCAAGAACTTCAGATTCGACTATTTTTCCGGTTGGAGATTTATACCATAAACCTTTCGGAGTGTCTTTTTTTTCCTCAGTAGCAGTTTGAATTCCTTTTTCCTTCCTTTTAAACCACGACGACATGTTATCCATTATTTAGGGTTAAATAGTTTGGGAAAATTTCCTTTTTACAAGGTATTAATATTATTAAGATCTTCAAAGGCCTTTTTTAAACGCTCAACAAAAGTCTTTTCTCCTTCACGTAGCCAAACACGAGGATCGTAATGCTTTTTGTTAGGTTCATCAGCTCCATCTGGATTTCCAATTTGACCTTGAAGATAATCTTTTTTACCTTGAATGTAATCTCTTACTCCCGCTAGAAAAGCATATTGTAAATCTGTATCAATATTCATTTTAATCACACCATAACTAATTCCTTCTCTAATTTCTTCAACTGTAGATCCAGATCCACCATGAAAAACGAAATCGATATGATTGTGTTCAACACCATATTTTTCTGAAATAAATTCTTGAGAATTCTTTAAGATTTTTGGTGTTAATTTTACGTTTCCTGGTTTGTAAACTCCATGAACATTACCAAAAGCTGCTGCAATAGTGAATTTAGGACTTACCTTAGATAATTCTTCATATGCGTAAGCTACTTCTTCTGGTTGTGTGTATAATTTAGAATCGTCTACGTCAGAATTGTCAACACCATCTTCTTCACCACCTGTAATTCCAAGCTCAATTTCAAGAGTCATACCCATTTTGCTCATGCGCTCAAGATACCCTTTACAAATTTCAATGTTTTCTTCAATTGGTTCTTCTGATAAATCAATCATGTGTGAACTGAAAAGTGATTTGCCAGTTTCAGCGAAATGTTTTTCACTCGCATCTAATAAACCGTCTATCCAAGGAAGTAATTTTTTTGCACAGTGGTCTGTATGTAAAATTACTGTTGCCCCATATGCTTCTGCTAATTCATGTACATGTTTTGCTCCAGCTACTGCACCTGCAACTGCAGCTTTTTGCCCTTCATTTGAAAGACCTTTTCCAGCATTAAATTGAGCTCCACCATTTGAAAATTGAATTATTACCGGCGAATTTAAACTAGCAGCTGTTTCTAAAACACCATTAATAGTGTCTGAACCAATTACGTTTACTGCGGGTAAGGCAAAACCTTTCTCTTTTGCATAGTTGAAAATTGCTTGTACTTCATCGCCAGTGGCAACTCCTGCCTTTATATTATGGGACATATTTTCTTCTTTTTTTGTTAAGCGACAAATGTAATAAAATATTTAGCTCTAGACACGAATAGCTAAAAAGGATAGTTGATTCCGATCTGAAGTACGGAATTAGCAAAATTATAGTCCCTAAACCATCGTTTTGATATCTCCTCGGCAGGATTATATGTTTTGAAACCAAGATCTAATCGAAATAGAAAGTAAGTAAAATCATACCGTACACCAAAACCAGTACCTAACGCTATATCACCTAAA
Organism: Aurantibacter sp.; assembly: GCF_039941195.1. Taxonomy (GTDB): domain Bacteria; phylum Bacteroidota; class Bacteroidia; order Flavobacteriales; family Flavobacteriaceae; genus Aurantibacter_A. The sequence continues at coordinate 43,873 of NZ_JBDVFA010000019.1, read as the reverse complement.
GAACTAATTCCATTAAAAGTTGCGTCAGGGTCTTCAACGTTATCAAAAACATTCCAGATATTACCTGCATCAGCAAAAAGCGCACCATTAATATCACCAACTATTGGAAATCTGTATTCTAAACTCGCTGCCATTTTTAGGTTAGCTTCATTAAAATCGTTTATTGCATCTGTTCGTCCGGGACCTAGAGAATATGGGGTCCAAGCTCTAATGTCGTTTGAACCGCCAGCAAAATAACTTCTAACAAAAGGAATGTTATCCGCATTACCATAAGGGATAGCAATACCAAAAAAGGTTCTGAGGGCTAGTACTTGAGATTTTGAAAGATCCCAATATTTTACATAATCGAATTCTGTTTTTATGTATTGCGAATAGGGAACATTAAATACTAATAAGTCTCCATTGTCATCTTCGCTAAAAGGTAAAAGATAAGATAGACCTGAAAGTAAATTGCCTGCACTTTCTACTTTAAATCGAAAAGAATAAAATTGATTATCAGTTAAACCATTTCTATTCGTAAGGTTTAATGTATAGTTCGTTGCAAAAATTAAGTTGTTTTGAGTAAGTCTGTCTCGCCTTTGCTTAATGTTAATTACATCTGCATAATCATCTGAAGTGCTACCTAAAGTACCATTTTCGATTTGGGCAATGAATTCATTTGCACCATCGGGAATTGTTAATTCTGTGTCGTCGATATCTTCACCGATGTCAAATAATTCCGGTGCAACTGTAATATAATCATACGATGTTGTACTTGTTGCAATATCATTTAACGAAGAAAATGAATTCGTGTATACATTAAAAAACCGTTCTTGATTTACATTCCTTACAAACTGTACATTTAATAATTCAACATTATGTTTTTTAAAATCTGATGGTGTCCAATTGTACCCTAAAACCGTATTAAAAGTTTGTTTATCTAAACCTATATTTTGCTGTGCACTAGCGCCAATAGACATTCTAGTGCGCGGTAGGGTGTAACTAGGAATTATTTTATCGGTATTAATAAATGGCAACCAAATTCTTGGAAAGTTTAAATTTAAATCTGCTCCAAACTCTAAAATATTAAAGAATTGCTTATCTATAATTGATTCGTCTCGAGAATTTCCTATACTCAACCTTCCTGTTAAACTTAAGTTTTCAGCACCTTTAAAAATGTTTCGCGCTTGTAAAGAAGGACTATAGGCTAATCCTACTCTTTGAATGTTTGAATGATTTATATCAAAATCTGAACCTAAAGAATATTTAGGTCTAGATTGTAAGTATATGTTGGCTGTTAAATCAGAAGGTTTTTCCGGATCTTGATCATAAGATATCGTGGGGTAACGAAATACATTTAGGTTTGCAATTTGCCTATTAGTTCTAACTCGATCAATATCTCTATAAACACTATCTTTATTAAAGAAAATTGCGTTTGCTAAAGTTTTAGGTTTGAATCGTAATTTGCCTCGATAGAAAATAGTATAATCTTTATATCGTATAAATTCTTCATTTTCTTCACCGGTAAAATCATAGTCGGTATGTATGTTTATGTTTTTAAAGCGGTGCACTTCGTATTGTGATGTAGTTGCAACACCATCTCCTCTTCGTCTTTGATCTTCAATGTTTAATTGAATATCCATGCCCTGATCATTCCTAAATTCGAATGTGTCACGTTCTATGGTGTAAGAAATTGAACTTTCTTGGAAATTATAAATACCAGTATTTCTAAATAAAGTTGTTAATCGCTCGCGCTCATTATTAAAATTGTCAATATCAAATTTTTCCCCTGGTACTACGAATGACTCGTTTGTGTGTAGTTGATATATGGAATCTAATGCGGGAGAACTTATTTTTTGCATTAAAGTGTCAATCATATATGGTTTGCCTAAATCAATATTATAATTGACACCAATACGTTTTTTCTTTGGTAAACTATCAATGGTAAAATTACCATCGTTATTAAAATAACCTTTACTATGGTAATAGGCTTTTAGTCTTGTTAATGTTCTTAAAGTTTGAGTGGTATCAATAACCGCTGGTGGTTCTCCTATTTTTTTAAGCCACTCGTGAACACCTTTTGCAACAAAAGACTCACCTAGTCTACGAACTTGTTTCTGAGAAAGTAATTTGTTTAACCGTTGTTCCCTTTTTTCATTGCGATATAACCAGGCATTATAAGAGGAATCGGGATTCTCTTTTGCTAGATTGTATAGATTAAGTCGTAATGGATATCCTAATAAGGCACTATTTGGCTTTTGAATTATTAAACTATTTATATCCTCATTACTAACTTTAAGACTGTCAGCATAAATAGTGTTTTTTGTAATTAATAGTTCATTGTCATCAACACGTTTTAAGGTATTACATGACGCCAAGAATACGGCTAAAAATAATAGACTTATTTTAGCAAAGTTATCTCTAGAACATGAGGGGTTGTACATATTAAAAATCAAAAATACATTATTTGCATGGTTGTTAAAAGCCAAATAAAACTTATAAAAAGTCTACTACAAAAAAAGTACCGATCTCAACATTCACTTTTTGTAGTAGAAGGTGTAAAGACTGTAAAAGAATTATTAGAATCTGATATTATAAATTTTCAAATTTATACAACGGATTTATCTCTTTTTGATACGGATCAATCGCTTGTTCAACAAATTACAGAAAAAGAGTTAAAACAAATTAGTAATTTAAAAACTCCGAATAAAGTTCTAGGAGTTTTTCAAATCCCTAAAACAAAAATTATTGACTTTTCAAACTGGGTTGTTGCACTTGACGGTGTTTCCGATCCAGGTAATTTGGGGACTATAATTAGACTTTGCGATTGGTTTGGAATTCCTAATTTACTATGTTCAACCAATACAGTTGATTGTTATAATCCAAAAGTTTTACAGGCTACAATGGGTTCAATTGCTCGAGTAAATGTTGTTTATGATGATTTATCTGAAGTTTTAAGAAGTGTAGAAAAACCAATATATGGTACGTTTATGGATGGAAAAAATAGCTATAAACAAGAATTTCTAAATTCAGGTATTTTGGTAATGGGAAATGAAGCAAATGGCATCTCTAAAAAGATTGAATCTCTCTGTAATCATAGAATTAGTATTCCGCATTTTGGATACGCAACTACAGAAAGTTTAAACGTAGCTACTGCTACCGCAATTTTCTTAAGTGAAATTAGGAGAGGTAGATGAGTTTTACTCGAAAGTAAAATTAATAAATAAACCGCGAGAACGCATAGCATCAACATTGCCAGTCCATGGACTATTAGCGTCATTATCACGTACTAATTCATCATTGATAGCAAAAACACCACGAATAGAAGGTGTAAATTTGAAATATTCTAGATAAAAATCAATTCCAAATCCCATTTCATAATTGTTCACCCATTTTTTCATTCTAAAAGTGCCACTACTATTATCATCTAAACTTGTTTCATTACTACCCAAGTTTAAAGTTCTGGATACACCTCCAATTAGAAAGGGTTTCCAGTTCCCAAAACGTCTTGTGCTTAATTTTAGAAGAATAGGAAAATTGATATAAGTAGATTTAACATCTCTAAAAGCATCTCTTTTTCCTTCGTCCGTATTATCAAAGCCAGGGAAGCCTAAAGTTCTTTGTGTATAGTTTAAACCTGGTTCAAAGCGAATGTCTACAAATTCGTTAATGTTCATTTCTCCAATAAGACCAACATTAAACCCCATGGATTTATCAACTAGAATATCAGTTAAATTTATGCCTCTGTCATTCGTGTAGTCGAATTTGAAATCATATTGATTAAATCCTAAGAAATACCCATAGTTCAAGAATTTCTTATCCTTGTTCTCTAAATTAAGTATTGGGTTTTCCTTAAACTGGGCAGTTATAGGCTGACTTAGCAGCATTGTGCCAAATAATATAAAAAGAAAATACTTCATTGGTTTATTTTGTGGCAACATATATTGATGCGACCCCAAACGTTTGAGGTCTGTTCTCTACACCTATAAACCCCATTTTTCTCAAAATATTGTTGAAATCTTCACCATGAGGAAAAATCGATGCTGATTCACTTAAGTAAGCATATGCAGATGCGTCTTTTGAAAAAATCCTGCCAATACTAGACATTATGTATTTTGTATAAAATTTGTGACCTTGTTTATACGGAAACTTCGTAGGTACTGATGTTTCGAGAACAACAAAAGTACCTTTAGGTTTTAATACTCGGTAAATTTCTTTCAAACCTTTTTCTAAAGTTTCAAAGTTTCGAACTCCAAATGCAACAGTAATTGCATCAAAAGAGTTTTCTTCAAATGGAAGGTTTTCACTATCACCTAAAATCATTTCAACCTTATTGCCCAGATTTTTTTCCTTAATTTTTTGCTTGCCAATATCTAGCATACCCTGAGAAATATCTAGCCCTACCACCTTTTTCGCCCCAGTTTGCGCTAAATTAATAGCTAGGTCACCTGTGCCAGTTGCAATATCCAAGATTGAATTTGGCTTGTTTTGCGAAATTATGGCAACTACACGCTTTCGCCACTTAATGTCTATTCCAAAAGAAATTACCCTGTTTAGTCCATCATAGTTTTTCGAAATGGTATCGAACATTTGGGTTACTTGTTCTTTCTTACCTAATTCTGAATCTTTGTATGGTGTAACTTTTTCTGCCATTGAGTAATTTTCGTGCAAAGATACGATATACCCACAATTTTACGTTTGTTATATGCTGTTTATGGTTGAGTAATAGCAACTTATTATAAATGGGTTTTTTATAACGAAAACGGAATAATTGCGTAATTTTGGCCTGCAAAATTGATTGTACAGATTGTGATAATACCTTATGATAAAGTGTTTTATTACAAACAATAATAGCGGGGAACGAACCGCAGAATCAAAAAAAATATTGTTTAGAGATGAAAATCTTAATAGCTGGAGCTGGTGAAGTGGGTTTTCATTTAGCAAAATTACTTTCTTTCGAATCACAAAATATTACTTTAATTGATACCGATAAAGAAAGTCTTGCCTATGCCGATGCGCATTTAGATATAAGAGTAATTAGAGGTGATGCTACTTCTGTTTCCTTGTTGTTGGATGCCGATGTTGCAAAATCTGATATGGTTATAGGTGTTACATCTTCCGAAACAACAAATTTAACCTTATGTATGCTTGCGAAGCAATTGGGATGTAATAGAACTATTGCTAGGATATCTAATACAGAGTTTATTGATAACAAAGAACTTGTAAAGTTCGAAGAATTAGGTATCGATGAATTAATTTCCCCAGAAGAATTGGCAGCCACAGAAATTCAGATGCTTTTGAATAAATCTGGCTTCAATGATACCTATGAATTTGAGGAAGGGAAATTAATAATGGTAGGTGTTTCATTACCTAAATTGGCTCCTTTTGTTGGCAAAAGTGTTAAAGAAGCTGCACAGATTTTTCCTGAGCTTAATTTTATGCCTATAGCTCTAAAAAGAACAGGTACTCAACGTACATTAATACCACGTGGTGATACAATTTTTAAACCTGGTGATCAAGTCTATTTTATTACCACTAAAGAAGGTGTAGATGAATTGTATAAGCTTACTGGTAAGCGGAATGAGGATATTAAAAATGTGATGATCTTAGGCGGTAGTAAAGTTGGCTTTAAAACTGCAAGAGATTTATGCGCAAGTAAGTTTAATGTTAAGTTGATTGAGAAAAGCAAAGAGAAATCAATTGATTTGGCAGATGATTTGCCTAATGCCTTAATTATTAATGGAGATGGTAGAAATGTTGAATTGTTAGATGAAGAAAGTTTGGATTCTATGGATGCTTTTATTGCTGTAACCGGGAACTCTGAAACAAATATAATGTCTTGTCTGGTTGCAAAATCAAAAAACATTAAAAAGACCATCGCTTTAGTTGAAAACATGGATTATTTTCAACTCTCTCATTCCATTGGTATTGATACTTTAATTAATAAAAAGTTACTAGCTGCAAATAATATTTTTAGACATATTCGAAAAGGTGAAGTTGTTGCTTTAATGCGATTGAATAGTTTGAATGCTGAAATTCTAGAATTTGTTGTTAAACCGAAGTCAAAAGTAACAGGGCGAATTATTCGTGAGCTTAATTTTCCTAAATCTGCTACTATAGGCGGTGTAGTTCGCGGGGAAACTGGAAAGATTGCGTTAGGTGATTTTCTTATTCAAGCTGGTGATAGGGTAGTGGTTTGCTGCTTACCTGAAGCGATACCAAAAATTGAAAAACTTTTTCTTTAAACATGGGCTTGAACGTTAAAATTATTGTTCATTTAATGGGGCTATTGCTGCTATGCAATGGCTTTTTTATGCTTTTGGCAACATTGGTTAGTCGTATTTATAATGATGGGGCAACACTAAGTATTTTAACCGCAGCCTTATCTACTTTGTTTCTTGGGATACTTGCCATGTATTACACCAAAGATCATAGAAAAGTAGTAAAAAAGAAAGAAGGTTATATTATTGTAACCTTTGGTTGGTTGGTAATGACAATTTCAGGAATAACACCATATTTATTTTCTGAAGCTATTCCCGATATTACAGATGCTTTTTTTGAAACAATGTCGGGTTATACCACTACCGGGGCTTCCATTTTAAATGATATTGAAGCGTTGCCAGAAGGAATATTATTCTGGCGTAGTTTAACTCATTGGATAGGTGGTATGGGGATTATAGTATTGGCAATCGCCATATTACCATTATTGGGCATAGGAGGGATGCAATTATTTGCAGCCGAGGCTCCTGGTCCGAGTGGTGATAAATTACATCCTAGAATTACAGATACTGCTAAACGACTTTGGTTAATTTATGTAGGGTATACTTTGGCAGAAACTTTATTATTGAAATTGGCCGGAATGAATTTTTTCGATGCAATAAATCATTCTTTAGCAACGCTTTCCACTGGTGGATTTTCTACTAAAAATGCTAGTGTAGCTTATTGGAACGACCAGCCTATAATTCAGTATATTATAATTATTTTTATGTTCTTGGCTGGGAGTAATTTTGTGTTGAGTTATTTCGCGTTTAAAGGTAAGATACAACGCGTTCTTAAAGATGAAGAATTTCGATACTATGGCGGTTTTGTATTAGCATTCACTATTATTGCTGCATTGGTTATCTATTTTAAAGCAAATTTAAGTATAGATACTCCTGGTTATGAAATGGTTTGGGGAAAAGCAGAAAGTTCATTTAGGCATGCCTTGTTTCAAATCATAGCCGTTGTGACTACCACTGGTTTTGTTACTGCCGATTTTACAAGCTGGTCACCATTTTTAACTGTGTTTTTCTTCGGATTAATGTTTGCGGGAGGTTCTGCAGGTTCCACTGCTGGAGGAATTAAAGTGATACGACACTTATTAATTATTAAAAATGGAGTTCTAGAATTTAAACGTACACTACATACGAATGCAATAATTCCAGTACGCTATAATAATAAATCCGTAGGGCAGGATATTATTTATAATATAATAGCATTCTTTGTTTTGTATATGCTACTATTTATTATTGGTGCAATGGTACTTGGTATGATGGGTGTTGATTTTGTAACAGCAATAGGTGGCGCTGCAACATCATTAGGTAATGTTGGTCCGGCCTTTGGAGACTTAAACCCTGTGAGTAATTTTAGCGGATTACCCGCACCAGCCAAATGGTGGTGCGGATTTTTAATGTTATTAGGGAGATTAGAACTCTTTACAGTTTTAATTTTATTAACTCCCTATTTCTGGAAAAAGACGTAATCCTATTTTAAGGCCTCTTCAATTCGCTTAATTGCTTCTCTAATATTGTCTTCAGAGGCAGCATAAGAAATTCGAATACAATTCCCATTACCGAATGCATCACCTGTTACTGTAGCTACATTGGCGTGTTCCAAAAGATACATAGCGAAGTCAGACGCGTTGTTTATCGTAACGCCATTTAAAGTTTTGCTGAAATATGCAGTTACATCTGGGTATACATAAAAAGCACCCTCCGGTTCATTACATTGAAAACCATCAATGTTATTTAGCAAACCTAAAATTATTTTTCTACGTTCTTTAAACTCATCAACCATATAGTTAATTCGTTCAGGTGATTCTACTAATGCAGTAATAACGGCACGTTGCGCAATACAATTCGCTCCGCTTGTAACTTGTCCTTGTAGTTTATTGCATGCTCTAGCTATATAGCTAGGCGCTCCAATATAACCAATACGCCATCCAGTCATTGCAAAAGCTTTTGCAACTCCATTAACAGTTACTGTTCGGTCATACATATCATCAAAAGCAGCCATTGAAGCATGCTCAGTTACTCCGTAATTAATGTGCTCGTAAATCTCATCACTAACAACAATAATTTGTGGGTACTTCTGTAAAACATCAGCTAATGCGCGTAATTCTTCTTTACTGTAAATTGAACCACTAGGATTACAAGGAGAGCTGTACCATAGCATCTTAGTTTTAGGAGTAATAGCGGCTTCTAATTGCTCAGCCGTCATTTTAAAATCACTTTCAATTGTTGTAGAGACTTCAACGGGTACGCCATCTGCCAATTTTACAATGTCGCTATAACTTACCCAATATGGACATGGAAGGATAACTTCATCTCCTTCATTTAAAATTACTTGTGCAACATTGTATAAAGCTTGTTTTGCTCCCGTAGAAACTACAATTTGAGATGGTTCATAAGAAATGTTATTATCTCTTTTGAATTTAGTGATAATAGCTTCTTTCAATTCAACATAACCATCAACTGGTGTATATGAATTATAATCATCATTAATAGCTTGTTTAGCAGCTTCTTTTATGTAATCTGGAGTGTTGAAATCAGGTTCTCCAAGGCTTAATCCTATGATGTCTTTTCCTGATGCTCTTAATTCACGAGCTTTAGCAGCCATTTCTAATGTGGCCGAAGGTGTTAGACTATTTATTCTATTAGATAGTTTGTTGCTCATTTGCTTATAGTTAGTTGATACATTAAACTGTACACAAAATTATTACTTTTTAAAGTTTTACAGGTAAGAAAAGTACGGATTGTACATTATTAATGAAACTTGTGCGAAAAACCATGTTTCGTTAATGTTTAAATTGTAAAAAGATATTTAATAAAGCCTAATTAATACTGTAATGTAGGTTGCTTTCCTAATTCTTTTAAATGTTTGAAGTGGGAAATAATTGCTTTTCTGGTCGTTTTATACTCGTGATATGGTAAATTAAATTCCTTTGCAGTCTCCTTTACAATTTTAGAAATATTGGTGTAGTGAACATGACTAATATTAGGAAATATATGATGTTCTACTTGATGATTTAATCCACCAGTAAACCAGTTTACAATTTTATTTTTAGTGCCAAAATTTACTGTTGTGAAAAGTTGATGAATTGCCCATGTATTTTTCATGTTCCCGCTTTTGTCTGGAAGAGGAGTTTGTGCATCATCCACAATATGGGCTAATTGAAAAACAACACTTAAAATAACTCCAGCAACATAGTGCATAATAAAGAAACCTAATAAAATCATATACCATGGCATGTCTACAAAAATTAACGGTAGCACAATCCAAATAGTGATGTATAGGATTTTGGTGATTACAAGTGTACTCCAATTAACAACTGGGCTGGGTAATTTTCCATAAGAAAGCTTACGTTTCATATAGCGATACATTTGCTGAAAATCTGTAGTAATAGCCCAATTAAAAGTTAACAATCCATATAGGAAAATAGAGTAGAAGTGTTGAAATTTATGATGCTTACGCCATTCGGTATGTTTCGAGAATCGAAGTATTCTTCCTGCCTCCATATCTTCATCGTGGTCTTGAATATTGGTATAGGTATGGTGTAAAACATTATGTTGTACTTGCCAATTATAGACGTTTCCGGCTAGGATATAAATACTACTTCCCATTAGCTTATTGACCCACTTTTTATTTGAATATGACCCATGATTACCATCATGCATAACATTCATGCCTACTCCAGCCATTCCAACACCCATTACTATAGTCAAAAGTAAATTTGCCCAATTTGGAAGACCTAAAGTTAGTATTAAAAAATAAGGCGTTAAAAACAAAGCGAACATGATTATTGTTTTTACATGCAATCGCCAATTTCCTGTTTTTTTAATTTTATTTTCTTTGAAGTAATCATTAACTCTTTTATTTAAAATTTTAAAAAAGTTAGTGGCGTCTTTTCTGGGGAATTTTATAGTAGTCTTATTCATTTTTAACAAATCTTAGGTAAAGATAATGCAAATGTCGTACTTCATTTAGCCTGTTAACTAAAATTGGCAAAACAATTTATTGCAGTAGTGAATATACTATTTTTGCTTAAATAATTAAAATACGAATGAAGACATCTCTTGTTTATAAATATTTCCCAAATCTAACGGAAGAACAAAGACAGCAATTTGAACTTCTTGAGACTTTATATCAAGATTGGAATCAGAAAATTAATGTTGTTAGTCGCAAGGATATTGATGAGTTATATCTTCGACATGTACTGCATTCATTGGCAATTGCTAAGTTTCAGGAGTTTAATAAGGGGGCGTTGGTTTTAGATGTGGGTACTGGAGGTGGTTTCCCAGGAATACCATTGGCAATTTTGTTTCCGGAGGTGAAATTTACGTTAGTCGATTCTATTGGTAAAAAAATTAAAGTTGTTGAAGAAGTGGTTTCTGGTCTTAATTTAACGAATGTTACTCCTTTAAATTCTCGTGTTGAAGAGATTAAAGGTCAATTTGATTTTATTGTAAGTAGAGCTGTGGCTGCAATGCCAACTTTTACGCATTGGGTGAAAGGTAAAATTAAAAAAGAATCGACGCATGAAAGACGTAATGGAATACTGTATTTAAAGGGAGGTGATTTAACTGAGGAATTAAAAGATTATAAAGCAGCACAGATTATTGATTTAAATGATTTCTTTGATGAGGATTTTTATGAAACTAAAAAATTAGTCTATTTACCTCAGAAATATAAAGGTTGATTTGCGATTACAAAGTTGAATTTACTTTAATAAGTTGCATCTGTGCATCATTTTTGGCTGCTAAAATAAAATCCTCTCTTTTAATTGATATTTCTTCAAGAGCGCGAACATCACCAATTATTTTAAGTCCAGATTGGAGCATTGGTATTGCATCAAAATTACCTTTGCCATCGCCTTTAAGATAAAGTCCAAAACTGGAATCGTTTCGAGGTGTTTCTACTTCTGCGTTATATAAATTACCTGCTAATACTGCATCTAAATTACCATCTTGATCAAAATCATTCACAATAAATTGATTAATACTTGATATTTGCGCCAGTTGAGGAAGTGCTTTTAATTTAAATTTACCATTGTCATTTTCAAGATAAACACTTGCAAAAGAAGTTATTTCATAACTCAGAGAGTTTTCTAACATTTCGGTAGTGTAAATCTGTTTTAAAGAGGCACTTGCAAAAGAATTATAATCTTTGAACTTAGCTTTAATAGCAGGCATTTGTTGCGATGAACACTGTCTTCCGCGCAGTGGAAATTCTGTATCTCCTTTCTTATAACTCAAAACAATATCTGGTTTGTCATTTTCATCAAAATCGTTTAAATAAACCTTAAACGGCGCATCCTTTTTAGCTTGATATTTATAATTTTTACCAAGGTTGCCAACAATCAAATCTTGATCGCCATCATTATCAAAGTCACCCTTTTGAATGTCAAACCACCATCCGTTTGTTTTTTCAGGAAGTAGTTGATTAGTGATATCTTTAAATATGCCTTTATTGTTTTTAAAAAATTTTATAGGCATCCATTCACCTACTAATACAAGATCTTCCCAACCATCGTTATCAATATCAAGCCAACAGGAGGCTGAGGTTAAGCCTATTTCTTTGAGTTCAGGAAGAACTTTTTCGGTGGCATCAATAAATTTTATTTCAGTATCTGTACTTACATTCTCTAAAATATAAGAATCAGCGGGGTAGGGGTATTTTTTCGGTATTAGTCTTCCGCCGATAAAAATATCTAAATCACCATCGTTATCAAAATCAGTTGTTGAGACATCTAAACCGCTTATTCTTATGTCTGGAAGTGCTCCTTTATTTCTGCGAAAACTATTATTTCCTAAGTTTTCATAAAGGCGATCTTGATAACCCATTGAGCCGGGTTTAAATTCATTGCCGCCGCTAGCTACATAAAAATCTTGATCACCATCTTGATCAGCATCAAAAATTACTATACCAAGATCTTCATAATATTGATCTTTTTTTAAATCTGAGTTTTCCAATGCTGTAAATTCCCCATTTTCTTTCTGAATGAAAACGGTAATCGGTCTACCCACTGCGGCGCCAACTATATAATCTTCTAGACCATCTCCGTTTAAATCTCCTGTAGCCATAGAAGGGCCTAAAGTGGAATTTTTATGGGGTAATAATACCTCTACTTCAAAATCGTTAAAATTGTTCTCCTCGTGTGTGTATAGATTGGTGGTGTCCATAGTTTGGAACAACCTTTTTACAGAAGGAGTAGATTCCGATTTAGAATTAATTGTTATTGCCTTTTCATTAGTAATAGTTAATTTCTGATTAGCTTTAATGTTTTGAAGTTTCGTTATAGTTCGGTTCGGCCATTTTACTATGATACTATCAACAGTTTTAATAGACCCTAACCCAAAATGTATTAATGGAGAAACTGAAGAAAGATAACCTCTTACTGTATTATATTCATGCGCTTGCAAACCATCGGTTGTATAAATAGTGACTTTACTACCATTGGGTAATTCGTTATTTTTAGTTTTTAAGTCAATAGTTAGTTGATTGTTAGTTGCCGAATTATTTCGGTAAATACTTGCGGTATCTTCTAAATTATTAATCACCAAATCTAAATCACCGTCGTTATCTAAATCTGAATAGGCAACACCATTTGAAAAAGTTTTTTCTTCAAAACCCCATTCCTTTGTTTTTTTAGTAAAGGTTAAGTCTTTATTATTTTGAAACATGTAATTACTCAATTTTTCAGATGGTAATTCTTCAAGATAATTCAGTAATTCTACTTCTTCTTCTTTGTCTTTATAATTGGGGTCACTTTCCATTTTTTTGAAAAACTCCTTATATTTTGCATAGAAATCTTTATTATTCACATCTCTTCGAATTCCATTCGTGACAAATAAATCTTTGTAGCCATCATTGTCAAAATCCGCTAGTAAGGCACCCCAACTCCAATCGGTTGAAGAAACACCTGCTAATCTCGAAACATTACTAAATACGGGTAATTCACCATCTTTATTACCATTATTTAATTGCAGTGAATTTTGCATGTATTGATAATGCAATCCAATATCAACCGATTCGTAAAATGCTGCAGGATCCATTGCAGACATGTTAGCTTTAGATCTAAAATTATCCTCAGCAGACATATCTAGTTGAAAAATATCCATTAGGCCATCATTATTAAAATCGGCAATATCTGCCCCCATTCCAAAAAAAGATGTCTGTTGTAAACTGTTGTCTATCTCGTTTGTAAATGTGCCATCTTGGTTGTTAATAAACAAGAAGTCTGGTGCATTAAAATCGTTGGAAATAAACAAATCTTCATATCCATCATTATTAATATCTGAGGCGACAACGCCTAAACTAAGTCCAAATGAACTTAATCCCGATTCTTCAGTAACATCGGTGAAATGGCCGTTATCATTTCTAAATAATCGATCAGAATCTTTTAGTTCATGGTTTTGCAACATGTAACTATAATAGGCTACTGGTGCTACAAAACTTGTAGGAGGGTAGTTAATTACATACAAATCCAAATCACCGTCCTTGTCATAATCAAAAAAAGTAGCTTGCATGCTATGGCCATCACAATCAATGCCGTATTCCTTTGCTTTTTCGGTAAAAGTGTTGTCTTTGTTATTAATGAAAAGTACGTTGTTATGTGGTGCTTTTTTGCCATTAACAGCGCAATAGATATCGAGATAACCATCTTTGTTAATGTCGACAAAAGTGGTGCCGGTATACCATCTTTCATCACCAGAGATTCCGGCAGAATGGGAAATATCTTCAAATTGCATATTTCCTTTATTCAAGTAAAGTTTATTCGGTACCATATTACCTGTAAAGAAGATGTCTTCTAAACCATCATTATTTATGTCACCCACGGAAACACCTCCACCTAAATACATATAAGGATACGTAAAATAATTATACTTGTGAGTTTCGGTAAGTTTATTTGCGAAATTAACTCCAGATTCAGAACTGCTAATTTTTGAAAATAGTTGCGAAGCTTCTTTCTCTTGATTACAAGACCAGATAGAAAATACAAGTAATAGAATATATATGTGATTAAACTTCATATATGAAACGGCTGTTTTTTTGTTTTTGATTGAAACTAAAAATTAAGAAAAAGTTATGCATTTAATTCTTAAGAGAGTATCCTAAAATAAGAATAACCCTTGACATTTATGCAAGGGTTATCCAAAATAATAATAAAAATTAAAGCTGTTTAATTGTATCCAGGATTCTGAATAATAGATGCGTCTTTATCTATTTCTTCTTGCTTAATTGGCATAAAGTAAACCTTATCTTGCCATTGTCTGTTTTCAAAAACAATGTCGGTTGGTTTGTATACATAATCAAATAAAGAAGTATCTTTTCTATAATCTTCTGCTGCAACTGAAGTGCCTGCTTTTTGAGTTGCTTGAATTAAGATTTGTTGTACAGGTTTGTTAAGCGATTCAGCTCCTTCTAGCCATCGTTTCATGTCGAACAAACGTGCATCTTCATTTACAAGTTCTTTGTTGCGTTCTCTTTTATAAAGTTCAAGAAGCGCATCTCCTGTTTCAGTAACTGCAGGTAGTCCGTTTCTAAAGCGAAGTTTATTTAACCAAGCTATGGCTTCACCTTCGTCATTAGAGTTTATGGATGCTTCTACATAGTTCAATAAAATTTCAGAATAGCGTATATAAGGTGCATCAACTTTTTGTAAATCATTTGGCCATGATGCTGGAGTAGTTGGATCTGCAAATTTTCTAAAATAATAACCCGTTCTAGAACCATTCCAATCTTCAACCGGACCTTGTCGTGTATCAACACCATTAATAATGGTTCCATCTGCTAATGTATAGTAGCCTGTTTGTATTTCGTTGTATTTATCAAATTTAACAACATCATCAGTTCTGTCTTTCCAAGGTCCACCATCATATAAAAAAGTAGAATAAAATCTTGCTTCTCTATTTTCATAAGGTGCTGCTGCATGCGCAGGGTTGTCCCAATCAAATTCGGTTCCATCTGCAAAGTCATACTTGGATACTAAAGCTTCAGTAGGTGTTGTTCCTGCCCATTCATGATATCCGTTTGGACCGTGATATAGTGCTACCATACCCGGACCTTGAGACCAACCATCACCTCCAGGATATGTTCTAGAACCAAAACCAAATTCCTCAACCGATCTACCCCATATATAATCTTGATTTTGATCTCCTTGCAACCAAATATCTTCATAGTTCTGTATTGCTTCCGCTTGTGTGGCTGGAGCTGTATAGTCTAATTTGTAACCGGTAGTTGCATCTAATAATGCTTTTGAAGCAGCCTTAGCAGCTACCCATCGGTCTGCTTGAGATCCACTTGTCCAACCTATTAGTTCAGGATTACTGTAAGATGCAATTGTTGAAATTGATGAAGCTTTGGAAGGTTCATATAAATCACTAGCCACATGTGTTAAAACTCTAGATTTTAACGCCATTGCTGTTATTAAATGAGCTCTTTGCTTGCTTGCTGGAGCATCCGCTAAAAGCGTCATTGCTACATCAATATCTGAAAGTATTAGATTAACAGTTTCTTCAAAAGTACCTCTTGGATTATTCGCTTCACTATCTAAACCTAAAGGTTCGGTCAAAAGCACTACACCTCCAAATTGACGCATCAATTGCGTATAATAAAATGCTCTCATATAATATGCTTCGCCAAGTAATTGGGTTACAAATGCATCATCAAAACCAGCTTCATTTGCAGTTAGCTTTTGGATGGCGAGGTTAGCACTTCTAATAAACGGATAAAGTTCAGGCCAACTAAACCATTGCATGTCCATGAAATTTCCTGCAGGATTCATTTTCCCTTCGGTATAGCCATCAACACCACGACCTGGGTGTGTGAATACCGCTTGATCTGTAAAAGCATCTGTGGTTTCTTCACGAGTTAAAGTTCCTGCCCATGTTCCTTGGTATAAGTCTAAAACTGCCGCTTCGGTCAGTTTTTGATCCGACCATACTTGCTCCTCTGATGCTTGACTCAGAGGTTGTGTCTCTAAAAAGTCATCGTTACATCCAACGGCTAGCACCGCAAAAGCAATCAACGCTACATGTTTAATTATTTCTTTTTTCATCATTTTTTTTTAAAAAGTTATTTGTACGCCAAAATTGAAAGTTCTTAGCATTGGGTATATTCCACCATTTGCAGTTCGTCCACCACTAACACCTTGTGTGCCCTCATCAGCATCAGCAGCGTTACTTGATAATTCATCATTGCTAATCTGTAGCACTTCAGGATCGAAAGGGTAATCTGTGAATGTTACAAGATTAGTCCCTGATACTGATATCCGTAAATTTTCCGCTCCAATTTGTTCTATAATTCCTTGATCAAAAGTATAACCTATCTCTAGGTTCTTAAGTCTCAAATAATCTCTAGTCAATAGGTAGGCATTTGTTTGACCCGAATACCATTGGTCACCACGGTCTGCTAATCTTGGTCCATAGGCATCTGGGTTATCTAGTGACCATGAGCGATCACGTACATCGCGCTGTACATTTGCAAGGGTACCCGACATAAAACTCCATTCATAATTACTATAACCACCAGTAGCACCTGCCCAGTACATACTAAAATCAATATTATTATAATTAATAGCTGTATTAAATCCAAACTGAGTATCTGCGAATGCACTTCCACCAGTTCTTATTTTGTCTTCAGGTCCTATGGTTCCATCACCACTAATATCAACTACTCTAGCATCTCCAGGTTTTAATTCTGGTGTTACGCCGCTATAATCTAATGTTTCAGCATCTATTTCTGCTTGTGATCGGAAAACACCATCATATTCATATAATAATGGTCTCCCTATTTCACCACCAGTTTCACGTTGCCATGGGCGATCAGCTAAAGCTGGTTCATCAAAGAATACCAATTTGTTATTTGAATCACTAAAATTAAATGTCAAATTATAATTGAATCCTTCATCATTACCTCCATTTAATCCTAAACTAATTTCATAACCAGAGTTTTCA
The DNA here is from genome assembly GCF_039941195.1 of Aurantibacter sp. Taxonomy (GTDB): domain Bacteria; phylum Bacteroidota; class Bacteroidia; order Flavobacteriales; family Flavobacteriaceae; genus Aurantibacter_A. The sequence continues at coordinate 26,678 of NZ_JBDVFA010000019.1, read as the reverse complement.
AATTCTCCTATATTTACTGCTGGTGCATTAATACCACTATACTCTGGTAGGGTTTTTAGTGGCACTGTTAAAATATCTTCTCTAGAATTTTTATATAAGTCTAAACTAAGTGATAGTTTATTGTTTAATGTTCGTAAATCAAACCCGATATTTCGAGAAGTTGCAGTTTCCCAGGTTATGTTTGGGTTGGCTACATTACTTTCATAAGCAGTTGATACTGTTGATCCAAGGCCAGTTGCTGATAATTCATAAGAATTTAAATATTGAAACCTACTTACATTGTCATTACCTAATTGACCGTATGATCCACGAAGTTTAAAGTAATCAATAAATGGTAATGATTTTTCAAAAAATGGTTCTTTGGAAATTACATATCCTGCAGATACGCCTGGGAAAAATCCAAAACGATTATCTTTTGGGAATAAGTAAGAACCATCATACCTAAACAAAAATTCTAATAAATATTTCTCTTTATATGCGTAATTTAAGCGACCAAAATAATTCAATCGGCGATTTTCAAAGCCATTACCTTCACTACTCTGTCCTTCTGTACCTCCTAAATCTAGTTGTGCTAAGTCGCTCGACAAAAAGAATCTCTTAAAAGCTCCAAAAAATTCTTGGTCCGTTTCTTCACGTGTTACACCACCAAGCAATTTGAAATAATGATCATCAAATTCCTTTTCATAAGAACCTGTAAGTGTTGCTGTAATATCAGTTTTAGTTGTATGCTGTTGTCTTAAACTTGGATCTCCAGGACCTCTTTGTGCGGCAGTCAAGCCGGATGAATCTCTGTTTACCCCATCCCAAGTATAGAGGGTCCATGGACGATTCCATTCTTTATATTCATAATTAGCTTTATCGTAGGATACATTTCCTCTAAATTCTAAACCTTCAACACCTGGCACCTTATAGGTTAAGCCAATATTACTTTGTACAAAATTATTGCCAGTTTCAATATAACCGGGACTGTCGGTTACTCTAACAGCAGGGTTGTTACCATTTTCAATATCTGGGCCTAATTCTCCAGAAGGCCAAAAAGCAGGAAACCAAGGATATTGACGAACCAAATCATCAAATATGGCATTTGCATCTCTTGTCGCCCTTACATTATCTTCTTGTCTAGAATATAGTCCCACATCCATACTTAAAGACTTGCTGATGTTGGCATCTAAATTTAATCTAAGATCATATTGGTTATAACCTTTTGGGGAGTTTTTAAAATTTAATTCTTGTTTTAAATATCCTAAGGATGCTAAATATCTGACATCTTCGGTACCACCAGAAACTTGAATATTTTGTCTGGAAATTGGAGCGGCCTTTGTTGATACTTCTTCCATCCAATCTGTATCAGGATACAGCCAAGGGTCTGTTCCTGCAGCTGTTTGCGCAATCCGATCATTTGTAAAAGTTGGATTTACTACCTCGCCGTTATCAAGTCGTGTATAGGGTGCACCTCTACCAGCATGAGCAGTAGCCCATTCTGAAACAGGAAGTTTATAAACATTTAATATGTTTACTAAATCCATGTATTCGGCACCTTTAAGCATTTCGGGAGTTGAGGTAAAACTTTGAGTACCAACAGTACTTGTGATTTTTACTTTCGGGGTTCCGATTTTACCGCGTTTAGTGGTAACTAAAATTACACCGTTGGCAGCTCGAGCACCATAAATAGCTGCAGATGCATCTTTTAATACTGAAATTGTAGCAATATCTGCCGGATTGATTCTGGCAATACCACCTTCTCTTGCAGGAATACCATCAATAACCACTAAAGCCCCAGAATTGTTAAATGTATTTGTACCACGTACACGTATAGCGGGTGTATCAGCACCTGGAGTTGCTTGGCCGGTATCAACAAAAAGACCAGTTACCTTACCAGCTAAGGCAGCACCTAGGTTAGGGGAGGACGATTTCTCTAGCGCCTCGCCTCCTACACTAGATACAGAACCTGTCATGGTTGCTTTTTTCTGAGTTCCATAGCCTACTACTACAACTTCTTCTAGGTTCTGTACATCTTCTTTCATTTGAACATCAATGGATGTATTTGTTCCAACAGTTACGTTTTGCGAAGCAAAACCAATGTATGAAAAAACAAGTACGGCATTGTTGTCATCTACAGCAATAGCATAGAGGCCATCAAAATCTGTAGTTACACCAGTGGTTGTTCCTTGTATTACGACACTAACACCAGGCAATGGTGTTCCAGATTCATCTGAAACAGTACCAGAGATATTAGTTTGGGCAATGGCAGCAGAGAAAATAATGCCACCTAAAAAAAGGAATAGGGAGAGATAATGCTGCTTCAAAAGCATACCATTACCCTTAGGTTTAAGTTGGTTGATCATGAGTTTTAGGTTCTTTAAAGTTAATTTTGAGAAGTTGAAAATAGTTAATAAAACCTTAAAAACAATAAAATTATTAACTTTTATAACCTAAAAGCACTCTTATTTTATGATAAAATAAAAATAATGTTAAAAAATTATGATTGTAAAAATTAACATAAAAGATGTAATTTACCAGTAAAATAGGGTCTTAACACGAATTTTCTGTATCAATTTTTAAAAGTCTAGAATTGAAAAATAACTATTAATGGAAGGATATTATTTGTATATTTTTTTAGCTAAAAAAATAATATTTGCGGGTTAAACAGTTTGAGCATTATGGAGTGATGACAACTGCTAATTAAAAAGAAGTAATACGGGCTGTATTTTTGCTAAGTAAAATAATGCAGATAAACTGGAAAATAGGTTGAACGTTTGTTTAATTAAATCAGTTTTTAATTAAGTATTCAACATTCTATTAAATGAGTAACGACAGTTATTAGCATAATTTTTAATAAATGTATAAAAGTTTTGAAAGTTGAAACTTTCGTTTTTCGTGGAAGTAATATTTTCTTTATGTGTTTTCATAAGCTATAAATTTTAGTTCCTGAGTAGACTAATGAATATTTTACTTTACAATTACTTAACGTTAAATTTACATTGAAATTGTGTGGAAATCAACTTTTAGCTGATAAATAATTGGTTTACAGCTTTTTCTGATTGATATTGCTTGAAAATGAGTTAGTTGTGTAGAATAAAAAAAGGTGCTAAAAAGCACCTTTCAATAAAAATTATGAAGTTGTTACTTGCTCCAAGGTGGCGTAACCCCATTGGATCTGGCATATGCAATAAGTTGACCTTTATGTTCGCCATTGTGTTCCATAATGGCAAGTAACCCTCCCAATTTGTTCATTTTAGCAAAACCGAAATCTACTTCATCACTAAGTGAACCATTTTCTACTAACATTATTTTTTCAAGTACAAATTCATTAGATTTCTTCAACGTTGCAATTACATTTTCCTTTCCAGTAATTTCTCCTAGTTTCATCATGTCAACATCTTCAGGAGGAGCAAAGCCCATTTTAGACGCTATATAATAATTACCTCCTGCAACATGTAAAATTGCTTCTCGAACAGAATTTACTCCTTCCATAGGTCGCCAATCGTATTGTTCATCCGAAAAAGCTTGAGCCAATTGTATTACCTGATCTTGATTTCCTGCCAATACACCTTGTATGGTACTTTGTGCTAATTTTTCTTGTGCAAAGCAAAAGACCGTGGTCATCAATAGCAATGCTAGTGTAGAAAGTTTTTTCATTTTATTGAGTGTTTAAGTTACTAATACATTCACTTTTTTTAAAAAAGTGTTGTGTAAGGTAATGTTTTTAAAATATAAGCACTTCATACACTAGCTGTTATGAAGTAATTATCCTAAAAATGGATAACGATAGTCTTCAGGAGTTATAAATGTTTCCTTGATTAATCTAGGTGATACCCAACGCAATAAATTTTGGGCCGATCCGGCTTTGTCATTTGTTCCAGATGCTCTAGCTCCTCCAAAAGGTTGTTGACCAACAACAGCTCCTGTAGGTTTGTCATTTATATAGAAATTTCCAGCAGCATTTTGTAATGCTTTTGTAGCTTCATCAATGGCATAACGATCTGTTGATAAAACGGCTCCCGTTAAAGCATATTCTGAGGTTGTATCTATTAATTTTAAAGTTTTAGCCCAATCTTTATCATCATACACATAAATTGTTACCACAGGACCAAAAAGTTCAGTTTCCATGGTTGTATATTTAGGATCAGTAGTCAGAATTACAGTTGGTTCAATAAAATACCCTTTCGATTTGTCATAATTTCCACCAGCAATAATTTTTGCTTTTTTATCTTTTTTCGCTTGGTCAATATATTTTGCCAATTTATCAAAAGAACCTTCATGAATAACTGCTGTAATGAAGTTCGACATATCTTCTGGTGAACCTGGAGGATTGAAAGATTCGACATCTTTTTTAACTAAATCAAGAATTTTATCAGCCTTAGATTTCGGTAAATATACTCTAGAGGCTGCACTGCATTTTTGACCCTGAAATTCAAAGGCACCGCGTACTATTGCTGTTGCTACTTGTTTTGGATTAGCAGATGAATGAGCTAAAATAAAGTCCTTGCCACCCGTCTCACCTACTATTTTTGGGTATGTTTTATACGTGTGAATGTTGTTGCCAATTTGTTTCCATAATTCTTTAAAAACATGTGTTGAACCGGTAAAGTGAATTCCGGCAAAATCTGGACTTGCCAATATATTCTTTGTTATCATTACAGGATCTCCGTATATAACATTTATTACGCCATCAGGTAACCCAGCTTCTTTAAAAATATCTACAATTACCTTAGCTGAAAATATTTGACTATCGCTTGGTTTCCATACAACAACATTGCCCATCATGGCAGCACTAGCTGGTAAATTACCCGCAATTGCCGTAAAATTAAATGGTGTAATGGCATAAATAAATCCTTCGAGTGGACGATATTCTACACGATTCCAAATACCTTCTGCAGAATCGGGTTGTTCCTCATAAATGTGAGACATGTATTCCACATTAAAACGTAAAAAATCTATAAGTTCACAAGCAGCATCAATTTCGGCTTGATGAATATTTTTTGATTGGGCTATCATAGTGGCAGCATTAATCTTAGCACGATAAGGTCCGGCTATTAATTCAGCAGCTTTTAAAAAAATTGCTGCACGTTGCTCCCAAGTTAAATTTGCCCAAGCATCTCGTGCTTTTAAGGCTGAATCTATTGCGTCAATCACATGAGATTCATCAGCAATATGGTAGCTTCCTACGTTGTGTTGATGATCATGTGGCGGAGACATTGGTTTTGTATTTCCTGATTTTACTTTTTTCTTACCAATGTACATTGGTACCTCTATACTATTATTGTAATAAGCTTCATATTGCTTAAGTACTTCTTCTCGTTCAGTTGAACCAGGTGCATAACCTAAAATAGGCTCGTTAATAGCTGTTGGCACTTGAAAAAAACCTTTACCCATGATATTTTATTTAGGGGTTAAAAACTGAAGCAAAGGTACTTGTTGTTATTGACAATAAAAAGAATTTACAAATTGCTATTTGGCACTAATAGGCAAAGGTTAAATGCAATTTAAAGAAGCTGAAATTTTGCGAAATGATATTGAAAATAATAAGAATAAAGAAGTGCTAGTGCATTGAATTAAAAGTTGATTAATTCAATGCTATTTTGTTGATCTTAAGTAGTATGATAAGTCTTAAATTGCTTGTATAATAATCTTAATTTAAAGCAAAAGGAGCGTGGAATTTAAAAGTAGGAATATATACTCTAAATTTTTCTGATGTACCAAAATTTACCATGTTATAATGTCCTTTCATAGCGCCTATCGGTGATGCTAAAAGACAACCAGAATTGTAGGTGTGAGATTCACCTGGTAAAATAACGGGTTTCTTACCAATTACACCTTCACCATCTAAAACCTCCATATCATTTAAAGAATCATAGATTTGCCAATGACGTCCTGTTAACTGCACAGAGTCTTTACTCTGGTTCTCTATGGTAATAGTATAGCCAAATGCAAAATGCATTTTATAATTTTTAAAGAAGGTTCCTTCAAAAGTTGTGCGAACAGAAATTTTAATGCCTTTGGTTACTAATGTTGTCATAGTCTCTCAATCTAAAATGTAAAAATATTTCCTGCAAATAAAATTGCCATAGAAAACATTGCCAATATAAAAAAAATCGTATTTAAAAACACGTATTTAATACTTGTTTTGATAAAACTTTGTTGATAGAACCTTTTCATCGAAATAAATAGATAAAAACAAAAGAGAATTAAAAAAACCCAATTGACATTAAAGTTTGTAATCCATTCAATCAAATAACTAATAATCAGCAAGATAAAAAACAAAGATGTATTGTGAAAGCTAAAGATCAAATGATCGGTATAACTGTATTTTTTTCTGATATATACCAGCCAAATGAACAGTGCGAACGCTGGTAAAAAGAAAAATATGGCAAAAGGTAATTTTGAAATCATCGAACTTATGAAGCTACCCGGTTGTTGTAGTAGGCCAATTGTGCCATGTGCTAAGTTGAAAGTTAGGTTGTTTTCAAAGGTATTTGATATATCATATTTTTCTACAGCTTGTTCGAAATCATAAATTGTGTCCTTAGTAATAACCGTTCTAAAAAAGTCTTGTTTTTTGTTCTGCCGAGCTATAAAGGATTTATCTCCTATGGTTTTAAAGTAAGCGCTTGGATTTGCTAAAATTACTGAGTCTTTACTTTTAGTTTTATTTGCTGTTTCCTTTAAGCTTAATTTTATGTTTTCAATATCAATAATTGTGTCAAGCTCCTCAGTTGTGAAATCTTCATTTTCAAATTGGTTTGAATCGAAATTGAAATCATTCATTCGGTCAAATATTTCATCCTTGTTCTGTAATCCGTGTTTGTCTAAGCTTGAGTAGTTTCCACCATAATTAATCATTAAAAAATAGATGATTGTTAGGCTTAAAAGAAAACGAAATGGATTTGTGTAGGAAGCGCGTTTTCCGTTGATAAAATCACGTGTAATTTTACCCGGTTGTATGAGCATTGCGCTAAGGGTCTTTAGAAGTTTAGAGTCATAAGAAATTAGGGTGGCAAAAAACTCATCAAAAAAATCCTTTAAGGATAGTTTTTTGGTGCTATTGGCTTGCGAACAATTCGAACAAAATTTATCGGTTAATTTTAATGGGTGTCCACAGTTTAGGCATTCAGTTCCTCTGAATTCTATTTTATATCGGCCTTTTGATGTTAAGGTTGGTTTGTTACTCATATGAAGCTTCCAAGATATAAAATCTTTTTGCAAAAAGGCTCAAATGTTATAGGCTAACCAGTATGTAGATTGAGTTTTAATTGGTGATGTTTCTAGAGTTGGCAGATCCTATGCCAATAATGCTGTCGTACAAATCTCCAAAATTTCGATAATAAACTAAAATTGAATAATTATTTTCGGTAAAATGATAGTTACCTGAAACTGTATTGAGGTCAATTAAACCATCTTCTTTTTGTACAATGTATTTGTAATTGTAAAACCCTTGTTTAAGCTCTAGGGTTCCTTCCATCATCCCGTTATCTTCATTATATTTTAATTTGTTTTCTGTTGTAAGTGCATAATTGTTGAATTTTCCGAAAATATAAACATCATCAAGCCCTAGAATTTCATTGTAGGGCAAACTAAAATGTACATTCGTATATTCAGCTTCTCTTGATGTGTCATCACCTTGGAGGGTTCTTATCGCAAAATCTCCGTTGATATCGGGAAAATAAGTGTATGCGATATTGTATCTTAAATTATCGGAAAATAAATAATGTTGGTATATATCTTCAAGATCTATACGTGCTATTTCAGAGCTTGGAGCTCTTAAGTCTTTAGTGTCAAAGTATAAAAATTCATTGCCTCCAAAAAAACTGGTTTCATAGTCATATTTATATACAAGTTCACTTCCAATTGTAAATTGTGGTGGTACATCATATAGTGCTGTTGGCCAGTGGTAATTTTGAACAATAGCTATTTTAACCTCTTTTTTAGGGTTAATTAATTGTGTGTTACCGGAGTTAATGGTGAATTGTACTACTTGTTTTTCGTTTAAAAAATCAAAATCTCGCGATCTTTTAACTGTACCGCTTACTGATACTAAATCTTTATAAACAACAAATCTTCTTGAGAATTGAATTTCATCGCTAGAATTGTAAATTTCTAATACGTAATTTCCACTTACTTTTAAGCGTACCGCGTCATTTGGAATGCTTAACGAATAGTTTGAGTAGGGCTGTAGTGTGTTGTAACTATTGCCGTAATTGATTATTCTTTGGTTGTCAATACCATCAAGATATTGCGATTTTAAAAGGCTTGAACTTTGCCAATCGTAATCACAATGCACTATTTTATAGTAGAAATCTTGTTCGCTTGCAGAAAGATCATCAAATTCAAGATTAAGTGTTTCACCTATTTGAACGATTGGAAATTGATCTTCAGTGGGTCCTTTAAATACAATAGACTTAATATAGTCTGGTGCATTAACTTCTTCATATACCTGAGCACAAAGCGATGAGGTGCAAAAAAGTAGTAATATTATTCTAAAAGCAATCGAGCTCATTAACCTGCAAATTTCTGGTAAAGTTAAGCAAAAAGCGTACCTAAAAAATTAACCTCGTTATAATGCCTAAATTAATGGGTAATTATTATGAAAAGAATCGTTTAAATGCTAAATTTGCCCGAATTTTAATATAGTCTACAAAAATATGTCTAAAGACATCCGAATTAAAAAAGGGTTGAATATAAACCTTGTCGGCACCGCAGAAAAGACTACATCTAAAGCTGTTTTAAGCAATGTGTATTCGCTTAATTTAAGTGATTTTCATGGGGTAACGCCTAAAATGTTGGTAAAGCAAGGTGCTGAGGTTAAAGCTGGTGAGGCAATTTTTTACAATAAAGACAACGAAGAAATGCTTTTCGTGTCGCCCGTAAGTGGTGAATTGGTAGAGATTGAGCGTGGTGCTAGGAGAAAAATATTATCGCTGAGAATATTGCCAGATAAAACCCAAGAAAGTTTAGTGCATTCAACATTTGATGTGCAATCTGCCACAAAAGAAAGTATAAAAGCTTTTATGTTAAAATCTGGTTGTTGGCCATTTATTAAACAACGACCATATGATATAATTGCAAATCCGGATGTTAATCCAAAGGCTATTTTTATTTCGGCGTACACTACAGCTCCTTTGGCTGCTGAAGTGGATTACGTTTTGGAAGGAAAAGAAAAAGAAATTCAAGCAGCTATTAATGCTTTAAGTAAACTTACCCCTGGTAAAGTTCATCTTTCTGTTGGTGCTGCTAGTAGTTCGGTTTTAACCGGTTTATCTAATGTAGAATTACATAAGGTTTCAGGTCCACACCCAGCTGGTTTAGTTGGTACTCAAATTAATAAGATAGATCCTATAAATAAAGGAGAAGTTGTTTGGACTGTTGCTCCGCAGGATCTTATTATAATGGGAGAGGCTTTGCTGACAGGAAAGTTTAATGCAGAGCGAACAGTGGCTTTAGTTGGTTCTTCTGTGAAGGCTCCTAAATATTTTACTACAATGATTGGGGCTGAGATATCAACTTTTTTATATGCTAGTGGTGTTAATGAAGATAATATTAGAGTTATTAATGGTGACGTGCTTACAGGGTCTAAAAGTAAGCCAGATGGCCATTTAGGGTTCTATAATAATACAGTTTCTGTTATTCCAGAAGGAGATGATTACGATTTTTTCGGATGGAATAAGCCGATTTTTAATAAAATTTCTGCAACAAGAGCTTTAACTTTCTCTTGGATGCAACCGAATAAGAAATTCACATTAGATACCAATACTAACGGAGAGCACCGAGCTTTTGTGTTAACTGGTCAATATGAGAAGATATTTCCATTAGATATTTTTCCAATGCAACTTTTAAAAGCTTGCTTGTACAAAGATTTAGATGAAATGGAACAATTGGGGCTTTATGAAGTGGCTCCTGAAGATTTTTCTTTGACAGAATTTATCTGTGTGTCAAAACAACCTCACCAACAAATTATTCGTGAGGGATTAGATTTGCTTTATAAAGAAATAGGATAAAAGATGAGTGATAAAAGACTGACCTTTAAGAAAAGACTACACATCTTAAAGCACCATTACCGAGGTAAAAAAATGGCTCCTGCATTTAATGCAATCCATACTTTTTTATACGCGCCAGACGAGACTACCCATTCAGGTTCGCATGTAAGATCAGCAGATGATTTAAAGCGAACAATGAATACAGTAATTATGGCATTAGTGCCTGTGCTTATTTTTTCAATGTTTAATGCAGGTTACCAACATTTCTCTGCAATTAATGGTTTTCCAGAGAATTTCTCTGTGATGGATCATTTCTTGACATGGGATAATTTTTGGATTGGAATAATAAAGGTTTTGCCTTTGTTGGTTGTATCCTATGGTGTTGGACTTCTTATTGAATTTATTTTTGCTGTAATAAAAGGACACGAAGTAGAAGAAGGATATTTGGTAACTGGTATGTTAGTGCCTTTAATTGTGCCAATTGATACGCCATTATGGATGCTAGCAATAGCTGTAATTTTTGGTGTGGTTATCGGTAAGGAAGTTTTTGGTGGTACAGGAATGAATATTCTAAACCCCGCATTAACTATTCGCGCCTTTCTTTTCTTCGCTTACCCAACTTGGATGAGTGGAGATAAGGTTTGGGTTTATGAAGCACGTGAAAGAGCTGAAATGATTGCAGATGGTGCGACGAATGTAGACGCAATATCTGGTGAAACTGTTCTTGGATTTTTAGCGCAAGGAAAAGGAGCCGAAATGGATACCATTTATAGTACATGGGATATGTTTTGGGGTTTTATACCAGGTTCGGTTGGCGAGACACCTACTTTCTTAATACTGTTAGGAGGTTTGTTTTTGATTTTTTCTAAAATAGCTAGCTGGAGAATTATGTTAAGCGCTGTACTAGGTTCTTTAGTAATGGGCTTGATTTTTAACGGTGTTGTTGACCAAGGGTGGATAACAGGAAATAGCCCATTTTATGGCTTAATGAGTTTTGATTTTTGGAAGCATTTATTAGTAGGTGGTTTGGCATTTGGTATTGTTTATATGGCAACAGACCCTGTCACCGGTTCACAAACTAACCGAGGTAAATGGATATATGGCTTTTTAATAGGTTTTATGTCAGTAATGATTCGTGTATTTAATCCAGCTTATCCAGAAGGTGTATTCTTAGCAATATTATTAATGAACGTTTTTGCACCTACCATTGATCATTATGTAGTGCAAGGCAATGTTAAAAAACGTTTGAAACGATTAACAAATGCTACAATTTATCCTAAGGATTCAGAAGGAGAAGCAAAAGAACTAAAAGCAGAAACTGTATAAAAATGGCAATCAATACTGATAAAAATAGTTATACCATAATTTTTGCAACTATTATGGTAGTGGTAGTAGGATCAATATTGGCTTTTCTAGCATCAGCCTTACGACCTAATATTCAAGAAAACGAAAGGTTCGAAAAACAACAGAATATTCTTTACGCAATGGGTGTAAATGAAAATGACGAATCAAGTGTTAGTTTTATACCTACGGATAAAGTTGAGGGTGAGTTTAATAATTATATAAAGGAGCAGTTGGTTATTGAAGGCGATAAGGTCACTAATGATGACGAAGCTTATTTAATCGATTTGAAAAAACAGTTAGCTGCAAAAAAGAAGGGAGAATCTTTTAAACTTCCATTATTCATAGGGGATAAAGACGGTAAGAAATTTTACATTATTCCAATGTATGGTAAAGGATTATGGGATGCTATCTGGGGTTTTATAGCTTTAGATGAAACTATGACTGTGCAAGGTGTGTATTTTGATCATAAAGGTGAGACACCAGGGTTAGGAGCTAATATTAAACAGCGCTATTTTATGGATGACTTTACTGGTGAAACCATTTTAAAAGGTACTAAATATGCAGGAATAGCTGTTGTAAAAGGGAACAATGACCCTTTGAACAATACCAAGGATGATAATGAAGTGGATGCTATGGCAGGAGCTACAATTACTGGTAATGGTGTTTCTGCAATGATTAAAGAAAGCGTTAATTTATATAAAGGTTATTTAGAAACCATTAGAGTTAAATAATATGGGATTACTTTCAAAAAAAGATACGAATTTAATTTTGGATCCGCTAGCGGATAACAACCCTATTACAATTCAAGTTTTGGGTATATGTTCTGCTTTAGCAATTACTGCTGAGTTAAAAGCTTCCATTGTAATGGCTGTGGCAGTATTGTTTGTATTGGGTCTTGGTAACGTAGTTATTTCATTAATGCGAAACATTATTCCTTCCAAAATTCGAATAATCGTTCAATTGATTGTAGTTGCTGCATTGGTGATTATAGTGGATCAAGTGTTAAAAGCATTTGCTTACGAATTGAGTAAAACATTATCAGTATTTGTTGGATTGATTATTACCAACTGTATTATTATGGGGCGTTTTGAAGCTTTTGCTTTAGCAAATGGACCATGGAAGTCTTTCTTAGATGGAATTGGTAACTCTTTGGGGTATGGAATTATTTTGATTATCGTAGGATTCTTTAGAGAGTTGTTTGGGTCTGGAACTTTATTAGGATTTCCAGTGTTAGGTGATCCAATAGCTAAAACAGGACTTTATGCTACTGGTTATGAGAATAATGGATTTATGATTATTCCTCCTGCGGCGCTTATTGTAGTGGGTATTATTATTTGGGTGCAACGTTCGCGTAACCCTGCATTAGTTGAAGACAATTAAATTAGGGAATTATGTTAGAGCATGTAGAATTATTTTTTAAGTCCATTTTTATTGATAACATGGTTTTCGCCGTGTTCTTAGGAATGTGTTCTTATTTAGCGGTTTCTAAAAAAGTTGCCACCGCTGTAGGTTTGGGAGCAGCTGTGATATTCGTATTAGCGGTAACCGTACCCATGAACTGGTTATTAGATAAGTATTTGCTGCAAGATGGTGCGTTAGCTTGGTTAGGCCCAGAATATGCAGAGTATAACCTGAGCTTTTTATCTTTTATATTATTTATTGCAACTATTGCTACAATGGTGCAATTGGTTGAAATTGTTGTGGAAAAGTTCTCTCCTTCACTTTATAACTCTTTGGGTATATTTTTACCCTTAATTGCGGTTAACTGCGCAATTTTGGGAGGTTCTTTGTTTATGCAGGCTAGAGAAATTGAAACATTTGGTCTTGCGTTTAATTATGGTGTAAGTTCAGGTATTGGATGGTTTTTAGCAATTTTAGCTATTGCTGCCATTCGCGAAAAAATTAGATATTCAAATGTTCCTGCGCCTTTAAGAGGATTAGGTATCACCTTTATCATTACAGGGTTAATGGGTATTGGTTTTCAAAGTTTTGGGGGTATGTTAACCGGTGGTGGTGATGCTGAAGAAACTACCGAGACTGAAACAGCTGTTGATAAAATTGAAACAGAAGATTTAGGTACACTAGAATTAAATAAAGAAAAAAATAAAGAAATTGACGAAAATGATATTTCTTATAACGATGCTATAAAAAAGTAGAAATGATATTAGCTACAAGTACAGGAGGAACCATATTAATTACTGTTGTTGCGTTTCTTATTCTTTTATTATTATTGGTTGCATTATTACTGTTTACCAAAGAAAAACTTTCGCCATCTGGTCCGGTTACCATAACTATTAATGGTGAAAAGAAAATTGAAGTAGGCTCAGGTAGTTCATTACTCACTACATTAGGGAATCAAAAAGTATTTTTACCTTCTGCATGTGGTGGAGGTGGAACATGTATTCAGTGTGAATGTCATGTGCTTTCTGGTGGAGGCGAGGCATTGCCTACTGAAACTCCTCATTTTTCTAAGAAAGAATTAAATCATGGTGCTCGTTTAGCCTGTCAAGTAAAGGTAAAACAGGATATGGAGATTACAATTCCGGAAGAAGTATTCGGAATTAAAAAGTGGGAAGGTACCGTTGTTCGTAATTATAATGTAGCGTCTTTTATTAAGGAATTTGTTGTTGAAATTCCGGAAGATATGGGATACAAGGCAGGTGGTTATATTCAAATTGAAATTCCACCATGCGAAGTAAAATATTCTGATATGGATATTACGGCGCACCCAGAGGAGCATGATACTCCTGATAAGTTTCAAACAGAATGGGATAAATTTGCCTTATGGCCGTTGGTGATGAAAAATACCGAAACCATAGAAAGAGCATACTCTATGGCTTCTTTCCCAGCAGAAGGAAGGGAGATAATGTTGAATGTACGTGTCGCTTGTCCACCTTGGGATCGAGCTAAAAATGGCTGGATGGATGTTAATCCAGGAATTGCATCTTCATATATTTTTAATCAGAAGAAAGGTGATAAAGTAACTATTTCTGGACCTTATGGTGAGTTTTTTATTAATGAGTCTGAGTCAGAAATGTTATATGTAGGTGGTGGAGCTGGTATGGCACCTATGCGCTCGCATTTGTATCATCTTTTCAAAACATTAAAAACTGGTAGAAAAGTTACGTATTGGTATGGTGGTCGTTCTAAGAGAGAGTTATTTTATCTAGACCATTTTTACGAACTAGAGAAAGAGTTTCCAAATTTCAAGTTTTACTTGGCATTATCTGAACCAATGGAGGAAGATAATTGGAAGGTAAAAGAAAATATTGATGCCCCAGGTGATGGTTTTGTCGGGTTTATACATAATTGTGTAATTGATAATTACTTAAGCCTACATGAAGCACCAGAAGATATAGAATTGTACTTCTGTGGACCACCATTGATGAATAAAGCTGTTCAGAAAATGGGTGAAGATTTTGGTATTCCAGATGAGCATATTCGTTTTGACGATTTTGGAGGATAACCTAAAAGTTTATTTATTTCTAAAAAATAAAAACTAAAATTAAAAACCTGACAGATTTTATACCTGTCAGGTTTTTTGATTCTGATTTACTATGAGTAAACCCCTTACAGAACAGGAGCTTCATAATCTTGCAATGAACATTGTAGGTAGAAAATTAGAGGAAGATGGTTATGAATTTATGGGCATAAATAGTAAGCCTAAAAAGAATCCTCAATTTGTTTGTTTGAAGGATAAAAAACTACATTTTATAATAGTTAGAAATATTCCGTTTCCTGAAGACCCTTCAAATTATGATCAAGATTTTATGCTTAAAATGAAAGATCATGCTTTAAAACATGAAGCAAAAGCGTATTATGCTGGAGTAGGTCTTTCTAATGCTCAAGATAGATTTTTGCCTGTATATTTAAATGAAGAATATATTGTTGATTATGACGGACTTATTGAAATCTAGAACTATGACTATCAATGAAAAGGTACATTTACTTAAGGCTAATGGTATGTTGAAGAAATTACATGGTTTATTTAGCTTTTCTAAACTGCTTATATGTTTTTTGACTATAATTGCTTTGGTTCTTTCATGTAAAAGTGAGCCAAAATTAATTAAAAATCAGAATAGAGGTGCTGCCTTAGGTACCAGTTATGGCATTACGTATATCACAGATGGTGAAGAAAATTTTCAAAAAGAGATTGATTCAGTATTTGAAGTAATCAATATCTCAATGTCAACTTATATTCCTACTTCCGATATTTCAAAAATTAATGAAGGTGATTCTACATTGGTGGTTGATCAGATGTTTCAAGAAGTTTTTCTACTGTCAAAAAGTATACACAGTTCAACTAAGGGCTATTTTGATCCCACTGTGGGTGTTTTGGTTAATGCTTGGGGATTTGGTCCGGGTGAGCAAATTAAATTAGATAGCGCTAAGGTAGATAGTCTTTTAGATTTTGTAGGTTTTGAAAAAGTTCAATTGCAAGCTAATAATACTATTAAAAAGAAATTACCTCAAATAAGGTTTGATTTTAATGCAATAGCTAAAGGTTATTCAATAGATCGCTTAGCAGTTATGTTAGATCAGAAAGGTGTTGAGAATTATCTAATAGAAGTAGGGGGAGAGGTGGTTGCAAAAGGTTATAATAGTATAACAGATAAAAATTGGGTAATTGGTATTGATGATCCGGTGGGTGAACCGCGAAATAGTCCTAAGCAATTGATACATTTGAAGAATAGGGCTATGGCTTCTTCTGGAAATTATATTAAATATCGAGTTGATGAAGAAACAGGTGAAAAATATGTGCATACTATAAACCCGTTAACAGGATATACCAAAAACTCTACAACCCTTGGAGCAACTGTTTTTGCTAAAAATTGTGCGACAGCAGACGGATACGCTACATCTTTTATGGCAATGGATTTGGATGAAGTGAAACAGTTGTTGAATACCCGAGAAGAACTTGATGCTTATATTGTGTATTCAAATGAAATGGGTACTATTCAGGAATTTATGACAGAAGGCTTTAAAAAGCTTTTAATTGCTCAATAATTATTTTCTTACCAATGGAATTATTTCACCTTTAGCAAGTCTATATTTTTCGATGTCTTCCGAAGAAAAACTAGCAGTATAATCTAGTTCTTCCACAATAAAACCAATGCTTCGTAATTTGTCGAAATAGTCGCGACCATAAATACGTACATGGTCATATTGACCAAAAATTCTTGCACGTTCTTTTTTGTCAACAATACTATTATCTTCAAAAGTTTTAATTCTATTTAAATCTTGTGGAATTTGAAAAATGCCCCAACCTCCTGGCTTTAACACACGATACATTTCTGTCATTGCTTTGGTGTCATTAGGAATATGCTCTAAAACATGGTTACAAAAAATCACATCAAAAGACTCATCATTAAATGGTAAATCACAAATATCTGCTTTTACATCGGCGAGCGGTGAATTTAAATCTGTTGTAATATAATCTAGATTTTTAAGCGCTTTAAACCTTTTGTAAAAGGCTTGTTCAGGTGCAAAATGTAAAAGGCTTAAATTGGCAGTAAAGAAATTGGTTTCGTTTTTTAGAAAGAGCCATAGTAATCGATGTCGTTCTAAGGATAGTGTAGCAGGAGCAAGAACATTTTCTCTTGGCTTTTCATATCCGTAGGGAAGAAAACTCTTAAAGCTTTTACCATCAATTGGGTCCACATACTTGCTGCCTCGCATAAAAAAAGCAAGAATAGGTCTGGCCCAATAACTCATTTTAATGAGTAAAGGACGTGGTATAATGTTGAGTACAATTTTGAAAAGTTTTTTCAAGCTATTGTTCAGCGTAGTCTTGTGAATTGTTAAACTCTCAATGACTTGTTATTATGGTTAATGTACTAATCCTTGTTTTCTAAACTCATCTTCCTCATCACTTTTAATGCCAAGTGCATCATATATGTATTTAAAAGTAGATAATAGTTCAGGTTTACCATCTATTAATGCTACATCATGTTCGAAATGTGCACTTGGTTCGCCGTCCGCTGTTAGTATTGTCCAACCGTCACTTAGTTGTTTTATTCTACGTGTTCCCAAATTGGTCATGGGTTCAATAGCTACAACCATTCCGTTTACAAATTTCTTGCCTCGACCACGTTTACCATAATTTGGCATTTCTGGGTCTTCATGCATTTTTCTTCCTAAACCATGGCCCACTAATTCGCGAACAACACCATAACCGTGATCTTCAGTATATTTTTGTATCGCGAAACCAACATCACCTACACGATTTCCAATTTTGAACTCTTTAATTCCTACATAAAGAGATTCTTTGGTAACCTGTAACAATTTTTTAATTTCTGGTTTTACTTCGCCAACTTCGAAGGTATATGCATGGTCACCATAGAAGTCATTTTTTAAGGCACCACAATCGATTGATATTATATCTCCTTCAATTAATGGAGTATTATTAGGTATGCCATGAACAACTTGTGAGTTTGGACTCATGCAAAGCGAGTTAGGGAAATTATAAAGCCCTAAAAAGCCTGGAACGGCACCATGGTCACGAATAAAAGTTTCGGCTAATTTGTCTAAATATAATGACGTAACTCCAGGTTTAATTTCGGAGGCTAGCATTCCTAACGTTTTTGAAACAATCAATGCGCTTTCGCGCATAAATTCTATTTCTTCGGCAGTTTTAATTTTAATCATAAGGTCAAAGGTAAGTAAGACTTTTTAAACTAATGATTTACAGGTCATTGCTTCTGGTTGAGCTACACCAATCATTTTTAATATTGTAGGGGCCACATCTCCAAGAACTCCGTCGTTTATTTTCTTTAAATCTTTATCAATTAAAATTACAGGAACAGGGTTGGTGGTATGTGCTGTATGTGGCGAACCATCTGGGTTAATCATAGTTTCGCAATTTCCATGATCGGCAATAAGTAGAGTTGAATACCCATTGTCTAACCCAGTCTCTACAACATTTTTCACGCAAATATCTACTGCCTCACAAGCCTTAATTGCTGCTTCCATGATGCCAGTATGTCCTACCATATCTCCATTTGCAAAATTAAGGCAAACAAAATCAGCTTCCTGTTTTTTTAAATCTTCAACTAAAGCATCCGTGAGCTCGTAAGCACTCATTTCTGGCTTTAAATCATAAGTAGCTACTTTAGGAGAATTGCGTAGTATCCTGCTTTCTCCAGGGAAAGGTTCTTCTTGGCCTCCTGAGAAAAAGAAGGTAACGTGTGGATACTTCTCTGTTTCAGCAATTCTAATTTGCTTTTTACCAGCTTTAGACAATACTTCACCAATGGTTTCTGTAATGTTATCTTTGTTAAAAATGACATTTATTCCATTAAAACTATCATCGTAATTAGTCATTGTAACATAGTACAATGGTATTTTTTTTGTTTCGAATTCAGGAAAATCATTTTGAGATAACATATTTGTTAGTTCTCGACCACGATCTGTTCTAAAGTTGAAGAATATTACAACATCATCTTCTGCTAAGATGCCATTTGAATTTGCAATAAGTGGTTTTACAAATTCATCAGTAACATCATTGTTATAATTTTCTTCCAGACTTTTTATTACATTATCAGTTGGTGTGCCTACTCCTTTAGCAATTGCATCGTAAGCAAGTTTTACACGCTCCCAACGATTATCTCTATCCATTGCGTAATAACGGCCAGTTACAGTTGCGATTTCGCCAACCGTTTTAGACATATGCTCCTGTAAATCCTTAACATAACCAGCACCAGCTTTTGGGTCAACATCTCTACCATCGGTAAAAGCGTGAACAAAAACATCTTTTAAACCATTGTCATTAGCTGCTGTTAGTAAACCTTTTAAGTGATTGATATGAGAGTGTACCCCTCCATCACTTAATAGCCCTAAAAAATGAACTTTTTTGTTGTTACTCTTTGCATAATTAAAAGCATCTACTAAGACTTTTTCGTCTTTTAAAGTATTATTTTTTATCGCTAAGTTGATTCTAGTTAACTCTTGATAGACAATTCTTCCTGCTCCTAAATTCATATGGCCAACTTCGCTATTACCCATTTGCCCTTCTGGCAAACCAACGTTAAGCCCATCGGTGCGCAATGCAGCATTTGGGTATTTGGTATATAAGCTATCTATATATGGCGTATTGGCATTATCAATTGCTGAAACTTTTGGATCAGGTGATGTTCCCCATCCGTCTAAAATCATCAAAATAACTTTCTTGTTCATGTGGCATATTTATTACTTTTTCAAAAGTAGAACGATTAAAGAAGTAATGCCAATTTTTTGAATCTTGTTTTTATTTTTTTAGGAATATTTAGCCAAAAACAGCTGTAAAAAGGAGAATTGTAATTTATTTTCTTTAAAGTTGATCTCTAAGCTATCTGGTCTCAAGATCTGATCTTTAATTTAATAGGCTTCGTTTTGTAGGAGTCTACGTTTTCATTTCTTTGTTTATAGAATAAAAAAGTGAAACAATATTCGTTGGCATTACTTTACCTAAGACTTGAGTAGTACAGTTTTCATACCATTGTATTTAATAGTATGCTAATTAGAGGTCTTGTTATTTTATTGATTGCTATACTTCTGAATGGACTCTCTTATTTTTTCAATTCTATTTTCGGGATCGGGATGAGTACTTTGAAATTCTGGTACTCTATTAGGACCAGCAGCAGCTTTTAAAATTTTCATCACTTCAATCATTTCATAAGGGTCGTAACCCGCTTGAATCATAAATAAGACTCCAAGATCATCACTTTCTAATTCATCACCACGACCGTTAGTTAGTAAGGTGTTTTGTCCTATTCCACCCACCAGTCCGCCCATATCACCAGCTCCAACTGTTGCACCCATAGTAGCTGTTTTCCAGAAATTGCTATCTGCGATTCTTTCAGCAGAATGTCTACCCACAACATGACCAATTTCATGTCCCATTACACCTGCCAATTGAGCTTCAGTTAATTGTGAAAAAAGGGCGTAGGTGATAAAGCATTGTCCGCCTGGTAAAGCAAAGGCATTGATTGTTTGATCATCGGCTAATAGATGAAAATCGTATTGATAAGGGGTTTCGCGAGCTATACTATTTTGTACTAATTTGTTGCCAACTGCATCTACAAAAGCTTGTAAACGTTCGTCTGGATAAAGCCCGCCATGCTGTTGTGCCATTTCAGGAGCACTTTGAAGTCCGATGGCAATTTCTTGGTCAGCAGACATGTTTATATGCTGTGATCTTCCAGTATATGGATTCTCTTCTGTATTACTGCATTTTTGAATAAATGCAAAAGCTACAATGGCTAGACCTATGAAGATTCGTATCTTCCAACTACTTCTTCTCATGTTTATAGTGTTCTTTCAGTACCGTTTCAAGGTACAAAAAGAGTTATAAAAGCGAAGTATTTATGTCTAAAATATTGTTTCTCACGTAGTTTTTGATGAATCCTGTAGTGAATTCAGAGCTGCCTTCAAATTCTTCATTCTTTAAAATTTGCATTAGATTTTTGCTTCTGAATTGGGTTAACATAGGCACTGATAAAGGTGCATAGCTATAGTGCCATGGTTCGTATTTAAAGCCATTACGCTTTGCTACATCTGTATAAACTAAATGAAAATCGAACTTTTCAGAATTTTCGTCCATCCATTTTTTAAAGTTCTCAAAAGGACCACCATTTTTAAATAAGTTAGGTACTAAAACGTCACCTTCAACCTTTGGGTAACCATCAATTACATCAATATCGGTACCCCAATGATGTCTACTTGTTCCTGGTATTGTAGAGTATTCAATTATCTTGTCTATTGCATCTAATGGCGCCATGCCGTCATCGATGTAGCGTATATATTTACGCTCAAAAATTGAGGTTTGGCGTTCAAAACTCCTATAGCTCGAAACGATTTTAATATCAATGCCATCGCTATAAGCTGCTTTCTTCATTTCTAAAAATGCATCATGAGCTTCTTGCCTAAGGTTAATACCTTCACCGTAAAGGTCAATATCTACCTTGCCCATTAACTCTAGAATACTGTATTCAATATCATTATCATTTGCGAAACTTAGGCTAGGAAGCATAGTTAACGCTAAACCAGATAAGCCGCTTTTCTTAATAAAATTTCTACGTTGCATAAGTTATGTGTTGAATTCCTTAGTTTTTATAGTTTGATTTAAAGCAAATACGTTGCCAAGTATGTGTGTAACTGATACTTATTGCTTACTATTTGTAATTTAAATTTAAAAAAAATTAATCACATTCATTTTTTTAATAGTTATTCTGATGTGGCTAAGTACATGTATCCCTGATGTCTTTGCCTAATATCTAACATGGTAATTATATAAAAATAAACACCAGAGGCTAAACCAGTATCACGACTTATAACAGTATTTCTGTTAGAAATACCATTAAAGGTATTTTGATAATTCATTTCTGAGTATACCAAAACACCATAGCGATTAAATATCTTTAATTCATTGTTCGGTGATTGCTCTAAACCATCTAATACTAAATAATCGTTTTTACCATCACCATTTGGAGTAATAAAATAATTGTCTAGTTCTATTGTTATGAATTCCCCAATTCTTTGATCAGCACCACCAATTGTTAAAAGTTCATATTCGTCTGGTGTAAAAATTTCAGATGTCAGCGATCCTTTATTCATGGTGCCTTGTGCAAAAACATTACCTAAGTCTACCCATTCATTTTTATCGATATGCCAACCAACTACTTTAAGCTCGTCAATAGTTTGACCTAGAGTTCTAACATCACTACGATCATCCCATGTTAAGGTTACAGATGATGGAACACTTCCTCTTAAATGCCAAAATTCTATATCGCTTACCGATAAATATTCAGATTCTTTCGTTCCGGTTTCAAAACTTTTAGAAAACGTTGATGGTGCATTCGGACTTTCATAAAAGTAAGCGCAAGTAGATTGAACATTGATTCCTGTAGAAGCTATAGTTAAAGGTCGTAGATATTCTCCATCTCCTACTGGGAATGTAAAATCTTCTTTATTGGTTGCACCGGCATAACCATTTACTAATGCCGCATCGTTATCGCCAACATAAAAAGCATCATTAATGAAATTGGTGTAAATGTTGGTATCGTTTCTAGGGGTAATTATATCCCCTACAATTAGATTTCCATTATTAATAACTCCCATTGAGGTGTCCAGATATAATCCATAGTCAACAGCAACTTCGGCATCATAAAAAATTGGAGCAAATGCTCCAGAAACGGTTAATGCTTTGTTGTAACCATAAAATCCTGCAAGTCCAGTGTTTTGGTCAAAATTACCATCGTTAGTTAAATCTATATGAAAGCCTACACTAACATCACCATGCATTTGTAAATCACCAAAATTGTGCACAGCTTCTTGGGCTACAATTATATTTTGTAGCAAGAAGATGATTACTAAAGTGATTATTGGTTTCATTGTATTCGAATCTTGCAATTAATAAGTGAATTCAAAGGTTAATGATGTATAACTCAATCGATTTCCAGATGATGATCCTGTTGCCCATACTAATAAATCACCTTCTTCTAAGTTGTAACTTACATTAATGGTTTGAACTGTAACACTTGTCAAAGGATTCGTTATTGTATATGTTCCTATATTTAAAATACTACCATTTCGAATTACAGATAGATTTATTTTAGGATTTATAGGGGTTGAGTTAAAATCATTTTTTACTGTAAATTTTGAAAGGTTAACACTTGAAGTTATTGGAACACTAAATTGTTCGGTATTTGAGTAAGCTGGAGTAGTAGATGTTCCTTTGTAAGAACTCCAATTCTGATTGCCTTGGCCATACTGATCGTTAGGGCCGTACCATCTGTTGGCGTAATAATAAGCTCTACCAGAATAATTTAAGAAAAACTTATTACTGGTTTTTCCTGGAGTAATAGAATGCCAAACAGAGCCATCACTTTGTACATGTAAAATACTATTCGCTCCTATTGAAGAAATAGTACTTCCTGTATTATCCAAATAATTGGAAATACTTATAGAACTATTGTTTTGATTTTTTATAATGTAGGTTCTTCCACTACAGGAAGCAGCTGAAGGTAAAGTTATGTTGCTATTATTTGATATTAAAACAGTATGGTGTGTTTCGTTTAAAGTTAAATTAGAGGAGCTTGTTTCAATAGCGGTAGCAACAGACCCTTCAACTTGTAAAGTAGAATTTGCTAATTGACCAGTATTAATACCTACTCTTGGAAGTGCATTTTGACTATCGGATGCACCTTGAATTCTAAAAAGTTCCTTCTTCAAAGCATCGCGATAATCATAACGTTTAAAAATAAATGGTTCAGCACCGTCATCACCAATAACAAATTCTAGCTCTCCATCATTAGAAGTACCATTTGAACCTATTTCGAAAAAATCAGTTTTGGCAGCACTGCCTTTAAGTCTAAAATTACCAGCAGAAGTTGTATAAAACATTGGCTTGTAGAATTCAGCTGCATCTGCTTGAAATTGTAGAGCTGCAACTCCATTACTACCTTTTACATAGGTTAGATATTGATCATTATTATCATAATCGGAATATGCCTGAGTAAGTCCTAAAGTTTGTCTCCTACCAAATTGTAGAATACTGGTGGAATTTGAACGGATATCTAAAATGGCATCATTATTAGTTCCTAGAAAGGCCCCGCTTGTAACAATATTACCAGTGCTTAACCAGTTGCTATTCGATGCACTGGTCCATAATAAACCATTGTAAACCATAATTTGTTTAGTGTCATTATTATAAAGAATTTGCCCTTCAGTAGCTCCAAGTATTGTACTTATTTCAAGCGTACTTGCATTGGTTAAACCCAGTAGAAGTTGACTGTCAATTTGCCCGTACATACCATAAGTAAGGGTAAAGATTACAATGGTTAATAGCTTTTTAATCACTTTTGTTTTGTTTGTTAATTGTATGGTTATAGGTCTAAAATTGTGAACATAAATTCAGAATCGAATCTAGCTCTATCTGTTGCTCCATTATCATTGTCACCGATAATTACTTGGAAACCTGTAGCAGTCTGATTTGAATACGAAATTCCAGGATCATCATTTCCAGCACCACCTCTTCCGGGTTGTGTTAATTGAATAATATAGTTTGCATCTGATACCATACCCGATGGTAAATTCACCTGGTATCTACCTGTACTAATTTTTGACGTTGTAATTCCACTAGTAGCTTTGATAACACTACCCGCACCAGCAATTTTTCCAATTGCCTTAATCGGGCTTAATGAACTTACCCATGCTGTACCTGTACCAGTAGAACTTAAAACTTGTCCTGCAGTACCGGGTGAATTGCTAGTATCTAATACGTCGCCTTCTAATTCCAAGGTTTCATTAACTATAACTGTAGTATTGTTTGAAGTTTCATCTATTCTTAATGCTTCAATTCCACCAACGCTAAATCCGATTTCATCACCAGCGGGTTTATACATACCTGTATTAGTGTCGCCATTAAACCTATATGCAGGTTCATTTTCTGTACCATTAGAATTAAGGAATCCTTGAGAACGAATAGCTCCAGTTACATGAAGTTTATTTGAAGGACTGGAAGTTCCAACTCCTAAACTATTACTACCATTATCCCAAAATAATTGCGAGTTATCCTCTGTTGGCGAACCATTTGTATCTGCAAAAAATACCGAGCCAGTAGTTCCAGATATAGAAGGTAAAGTAATCGTATTACCTCCTGTACCATTAATACTTAAATCGTTTCCTGAAATAGATAAAGTCTGAATTTCATTAGTGGCACTCTTATCATTATCTAATGCTTCGGAAGCTGCAATTGCACTGGCTAGTTGAGCATCTGTTGCAAACGTACCATCCAAGTTAACTGTACGGTCAGAAAGCCCATCCCTTATTAATGATAATTCTAGGAATGTTCCATTTAAAGCAAATTTATCTGGATATTGATTATCCGAACTTACAGAACTTAAATTTACCGTTTCATCTGCGGCACCATCTTGTTCTAGAGTTAAGGTAGTTCCATCAAAAGTTAAAGCAGTTACAGATTCATTTCCAATTGCCTTGTCATTATCCAAGGCTTCGGAAGCAGCAATAGCATTGCTTATCTGTGTGCTTACTTGTGCATCTGTAGCAAAAGTACCGTCTAAGTTTACTGTTCTGTCAGAAAGACCATCTCTAATTAAAGATAATTCTAAGAATGTGCCATTCAATGCAAATTTGTCGGGATATTGATTGTCCGAACTTACTGAACTTAAATTCACGGTCTCACTTGCCGCACCATCTTGAGCTAAGGTTAAAGTTGTACCGTCAAAAGTTAATGCTGTTACGGACTCGTTTCCGATTACTTTATCTAAATCCAATGCTTCCGAATCTGAAATAGCTGTAGCTACTTCAGCATCTGTTGCGAAAGTAGTACCAAGGTCAATAGTTTTATCAGCTTCACCATCACCTTCGTTAGAAACAGCAATAGTTGTTCCTGTTAGGGAGAAGGTGTCAATTTTTTGATCATCGCTAGACACAAAACTAGCTAAATCTACTTCATTCGTACCTGTAGCAGGATTCGTAAGCGTAAGAATATTTCCAGTTAAATCTAAATCAGAAAGTTCATTTGTAGCTGAAGTATCTTGATCTGCAGTGTTATGCGCAGCAATTGCAGCTGTATTAGCAGCAATAGCGTTATCAGCATCTGTTTCATTTTGGTCTACGTCAGCTTGTACGGCAGCAATCGCATTATCGGCATCTGATTCATTTTGATCTACATCAGCTTGAACGGTTGCAATCGCAGCAGAATCATCTAATGCAGATAAATCAACTGTTACATCATTACCACCTTCGATATTAATGCCTAATACATTAGCAGCAGAAAGGGTAGCAGATTCTAAGTTTTGATCATCGCTAGACACAAAACCGGCTAAATCTACCTCATTCGTTCCTGTAGCAGGATTTGTAAGTGTTAGAATGTTGCCAGTTAAATCTAAATCAGAAAGTTCGTTAGTCGCTGAAGTATCTTGATCTGCAGTGTTATGTGCAGCAATTGCAGCTGTATTAGCAGCAATAGCGTTATCAGCATCTGTTTCGTTTTGATCTACATCAGCTTGTACGGCAGCAATAGCGTTATCGGCATCTGTTTCATTTTGATCTACATCCGCTTGTACAGCAGCAATGGCATTATCAGCATCAATTTCATTTTGGTCAACATCTGCTTGCACTGTTGCAATCGCAGCAGAATCATCTAATGCAGATAAATCTACTGTTACATCATTACCACCTTCGATATTAATCCCTAATTCATTAGCAGCAGAAAGTGTAGCGGATTCTAAGTTTTGATCATCGCTAGACACAAAACCGGCTAAATCTATTTCATTCGTTCCTGTAGCAGGATTTGTAAGCGTAAGAATATTTCCAGTTAAATCTAAATCCGAAAGTTCATTAGTCGCTGAAGTATCT
>NZ_JBDVFA010000018.1:0-8140 GCF_039941195.1 Aurantibacter sp. | reverse complement strand
GCAATTTCACCAGGAGATTTTTCTGAACTAGCTGCTAACACAAAACTAACTGTAATTGACGGAGCCTCTGGAGCTTTTATTGACATACCTCTAATAGATGATACTGATGAAGAATTAAATGAAGAATTTTCTGCAACGATTAGTAATCCGAATATTAATTCTATTAGTATTACACAAGCTACTGCAACTGCGACCATAGCCGCAAGTGATTCTGATGCAGCAGCTAATGATACTGATGGAGATGGGGTTACGAACGATTTGGATAATTGTGCTAGTACACCTAATGCAAATCAGTCGGATATAGACAATGATGGCATTGGTGATATATGCGATGATGATATTGATGGAGATGGGGTATTGAACACGCAAGATTTATGTCCAACTCAGCAAGGAACGGCCCAAAATAATGGTTGTCCATTACAACCTATAATTGATATTAAACCTGAAGATATTTATGCTCAAGTTCAAAATGCTACATGTCCAGGTGTTTCCAACGGAATTATTTCAATTGAACTTTTTAAAAATTATAATGGAACAGTTACGGTAAGCGGTTCTAACCTAACAGAATCTATTTCTAAGCCTTTAACTGTAGGTGTAAAAACAATATTTGATGGATTGGCCATTGGAAACTATAAAATATGTGTTGACATTGCCGAATTCCCAAATTTCAACCAATGCTACAATTTAAATGTCCTGAGTTATGAAGAAATAAAAGTAGCCACTCAAGGAATAGACCTTTCTGGAAAATCAGCCTCATTTCAGGTAGAAGGAAGCACTTCCTACCAGGTTAGTATAAACGATGTAGTTTATTCTCATGAATTCAATACAACAAAGTCTAGAGTTATTTCTGTTCCTCTAGAAGCTGGTAAGAATAATATTCATATCTCGGGCGTATCCGACTGTCAAGGAATATTCACTGATGAAATAATTGTTGGTCACTTAACTGTATATCCCAATCCTGTTGTTGAAAAAATTTGTATCGAAGGAATACTTGCAGAAGGGGATGCTACTGTAGTTGTTGCAAACCTGACAGGAAAAATAGCTGCTAAAGCTATTACCCCAATAGCTAATGGAGAAATTCATGTTGATTTTAGCACGCTAAGTAAAGGTGTATATCTCGTTTACTTAAGAACCAATGAAGAAGAAATTGAATTTAAAATTGTAAAAAAATAAAGTATGAAAAGCATATACATTTTTTTGGTCCTCATCGTAATGTTATTGATTGCAGGATGTGAAGGAAAATTCGAACCAAATAATCCAGTGTCATATTTATCTGCGGCAGATTTAATTTTTCCTAATGATGAAGAATTATGTTTGGAAGGTGAAATTTCTGAAGCAGGAAAAATAAAAATACCGTTTTCATGGTCCGCAGTGGATGGAGCAACAAATTATCGAATTTCAATTAAAGCTGAAGGTAATGCAGAGGAGTTTACATTTGAGACAACAGATACTAAGGCAGATTTGGATGTAGAACTTGGCACCATGTACACTTGGAAAGTATTCGCTATAAATGAGAGTAGTGAAACAGAAAGTAATGTTTGGAGCTTTTATTCGCAGGGAGCACCCATTAATAATTATGCTCCTTTTCCTGCTGTAATAATGATTGTTAATGAGGGAAATGGTCTTATTGATTTAGCTTGGCAGAGTAATGATTTGGACAACGATATTGTCAGTTATTCTGTTTACTTATCTTTAGAAAACCCGCCGAGTATTTACTTAGAAAATACTACGGCGACTTCAGAAAATAATATACCTGTAACTAGTTCAATGACATATTACATTGTAATGGAAACAAAAGACGCTCTAGGAAATTCCACAGAATCTAAAACCAGCTTTGTAGCCAATTAAAATCATTTATTTTTTTAATTAAGTTATCGTTTTATGGTACCCGAAGTATCACCATCCATTAAACTAATCACATTTTCTAATGTAACCATATTAACATCACCTGGAACGGTATGTTTAAGGGTACATGCCGCGGAAGCAAAATCAAGGGCTCGTTTATCGTCAAAATGTAGTAAACCATAAATTATACCAGCTGCGAATGCATCGCCCGTTCCAACACGATCTATTACATGCGTAATATTTAAAGTCTCGGTTTTTATGTATTTTTCACCGTTCCACATTTTACCTTGAATTTGCTGGTGAGAGGCACTGATAGACTTTCTATTTTTGCCGACAACCTTTTTAATTTTCGGGAATTCGTCCATTAATTTTTTAGCTACTTGTCTAAATTTATCGCCCTTCTCTCCAATCCCAAACATTTCTCTAATCCCTCGACTACTTGTAATAACTATATCGCAATTTTTAACCAATTCAGGCATAACTTCTTGCATGGTTTTCCCATACTTCCACATATTCTGTCTGGAATTAATATCACCAGAAACTTTCACACCCATTCTATTTGCAGTCTTTATAGCATCTAAACAAGCCATTGCTGCACCATCTGAAATAGCCGGAGTAATTCCAGTCCAATGAAACCAATCTGCATCTTTAAGAATGTGTTCCCAATTAATCATTGAAGGTTCTATTAACGAGAATGAAGAACCTTCTCTTTCGTAAATAACTTCACTAGATCTATGTACGGCTCCTTTCTGTAAAAAATATTTCCCTAGCATATCATCGCCATAAAAAACATGTTCTGTACTCAACCAATGTTTTCGTAGAAATTGTGTAGCTGCTTTTCCTAAGGCGTTATCAGGAAATCGAGTAACATGAGCTGCTTTCATTCCAAGATACCCACAAGAAATTGCAACATTAGCTGCACCACCACCATAAACTAAATCAAATGAAGTAGCCTGAGAAAACATCGAATTTCCTGGTGGCGATAATCGCATCATTACTTCTCCAAATGTTATCACTTTTTTCGCCATAGAATATTTCTTTTTTTATGGAAATAATATGTTTTAATTATCAGGCGACCAATTAAATTATAAGGTTCGACTGTTTCTAATCACTTCTATTTCCTTTACACTTATCGAGTCCGTATAATCATTAGCGGTTAATCGAATAAAATTCAACAAATCTTTTAACTCATTATTTGATAGCCCCACTGCAAAACCTGGCATAATCTCATTATACTTTTTTCCTTTCACCTCTATTTCTCCCGACATTCCAAATAGTACGGTCTCAATAAGTTTTGTTTTATCGGCTACCGTTTTGGTGCCTATTAATGGTGGGGCAAAATCAGGTATGCCCTGACCCTGTTTCATATGGCATGATACGCAATTATTATTGTACACGAACATTCCATTAGCATCGTTCCCACTCTTTGCTTGCACGAACATTTCAATAGGTTTATTATCTTCAGTTAGAACCTTTAAATCTTTAAAATTTTCCACCTCACTTTCATGAATCACTGAAATTTTCAAAACGCGATCATTACCATTTTCAGGCACGTTTTCGTACATCCATCCATACCTACCAATATGCCAATCGGAATTACTTGTAACGATATAAACGTCACCATTAGGTGCTACGCACAAATCTCTAAATCGACCAAACTGTTTCTGCAAATAAATTCTTTCATTAATAATACGCTCTCCTGATTCATCCAATTCTAATAACCAGAGAGAT
The DNA here is from genome assembly GCF_039941195.1 of Aurantibacter sp. Classification (GTDB taxonomy): domain Bacteria; phylum Bacteroidota; class Bacteroidia; order Flavobacteriales; family Flavobacteriaceae; genus Aurantibacter_A. The sequence continues at coordinate 4,564 of NZ_JBDVFA010000018.1, read as the reverse complement.
CTACCTTTCAAAGTTGTTAGCATCAAGTTGTTTTTCCATTCGGGAATAGCGTCATTATTATAATAATCCAGCCCAGCAGGTGCTATCGTTGGTGTCCAATTATAAATAGGTTCAGTTACAGCAACCGTATCACAGAAAGTCAATTCATTTTCTTTATCACAATAACCTTCAACAAAGGGCCAACCATAATTTCCTCCAGCTTTAATAATATTTATTTCATCATCATTGTCCGGGCCATGTTCCGAAGAATATATTTTTCCATTTGCAGCAACAAGTCCTTGTGGATTCCGATGTCCCATAGAGTAAAAATAACTATCAGGTATTGGATTGTCGTCAGGTACACTACCATCGAGATTTATTCGAAGTACTTTCCCCGGCAGACTTTCTTCAGTTTGAGCATTACGTGAATTTGCCACATCTCCTATTGAAAAAAGTAGTTTATTATCGTCACTAATTGTAAGTCTAGAACCATTATGTCCTCTAGAACCTGGAATTTCATGGAAGATTGATTCAGATTCCATTAATGTATCGTTTTCATTGAAATATGCATATCGCACCAATCTTGATTTTACGTAATTCGGATTCCCTCTCCTATCAAATTCATTGGTCAACGTAGAATCGGTATATGTATAATGTAGGTAAACGTAGGGGTTGTTCATAAATTCTGGGTGTAAAACCATCCCTAATAATCCTGGGGTATATCCTTCTGAAAATACTTCCGGAATACTTAGCACCTTTTTGACCGCACCCGAATTTGGGTCCATACGAAGTACATTGCCCTTTTTTTCAGTAAACCACAAATGGCCATCTCCACCCCAAGTAATTTCCCAAGGCTGAACTAAATCACGCTCCAGTTCACTAACCAACAATCTTGTTTCTGCCAATTCAATAATAAACTTTGGCTTTTCAAAAGATGGTCTTTTGTAGGGTTCTGTATTATTACAACTAGCAACTAAACAAAGTAAACACAGCACAACAATGTTGTTCCAATTTTTATCCCAAAAATTTGCTGAATTCATAGTATCTAGTACATCAATTTTAGAGGTAGATTTTGTTCAACAACCAGTTCACCAGAATTTTCAATTACATTATCACTATGGGTATTATTTTTTGCTCCCCAAAGTCTAGCCACCTGTTTTACTTTGTTATTCTTGAAAATATTATTAGATAAATCTACATTTATTATCCCATAGGTATTAAGCAAAATACCGTTTTCTTCACCTACACCACTATTAGTAAATGTACAACCTTTAACTATAAGGCTGCCCCCTACGGTAGATTCATCGTATCCACCACGATAATAATCAATAACATTCTTTTTAACTATGTCAAATTCGGTATTCGTTATATAAATATTTTCAGCATTGTAATCACCTTTATCATCGTCTTCTCCCGATAATTCTAATCCGTTATTACAATTTTTGATAACTGAAGAATCAAACTTTATCAACTCTGAAAATGAAAATTTATATGCTTTAAGAACAAAATCAAAATTCATGATTTCAGAATCCACAACATCTAATTTATAATGATTAGACATGTTTTCTTTTAAGGTAGCAAAGGCAAAATTTTCACTATTCCCCATTAACGAAATGGATTTTAGTTTAAGTTCACCTTTGGGATTCATTTCAAACAAGGGAGTTCCGGTATTTCCTTTATACAAAATCTTAGCTTTTTTTGTGGAGTCCTTAGATGAAACGATAAGTCGTTTATTAATTTTTATTGATGAACTTATGTCATAAGTATCAGAAGTTAATTGGATAATATCTCCATTTTCAGAATTAGTAATTGCCGCTACTAATTCCTCAGATGTAGATACAGAATGTGTTTTTGATTCTCCATTATTTGGAGTTGAATCGTACCACACAGGACCATATTGAGATAAATCCATAATAGTAGGTTTTGCCCCACCTACACCATTTGTGGCTCCAATAGCATTATTTTCTATTCTAGAATTTCCGAATAAATCATTAGTAATTTGTTCAAATTCGAATCCGCTGTGCGGTACAATATCTGACAGGTCGGAAGATGGAATATAAATATTTTCTTCTAATTCTGTTAATGAAAAATCCTTTTCAACAAGTCCCTCAACACCATTGAATGGTACTCCTTGGTTGTTAATTACATTGCTATTAAAGTCAATACCATCAACCGAATCATGTCGAACAATTGGTAATTTGTCTCCTGTTGAATTACTTATAATATTATTAGCCAAAATAGTCCGTATAGGCCTTTCAGAGCGAATTTCAGAAGCAGGTAGTACATTTTTCTGATCAACATTTGAGCCAACACCAAACTGCCAAGGCGATGTACAATTTATCCATGTATTATAAGCTACAACTACATCGGTAACTTGAATATATCTATTAATTGCTGGTCTTCTAATCCCATTCATAACTGCTAATGGAGCTCTAAAAGTTTCTCCTTTTAAGTTATAGAAATAATTATTAGTTACCCAATGACCGGTACCAATTAGTCGAACACCACCGACATATGGAGAAGCATCATCTCCAATAAAATAATTACCATCAACAATACAGTAATTACCGTGTCTGGTTACTAAAGAACCTTCACTTTTAAAGAAAACGTTGTTTCTAAATTCATTAAAATTTGTTTTGCTAGAAATAACTTCAACTTCTCCATTACATCTTTCAAAAAAATTATTAGACACCAAAGTATGGCTTGGCACCATTGATGTACTGCTTGTTCCGAGTTGAATAGTTTCTCCACTAGGCCCTCCTTTAGGAGGTCTAGGGCCAAAATGATTATTATTTATTTCGTGGTAATTTTTAATGCTTTGATTTCCAGCAAGATTAATTCGAACAGTTGGTCCTCTATTTGTTTTTCCCGTAATGTAGCAATGATCTAATTGATTATGTCGACCTTTAAATAACACCCATAGGTCAGACATATTACGTTGAGCTTTATTAAAATCCTTTATAACACAATTGGTAACTCTACTATTATTTGCAACAGTATCTTTATTAATAAAAAACTGAACAACCGATTCTGAAGGAGATGCTCCATTTGTAAAATAAAGTCCATCTACAACAAGATATTCACCACCTAATTTTAAATCGGATTGACCTTGAATAAATACCTCACCGGGAGTTTCCGCTCGCAGTGTGATTTTTTGATTTTCTGTGCCATTGCCAAAGAATTTAATTTGAACATCATTCCAAACTCCATTTTTCAAAACTATTTCACTACCTGGTGTAGCTTCTTTAATCGCTTTGTTTAATGCATCTATATTTTCTACTAGAATTCCTTTTGAACTTGTGTCACTACCACAAGAAAAGAGTAATAACGCAGCAACGATTATTAGCAAATTATTTTTCATATTCTTAATACAATGTAACTAAATAGAGTTTTATATTTCGTTAAAAGAATAAAGTCCCATTATTAATCTAAAGTTGAAAACATACTTTATATGTGTAAAATGTGAAGTTCGCATTAAATCAATACTAGAATATGCATTAATGCATATAATTGGTTAACCAATTTGCAATTTAATAAAATAACATGGTAAATCAATTTTAAAATTAGGATTATTTTATCTAAATTAATCTTTATATGTATTAAAATTCTGACAACTAAATAAATTGCTTTACTAAAATAAACAAGTTTAAGTGTCTCGAATATATTAAAGAATACATGTTGTATCAGTCCAACAATCTGAATTAACAATCAAAGCGAATTAATCACTCCCTTTAAAATTTTGATGTTTTTAAAGCAACAATTGCCTTAAACAATCAATTATCTTGATTTTATAATGCCGTTAAAACTAGCTGTATATTAGTGGTATCAAAAACTTTGACGCATCAAACCTTCTTGCGCAACTGAAGCCACTAAAACACCTTTTCTATCAAATACACTACCTCTTGCAAATCCCCTTGAATTGGATGCACTTGGACTATCCATACTATACAACAACCAATTTTGAATATCAAAATCTCTATGAAACCAAATAGCATGGTCTAAACTAGCGTAAAATGTCTCGCCTTTATTTAGTTCTTCGCGATGCGGTAAAGTTGCTGTTGTAAGTAAATTATAATCCGAAGCATAAGCCAAAAGCTGCTGTTGCATTGGCAAATTAATTTCTGCTGTTTCGGAAGTACGAAACCATGTATTAAAAAATGGGGAACCATTTTCTACTAATTGCGTTGTAAATTTTTCTACCGGTTTAAAATCAAACACTTTAGGCTGTATAGCTTTGAGCTTTTTATATGCACCAGGATAAAGCTCTTTTATTTCTTCCAATTGTTCAAGGCTAGTAGTTAACTTCTCCGGAGGAATTAAATTGGGCATAGGAAACTGATGATTAACTCCTTCTGACTTTACTTGAAATGATGCGGCCATGTTAAAAATAGCCTTGCCATTTTGTTTGGCTACTACTCTTCTTGTAGTAAAACTACCTCCGTTCCTGATAGTATCAACTTCATATCGAATCGGATATTTTAAATCTCCTCCCAAAATAAAATAGCCATGCAAGGAATGCGCAATTCGTTCTTCTGGAACTGTTTGATAAGCAGCATGCAAAGCTTGCGCTAAAACTTGTCCACCA
>NZ_JBDVFA010000017.1:0-79002 GCF_039941195.1 Aurantibacter sp. | reverse complement strand
TGTATGTCCATTACCAAATTCTCTTGAGGCGGTTACAGTTATAGAACCATTAGCAGCACCAGGACAAGTTGGATTCGTACTCGTTTCGGTTAATATAATCGCATCAATAGTTGGTATTGTAATTACCTGCATTACATTATCGCATCCACCTGAATCTCTAAGGGTAAGTTCGTAATTAATACCAGAAGTTAAACCGCTAAATACATTATTTGGACCAAAAGATTGAATTGGAGTTCCAGGATTAGCTGGGTCTACTAATTCAAACTCATATCCAGACCATCCACCAACTGGGGTTGCCGTGACTTCTGAATCATTACCAGGCACACAACTTAAAAGATTAGTGATTTCGTAACTAAAATCTAATGCAGATTCTGGTGATTGAATCGTGATATGATTCGATTCTGCTTCACACAATGGAATATCCGTTGCTTTTACTCGAACAAAATATGTGCCTACAGGTAATGTATTTACAGTAGAAACGGGAGTAGATGTGTTTCCAGAACCAGTTATAAAAGCTGTGCCTGGATTAGTTGTATCGAAAATTTCAAAATCGAATGCTCCTGAATATCCGGATAAGGTAAACTCAATGGCACCATCAGCATCACCATAGCAATGAACATCTTCAAGTTTTGTTGCAGAAACACCGATAAAATCAAAAGGCGCAATACTATATGTAATGATCGAAGCACAACCTGTTGTGGTATCTAAAAGTTCATAGATGTAATACCCTGGATTGCCCGCTGGAATTGTAATTTGGCCTTGTCCTGTACCATTTATTAAATTGCCAGAAATTAATTCACGTACTTCATAATCGGTAGGATTAACTGCAGCGGGAGTTCCTACTATTTCGATAATAGCATCATCATCGCAATTCATAGCTTGAATTTCATTTACACTAGCTTCTACTTTTTCGGCAGCTGGTATAACTATCGACGTTTGGTCTGTACATCCATTGGTGTCAACAACATCAATTACTATGGTTTGTGGGCTTGAAGTATAAAGAAATTCAAACGTATCGCTAGAGCTAAAACCAGATCCATTATAACTATAATTGTAAGGACCAGTGCCTGTTCCATTTACTGATACACTTAAGATACCCGTTCCATATGAGTTGTCAGCAGTACATGCAAATGGTGTTGCTGTGGGTGTATCTAAAACTAATGGAGTAGGCTCTGTTATCGTAACAGGTGGCAGTGTTTGGATACAATTTTTAGCAGAATGCACTGAGATTGTGTAAGTTCCAGGTGCAAGGTTATCAAACACATTTGATGCTTGATATGGCGCTCCATTAATGCTATAATCGTATAATACATCTAAGTTGCTTTGTCCTGGTTCCGGTTCTACTATAATTTTACCATTATCATCACCATTACAAGTTACCTGTTGTACAGGTGTAACTGTTCTAAATTTTGGAATTAATGGCTCATCAATATAAGCGGTTACCGTTTGATCTGCGCATCCTGATAAATTATCATGTACTCTGAATTCATAATTAATTGAATGCGTTAAACCTGTAAATATTCCAGTTGTATTCGTAGGTCCGGCAGGAGAAATTTGTTCGATAGTATAATCTCCTGAACCGCCATAAACTTCTACCAGAACTTCACCGCTATTTGGTGGGTCACAAGGTTCAATTTGTGTCACAGAAGCTGATGTTTGCATCTGAGGATAGATTAATAGATCTTCTGATAAAGTAGCACAGCCGTTTTCATCTGTAACTTGAACAGTGTGTTCACCGGGAGTAAGATCTTTCGTGTTAGAAGTTGTAACTTCTCCATCCCAAGTATAATAAATTGTTCCAGTACCCCCACTAATATTAATGGTTGTATTATACAATTCATTTGGTGTATTACAGCGGTTGTTTACAACAACACTATCAAGTACAGGATCTAAATCCCTGATAATGGTAATAGGTGTGTCAAGTTCATCCACACATCCCGCAGCATCTCTTACCCAAACCTGATAAACATTGTTTACCCCATCATATGCAGAAGGTGTAATTTCTTTATAATCATCAGTTGTCCATTCGGATGCTGGAATGGTCGTTGGATCAGAAATACTAGCTAAAACATAAGCATATTCGTACTCGCGCCAAGTTGGGTCAATTGTATTACTTGCTTGATAAGAATCTTTGTCATTCCACCCTCCTTTGGCTTCTACCGCAATTTGAGCGCCTATATTACAGTTTGGTGGAGAATAATCTTGTAATCGGTTCTTTAATTCTACAGGTGGAGCATATATGTTAAATCGATGTCCAATTGTACACCCAGATTCGTTCTGTACCTCCACAACATACCAACCCGAAATAACATTAGGAATGTCAAATATAATATCGCCTCCTGAACCACTATCATTAGCTGTACCAGAATGCATGTAAGCAGCATTACTACTTCCACTGGCGTTATATGTCTTCCAACTCACTGATTGAATTCCATCAGGTCCTCCAATACCAAATGTGTTCGCATCACCAGCCGCTTCTACTCTTATTCTTGCAGTGCCGCCAGTACTATTAGCACAAGCATAAGACTGAACTGTGGAAAAAGCTTTGAATTTGTCGTCCGGTGGATCTGGTGCTATCACCATACCTAGGTCTGCAACATATGTACACTGGGTGTTCATATCTAATACAATTATGTCATAATTGACCCCAAATAGTAATCCTGAAACTCTGTAGTCGCGTTCATTAGCTGGATCTAATGCATCATAAGATGGATTAGTTGCAGCGTCGAAATCGCGCCATGCACCTCCAAATGGGTCATCAGGACTGCCTGGCCACATTCGCATTTTGAATGGTCCAACAAGTCCCGGATCAGGGTTCACCGTAAAATCAAAGGTTGCACCATTTGCACAGGTTTGCATTCCAACAGGTTGCGTTACACCATGAGGAATAGGAGGTCTTGTAATGGTTATTGGATCCGATTTCCAAATACATCCGCGCTCGTCTTCTACTGTAACATGATATGTACCATGATTATTAATATTAATAGTGTGAACTGTTGCTGGGTTGCTCATGTCAATGCCTCCAACATTTTGATAAACCCATGGTGGTGTACCTGAAGTAGTACCGTCCCCGCCATTAAGTCGTACACGAACTAAACCAACAGCATCTTGCACATTTGACACTTCAATTATACCTGGTGAGTCACCGGTACCTGGGTTACAGCTGATGTCTGCAGTTTTTATTGCAGTGGCAGATATGCTTGGTAAGGCTCCAATAGTTACGGTCTCAGTAAATTCGCAATTGAGTTTGTCACGGATAACCAGTACATAATCAATAGCATCTAATTTGTTATATAGTGTTTTTGTAGTAAACGGACTTCCATCAAAACTATAAAGAAAAGGTGGGGTTCCACCTGTACCTTTTACGACAACACTTCCGTTATTATTCGACCCACAAGCTGTAGGGGTAATTTTATTATTGCTGCCAATTGCTGGCGGGACTACTACATTCACTGGTTGCGATATTGCAGTACAACCTTTTTGGTCAGTGGCTCTAAACTCGTAACTACCTACTACATCAGTATAGTATGGAAATGTAACTGAGCTCCATGCGCCACCATCCATTCGTACTTCAAAAGTACTTGTTCCGTAACCTCCGGTCGACTTTGCTGTTAGGGTAGCTCTATCAGCAGGTGCTGAACCACAACCTAAAGGTTTTGTGACTGTTCCTACTGAAAACAATTGTGGCCTTATTTCGGTGTCGGCAACAATAGTTGAACATAGATTTGAATCTATAATTTTTACCACATATTTTTTAGGAGTCAGATTGCTCAAAGTAAATGAGGTGCCTGTAACTGTCTGTTTTGGTCCGTTATTGATCGTGTATACATAAGGAGGATATCCCGAAAGGATATCGATTTTTAAAGAACTTTTAGTTGCAGTAGTATAACAATATTCCGAAGCAGATTGGTCAACTTCAGCGACGGGTCCTTGACGATCTTCTATTGTAAAAGTTTGGGAGTCCTCTACACACCCATTAATATCGGTAACGATAATAGTATATAGTCCAAATTGAGTTAGACCGGTAATTGTCTTGTTGGTTTGTGCTGTAGCGGGAAATAAAGAATTATCTGGTCTTCTGACTTGGTATTTGTAAGAACCCCAACCTCCGGTTGCATTTATTTTTACCGAACCTGGTTTACCACAAAGTACATGAACAACATCGAAAGAAGCAATAGATAAAGGTGAAGTTGGTTGCTCTACAGTTGCTGTTTGAATTTTTGGGCAGGGCCCTGATTCATCGGCAATTTTAATTGTATATGTATCCGCAGGTAAATTTGAAATCGTTATAGGAGAACTGGTTATATTGGTTACACCAAATGGTGTAATATTGCCAGAACCATCTTCGATTACCACATCGTATGACGTTTGAAAATCATTTACAGAAACCTCAATAACTCCATCTGTGGCAGTAGAACAACTCACATTTTCCTTTACAGATGCGAAAGTGCTAAATTGCATAGGCTGTGGTACCACATAGTCGCGGACAATAGTACAATTGTCTGCAGTTACCACTTCAAATTTGTAAACTAAGTTTGGGATAAGACCAGTAAAAACATTGTTAGAACTTGCAGTAGTGGGAATAGGAGATACAATACGGTATGTAAAAGGCCCAGTTCCGTTTTCTACGGTTACCGCGATATCAGTTGCCTTAGTGGTACAATTTACATTGTCTATTGCAAATAATAAGTTTGATGGATGTGCACTTGCGTCTACTGTTAATGGAACGGTAACTTTACAATTGTTTTGATCTGCAATAGTAACCGTATAATCACCGAAACCAAGACCGGCAAATGCAGTATTGGTTTGAAATGTAGTTCCATTAAGACTGTATTTGTAAGGTGCTGTTCCGCCCGATGTTCCTGTTACGCTAATAGTAGCAGTTGTATTGTCACAATCGATAGGTGTAGTAACAGCTGCAGTAGCTGACAAAGTTATTGGTTCTGCAATCACCTGCGAAGCAGTAGTTAAGGTACAGGTGCTGCCCGGTTTAGTTTTGCGGATGGTTATCGTATAATTACCAGGATTTAAATTACTAAATACGCTAGATGTTTGAAAACTTCCGCCATTAAGACTGTATGTAAGATTATATCCTTGGTCATCTGAAACGTCTACCTTTAAACTTCCGTCATTTGCACCATTGCATGAAACATCTTTAGAATTTAATGTATATGCAATTTCAGCTTCTGCGATTATATCTATAGGTGTAGAATCTATTTCACAACCATTTGCATCTTTAACTGTTATTGTATAACTCCCTGCTGTATTTACAGGAATATCTGTTTGGTTTCCTGAGGTGAAAGATGAATAAGTAGCACTGCCATTTAAACTATATTCATAAGGTGCTGTACCACCAGAATGAGTTACTGAAATGATACCATCTGTACAATCGATATTCTTAGTTGCAACGGCATTAGGCTGAACTGCATTAAATGGATTTAAGGTCTCAGTAGTGGTCCAAGTACAACCAATACTATTTGAAAACCTAACCTCAACATCATAAGTGCCGGCGTCGAGGTTATTAAAGGTGTACGTATTGCTTGATAATGGTCCTGAGGAGTTTATTAAATTACCACCTTCACTTATTTCATAAATATAAGTTAGTGAAGTTTCATTAATATCAATTTTAATTCCACCTTTTTCACCTGTACAGGTAATTGGAATTAGCGTAGCGGTAGCATCAATACTAATGTTATTTACTGTAATGTCATCTACTTCAAATAAACATCCGCCTACATTGTCTTTTCTTCTAAGCTGAATATCGTATGTATTTGCACTAGTTATAGTGAACACATTTGAATCTTGCCAAGAGGCCCCGTTGTTAATACTAAATTCGTATGTGGATGGAGCATTGTTTATGGTGATACTACCAGGACCGTTACAATCTATATCTGTGGCCACTGCGTTTGGGTCAAGACCATTGGAATAAACATTAAAATAATATCTTACGATACTATTGTCATTATATTGAACATAAATGCGATACTCGCCACTATCAGTTACTGTATATTGAGAAGTTGTATTAAGTTGAGTCCATGAACAGGTTGGCGATGTATTTGGACAATTAGGTTGAGCATCTGTACAACTACCTTCTTGAAATTTTGACCAAATAATTTGTTTGTAATTTGATATGTTCGCATTAAGTATTCGGTCATCAGTAGCACCACATAAATATATTTCATGTACTTCTGATCCGTCATCACTACAAATTACTATGTTATCTGAAATGCCAGTTAATGGATGCGATGCGAAAATAACTTCTTCCTCAATTATCGAATTAGAATTTAGGCTAACAGATTTTGGAATTATGTATGCGAACAAAGAAGATATAGCTAGGGCAAAAATTAAGAAGAGATTCAATCTATTTTTGCCGGATAAAAATCTTGGCTTAGTCATAAGTAGGGCGTCGTTTTGGTTGGTATAAAATGGTGGTCATTCGGGGGTAAAACACACACACTCTTAAATGTTGTCAACTAACGGCATAGGGTATACTTTAGTACATGTTGTTTCCATTTTAACAGTAATAAATACGGTGATTTTCGCTGTTTTAACTTTTTATTTACATCGTTGTAGTAAAAGGATTACAAATGTTATATTTTTAGGTAATGTTAAATGCTTGTCATCAATGAACAAGGGGAGCAGTAAAATTGTTAAATTTGCGCCTTTATTGCAGTAAAATATAGTTTATGAAATACACCAAGCTACAACATACAGACATCGAAGTAAGTAAAATATGTTTGGGAACGATGACTTGGGGTCGTCAAAATACCGAAGCTGAAGGTCATGAACAAATGAATTACGCTCTGGAACAAGGAGTTAATTTTTTTGATACCGCAGAGTTATATCCTGTACCTGCTCATCCAGATAGATATGCGCATACCGAAAAAATAATAGGAACTTGGTTTAAGAAAAATAGTAATAGGGATAAGGTTGTTTTGGCTAGTAAAATAGCTGGTAAAGCTGATTTTACAAAGTTTATTAGAGAAACCGGTTTTACCAGAGAATCGATAACAGATGCTGTTGAATTAAGTTTAAATCGCTTACAGACCGATTATATTGATCTTTATCAATTGCATTGGCCAGATCGCATTACTAACTATTTTGGTAAACGAGGGTTTAAGTATGATATTTCTGATTACTGGCAAGATAATATTCATCAGATTCTGGAAACTTTTAGAGACCTTATTAAAGAAGGTAAAATAAGACAAGTAGGTGTTTCAAATGAAACACCTTGGGGTCTAATGCGCTTTTTAGAAGAAAGCAAGGTACATGCAACCTTACCAAGAACTATAACCATTCAAAATCCATATAGCCTTTTAAATCGTCTTTTCGAAGTGGGTCTTTCCGAAATTGCAATACGAGAAAAAGTAGGGCTTTTAGCGTATTCTCCACTTGGTTTTGGGACACTTTCCGGAAAGTATTTAGGAGGAATGTCACCTGCAGCTTCACGATTATCATTATTCCCACATTATTCTAGATATAGCAGTGAAACAGCTGTAAAAGCCACTGAAAAGTACCATCAATTGGCTAAAACTCATGAAATGTCTACTGTACAAATGGCATTAGCATTTGTAAATAGTCGACCTTTTGTTACCAGTACAATTATAGGTGCCACTAATTTGACACAACTTGAAGAAAATATTGCTAGCATTGATTTAAAATTGAACGATGAAATTCTTGAAGGTATTGAAGCTATACATAATGAATTTCCTAACCCAGCACCCTAAAAATATAGTATGGTATTTCTAAAAATTGGCTTCTGGCAAATAGTAGTAATTTTAGCCGTAATTGTTATTATTATGGTTTTTGCAAGAATTATGCGCGACAAACGTTAACCAAACAATGCACTCGCAACATCTTCTATTTTTGTTGCCATGAGCACTTTTATTTTAGTGGATTTAAGGCTTATTTTGTTATTTTTTGAGATATAAATAGTCTTGAATCCTAGTTTTTCAGCCTCTAAAATACGTTGGTCAATGCGTTGTACTGGTCTAATTTCTCCAGCCAAACCAACTTCTGCTGCAAAACATATTCCTTTTTCAATAGGTATATCTGAATTACTTGATAAAATAGCTGCAATTACTGCCAAATCTAACGCTGGATCATCAACAGAAATACCTCCAGTAATGTTTAAGAAAACATCTTTTGCCCCTAATTTAAATCCGGCACGTTTTTCTAGCACAGCCAATAGCATATTAAGCCGTTTCGCGTTATATCCAGTAGTCGAACGCTGTGGTGTTCCATAAACAGCAGTACTTACTAGGGCTTGTATTTCAATCATTAAGGGGCGAAGACCTTCTACCGTAGATGCAATTGCTGTTCCACTTAAGCCGGCGTCATTTTTAGAAATTAATATTTCAGAAGGATTGTTAACTTGTCTTAAACCACCCCCTTGCATCTCATAAATACCCAATTCTGAAGTACTGCCAAAACGATTTTTTAACGCTCGTAATATGCGATAAACATAATTACGATCGCCTTCAAATTGTAGAACAGTGTCCACCATATGTTCTAAAATTTTAGGTCCTGCAATTGATCCATCTTTTGTAATATGGCCTATAAGGATAACTGGGGTATTTGTTTCTTTAGCAAATTTAATAAGCTCTGCTGTACATTCTCGAATTTGAGAAATGCTACCGGCTGCCGACTCAATGTAATCTGTATGTAAGGTTTGGATAGAATCTATTACTACAATATCAGGTTCAGTTGCTTCTATTTGCTGAAAGATATTCTGTGTTTTAGTCTCTGTTAAAATTAGACAATTTTCGCTTTCAGGATGTATGCGATCAGCACGCATTTTAATTTGTTTTTGACTTTCCTCTCCTGAAACATATAATGTTTTGTATGGTAGTTTTAAGGCAATTTGGAGTAAAAGCGTACTCTTGCCTACACCAGGCTCACCACCTAAAAGTACTAATGCTCCTGGAACTAAACCACCACCTAAAACACGATTAAATTCTAAATCAAAAGTGTTTAATCTTATTTCTTTTTCAGTACTAATTTCATTTATACGAAGTGGTTTTGCAGTTTTCTTAACTGGACTCACCTCTGTTTTCCAACTAGACTTTTCTTTTTTTTGAATCACTTCCTCAACAACCGTATTCCATTCTTTACAAGCCGTACATTGCCCAACCCATTTTGCATATTGGGTGCCACAGTTTTGACAGAAAAAAGCTGTTTTAGTTTTGGCCATTACTTATATTAAGATTTATGGCGAAGATAGAGTAAAGTTTAAAATGATAAAGTTGGAATAAAGTGATTGAATTATTTTTTATTAGTAACTATTTGAATGAGTTCTTCATTTTTACCTGTGGAATCAATTAGGCCAAAATTATCACTTTCATAATTCCAGTTTGCATATCCAATTCCTTTTTCCTCAAAAAGACTTATCATATCCTTATACCAATCTAAACGGTCTTTGGATATTGCATCAGCAACAATACCAAACTCACCACAATATAAAGGTAGACCAAGTTTTTTCGCTTTTTGGATTGGTTTTATCCATTTTTTTAAAATAAGTTTTTTATTCCAGTTTTGGTCGACGTATTTTTTAACCACTGTCTTTTGATTTTTTGGAAGTGATTCAAATTCAGATTGTGAAACTAAAATGCCTGGATAATGAACTGGGCCGTTATAATTTTTTAGATCTGTCCAACTTGCCCCATAATGACTTAATAGAAAAGGGGAGTAAAAATGAAAACTTAATATAATATTCTTGTCATTTTCTGGAACTTTTAAAGCGTCAAAAGTTTCGGTTGATTGCCATCTATTAGAACCTATAACTATAGTGCGTTTTGGTTCTAGTTCACGTAAGGCGGAAAAAGCATTTGCAATAAGGTTGTTCCATTGCTCGTGGTCATCAGCAACTGCTTCATTCATTAATTCATAAGCGACAAGGTTATTAGGATATTTTTTTAATGATTTTGAAAGATCTCGCCATAAATCAAAAAATTTATCTTGTTCTTTAGAATTTGTCCATAAAGGTTTTTCTTTTTCATTGAAGTGATGGGATCTTAAAATGTGTAAATCGACAATTATGCGTAAATTATTGGTAGCGCACCATTGGATACATTTTTCCATAAGTTCAAATGCATCTTTATGGCGATTTCCATTTTCATCCCACATTTGTTCTTCATCAATCGGCAGTCGGATATGATCAAAACCCATTTCAACAATTGCCGCTATATGTTTTTCAGTAAATTTTTCTTGACGTTCAATTCCTCGACCTTTACTTTGAGATAGCCAATGTGCAATATTAGTTCCTCGAAATATTTCGAATTTATTGTGAGTTGTAATATTATTTTGTCCCTGAGAAATTGTTGAGGATAAAACAAACAGCAGCAAAAATAGTCGACCAATCACTTTCATAAAATCTAGTTTTAAGAAAACAAGATAATAATTGTAATACTAAAAGAAAAAACTAGGATTATGCTTCACAATTTAAAGCATAATCCTAGTTCTTACAATAATTGAGTTCTTTGGTTTAGTAACCGAAATCTGCTTTTAGTGCATCAATTTTTTCTAAAGCCATTTCTTTTGTAAGGAAATCTATTTCTTCCATACCAAAGGCTTTTTCAAAAGTACGAAGTGCTTTTTTTGGTTCCCCCATTTGCTCATAGTATTCACCTTCGAAATAAAAACCTAGCATAGTCGCTGAAAACTCTTTTTTACAAAGTTCAGCTAAAGGCTTTAAAGAATCATAATCTTCCTTTTTACGAATACCGGCATAAACAGCCATTAGGTCATTAAGATTTACATCTTTTTTAAAACCAAATAAATCTTCAATGTTATTGTATTTGGTTTCTAAGTAATCAAATACAGGTTCATCTGAAGTTAATAATTGGGTTTTGTACTCTTTCGGACTAATGGGCTTAAACATGCCAAAAATATTGTCAAAAGCTTCACCAATACCATAAGTAGCGATAGAAGTATGGTCGGCACCATCGTATTGATAAAAATTATAATGTAAAGATTCTTTGTCTATTGCTTTAATAGCCTTATCCATAGCTAAAATACGAGCAGTATTTTTGTTTTTTTCACCTTCTAAAATTAGCTGGTAAAAAATCTGTTTATCAAAAGCACCTAAGCGAGCTGGTACACGAGTTTCCATTTCTGGAGCTAAATCTGGACTAATATTAATATAGGCGTTAAATAAAGAATGCTCTTTAAAAAGCCAATAATTACTAAAGTTGGCAGTAATGTCGTACCCGACAACCATTTTAAAAGGTGCTGTACTATAGTTTAAATCCAAGTAAGGTATTATTTCCATACCTAAAAATTCAAAAAATTTCTTTGCTTTTTCTGATGGTAATCCGCTATCTGGTTCATAAGCGCAATCGTCTAAACGAATTTCATTCTGACTTTGTTCAATACCAACTACAATGCTCTGGGGCATACCATGAAACCTACTGTAAAATTTGGCATTTGCTACAACTTGATCAAAAAGGTATTCACCATCTAAAACAACAATTAGTGGATATTTCTTTGCTTCGTCGTAATCTTCTGGGAAATAGTATTTAACGTCTCGTCTCTCTTGTAATTTGAAAGATTCAAATATTTCAACTTTTACTTGAGCTGTTAAACTCATGCATAGAAAAAATGCGAAAGGTATTAGTAAACGTTTCATGTGTAAGTTTTTGGCAGGTTGGAATTACCTAGCGGTTTCTGTTCAATAACGGTAATATCAGAAAAGATATTGCCCCAAAAACCACGATCATTATGGTTTGAGCTATCCACATAATCCAACCGAAGGCATCACCAGAAACTGCACTTATTCCAAAAATCGCCAACGCTTTACTAACAGCAATAGGGTAAAGGCCTATACCACCATTGGTAAACATCATAGCCAAAGCTCCTGCTACAAAAGCAACCATAAGTTGACTTAGAGATAATGACATAGTTTCGGCAATTGTAAATTTAATAACCCATAGCATACCAATATAACAACCCCAAATGAAAAGTGTATGAAAAATAAATGGCCACTTATTCTTCATTTTAAAGATGCTTAACGCACCTTCCATTAAGCCATTGATAAAATCTTTGATTTTGATTGCTATGCTGTTTTTTGCTTTTTTTATGTAAAAAGTGAAAATCGCCAACCCTGCTAAACCCAAAAATAACAATATGAGTATTTTGTTTATTGGCAAACCTATTTCTTGTAAATAGCTTAAAATAATATCTGTATGCAGCAAAAATGTTATAGCGATAATAGCAAAAAGCATTAAAACATCTATAACCCTTTCGGTAACAATAGTGCCGAACCCTTTTTCAACCGGTACATTCTCATAGGTAGCTAATGCCGGAGCTCGCAACAAATCTCCCATTCTCGGAACACCTAAATTTGCGAAATAGGACATTAATATGATTAGTACATTATTGCTTAAACTCGGTTTATAACCCATCGGTTTTAGCAGATAATTCCAACGTATTGCTCTAGAAACATGTCCTAAAATTCCTAGTACCATTGAAAAACCCACCCAAAAAAGGTCTGCCTTTTTTATATAATACAATATCTGTTGTCTGTCGTTCGCAGAGGTAGAATTATACCAATACCAAACAAAAAAAACTCCCAATGCAATTGGGAGTATAGTTTTTAATATCTTCTTTAATTGTTTATTCAAACTATTCTAAAAGGTTTGTTTCTTCATTTGGAAAAACCAAAGATGGGTTAAATTTCTTCGCTTCTTCAATATCCATTCGTGCATAGGTGAATAATATTAATACATCACCTTTCGCTACTTTTCTAGCTGCTGCTCCATTAAGCGTAATTTCTCCACTTTTACGCGGCCCTGGAATTGCATATGTTTCTAGTCTTTCGCCGTTTGTGTTGTTCACAACTTGTACTTTTTCACCTTGAACAATATTAGCAGCATCCATTAAATCTTCATCAATGGTTATACTTCCTATGTAATTAAGGTCTGCACCAGTTACTTTTACCCTGTGTATTTTCGATTTTACGACTTCAATTTGCATTGTAAAGTTAATTAATTTGATTCAATTTAATTCAAAGCTATATTGTCAATTAGACGAATTTCTTCTGCA
Organism: Aurantibacter sp.; assembly: GCF_039941195.1. Taxonomy (GTDB): domain Bacteria; phylum Bacteroidota; class Bacteroidia; order Flavobacteriales; family Flavobacteriaceae; genus Aurantibacter_A. The sequence goes on along the minus strand of NZ_JBDVFA010000017.1, from coordinate 65,961 downwards.
TAAACGGCAATAAATAGCATATATTTTGTATCTGGTTTTTTTCGATTAACTACCTCAAGTGTTTTTGCATCAGCAATACTAAGATATTCTAAATCAAAATCAGGGTGTTCATCAAATTGCTTTTTACCCCAGCTTAAGACTTTATTAGCACTCATTTTTTTAAACTTCTTTTTCGACTCTAAAAGTGTACTGTAAATGAATGCAGCTTTATCTCTCATTTCTGTAGAAAGTCTTTCATTCCTTGAGCTACGAGCTAAACCATTTGGTTCTCTAACAATAGGACAGCCAATAATATGTACGGGGATTTTTTGTAATTCTACTAAATATCGTATTATTTGTAGTTGCTGAAAATCTTTTTCGCCAAAATACGCATTTTTGGGTTTAACTATTCTCAGAAGTTTTTCTACAATGGTCGCTACTCCATTATAATGCCCTGCTCTAAAAGCTCCTTCCATTACCGTATCTAATCCTTGAAAATCATAGGTGTTAGAATATTGACCATCAGGATAAATTTCACTAACATTTGGTGCAAAAATTACTATTTCATCTGAAATACTTTCTAAAAGTTTGGCGTCAGCATCTAAATTTCGCGGGTATTTCTCTAAATCATCACTATTATTAAACTGAGTTGGGTTTACAAAAATGCTTACAACAGTTAAGTCACTTTCAATAATTGCTTTTTTTACCAAAGACATATGACCTTCATGTAAGGCCCCCATAGTGGGCACTAAGCCTATTTTAAAGGAATTCTTGTTGCCTGAAACTAGCGATTGTAGATTCGATATAGTATTTATTATTTGCACCTTTTTAATTTAAACGGTCGCAAACTTACTACAATTAAGGCTAATCGGCATAATTTTTGTAATTTTGCAATTCTGTTTGAACGAATCTCAAAATACAATTTTTATGAATGGCAAAAAGATATTGTTCGTATCTTCTGAATTAGTACCCTATCTTCCGCAGAACGAAGTTTCCCTTATGTCTTACGAAACTCCTCGTATGGTCAACAGCAATGGGGGCCAAATTAGAATTTTTATGCCGCGTTATGGTAACATAAATGAAAGAAGACATCAACTGCATGAGGTGATTCGACTATCTGGAATGAATTTGGTTATCAATGACATGGATATGCCATTAATTATCAAAGTTGCTTCCATACCAAGAGAACGTATTCAGGTTTATTTTATTGATAATGACGAATATTTTAAGCGAAAAGCTACCTTTTCTGACGCTGAGGGAAATTTATTTAAAGATAACGATCAACGTGCAATATTCTTTGCGAAAGGTGTTGTGGAAACTGTGAAAAAATTAAATTGGACTCCAGATATTATACATGTTCATGGATGGATGGCGTCTCTTTTGCCATTGTATCTTAGAAAATTCTATGCTGATGAACCACTTTTTGCGGACAGTAAAATTGTTACATCTGTATATGGTAAAGGTTTTGATGGTGAATTGGATGCTGATATGATTAAGAAAATATCTTTTGATGGTATTGCAGAAGATAGTATTGCTGCACTTGCACAACCGGACTATAATAATTTGTTAAAAGTAGCTGTAGATTTTTCAGATGCTATTATTTTAGCATCGGAAGAAATTCCAGAAGATTTGCAAAATCATATTTCCAACCTTCAAAAACCTGTGTTACCGTATGTTACTTTGCAAGAATTCGAAGAAGCATATGCGAATTTTTATGACACCGAAGTTTTAAAATAATCTAAATGACCTTTTTGAAGAGATTTAAATATTCCGTTTGTACGGGATTTTTGCTGATTGCGTTGTTGTTTTCTTGTTCTGAAGATCCAACGACCATTGGAGCTACTATTGTGGGTAATACTCCCTTTACCACTAGTAAGGCAATTTATAATGTAAAGGCATTCAATAAAAAAGTTGAGGCGGTACAAACCAATCAATTACCATTATATCAATTGGGTGTTTACAATGACCCTGTATACGGTAAAACGGTAGCAACAATCAATAGTCAAGTTCAACTTTCTACTAGTAACCCGACTTTTGGTATTTATACTCAGGAAACGGAATTGACCAACAGCGATGCTATTCCTGAAAATGAAACTATAGATAGTGTTGTTGTTTATTTACCTTATCAGTTGAATGAAACGGATTCTGACGCCGATGGTGTGCCAGATGCTTTGGAAGAAGGTGATGATATTTTAGATTCTACGAATGATAGTGATAATGATGGAATTGCTAATATTACAGAGATTGCGAATGGTACTAACCCATTAAATGAAGATACTGATGGTGATGGGGCTCGGGATGATGTTGATGAAACAATAGATATAGTTAGTTATGCTGAAACATTTGAATTGGATAGTATCTATGGTGATAGAAATCAAGAATTTACATTTAAAGTAGAACGATCAACCTATTACTTACGAGATCTTGACCCTAACTTGGATTTTCAAGAGTCTCAGGAATATTATTCTAATCAAGAATTTTCTCCAACATTTACGGAAGAGTTGTTTTATGAAGGTAGTTATTTGATTAGTAATAAAGAATTTATCCTGCCAGATGAAGAAGATGACCCTGATACTGATGAAGATGAAACCACTAAGACTAAGGTGGCTCCTGGAATTCGTGTTCAATTAGATGCAACTGGAATAGACTATTTTCAGACCAATATTTTAGATAAAGAAGGGGATGTAGAATTATTGAGTGCAGCAAACTTTAAAGAATTTTTCAGAGGGGTAAATATGTCCATTACTCCGTCAGATTCAGACCTGCTGTTTCTTTTAGATATAGCAAATGCCCGAATAGAAGTATATTATCATTATGATCATATTGTTGATGATACTACTACTGAAGAGTTAACGTCATCGTTTAATTTGGCTTTATCTACAACATCTGCCAATGCAGTAAACACGTATATTAATGATGATTATCCTGCTGAAATAACTGAGGTTATGTTTTCTGAAGATAATGCTTCTAGAATATACTTAAAAGGTGGTGCAGGTACAACTGCAGAAATTGAATTGTTTGATGATGAGTCGGAAATTAATGAGATTAAAGCTAATAATTGGATCATAAATGAAGCTAATCTAACATTTTTCATCGATCAAGATGTTATGGCGAATTCACAATATGAACCACCGCGACTTTACTTGTATAATGCTGAAACTAACGAACCGTTATATAATATTATATCCGAATACAGTACTGCTGATACATCGCTTGAAGCCTATTTAAATTATGATGGTTTAATAGAAAAGTCTGCAGACAGAGGAGTGAAATATAAAGTTAATATAACTGATCATATAAATAATATAGTCGTTAGAGATTCTGTTAATGCCACCTTAGGACTCCAAGTTTCTGCTGATATTCGAATTACCGGTGCTCGTAATGTTATGTTAGCTAATGGCGAAGAAGTAGAATTACCTGCTTCAGCAATTTTAACACCTTTAGGTACTGTTCTTTATGGAAGTAATGTGATAGCTACTGAAGAAGCTAAAAAATTGAAGCTAGAAATTTATTATACTGAAATAGATTAATTAGTAAATCTTTTTTGGTTATAAGCCATAGATGTCGAGTACGGAGGTGATTTAGGTTATTATTTACTCCTACTTATACCACTCACCGATAAAATCCGTTCTATTTCTATAATAAGGTTCTATTATTTTGTTCTTATTATAAATTTGTAATAAAAACTTTACAACAAAGAAATAAACTATATGTGTGGAATAGTTGGGTATATTGGTCATAGAGATGCTTATCCGGTAATTATAAAAGGGCTTGAGCGATTAGAATACAGAGGATATGACAGTGCTGGTGTTGCGCTATATGATGGAGAAACTGTAAATCTTTGCAAAACGAAGGGCAAGGTTGAAGATTTAAAGTCAAAAGCTAAAAGTGAAATTTCACTCAAAGGCAATTTAGGTATCGGCCATACACGCTGGGCAACCCATGGTGTTCCAAATGATGTCAATTCTCATCCACATTATTCTAATTCAGGTGATTTAGTTATAATACATAATGGAATCATAGAGAATTATGAGTCTATTAAGAAAGAGCTAATAAAGAGGGAATATACTTTTGAATCAGACACAGATACTGAGGTGTTGGTTAATTTGATTGAAGAAGTAAAATCAAAGGAAAATGTAATGTTAGGCAAAGCAGTTCAAATAGCATTGAATGAAGTAGTAGGTGCTTATGCTATTGCAGTTTTCGACAGAAACAAACCAGATGAGATTGTAGTAGCTAAATTAGGTAGTCCTCTTGCAATTGGTATAGGTGATAATGAATTTTTTATCGCTTCTGATGCATCACCTTTTATTGAATTTACAAATAATGCTGTATATCTTGAAGATGAAGAGATGGCAATTGTACGCTTAGGTAAGGAGATAAAACTTCGTAAAATTAAAAATGATGCCGTTGCTTACCCCAATATTCTTGAATTACAAATGAATATTGAGGAAATTGAAAAAGGTGGTTTTGATCATTTTATGTTAAAGGAAATTTATGAACAACCAAGAGCTATTTTAGATACCTATAGGGGTAGATTATTAGCTGATCAAGGGTTAGTTAAAATGGCTGGGATAGATCAGCACTTGGATAAATTTTTAAACGCAAACAGAATTGTTATAGTCGCATGTGGTACATCTTGGCATGCAGGTCTTGTTGCTGAATATATTTTTGAAAATTTAACGCGTATTCCTGTTGAAGTAGAATATGCTTCTGAATTTAGATATAGAAATCCAATAATTACTAAAGATGATGTTGTTATTGCTATTTCTCAGTCAGGAGAAACGGCGGATACTTTAGCGGCAATAAAATTGGCCAAAGAAAAAGGCGCATTTGTTTTTGGCGTGTGTAACGTAGTTGGTTCATCAATTGCTAGAGAAACACATGCGGGTGCTTATACGCATGCTGGACCTGAAATTGGGGTTGCTTCTACAAAAGCCTTCACTACACAAATTACAGTTTTAACGTTATTGGCTTTAAATTTAGCTAAAGAAAAAGATTTATTTACAGATGCTCAATTTCATGAGTATTTAACTGAACTTGAAACGATTCCTTCAAAAGTTGAAAAGTCTTTAGAATCAAATCCTTTAATTGAAATAATAGCTGATGTATACAAAGATTCTACTAATTGTCTTTATTTAGGACGTGGATATAATTTTCCCGTTGCGTTAGAAGGAGCATTAAAATTAAAAGAAATAAGTTACATTCATGCAGAAGGTTATCCTGCTGCTGAAATGAAACACGGTCCTATTGCTCTAATAGATGAGCAAATGCCAGTATTTGTAATTGCAACAAATAAGGGTTATTATGAAAAAGTGGTTAGTAATATTCAAGAAATTAAATCTAGAAAAGGTAAAATAATTGCAATTGTTACTGAGGGAGATGAACAGGTTAAAGAACTTGCAGATCACTGTATCGAAATTCCAGAGACTTTCGAATCATTAACGCCTTTGTTAACAACTATTCCTTTGCAATTATTATCATATCATATTGCAGTTATGCGAAATTGTAATGTAGATCAGCCAAGAAATTTAGCCAAATCGGTTACGGTGGAGTAGGTATTTGAAAATCTCATAATTTTAAGACCTTGTTATTTAACAAGGTCTTTTTTTATGCTTTATTGTCAAATTCGCTTTTTAATATGTTAAAAAATGAGAAATAAATACTATGCATGCATAATTTTTTTCATTTTACTACTTATCAATACGAAAATTAGGTATCTTGCAATACACTTAGTAACTAACATAACTTAAACATAATATGAGGACAGTTCTCCTAATTCCCTTGCTATTGTTAGGGACGTTTGCAATAGCGCAAACTACAATTTCAGGTACCGTTGTTGATGATAACGCACAACCTGTTCCCGGGGCTAATATTGTAATTAGCGGTAAAGCCATAGGGACAACTACTGATTTCGATGGTAACTTCACTTTGCAAACAGATGAAGTACCCCCTTTTCAATTACAAATTACAAGTATTGGTTATTCTGAAACTACGGCTGAAGTTACAGCCTCGAATCAGACCTTATCCATTACGTTAAGTGAAGCTCAAACTTTTTTGGATGAGGTTGTAATATCTGCTTCTAGAACTCCAGAACGTATATTTGAATCCCCTGTAACTGTTGAACGGTTTGGGGTAAGAGAAATAAAAAATACCGCATCAGCTGATTTTTATGATGGTCTTGAAAATTTAAAAGGAGTTGACGTTAATACAAATAGTTTAACCTTTAAAGCTGTAAATACACGTGGTTTCGCCACTTTTGCAAATAATAGATTTATGCAATTGGTAGATGGAATGGATAACTCTACACCTGCTTTAAATTTCCCAATAGGTAACTTAGTTGGTATGGTTGAAACCGACGTTCAAAGCGTTGAAATTTTACCTGGAGCATCATCTGCTCTGTATGGAGCTAATGCCTTTAATGGGATATTATTTATGCGTAGTAAAAATCCTTTTGATTACCAAGGCTTAAGTGCTAGTGTTAAAAGAGGAGTAACGGTTCAAGATGCTGCGGGCAATAACTCTTACACTGATGTAGGTATTAGAGCTGCATATAAGTTTAGTGAAAAATTTGCAGGTAAAGTAAACTTTGGATACCTAAAAGGTACTGATTGGGCTGCAACCAGCGAGGTGGACAAAACTACAGAAGGTGGTACTCGTTCAGACCTAAATTATGACGGTATTAATGTATATGGTGATGAAGTGTCTACAAATATTAGAGCTGCCTCAGGTTTGGGTATTGTACCCGACGTGGTCGTAAGTAGAACAGGGTATAATGAGCGTGACTTAACAGATTATAATGCAGAAAGTGTTAAGGCGGATTGGGGATTATATTATCGACCGTGGGAAACAGACTTTGAAATATCTTATGTTGGTAAAGTAGGAACTGGTAATACTATTTATCAAGGCACCAATAGATATAATATTAAAGACTTTTTTCAGCAACAACATAAGTTGGAAATTCGTAATGACAATTTCTTTGTTAGAGGATACGTAGTAGCAGATAAAGCTGGTAAATCATATGATATGGTTTTTACTGGTATTAATATTAACGGTGCTTGGAAATCTAATGAAGATTGGTTTGGTGAATATATTGAAACCTATGCTGGGTTGACTTTGTCTGGCGCTAATTTAACTGAAGCTCAGAAACATGCGCAAGCACGCCAAGTAGCAGATACAGGTCGTTATGAGCCTGGTACTCCTGAATTTGAAGCTGCATTTCAAAAAAGTATTAATGATCCTGACTTAACAACAGGTTCTAAATTCTTTGATGCTTCTAAATATTATCATGCCGATGCTAATTATAATTTCAGCCACTTAATTGATATTGCTGATATTCAAGTGGGTGGGTCTTATCGTAAATACAATTTAAATTCTGCTGGAAATATTTATACTGATTATGATGGGCCAATTGATTACTCCGAATATGGAATTTATACTCAAATTCAAAAATCGATTCCATTAAAAAATGAAAAATCTATAAAATTAACAGGATCTGCGCGTTATGATAAATCTGAATTTTTCGATGGATTTGTTTCTCCACGTATATCTGCTGGGTTTACACTTAATCGAAATCACAATATACGAGCATCTGTGCAAACGGGTTTTCGTAACCCTACCACTCAAGATTTATTTATAGGTCTTAATGCTGGTCGAGCTATTTTAGTTGGTGCAGCACCAGACAACCTCGATCGATATTCTAGAACTTATAGTATAAGTGACAGTGGACAGCAACTAGGTGTTCCCGCAACCGTAGTTCAAACAGGTAGAGCGGCTTATGAGAATTCTTATTCTGCATCATCGGTAGAAACTTTAGGTGAGACAGGTAATCCTGCCGATTTACAGATTTCTAACCCTAGTTTAATTAAACCAGAGCAAGTTACTTCTTCAGAAATAGGTTATAGAGGTAAAGTAAATAAGTTAACGATAGATTTTAGTGCATACTATAATAAGTTTAAAGATTTTATATCTCAAGAGGTTGTGGTTTCTCCTTTATATGGTACTGTTGGTGATGGAGCTTTATCTGTGGCGGCGATTGCTAATGGAGATTATCAAGCCTATAGTTCGTATACAAATTCTAAAGCTGATGTAAATTCTTATGGAGCGTCCATAGAATTAGGAATGAAAGTCTTAGGTAATTTTGATTTAACAGGAAGTTATACCTATGCTAAATTAGATTTTGATCGTGAATCTTATCCCGATTTTACAACCAATTTTAATACCCCAGAGCACAAGTTCAAAGCTTCTTTTGGAAATACGGAAGTTGTAAAAAATGTAGGATTTAATGTGGCGTATAGATTTAGTGATGATTACTATTGGGAGGCTACTTTTGGAAATGGTGTAGTACCAGAATTTCATACAGTAGATGCGCAAATTAACTTTAATGTGCCAAAGATAAAATCAACATTTAAAATTGGTGGTACTAATTTAGGAGGTAAAGAATATTTTACCGCTTTCGGAACAGGGTTTATAGGTTCTATGTATTATGCCTCATGGATAATTAATAATTAAAATGTGTTACCCATGAGATTCGAAAACATAAAAAATAAGACAATGAAATTAAAATATATAGGTTTACTCGGTCTTCTTATTGGTTTTAATGCCTGTAACGAACCTGAAGACGTAATAATTGACTTCGAAGGCGAACAATCAGAAGATGTTGAGGTGCAGGCTCCTGCCTTAACTGCTGGAAGTGCAAACTTTTCAACTTATGTGGCTGTGGGTAATTCACTTACCGCCGGCTATACTGATGGTGCTTTATTTAAAGCCGCTCAGGAAAATTCTTTGACTAATATGTTAGCCAATAAATTTGCACTTGTTGGTGGTGGGGACTTTACACAACCATTAATGAATGATAATTTTGGCGGATTATTAGCTGGTGGCGGTCAAATTCAAGAAACTCGTTTTGTTTTTAACGGAACTGGACCACAGCGTTTAATAGAATTAAATCCTGGGGCATCGCCTACTACTGACATTTTTGTAAATAACCCGACCGGACCATTTAATAATATGGGAGTTCCAGGAGCAAAAGCCATTCATATGGTATTTCAGGGGTATGGAAATCCAGGTAATTTACCAGATGCTAGTCCTTATTTTATTCGAATGACTGGAGCTACCCCAAATGCATCCGTTTTAGAAATGGCAATGGCACAGAATCCAACCTTTTTTACTTTATGGGCGGGTAATAATGATGTTTTAGGATATGCGACTACAGGTGGTGATGGAACTAACCCGATTACACCCAAGGTTCAATTTGATGGCGCAATAGGAGCGTTAGTTGGTGGATTAACTTCAGGTGGTGCTCAAGGAGTTGTAGCCAATATACCTTATGTGTCAACTATACCGCATTTTACAACAGTACCTTTTAATCCATTAGATCCAGCTAACCCAGAATTTGCACCTCAGATTCCTACACTTAATTCAGTTTTTGGAGCTATAAATCAAGTTTTTACAGCATTAGGAGAAACAGATAGAATTATTGAATTCTCCGAAACCGAAGCTAGTGGTGTAGTGATTTTGGATGAAAATCTAGATGATTTAACTGTTCAAATTGCTGGTGCTTTAGGGGGTAGTGCTGAATTTAAGGCGTTTGTGGTTTCATTAGGATTGCCTGAGCAAGCTTCACCTTTAGTTGCTGGTTTATTAGGTCAAACTTACGGGCAGGCACGACAAGCAACTGCTGCTGATTTATTGGTTTTGCCAAGTAGTTCTTTTATTGCCACAATTGATAGCGATAATATAACAACATTAATGGGGCAAGGATTGCCTGCAAATTTAGCAGGTCAGTTTTCTGCAAATGGAGTAACCTTGCCACTAGGAGATAAATGGGTTTTGACTCCTGAAGAACAAGCTGAACTTAAAACTGCGACTGATGAATTTAATGCAACAATTAAAGCTGCTGCAGATGGAGCTGGTTTAGCATTCGTTGATGCTAATGCATTAATGCAAGAAATTGCTAGTAGTGGATATGCTGATGGGGATTTTATTTTAACATCAGATTTAGTAACCGGAGGAGCATTTAGTTTGGATGGCGTTCATCCAACTGCTAAAGGTTATGCAGTATTAGCTAATCAATTCTTAATGGCAATTGATGCAACTTATGGGTCAAATTTTGAAAGCTCAGAATCTTTATTGAATGTTATTGACTATCCAACTAACTATTCAGCTAGTTTACAATAAAATAAAATTTAAATCATACATATTATAAAGCCTTCAGACGAAGGCTTTTTTAATGCGTAAAAAAATTAAGATGGAGTTTCTTATATGAGATTGAAATCTTATATTTGCAGCCTGAAAAAAGGATGCTTCTTTTGTTTATAGAAGTTCTTGCATCAGAAGCCTTTAATCCTAAATAAAAAATAAGTAGACAATGGCTAAAGTTACAGGTAAAGTTGCACAAATCATCGGCCCGGTAATCGATGTTGAATTTGGTTCAGGTGATGAGCTGCCAAAAATCTATGATTCATTGGAAATTAATAATGCCGATGGTTCAAAATTGGTCCTTGAAGTACAGTCTCACGTTGGTGAAAATACTGTTCGTTCAATTTCAATGGACTCTACCGATGGTTTAAGCCGTGGTACAGAAGTAATTGCTACTGGTAGCGCTATTCAAATGCCAGTTGGCGATGACGTATATGGTAGACTTTTTAATGTAATTGGGGATGCTATTGACGGTTTAGGTGATTTGCCTAAAGCTGGTTCAGCTGGTCTGCCAATACACAGAGAAGCTCCGAAATTCGAAGATTTAACTACTACAACAGAAGTTTTATTTACCGGTATTAAAGTTATCGATTTAATTGAGCCTTATGCAAAAGGTGGTAAAATTGGACTTTTCGGTGGTGCAGGTGTTGGAAAAACAGTACTTATTCAAGAATTAATTAACAACATTGCTAAAGGTCACGGTGGCCTTTCAGTATTTGCAGGAGTTGGAGAAAGAACAAGAGAAGGAAACGATTTACTTCGTGAGATGCTTGAATCTGGTATTATTAAATACGGAGATGATTTCTTGCACTCAATGGAAGAAGGTGGTTGGGATCTTTCTAAAGTAGATAAGTCTGCGATGAAAGATTCAAAGGCAACTTTCGTTTTTGGTCAAATGAATGAACCACCTGGTGCACGTGCTCGTGTGGCATTATCAGGTTTAACTATTGCAGAATATTTCCGTGATGGAGCAGGTGAAGGACAAGGTAAAGATGTACTTTTCTTTGTGGATAACATTTTCCGTTTTACACAGGCAGGTTCTGAAGTTTCTGCATTATTAGGTCGTATGCCATCAGCGGTAGGATATCAACCTACTTTAGCAACTGAGATGGGTGCGATGCAAGAAAGAATTACATCAACAAAAAGAGGTTCTATTACTTCTGTTCAGGCAGTATATGTTCCTGCGGATGATTTAACGGATCCAGCACCAGCAACAACCTTTGCTCACCTGGATGCAACAACAGTACTTTCTCGTAAGATTGCAGAACTAGGGATATACCCTGCAGTGGATCCTTTGGATTCAACTTCTCGTATTCTAACAGCTGAAATTTTAGGTGATGAGCATTACGATTGTGCGCAACGCGTAAAAGAGTTATTACAACGTTACAAGGAATTGCAAGATATTATTGCGATTCTTGGTATGGAAGAATTGTCTGAAGAAGATAAATTGGCAGTAGGTAGAGCAAGACGTGTTCAACGTTTCTTATCTCAGCCTTTCCACGTTGCAGAACAGTTTACTGGTATACCAGGTGTATTAGTTGATATTAAAGAAACTATTAAAGGATTTAACATGATTATGGATGGAGAGTTAGATCATCTTCCTGAGTCAGCATTTAACCTTAAAGGAACTATTGAAGAAGCAGTAGAAGCAGGTGAGAAAATGCTTGCTGAAGCTTAATTAATATTACCAATTAATACCATATAGAATGTATTTAGAAATTGTTTCACCAGAAGCTACTTTATTCTCAGGAGAAGTTACGTCAGTAACTGTTCCAGGAGTAGAAGGTGAGTTTCAAATGCTGAATAATCACGCTGCAATAGTTTCACTATTGCAAGAAGGTGACGTGTCGTTTCAGGGTAATGTAACCCTTGAAGAAGAACATGAGGCTAAATTTACTAAAGGCTCAAAAGGTGAAATTGTACTTGCTATCTCTAGTGGGACAGTTGAAATGAGCGATAATAAAGTGATTGTTTTAGCTGATTAAGCTGTTATAAATTATAATAATATTAAAAAACCATCTGCACTACAGTAGATGGTTTTTTTGTTTTTCTCACTTTCTATAATTTTTAATAAAGTTGGTAAATTTGACTTATGCTTGATTTACCTAAAAAATTACAATTAAAACTTGAAAGACGAGTAGACGAGAAATCATTCCGTAAGCTTCCGGTAGAAAAAAACTTGATTGATTTTGCTTCAAATGATTATTTGGGTTTAGCAAGAGAATCAGATTTTGAGCAAAGCTCGCAGCAATTTTTACTTGATGTTAATTTTTCAAAGAATGGGGCTACAGGTTCGCGGTTGCTTACAGGGAATCATTCGCTTTATGAAAAGTTGGAATTGAGTTTAGTTGAATTTTTCGGTTCAGAATCCGCTTTAGTTTTTAATTCTGGTTATGATGCGAACATCGGTTTTTTCTCTTGTGTTCCACAACGTGGTGATATTGTTTTTTATGATGAGTTCATACATGCAAGCATTAGAGATGGTGTTAATTTGGGTAATGCAAAAAGTTTCAAATTTAAACACAATAACCTTGAAGATTTAAAATTAAAGTATCTGAAAATTTCAGATAAAACAAATCTTAATGAGCAAGTTAAGCCTGAAATTTATGTAGTAACAGAAGCGGTGTTTTCTATGGATGGCGATTCTCCAGACCTTAAGACTTTTACTGAATTTTGCAAGAAAAATGAGTTGCGATTGGTCATTGATGAAGCTCATTCTGTTGGAGTTTTTGGCGAAAAAGGAGATGGGCTTGTTTCCAAATTTGGAATAGAAAATCAAGTGTTTGCACGTATTGTTACTTTCGGAAAGGCATTTGGTTGTCATGGCGCAGCTGTTATAGGTTCTAATAACCTAGTTGAATACCTGGTGAATTTTGCTCGTAGCTTTATTTATACAACTGCCTTGCCACCTTATGCAATTGCTAATATTATTGCTGTTTTAGAATTTTTAAATTCTGTTAACGGTGATATACGTAGAAATCATTTACACGAGAAAATATCCTTTTTTAAAAGTGAAATTAAAAAGATGAATTTGTCTGGTTTATTTACTCAAAGTAATTCTACAATTCATTGTGCATTGATTTCCGGTAATGAAAATGTAAAAATTCTTGCTCAAAATTTACAAGAAAAAGGATTTAATGTTAAACCAATTTTGTCCCCAACTGTTGCAATGGGTAAAGAACGTTTGCGTTTTTGTGTTCATAGTTATAATTCTAAGGAAGAAATAACAGAATGCTTGAGTATTTTAAGTAAATTTAGATAACTCGAGCTTAACTTATGGGAGACGGATTTTACACTCTAGGTGCTTTTTCTTACCCTGCAGATGTTCAAATAATAAAAGGGAAGTTGGAATCTGAAGGTATTTCAGTATTTCTTAAAGATGAGTATACGCTTAATTCAGATCCTTTGATTAGTGATGCAATAGGAGGGGTTAAAGTTCAAGTTGCGTTTATTGATAAAGCTAGAGCAATTGAGATTTATGATGAGATAAGAAATTATGCCATTGATGATAATGGAAAACCAATTGTTTGTCCAAATTGTAAAGCACAAAAATCAGAAGTTTATTACACTAGAAAGGGAATTTTGAATAAATTATTTCCATTTTTTGAAAAAAGAAAATATCGCTGTACTCAGTGTAATATTATAACTAAACCTTGACAATGAAACGAATTTTTATTACAGGAATATCAACGGATGTTGGTAAAACTTTAGCATCAGCAATTATTGTAGAATCTTTAAAAGCAGATTATTGGAAACCTGTACAAGCAGGTGATTTAGATGCTACGGACAGTGATAAAGTGCAAAGCTTAATTTCAAATGACAAATCATTTATTCATAAAAGCAGCTATGAATTAACTACAGCTATGAGTCCACATGCTGCAGCTGAAATTGATGGAATTCGCATTGAACATTCTGCTATTATTGAGCCTCAAACAGAAAATCCATTGGTGATTGAGGGTGCTGGTGGTTTGTTAGTGCCTTTAAATGAAGAAGAAACAATTCTTGATATAATTATGCCAAACTATAAGATTGTGGTTGTGTCAAGACACTACTTAGGAAGTATTAATCATTCTTTAATGACCATAAATTGGTTGTTAGAAAGAGGTTATGAGGTTTCCGTTTTGTTTAGTGGTAATGAGCAACCTACTACAGAAAGTATAATTACTAACAAAACAGGTGTTACAGTTTTAGGTAGGATTGAAGAAGAACCTACTATAGATAAAGCTATAATAAAAAAGTATGCTGAACAATTTAGACCAGCGCTAGAGGTATTGTAGTTTTTCTAAACAAATAGTTTATTGTTTAAATTGAATTCAAGATTCGATTATCATCAATAATCCTCATCTTTGTGAGGTTTTAAAACTCAATTTTAATACTTAAGAATACTTGAAAAACCTTTCGGAAAGAGATCAATTACATTTGTGGCACCCACTAACTCAGCATCAAACTGCTGCTCCACGATTAGGTATTGTGAAGGCTAAAGGTGCATTAATTTGGGACGAAGCAGGAAATTCGTATATAGATGGAATCGCATCTTGGTATACTGCAATGTATGGCCATTGTAATGAATTTATTACTGAGGCTATTTCAGAACAAATGAAAACGTTAGATTTTGTTATGTTCAGTGGTTTTACACATGAACCAGCAGTTAATTTGTCTGAAGAGCTTATAAAGATATTGCCAAATAACCAACAAAAAATATTTTTTAATGATAATGGTTCAACGGCAATTGAAGCTGGTATTAAAATGGCTTTACAATATCATTATAACTTAGGTGATAAAAGAGACACTCTTATAGCTTTTGAAGATGGATTTCACGGTGATACTTTTGGAGCTATGAGTGCATCTGGTCTCTCATCATACAATGGGCCGTTTGAAGATTTTTTGCTTAAAGTTGAACGTATTCCTGTTCCTCAAGATGATACGATAGATGATGTGCTTATACTTCTTGAATCGATTTTGGAACAGAACAAATGTGCTGCATTTGTTTTTGAACCTTTAGTGCAAGGAGCAGCGGGAATGAAATTTCATTCAGCTAAGGGACTTGATATGCTAATTGAAAAATGTAATGATAATAATGTCGTTACAATTGCAGATGAGGTAATGACTGGGTTTGGTAAAACAGGAAGAAATTTTGCTTCTGATTATTTGGAAAATAATCCTGACATTATATGCTTAAGTAAGGCCTTAACAGCTGGTATGTTTCCATTAAGTATAACCAGTTGTTCTCAGAAAATATTCGATGCTTTTCTAAGTAAGGATGTTTTAAAAGGTTTTTTTCATGCACATACTTTTAGCGCTCATCCATTGGGTTGTGCCTCTGCATTGGCAGGTATAGAATTATTAAATTCAAGTTCAATACTAGAGCGCCGAAAATATATTGCTGATTCTCATCGTAAGATGGTTGCTAGATTTGAAAAACTTCCAAATATAAAAGAAGTACGTTCCTTAGGTGTTATTTTAGCAATTGATTTGGCAGTTGAAACCAATAGGTATGGTTCTTTTCGTGATAAATTGTATGATTTTTATATGAGCGAAGGTGTAAATCTAAGGCCATTAGGAAATACTATTTATTTTCTTCCGCCATATGTAATTACTAATGAACAATTGAAGAAAGTCTATGCTGTAATTGAGGCTTCTTTAGAAATACTTTAATTTGAACGAATCAATTTATATTACAGCTTTAGCTGGCTTATCCGCTCTTGGAAATTCTTCAGAAGAATCCTGGTCTTCTTATCAGACCAATGAACATTGTTTGAAACAGAGAGAAATAAATGGATTTTTTGAATGGATGGCCCCCTTAAGTGAAAAATCAAAGCAAGAGATTGAATTACTTCGAAATTCTGATCTTAAGTATAGAAATCTTGATGATACGGTTTTATTTTCGATTTTTACTGCAAGAAATGCTGTTGCTCAGGCAGGTTGGACCAAGGAAGATAATTTTGGAATCAATATAGGTTCGTCTAGAGGTGCCACAGCACTTTTTGAAAAATTTCATCAAGAGTTTCTAGATAAGAATAGTACTTCTACATTGTCATCGCCCACTACAACTTTAGGGAATATATCCTCTTGGGTAGCTCATGATTTGCATTCAAAAGGACCTGAAATCTCCCATTCTATTACATGTTCTACAGCGCTACATTCTTTATTGAATGGTGTAGCATGGTTAAGGAGCGAAATGGCGAATAAATTTCTGGTTGGTGGAAGCGAAGCTCCTTTGACTCCTTTTACAATTGCCCAGATGAAAGCCTTAAAAATATATTCACGTGAAACTGATTCAATTCCGTGCAAAGCATTGGATTTTGGTAAGAAATTCAACAGTATGGTGCTTGGTGAAGGAGCGGCAGTGGTTTGTTTGGAAAAAGGTGCTACTGGAAATGCCTTAGCAAAAATAGATGGAATTGGTTATGCTACAGAGATTTTGGAACATAATATCTCTATTTCTTCGGATGCCAAATGTTTTCAAAGTTCAATGCAGATGGCATTGGGGGAAATCAGTGCCGAAGAAATTGATGTAATAGTTACACATACCCCTGGTACTGTTAAAGGTGATTTAGCGGAATATAGAGCTATTGAGAAAGTATTTTGTAACAAAATTCCTTTTTTGACTACTAATAAGTGGAAAGTCGGTCACACTTTTGGAACATCGGGAATGTTAAGTGTTGAATTGGCCATCTTAATGTTAAAACATCAAGAAGTTATAAAAGTACCCTATATACCTGTTGTAAATAGTCCTTCAAAAATTAAAAAAGTCATGGTGAATGCTGTTGGATTTGGAGGGAACGCTGTAAGTGTATTGTTGAGTATTCCGAAACTATGATAATTTAATTATAACCTGTCTTCTTTTTGTATTTAAAATAATTAGTCTTCCAAGGTAGAATTTCTTAAAATTTACACATTTAATCATTTTATCGATCAAATATTACCAATTACACATTATTTGATGTGTAATAGTTCGTTTTTATTATATTGCTCTCTGTTGCCCTTCTTCGGTTTAGGGCTTCTTTTAGCTTAAATTTTTTCCCTCATTATAATTTATTGTTAACCTATTATTTGTTGAAACATTAATAGGATAAGTTTCAGCATATTCCCTCCAATTCGCTGAGTAATTATTAATTTAATTTGTTACAGCATGGAAAATCGGTTCGCTATAGCTGACTCGGAAAAATCATTTATTGACTTAAAGAATTATGATAAGAATAAATGTTTTGATAATGATTTAATTGAAGTCCAAAACTTCAAAGACTTTATTTTACAAGAAAATTATCCCTGTATTGGGGCTACTACTTCAGTTAATAGTAGGAATATTTGCATCGGAGTATTTGATGAAATGTTTTCTGATAAAACTATTGAGAACTTATATTGGGGAGTAAATAAATATATTGAAACTTTGAGTAAAAGAAAAAGTATGTACCTTACCTATATCGCTATTTTCCCTCAAAATGAATTCAATGATGAAATTCAGTTTGAAAATGGTTTATGGAAATTGTTGTCGAAGTTACATAACATCGATAAAAATTATTTTGAATGGGATTCAAAGGTTAGTAATAATCCGGAAAGCACGGAGTTTAGTTATAGTTTGGGGGGTGAGTCATTTTTTCTAGTAGGTATGCACCCTAAAAGTAGTAGAAAAGCCAGAAGGTTTCATGTACCGGCAATAGCGTTTAATCTACATAGTCAATTTGAACATTTGCGAAGTAAGGGAAGGTATGAAATTACAAAAAACGCAGTACGAGCAAACGAAATATTATTTCAAGGCTCAATTAATCCAATGTTAGCAGACCACGGAGAAGGCCTTGAGGCAAAACAGTATTCTGGGCGTTTGGTAGAAAATTCTTGGGAATGTCCCTTTAAACATTTAATATGATACATGAAATTGCTCCTCAATCGGGCCAAAGTTTTAAAGTAAAAAAGAATACATTTTTAAAAATTATTTGCCCAGAAGGCGAACAAGTTGCTGACTTAGTAGCTTATAGTCTGCATGATTTAAATGAGTTTATTAGTAATGGCAAAACGTTAGATTACGAAGAAAATATTTACTTAACTACAGGTAATATAATTTATAGTAATAGAAGTTCGCAAATGCTTGAAATTATAGAAGATACTTGTGGTAGGCATGATTTCTTATTAGCACCATGTTGTCAAAATACTTTTAAAAAAATTTATAATATTACTGAAAAACATCCAAGTTGTCGTGAAAACCTTTATTTGAGCCTAGAGAAGTATGGTATTCGTGAAGATGCTATACCAACAGCTTTTAATGTGTTTATGAAGGTAGATGTTGACAATACTGGAAAAATTAGTGTACTTCCGCCCACAGCAAATCCTGGTGATTATATAGTTTTTAAAGCACATATGGACTTGCTAATCGGATTGACCTCATGTTCTGCTGAACAATCAAATAATTATTCTTTTAAACCTATTCAATATGAGTTGTTGGGGTAGGTAATTTTTATGCAGTATAATTTAAAATGCTAAGGTTTCTTCTTGTTCTAATTTCTTAATTCATGTTAATTGGGAATTCAATCGCAATTAACCTATTTTTGACTCCGAATTATCCAACATATGAGTAAGACAAGAAACGATTGGTCGAAGAAAGAAATACTTGATATTTATAATAAACCTTTAATGGAATTGCTGTATGAAGCAGCTACTATTCATAGAGAAAATCACGATCCAAATACTGTACAAGTTTCTACACTATTATCTATTAAAACAGGTGGTTGTCCAGAAGATTGTGGTTATTGTCCGCAAGCAGCACGCTATCATACCGAAATAGAAGGCAATGATTTAATGACAGTTTCGCATGTAAAAGCGCAGGCTCTTCGTGCGAAAGCTTCAGGAAGCTCACGTGTTTGTATGGGGGCTGCATGGCGTAACGTTAAAGATGGACCAGAATTTGACCAAGTTCTTGAAATGGTAAGAACCATTAATAAGCTTGATATGGAAGTTTGCTGCACCCTTGGTATGCTTACCGAAAATCAAGCTAATCGTTTAGCAGAAGCAGGATTATATGCTTACAACCATAATTTAGATACCTCAGAAGATTATTATAAAGATGTTATTTCAACTAGAGCCTTTGAAGATCGCTTAGAAACGATAGATAATGTTCGTAAAAGTAATGTTACTGTATGTAGTGGTGGTATCATTGGTATGGGTGAAGAATTAGAAGATAGAGCAGGAATGTTAGTTGCTTTATCATCTTTAAACCCACAACCAGAATCAGTTCCTATTAATGCCTTAGTTGCTGTTGAAGGAACGCCAATGGCTGATATGGAACCTATATCTATTTGGGATATGATTCGAATGGTAGCGACTACAAGAATAGTTTTGCCAGACACGCAAGTTCGCTTGTCTGCAGGAAGAACGGAAATGAGTAGAGAGGGACAAGCTATGTGTTTCTTTGCTGGGGCGAATTCAATTTTTGCGGGAGATAAATTACTGACCACCCCAAATCCTGATGTAAATGAAGATATGGAAATGTTTAAGCTCTTGGGTTTAAATCCACAGAAACCATTTACCAAAATATCTCAACCAAAAACTGTTGAGGCCATAGATTCTGAATTAAAACCACTTGGTGAAAAGCCAAAATGGACAAGACCTAGTCATTCAATTGATCGCAATGAAGCTGCTAAAACTGCAGCAAAAATGACTGAATAATACTACATTTGTTTTTTTATATTGGTTTAAACAAATTTGACAAATTTTCTCTAGGTACGTTAAATTTGATAATATTTTATACCATTGATATTACAAGAAATACAGCGCGTAGCGACTATAACTAAAGAAGAATTCATAACCGACTTTTTCAAACCACAAATACCGGTGGTTATTGAGAATTTCAATGGTGGATGGGCTGCTCATTCTAAATGGAATTTAGAGTATATGAAGGAAATGGCTGGTGATAAAGTTGTTCCGCTATACGATGATCGCCCTGTACACCACGACGATGGATTTAACGAACCGCATGCCGAGATGAAAATGTCGGAATACATTGAACTCTTAAAAAGTAAACCTACAAAATACAGAATCTTTCTTTGGAATATTTTAAAAGAGGTGCCGGCCTTACAAAATGATTTTTCAATTCCTGATTTTGGAATTCGAATTTTAAAAAAAGTTCCCATGCTCTTTTTTGGAGGTGAGAATTCGCACACTTTTATGCATCACGATATTGATTTTGCTAATATTTTTCATTTTCATTTCGAAGGAGAAAAACAATGTGTGTTATTTCCGCAATCGGAAAATAAATATTTATATAGAGTTCCATTCTCGATTATCACTCACGAAGGAATAGATTTCTCTAATCCAGATTATGATAAATGGCCAGCCTTAAAAAAGGCAAAAGGTTTTAAGACAAAATTAAAACATGGAGAGGTTCTCTATATGCCTGAAGGTTATTGGCATTATATGAAATATTTGAGTCCGGGATTTTCTATGAGTTTGAGAACATTAGCACATAATCCAATTAATTTTTTAGAGGCTGCATATAATATTTTTTTAATGCGACATGCTGATGTCTTAATGCGAAAAATAAAAGGTCAAAAATGGATAGATGCTAAAAATAAACGGGCCATTGTACGCACAAATCGAACAATCTCAGCTTAATTTTCTTTTGAATTAAATACCTTTGTAGTAAACACTAACGCTTATCACAATGAAAAAAATAATACTTTTTGTTGCAACTATTCTTAGTAGTACAATAGGATTCTCTCAGGCTTATGATGGAGCAGGGGATTTAAAATTTCAAATAGGAATTAATGCGCAATCTAACGGTACAGGCATAATGAGTACATTAGATTACGGCATAGGGCAAAATTTTTCTGTTGGTGCATCTAGCGCCTATATGCTTGGAGTAAATGAGTTGATAAACGTGCCTTTTGTTGATAAATTTGATATTAAAATTAGAGCAAATGCCAACATTGGTGATGTTTTTAAACTTGCGGAGAATGCAGATGTCTACCCTGGTTTAAATTTAAGTTTGAAGAATTTTGGTGGGCATTTAGGTGGGCGATACTTTTTTACAGATGGTTTCGGTGTTTTTGCCGAGTTATATACGCCAATAGCGAAATATAATGATGACCTTTCGCCATCAGAAGAATTTCACAATCAGTTCGCAATTAACTTAGGAGCTTCTTTTAATTTTTAATTAGTTCATTAGCCTTCTCGTAAATTAAATTGCTTTCCCATCCTCTATATAATAGATAGTCAACAAGTTTTTTCTTTCTTTTTTGCGGATGTTTTTCTTTAATTTCTGCGAGGCGTTTTTCTGCTAATTCATTGAAAGTTATTAGATATTCATCATCATCTATTTCAGTTAATGCTGCCTTTATATTGAATTTTGAAATATTACGTAATTTTAGTTCTGAAGTAATTCGGTTTTTACCCCATTTTTTTATTCTAAATTTTCCTCTGGCAAAACTGCGGGAAAAGCGCTCTTCATTCAAATAATTTTCTTGAATGAGATGTGTAACTATTTGATCAATAACATCTGGAATCATGCGCATTTCTTTCAACTTTAATACCACCTCTTTATGGCACCGATCTTGGTAGGCGCAATAATGCTCTATTTTCTTAATTGCTTCGTTGACTGTAAAAGCTTTTGATTTTTGAAATTGCATCTTTCAAAAGTAATCAAATAAGAAGATGTTTGTATTAGTAAGAACTTTTTGCAAACAAAAAAAGCGACCTCATTGCTGAGATCGCTTTATTTTAATATATGGTTTTACCATTTTTATCTTTAAATCTATATTCAAGATAAGTATAGGCATCACGTGGTTGAATTTTAATCCATTTTTTGTGTTCCATAAACCATTTAGAACGCAATGATGGAAATCCTTTAGTGATGTATGCGGCGATGAAAGGATGTAGATTTAATGTAATACTACTATCTTTCTTAGGGCCTTTTAACAACTTTTCAAGGTCAGCATTAATTTTATCTACTAAAACTATTGGGGCTTCTATTTCTTGACCTACTCTATTTGGGTCTTCCTCTGTAGTTTTAATATTCATTTCTGGCCTTACACGTTGTCGTGTTATTTGTATCAAACCGAATTTACTTGGAGGTAAAATCTTGTGTTTGGCACGATCATCTTTCATCTCATCTCTAAGATGTTCAAACAACTTTTTTCTGTTACCGGCTTTCACCATATCAATGAAATCTACGACTATTATTCCTCCCATATCTCGAAGACGTAATTGTCTGGCGATTTCAGATGCAGAAAGCATGTTGACCTCTAACGCAGTTTCTTCTTGGTTTTTGGATTTGTTTGAACGGTTGCCACTATTTACATCTATAACGTGCATGGCTTCTGTATGTTCAATAATCAAATACGCACCTTTGCTCATTGAGGCTGTACGACCAAATGAAGTTTTAATCTGTCGGTCTATTCCGTATTTTTCAAATATCGGAATGGATGAGTTGTATAACTTTACAATTGATTCTTTCCCTGGAGCAATTTCAGCGACGTAATCCTGAATTTGTCCAAAAAGAGTTTCATCATCAACTTGAATTCCAGTAAAGGTATCATTGAAGACATCTCGAAGTATAGATGAGGCTCTATTGAGTTCTACCAATACTTTCGCAGGAGGTCTCGCTCCTTGTAATTTTTTACACATTGCTGACCATTTATTCAGCAAGTTTTCTAAATCTTTGTCTAGTTCCGCTACTTTTTTGCCTTGGGCTACTGTACGTATTATTACACCAAACCCTTTGGGTTTAATACTCCGAACGAGTCTTTTTAAACGCTCTTTTTCTTCTTTACTTTCAATCTTTTGAGAGACTGAAACTCTATCTGAAAATGGAACCATTACTAAAAAACGACCTGCTAAAGAAAGCTCTGAGCTAATTCTTGGGCCTTTTGTAGAAATAGGTTCTTTAACTATTTGTACCAATAGCGATTGATTGGCTTTTATGACATCATTTATAGTGCCATGCTTATCAATATCTTTTTCGAATGGAAAATCTTTCAGGGAATACTCTTTTAGCTTACCTGAACTAACTTGCTTTATGAATTTTAGCATTGTAGATAACTGCGGCCCAAGATCATGATAGTGTAGAAAAGCATCCTTTTCATATCCTACATTTACAAAAGCTGCATTAAGCCCAGTAACGGGCTTGCGTATTTTAGCTAAAAAAACATCGCCGACAGAAAAGTCATTGTTGTCTTGTTCTTTATGCAATTCTGTTAGTTTTCCATCCTTTAATAAGGCAAAATCCACGGCGCCTGAACCAGATCTTACGATTAATTCTCTATTCACCTGAATTTATATTTATATCCGCAATATGCAGATTAATTAAACAATGGTTGAAACAGACACAATTGCCTGCCGAAATTCTCTTGAAATGGAATTTCTATGTCAATGAACGTATTAAAATGAAAAAGCAGTGTTTGATTACTGCTTTTTCTTGTGTCGGTTAGCTCTTCTGCGCTTCTTGCGCTTGTGCGTAGCTACCTTATGTCTCTTTCTTTTTTTACCACTCGGCATAAACCTGTTTTTTTATTCGTTATTTTTTATTTGACAAGCACATTGCTCTTAACTCCTTCAACAAAAACCTTCGCAGGTTTAAATGCAGGAATGTTATGTGCGGGAATCTTAATAGTTGTATTCTTAGAAATGTTTCTACCAGTTTTTTCTGCTCTGGTCTTTACAATGAAACTTCCAAATCCTCGAAGGTACACATTGTCACCACTCTCAAGAGATGATTTCACTTCTTCCATAAATGATTCTACAGTTGCCTGTACATCACCTTTCTCTATCCCTAATTTTTCCGAGATCTTCGTTACAATTTCAGCTTTCGTCATTATTTCAATTAGTTTTACTAAGTTTTTTTGGCTTGCAAATATATAAATTTAATTCATCTTTTACTCTAAAGGGCTAATTTTAAGTATATAAACTGTTACTTTGGTCTACTATTGTTTAATACATGTCTTTTTCACATAAAATACTGCAATGGTATCGCTTGAATATGCGCCATTTACCTTGGCGAGAGACGCGAGATCCATATTTAATTTGGCTGTCTGAAATAATGCTTCAACAGACCCGAGTTGCTCAAGGAACACCATATTTTTTGAAATTTTCAGGGAAATATCCTACAGTTATCGATTTAGCGAAGGCTGAAGAAGAAGAGGTTTTAAAATTATGGCAAGGGTTGGGTTATTATTCTAGAGCTCGTAATTTACATGCTACTGCAAAAAAGGTTGCTTTTGAATTTAACGGTGATTTTCCTAATACCTATAAGGAATTGTTGAAGTTAAAAGGAGTTGGTGATTACACTGCAAGTGCCATCGCTTCTATTTGTTTTAACGAGCCCAAGGCTGTTGTTGATGGTAATGTATATCGTGTTTTAGCTCGTTATTTTGGAGTTGAAAAAGCTATTAATAGTACGGAAGGTATCAAATATTTTAAAAATTTGGCGACTGAAGTTATGAACTCGGAGCGTATTAGAGACTATAATCAAGGGATTATGGAATTTGGAGCATTACAATGTGCACCAAAAAATCCTAATTGTACTACTTGTCCTTTAAAACACAGCTGTGTTGCTTTACAAAAGAACTTAGTTGCTACTTTACCTGTTAAGATTAATAAAACAAAAGTTAGAAAACGCTTTTTTAATTACTTGGTTATTATAAATGATAATGATGAAGTATGTTTTCAACAGCGAACAGGTAAAGGTATATGGCAAAATTTATGGGAATTTCCTTTAATAGAATCTAAAGCGAAAATTGAAAAGTCGGAGATTATAGTTCAGCTTAAAAAGCTTACAGAATCAGCTCTTATCACCGATATTTACCTATATAATGATAAAGAAATCATCCATAAACTTTCACATCAACATCTATACACTAGATTTTGGATTATAAAAACCAGAGAATTATTAAATAATACAATTCCAATTGCTACTATTGATGATTATCCGGTGCCAGTATTATTAGCTGATTTTATAAAAGGAATTAAAACTTAAGTAGTTTCTTAGTATTTTTGTCCATACACAATTGAGTATAAAATTATTATGAGCGGAACATTAAATAAAGTAATGCTTATTGGGCATTTAGGTGATGAGGTGAAAATGCATTATTTCGAAGGAGGAAACAGTATTGGTAGGTTTCCAGTCGCAACCAATGAGAGTTATACTAACAAACAAACTGGCGAAAAAGTTACTAATACAGATTGGCATAATGTTGTAGTACGTAATAAAGCTGCAGAAATATGTGAAAAGTATTTAAGCAAAGGTGACAAAATATATGTAGAAGGCAGACTAAAAACACGTCAATGGCAAGGCGAAGATGGTAATACGCGCTATGCGACTGAGGTGCATGTGCAAGATTTTAAATTCCTTTCTACTAAGCGTGAGAGTGAAAATAATGCACAACAGCGTCAACCTGTAGCCCAAAATACACCGGCTAAGCCTGAAGTGTCAGCTGTAAGTCAAGCGCAGCCTGAAGATGATTTGCCTTTTTAAAAACACGTTAAATTAAAACTATTGGACCCTGATCCCGTTGGTTCGTTATTAGCTTTTATTGTTTATGATGGTGAACTCGCCCTCAAAATAACAGTTCTTGTTATATTGCTAGTTTGCTCTGCACTAATATCTGGTGCTGAAGTAGCTTTTTTTGGATTATCTACTACTGACATTAACGAAATAGATGAGAATAAGACTATTCGTGGTGATATTGTAACGAAGCTATTAAAAAGACCAAAGAAACTGCTGGCGACAATCTTAATAGCTAACAATGCTATAAATATTGGTATTGTTCTGCTTTTTAGTGCAATTGGCGATATCATTTTTGTTGATGTTAACTACATGCTTTTTGGTGTTATATCAGTACGTTTTTTGCTTGAAGTTGTTGTAGCAACTTTTCTTATTTTAATGTTTGGAGAAATCCTGCCCAAGGTATACGCAAATCGAAATCGAATTAGTTTTTCACATTTAATGGCGCAACCTTTAAATACCTTAGATTTTATTTTTTCACCCCTTAGCTTGCCAATGCGGTCTGCAACTATATTTATGTATAATAAATTGGGTAAAGAAAAATCTAGTTTAAGTGTTGATCATTTATCTCAAGCGTTAGAACTTACTTCGGAAGGTGACACTACCAAAGAAGAACAGAAAATTTTAGAAGGAATAGTTTCTTTTGGAAATACGGATACGAAACAAGTGATGAGACCACGCATCGATATTTTCGCGCTAGAAGGGAAAATGAAATTTCCAGAGGTGGTTCAAGAAATTATTAAAAAGGGCTATTCTAGAATACCAGTTTTTACTGATAATATGGACAATGTTCTAGGTGTTCTCTACGTTAAAGATTTACTACCACATATTGATAAAAAATCTTTTAATTGGATGTCACTTATTCGTGAGCCTTACTTTGTTCCTGAGAATAAAAAGTTAGATGATTTACTGCTCGAATTTCAGGAAAAGAAAAATCATTTAGCCGTTGTGGTTGATGAATATGGGGGTACATCGGGTATAGTAACTTTAGAAGATATTATTGAGGAAATTGTTGGTGATATAACAGATGAATTTGATGATGAAGATTTAATTTACTCGAAATTAGATGAATACAATTTTGTTTTTGAAGGAAAAACTACATTAAAAGATTTCTATAAAGTAGCTAAGATTGAAGATCAGGAAGATTTTGAAGATCAAAAAGGTGAATCGGAAACTGTTGCAGGTTTTGTTTTAGAAATTGCTGGGAGTTTCCCAAAACGAGGCGAGAAACTGGAATTTAAAAACTATCAATTTAGAGTTGAAAGTTTGGATAAAAAAAGATTGAAACAAATTAAAATAACCTTACCACAGCATGATTAATCGAATAACTCTTATTTTACTAGTTGTTTTGGCTTTTGTTGCCTGTAAAGATGAGGTGTTATTGCCTAAGCCGAAAGCGCAATTGCGATTGGAATATCCTGAGGGTGAGTATGAAAAAGTGGATACTAAGTATTTTAGTTTTAGCAAGAATAGTTTAGCGGAAGTTGTGGAAAATACAGAGAATCTTAATGAAGGAGATTTAGTTTTAAATTATCCTTTATTAAAAGGCTCCATTTTTATTACCCATAAAATTATTAAGAATAATCTTCAAAAGTTAATGATAGACGCTCAAAAACTTTCTTATGAGCATGCAACTCAGGCAGATGGTATAAAACCTTCTGAATTTTATAATGCGGATGATAGAATTTTTGGAATGTACTATGAAGTAAGTGGTGACGCTGCCTCGCAGGCGCAATTCTTTGTTACTGATAGTACAACGAATTTTGTAACAGGCTCGCTTTATTTTTATGTAAAGCCAAATTTCGATAGTATTTATCCGGCTGCAGCTTATCTAGAAAACGATATCAAAACCATTATGGAGACTTTGCGTTGGAAGTAGAGAGCCTATTTATTTAAAAGTGCTTCAACCTTTGTAAAGCTGCTATCTACATCTTTATCAAGAGTTTTAATGGTTGCCATTGCATCATTCAACCATTCTTGTTTCTGAGCCGTTAACTTTTTGCCTTTCATCATTTCATCAACATCAAAAAGTTTTCCAAAATTCTCCATCCATTTCTGCATGGTTTTATTCTCAGTTTTTAATTCTGAAATAGCGTTTTTATATGCTTTGTTATCATCACTTTTTTGTGATGCAGTCTGTAGTTCATTAATAAGTTTAACCAATTTGGGCATTTTTGCCATTACAACATCATGCATTTCAATAACTTCTGCCATTTCGGAAGTTTCTTGCGCCATTGCAGTAATCATACTCATGAATAAAATAAAGACTAATACACATCTTTTCATAGCACCTGAAATTTTTGGGAATTCAATTTTTTGGTGAAAATATATTAATCATGGCGTAGTCTATCAAAAACTCTATAATCCATGCTTATTTTCGATAACCTACTTAAAAGCTTGTGGAATAGCTAAATTATTCGTTAGCTAATAGTTTTTCAGCATTTGCAATACTCATGTTAATTTTTTCCTTAACAGCGTTCACTTTCTCTTCTTCTTCATTTAACCATTTTTGCTTTTCTTCGGTAAGCGCCTTGCCATTAAGTATTTCATCAGAATCAAAGCGATCTCCAAAACCCTTCATCCAATCCATCATAGATTTATGTGCATCTTGAAGGTCTATCCTGGCTTTTTCATAACCCTTATTAATATTAGTACTGTCATTCTCAAGCGCTGTCAATTCACCTACCATTTTACCTATAGTACCCATTTTAGGCATAACTTCGTCGTGTATCGCCATTACTTCACTTATCTGATTGGTATCAGAACTTTTTTCCTCCTTGCATGAAAATGTTACTAATGCAATGATTAAAAGGGGATATATTATAATTTTCTTCATGATGTTGTAGCTTATATAATTCAAAGATAGCGCATTCAAGTAATTTGGAGAAAATGATTAAGACTCTTTATTAAGACTATTTTATTTCAATTTTTGTTTGAAGTATTAGTGTGGTTTAGTCTTTTAAATGGGTTATTCTATATCTGTAAATCATATAAAATAAAATAGAAACTGTAACAAATGTTAAAAAGAATAATCTTTGTTTAAAATAAATGAATACTATAATAGAATAAGATGATGAAAAATATATTTCAATTTATAAGTCTCTTTTTGATTGTTGTGAGTCCGATTGTTGCACAACAAAATATTAAAAACTATGATGTTAAACATTTCGATAAAATTATTATTAGTCCCCATATTGCTGTAAATATAATTGAAGGTGAAAAAGAATCTGTTCGTATTGATGAGGCGGGAGTGTCAGATGATAAAATTAATATTGAAGTAGAAGGAGGTACCCTTCGTATTTATTTGGATGGTGCTAAAATGGTTACTAAAAGCGAAAAGACAAACGGTGAGAATTATAATTCTGGTAAATCAATTTATAATGGAACTAAAGTTCGTGCGACTATTACTTATAAAATATTAAATACCTTATCGGTTAGGGGTGAGGAGTTGATTAATGTTAAAAGTAAGATTAATCAAAAAGAATTTACTTTAAGAATTTACGGGGAATCTCAAGTGTATATGTCTGATGTTGCATTGGATAAAATGAAAGTGACTATTTATGGTGAAAGCTATTTCGAAATTGAAAAGGGTTCGGTAGCAAATCAACGCTTTATAACTTATGGCGAAAGCAAGGTTAATACTATTGCAATTGAAAATGAATTAACTAAAATAACGGCTTATGGAGAAAGTGATATTAGAGTTAATGTTTCAAATAAACTAAAGGTAACCTGTTATGGAGAAACTCATATTACATATCAAGGCAGTCCAAATGTTGACCGCGGAATTGTTATCGGTGAGGCTACAATTCGAAAGATAGGGTAATACTTAAAGTAGTTATAAAAAAACAGACCTGCAATTTTGCAGGTCTGTTTTTGGTATTATTAAATTTCTGAACGGTATTTTATTCAAAATCTGTATCTGAAACATTTTTGTTAATTACAGCCTCCAGTAATTTGCTTTCGACTTCTTGCGGTCCCATCATCGTGCTTTTTGTCGAAGGGAAAAGAATACCTTCAAACTCCGTATAGTCTTTCATTGAAGTTTCTTGATTTTGAGTCTGACCACCAACATTAATAACTGAAGCTTCTTTTATTTTAAGACCCGATTCAACATCATAATAATAAGTAGCATGAATACTATTCCCTGGTACTTCAACTTTATATGCACTCTTACCGTTTATATCCTCTGTGCCTGTTAATGTTGCTTTGCCTGTAGTGAGTATCCCTTGTTCAGGAAAAATGCCCATAGCGCCTTTTAAATCAGTTGCCATTTCAGCAGGCATAGGCATTTTATTAGTGCCTTGTTTCATATAAAGCTCATCGCCCTTTGCAACTATTCCCATCATGGGACTATTATTCATAAATGTGGTTTGAGCATACTTATCAGATGTTCTTCTTTCTTCGGTTTTAATTTTACTGCCCATTGCTTCACCTTCATAAACTAAAAGTAGCGATTCAATTTTGTCTATTTTTTCCTTACCGCCAATAGCCTCGAAATACTTATTAATAACCGATTGAACCGTAATTCCCTCTGGTAAATCCGAATTATAATTTGGCTTTTCTGTTGGATCGGCATATTTATCGAAATATTTTATTGGGACTACTTTTCCATTAAAAGTTACTTTTTCCAGATTCTCTAATACATCGCTACCTTTTCCGCTCACTACAATACGAGCCTTATCTGACGAAAAGTATTTTTGTGCTGCTTTTTGAACGTCTTCAACAGTTATAGCATTAATATTTTCTAAGTAATTTTGATAAAAGTCTTTTGGTAAATTTTCAGTAGCTAAATTAATTGCGTAACGCGCCATGGTTTCTGGTCGTTCTAATGCCATAACAAATCCGCCTATATAAATAGCTTTAGCATTCGTTAATTCTTGTTCAGTAACAGGTTGCTTTATTATCTTATCTATCTCAGATAATATTTGTGTTACTGTGCTGTCGGTTACAGCGTTACGAACACTAGCTGATGCGCTAAAAGTGCTTTGCGCATACTTATCGTTACCAATACGGGAATAAGAACCGTATGTGTAAGCTTTATCTTCTCTTAGATTTTGAAAAAGTCTGCCCTGTGCTCCACCACCTAAAACTTGGTTTGCTAATAATACTGCTAAATAATCGTCGTCTGCCATTTTTAAGTTGACCAAGTTTTGTACGGACACTTCTGACTGAACTGCGTTAGGTACATCAACAAAATTAATTTGTGTGTAATATGGGTCATTTGGTTTCGAATATGAAAATGAAGGAGGAACTGCTTTGGTCCATGGTGTAAAATGGGTTTCTACTAATTCTTTTGTTTCTTCAATATTTACATCACCTATAATAACTAAGTATGCATTGGCGGGTACAAAATAATTTCTATAAAATCTTTGTACATCAACTAATTCAATTTCAGTAACAGATTTTTCTGAGGCAAATTCGCCGTACGGATGGTCTGTGCCAAAAGCTAGGGCGTTTTGTATTCTATTAGCGATGGCATTGGCATCCTTTTCTTCACTTTTTAAAGCAGTAAGTAATTTGTCTTTTTCTTTGTCAAATTCTTCTTGCGTAAAATTTGGATGAATTGCTGCATCTGCCATTAACTCTAGAATTCTTGGGAAATATTGACTCAAAGAACTAGCATATGCACTTTGTGAACCGAAACTTATTCGAGCGCCCATATAATCTACTTCTTCCTCAAACAGATCTTTAGCAATCGATTTTGAGCCTTTACCTAAAAGACTAGCAGTCATAGTTGATACTCCAGCTTTATTTCCCTCTAATATGGGAGGGTTGTCAATTCTCAACTGGATTGATACTCTCGGTAATTTGTGGTTTTCAACCACCATAACCTTTAAGCCGTTAAGTAAATCGAATTGATGAGGTTCTTGTAAATTAATTTCAGGTGCAGGTCCTGATGCTGGTTGTTTGCTGCGATCAATTTGGGCATGGGTGGCGCTTGTAAATAGAACTATTAATATTAAGATGTATTTTTTCATTGTAAATGTGTTTTCGTGAGATTTTTAATAAGTCAGATTATTTTCCTGTTTGTTCTCCAGGTAAATATTCTAATTCTACACGTTGGTTTTTATTGAGATATTTTTTAGCAACCGCTTGTATTTCCTCACGGGTAATAGATCTGTAGATTTCTATTTCAGTATTAATTAATGCAGTATTATCATAAAGCATGTAATTGCGAGCAAGGGAATTTGCAATACCGGAAATACTACTATTAGCATTTACAAATTGGTTTTCAAATTTGTTCTGTATTTTTTGATAATCCTTTTCGGAAATCAATTCATTTTGAATTTTTAAAATTTCTTCATCAATTTCAGTTAGTAAGTCTGGTAATGTGTTTTCACCTAATGGTAGAGCGCCAATTATATAGGTGCCGTAATCTTCTTGTGAAATATTAAATGCAAATACTTGAAGAGCTTTCTTCTCTAAATCAACTAATTTCTTATACAACTTTGAACTCTTTCCATCGCTTAAATATGTGGATATCATATCTAAAATATACGCATCTCTATCCGTACTTTTCGGTGTTCTGTAACCCGCAAATACAGCTGGAATTTGAATATTTGGATCATTATAACTTGCTTTAATAGTTTGTGTTATTGGATCTTCTTCTATGTGTTTTCTTTCAATAGTTGCTCCTTTTGGTATTGGCCCAAAATAATCTTTAACCATTTTTTTTGTTGCGGTAATGTTAATGTCACCAGCAACTACCAATACCGCGTTATTCGGTATATAATATGTTTTATTGAAATTTTGAAAATCCTCTAAACTAGCAGTCGCCAGATGTTCTAAAGAGCCAATGGTTTGCCATTTGTAGGGGTGTTTTTTAAAAAGATGTATTCCCATTTGTTCTTGCCACCTTCCATAAGGAGAATTATCATATCGCATACGTCTTTCTTCTTGAACTACCTCTTTTTGCGTATCCACTCCTATTTGATTTATAACAGGATGCATAAGTCGTTCTGACTCTAGCCAGAGTCCTAAATCTAATTTGTTGGATGGAAATACCTCATAATAATAGGTGCGATCTTGAGTAGTGTTGGCATTATTTTGGCCGCCATTAGAGGAAACTATTTTAAACCATTCTCCTCTTTCAATATTTTTGGTGCCTTCAAAAAGTAAATGTTCGAAAAAGTGAGCAAATCCTGTTCTACTTGGATCTTCATCTTTTGCTCCTACATGGTACATTACAGAGGTAGTTACAACAGGGGCGGCATTGTCCTGATGGAGAATTACATGCAAGCCATTGTCTAAATCGTATTCTTCGAATGCAACTTCTTGCGCTAAAATAGCCGTGGTTGTCGTAAATAACAGCGTGGCCAAACGTGTTTTAAATTTCATATGGTTCATGTGTTTGTTTCTTAATAGTAATTGGTACCTTTTTTGAAAGAAAAGTTACACGAATATAATTTTTTTGAATAAACTTAATAGTTGGGAGTAGCTCTTTAACAAGATTTTATCGCGCTTTGTAATGCTTTGATTGACTGAAAATTAGAAATAATTAGCGTCAGAGATAATTAAAATTCAGTAGGGGTAGTCTGCTTAGGATTTTTTGCTTAATAGAGTTTACTTAAAAAAAACAGGTAAAATATAGCGCTTTCACTTGTACATTAACGATTTAGCAGTATATTTGCATCCGCTTATTGAAAAAGTAAGTTTAAATAAATAAACTAATATATACGCTATGTATGCAATTGTAGAGATGGCAGGGCAGCAATTTAAAGTTGCGAAAGACCAAAAAGTATATGTTCACCGTTTGCAAACTGAGGAAGGTAAAAAGGTAACTTTTAACAATGTTCTTCTTTTAGATGACGGTAAGAATGTAACTATTGGCGCCCCGGCTATAGACGGCGCAGCTGTAGAGGCTAAAGTCGTGCAACACCTTAAAGGTGATAAAGTAATCGTTTTTCATAAGAAAAGACGTAAGGGTTACAAAAAGAAAAATGGACATCGCCAGTCGTTGACTGAGATTGTTATTGAAAGCATTGTTGCTAAAGGAGCTAAAAAGGCTGCACCTGCTAAAAAAGAGGCTGCACCGAAAGCTGCTGCAAA
Source organism: Aurantibacter sp. (assembly GCF_039941195.1). Taxonomy (GTDB): domain Bacteria; phylum Bacteroidota; class Bacteroidia; order Flavobacteriales; family Flavobacteriaceae; genus Aurantibacter_A. The sequence goes on along the minus strand of NZ_JBDVFA010000017.1, from coordinate 32,243 downwards.
GCCAGTTGCTAAACCTGCAGCACCTAAAAAGGAAGCCGCTCCTAAAAAAGCGACATCTAAAGCTGATGATTTGAAGAAAATAGAAGGTATTGGTCCTAAAATTGCATCAACATTAACCGAAGCTGGTATTGCTACTTTTGCTGATTTAGCAAAAGCAACTCCAGAAAAAATTTCGGAAATCATTGCTGAGGTTCGCGGTAATCACGTAACTGATACTTGGCCAGCACAAGCTCAATTAGCTGCTGATGGTAAGTGGGATGAGTTGAAAAAATGGCAAGACGAATTAGACGGCGGTAAAGCTTAATTATAAATCATATCGGGACTTTGATTTAATTCTCAAAGTACTGAACAAAAATTATATATCATGGCACACAAAAAAGGTGTAGGTAGTTCGAAAAACGGTAGAGAATCAGAATCGAAACGATTAGGTGTTAAGATTTTTGGTGGTCAGGCTGCAATTGCCGGTAACATTATCGTTCGCCAGAGAGGTACAAAGCATAACCCAGGTGAAAATGTATATGTAAGTAAAGATCATACTTTACATGCTAAGGTTGATGGTATTGTACAGTTTCAAAAGAAATCTGGTGGAAAATCATATGTTTCTATTGAGCCTTTTGAAGCTTAAGACTTCTGTCTTATAGTAAAAATACACTTCAGTACCTACTGAAGTTTAAAACCCTCTCTGATAATGGAGAGGGTTTTTTAATTTTTGCAATAATTTATTATCGAAAACTTCTTTAATTATTTCCTGCTATAAATTGATTTAGTATGTTAGACTTAACGATTAAAAATAAAATAATTCAAGTTTGTGATGCCAAAATAGCAGCTAAAGGAACTAATGTAGGCTTGTCTTTTTACGCTTTTTTTGCAAATAAAAATGACAACCCCGAGCAATTAATGGAAGTAGCTCAATGGTGGATTTTGGAGAATAAGTTAGATCATTTTGAGAAAGCAGTTAAAATTAAGGAAATGATAAAAGCTACATTATAATAATGTACTAAAATCATAATAACTTATCAGCAACTTCCAGCCAATTGTTAACACGTTCAAAACCATTGGTGTTAACATTGTGTGGTGATGTAAATTGTAGACTACGACCATCGAAATTTTCTAGATTATAACTTCGGTCATCTATAAGTACATCTCCTTTTAAAATATGCTTGTGTCCGCAAAGAATAATATGTTGCCAAGGGATAAAAGGAAAGTGTTCGTTTAACCAATCACTTTTTTCCTCTAAAGAATTTGGAAACTGCATGGCAGCAGAAGCTATATATAACTCATGAACATCATTCAACTTTGAAAGTACTTCTACGCTGTTTTCTATTGGTGTGAGGTTTCTAAAAAAACCTCTTCTCGTTGCATGTTTTCGAACACTTTCTTGATGAGCTTCTGGTACCATTCTCCACACCTCATTGCCCATACAGGTCTCCGTAGTAAGCTTTCCATTAAATTCTTGGTTATAAATGTCAATGTGAGCACCGTATGTGTCGGCAATCACTTCGTCCATATCAACAAATATTTTCATTCTATCTTACTTATTAATTTGTGTAAAAATAAAAACCCTTGCTTTGAAACAAGGGTTTTTTATATCGACTTAATGTTTATTTAATATCTATAGTATTCAGGCTTATATGGACCTTCTACTGTAACACCTATATACGATGCTTGATCTGGCTTAAGTTCAGTTAGTTCAGCACCTAGTCGCGATAAGTGTAACGCAGCAACTTTCTCATCTAAATGCTTTGGTAGCATATAAACTTCGTTCTTGTAGTTATCACTGTTCTTCCACAATTCAATTTGAGCTAGAGTTTGGTTTGTAAATGAGTTGCTCATTACAAAACTAGGATGGCCTGTTGCACAACCTAAATTAACCAAACGACCTTCAGCTAATATTATAATATCTTTACCATCAATAGTATATTTATCTACCTGTGGCTTAATTTCATCTTTTGAATCACCATGGTTTCCATTTAACCAAGCCATGTCTATTTCATTATCAAAGTGACCAATATTACAAACAATTGCTTTGTCTTTTAATGCCATAAAGTGCTCAGCACGTATAATATCTTTATTCCCTGTAGTAGTAATAACTATATCTGCGTTTCCAATTACTGTCTCCAATTTTTTAACTTCAAAACCTTCCATACAGGCTTGTAGTGCACAAATAGGGTCAATTTCAGTAACGGTAACTATTGCTCCAGCGCCAGCAAAAGAGGCTGCGGTACCTTTACCAACATCACCATAACCACAAACAACTACACGCTTACCAGCAAGCATAGTGTCAGTAGCTCTGCGAATAGCATCAACTGCACTTTCGCGACAGCCATATTTATTATCAAATTTAGATTTTGTAACCGAATCATTAACGTTTATTGCCGGCATCGGAAGAGTACCATTTTTAACACGTTCGTACAAACGGTGAACACCAGTGGTAGTTTCTTCAGAAAGTCCTTTAATAGCTTTTGCTAACTCAGGATAATCATCTAAAACCATATTAGTAAGATCACCACCGTCATCTAATATCATATTTAAAGGCTCACGTTCCTCACCGAAAAATAAGGTTTGTTCAATACACCAATTAAATTCTTCTTCGTTCATGCCTTTCCAAGCATAAACAGGTACTCCAGCAGCAGCAATTGCAGCAGCAGCATGATCTTGCGTAGAAAATATATTACAAGAACTCCATGTTACATCTGCACCCAAAGCTACTAAAGTTTCTATTAAAACAGCAGTTTGAATAGTCATATGCAGGCATCCTGCAATTCGCGCTCCTTTAAGTGGTTGTTCGTCTTTATATTCCTCACGAAGTGACATTAACCCTGGCATTTCAGCTTCAGCTAAATCAATTTCTTTTCTTCCCCAATCTGCTAAGGAAATATCTTTCACCTTAAAAGGTACATAACTAACTGTTTCGGTGCTCATATTCTTTTTTCTTTTTACTTTCGTTCGAAGGCTATTTTTAGCCTGTTTACAGCCGCGAAGGTACGAATTACACACAAATTACTATGCCTATTTACAAAACTATAACGATTAACTCCTTTACTTCACTTCATATTTGGAAGGTAGAAGAGTCCGAAGCAGATTTAGCGAAAACAGTAGAATTGACGCTAAATTGCAAAAATAGAATGGCAGGCATGAAATCTGAAATTCATCGTAGAGGATTTCTGAGTATTCGGCATTTGTTGGCAATAGAAGGCTATGAAGATAAAGATCTTATCTACGATGCATATGGTAAACCTCACCTAAAAGATGGGAAGAAAATATCGATAACGCATTCAAATAATTTTACAGGAATTATAATTAGCAACACTACCGAAGTAGGTATTGACATTGAACTGCAACGTGATAAAATATTACGTATTGCTCACAAATTTACACCTATTGCGGAATATAAAACTATTGCCAATGCTGATGCTCTAATACGTAAGTTGACAATTGTTTGGGGTGCTAAGGAGGCATTATATAAGATTTATGCTCAACCGGGACTTAGTTTTTTAAGGCATATTAATGTAAAAAACTTTTCTATGGATGATGATCAAACCACTGGAGAGATTCTATATTTAGGCAAATCATCTAATTATGATATTTCATTTTTAGAATTTGAAGGTTTTACTTTAGTATATGCATTGTCTTCTAATTAGGGAGATAGGAGACATCAAAAAGAATGATTTTAACAACAATAAATACAAATGAATATATCAGTAGAGCTTACTTTTTCACCTTTACAAGACGATTTTGAAATTCATATTATAAATTTCATTAAAAAACTTCGAGATTCTGGACTTACAATTTTAGAGAACCCATTAAGCACGCAAGTGTTTGGTAGTTATGATGAAGTTATGAATGTTTTAAATACAGAGATAAAGACCTCGTTTGAGTTAATGGATAAAGGGTTGCTATATATGAAAATAGTGAAATCTGATAGAAGCGAATATGAACCACATTTTTGATTGGATATTTGCACAATATGATGGTGTTGCCACACATTTGGTAGTGCTCGAAATGATTGGTGTATTTTTTGGTTTTTTAAGTGTCTGGTATTCCAAACAAGAAAACATTTTGGTTTTCCCAACGGGTATCATTAGCACAGGAATATTTGTTTATATTCTTCTTGTTTTTGGCTTATTGGGTGATATGCTTATAAACGCATATTATTTTACAATGAGTATTTATGGCTGGTATTTTTGGACGAGAAAAGGAGAGGGATCTAGTGTAATACCTATAACGACAACTACCCGAAATGAAAGGAAATGGTCCGTAGTTTTATTCATAGGTACTGTTATTTTTGTGTGTGGTGTTTACTTGGTGTTTGATAAATTTGATAGTTGGATATCTTATGTAGATACAATTACAACGGCTATTTTCTTTGTTGGCATGTGGTTAATGGCCAAAAAGAAAATAGAAAATTGGATTTATTGGATTATTGGCGATTTAATTTCCGTTCCGTTATATTGGTATAAAGGTCTTATATTTACTTCCCTACAATTCTTTTTATTTACCATTATCGCTATTTACGGCTATATCGCATGGAAAAAAAGTTTAGACAAGAAGCTACAGATGTAATCAAGATAGTTTTATTTGGTCCGGAATCTACTGGAAAAACAACCTTATCAGAACAGTTAGCGCGACATTATCATACAGTATGGGTGCCGGAATACGCTCGAGAGTATTTACAAGATAAATGGAACAATGAGCGTAAGACCTGTGAACCACATGATTTGTTGCCGATAGCAGAAGGTCAAATGAAAATGGAGAATGAGCTTGCTAAAAAAGCCACCGATGTTTTAATTTGTGATACAGATTTATTGGAAACCAAAGTGTATTCTGAAGCTTACTACATTGGGGAATGTGACCCAATTCTAGAAAAACACGCTCTAGAAAATAAATACGATTTATACCTATTAACGTATATTGATGTGCCATGGGTTGGCGATGATTTGCGGGATAAACCTAATGAACGTGAATATATGTTCAATTTTTTTAAAGAAACATTGGAAAAGTATAATCGAAAATTCATTACTTTAAAGGGGGATAAAAAAAACCGTTTAAAAACTGCAATAGAAGAGATTGATAAATTATTATAGCATAAATGAGACTTACAGACACTGATCAACAATTATTAGAGAAAAAAGGAATATCTAAAGATAAGGTGATAGACCAAATCGAAACATTTAGAGACGGAATACCGTTTGTGCAATTGCGAAGTGCTGCCATTGTAGGTAAAGGAATTTTAAAATTCTCTTCAGAAGAGGAGAAATCTTTAATTCAAAGTTTTGAATCGAATAGAGAAAATAAATCGCTTCTAAAATTTGTGCCAGCCTCTGGTGCTGCATCTAGAATGTTTAAGTCTTTATTTAATTTCTTGGATAATTACAATGCATCTGAAGAAACTTTTGAAGCCTATGTAAGTAGAACTGGTGATAGTGCCATGGAAAAGTTTGCAGCGGGATTAACAGATTTTCCTTTTTACGATTTAGTGAAAAATAAAATCGGGAATCTTTCAACCACTAAAGGGGAAGAAGTGTTTGCTTTTGTAAATGAAATGATGGGTGAGAATGCATTAAATTATGGTTTCTTTCCAAAAGGCTTACTTCCTTTTCATAAATATGGTAGCCATGCAGCAACTCCTTTTGAAGAACATTTGAATGAATCTGTTGCTTATGCAAGTGCCAATGGATTAGCCAACTTACATTTTACTATCTCTGAGCAACATGATGCAATGTTTGCTAAAGAGTATGAGAATTCAAATGAAAATATTACCAAGGCAACAGGAACTAAATTTAATGTAACGTATTCGAACCAGAAACCTGCAACAGATACGATTGCGGTAGATTTAGATGATAAGCCATTTAGAAATAGTGATGGATCCTTACTTTTTAGACCTGGAGGACATGGAGCATTAATCGAAAATCTAAATGATCAAGATGCTGACATTATTTTTATTAAAAATATTGATAATGTAGCGGTGTCTAAATATGCTGTAGATATTGCTGAAAGTAAAAAAATATTAGCAGGACAATTACTTAAGGTACAGGAAAAGGCATTTAAGTATGCAAAAGCTATTGATCAGGATGCTGTTAGTGCTAGTGATACAGTTGAAATTAAGGAATTTATTGAAAATGAATTAAATGCTAATTTTTTAGATTCTTATGAAGATTTTAGTCTTTCAGAGCAACTTCTTGTATTAAAAGATAAACTGAACAGACCTATACGCGTTTGTGGTATGGTTAAAAATGAAGGTGAACCTGGTGGTGGCCCCTTTTGGATAGTTGATGCTAAAGATCATGTTTCATTACAAATAATAGAATCAGCTCAAATAAATATGTCGGATTCAAAACAAGTTGATATTCTTAAGAATTCAACACACTTTAATCCGGTTGATTTGGTTTGTGGTGTTCGTAATTATAAAGGAGAGAAATATAACCTATTGAACTTTGTTGATACTAAGCAAGGTTTTATTGCTCAAAAGACAAAAGATGGTAAGGATTTAAAGGCTTTGGAATTACCTGGTCTTTGGAATGGGGCTATGGCTTTTTGGAATACTATATTCGTTGAGGTACCTTTGATAACTTTTAATCCAGTTAAAACAGTAAACGATTTATTAAAGCCTGCTCATCAGGTTAGTTGATATAATCGATTTAAATATTATTAAAAAAGTGTGTAAGGTTTACACACTTTTTTTGTTTTTTACACACGTATACACATCCTCTATTTATTTTATAATTATTTAATTAACTGATAATCAATTGGTTGAATTAATTTTTTGGTATAAAAATGTGTTGGCATCATTTTCCCATATATGAAAGTGATTATCAAAACAAATAATAATTATAAATAAACAGAAAATGAAAAAATTAGTATTAGTAACAGTTATGTCTCTAGGAAGTCTAACTGCATTTGCACAAGAAGTAGTTGCTGAAGAAGTTTCAACTGAATCAATATCAACTGAGGCAGTAGCTGAAGAAGTAGTTGCTGAAGAAGCTACAGAGGCAGTAGAAGCAACAGAAGAAGCAACTGAGGTTGTTGCTGAAGAGGCTGTTGAAGGTCAAGAAGGTTTTAATGAAGTAGCTTTAGAAGAAGTTCCAGAAGCTATAACTACTGCATTAGAAGCTGCTCACCCAGGTGCTACTATTTCTAAAGCTTACACTAACGAAAGTGCACAGTACAAATTAGAAGTTGCTACCGCTGAAGGTGAAACTTCAGAATTATATGCTGACGCTGAAGGTAACTGGATAGAAATGTAAGCCGAGAGCTTTCATTAAATTTGTTACAAGACAAAATTAGCCTCCGCAATGCGGAGGCTTTTTTTATGAGATAAAATTGTTTTTAAAAAAGTTAGTAAATAGAAATCTAAAAAACCGCTTACTGCGTATATTTTATACGGTTTTGGGGCATAAGTATACACTTTTACACAATAAAAAATTATTCATATTTTTATAACTTACTGATAATCAGTTAATTGATTTAAAAATTTAAGTTTGGTATTATATTTTCTATAACTGTTATGAGTTTAACTATAAAATAAGAGAATCATGAAAAAAATAATATTTGTTTTAGCTTTAAGCATGGGAACTATAACTGCTTTCGCACAAGAAGCAGTAACTGAACAAGCTGCAGAAACTGCTGTTGAGGCTACAGAAGCTATCGATGCTTCAGATGTAGTTGCATCACAAGATAGTTTTTCTGAAATCGCTGCTGAAGAATTACCAGAAGCTGTAACAGAGGCTGTGTCAAAAAACTACCCTACTGCTAGCATAGATAAGGCTTTTATAAATGAGTCTAAGCAATACAAATTAGAAGTATCTCTAGAAGATGGTACTGCTGGAACTTTGTATGCAGATGATAATGGAAACTGGATTGAAATGTAATAACTTGAGTTATTTGTTTTGTATCAAGTTGGTTTGGTCAGAAAGGGGTTGCAACAGCAACCCCTTTCTATATTTTATAATATATTCACAGGCAATGTTTGTGGGTTATTCCAAATAAATTTAAAGAGGTTAATTACAGTTTCTTTTTATGTAATCTTTCTTATTAGTCTTGTTTAATCCATTCATATTGAGTCTTTTCCCTAAAATACCTTTAATCGAGTATTAATACTTTTTAGTATTATTTTAAGTACATAATAGCTTTCTTAGGTTATATTTACGTACATAAGTAAACTTAGTACGATTTATGCCAAACATCTTGATAATTGAAGACGATACTGCCTTCTGCCAAATGCTTCAAAAGTTTTTGACAAGAAAAGGGTATAATGTGGATACTAGTTATACTGCACCTGAGGCTAAATTGAAAATTAAAGAAACTGATTTTGATGTCATTCTTACCGATTTAAGACTTCCAGATTATGATGGAATTCAGCTATTAACTGAAATAAAAGCCAAGAAAAGTAAAGCACAAGTCGTTTTAATGACTGGTTATGCTGAAGTTGGCACTGCAGTAAAGGCGATGAAACAAGGGGCATACGATTATATTTCTAAACCCTTTACACCAGATGATATAGTAAAAGTTGTGGAATCGGCCTTAAACGTTTCTAATGTAGAAGCGCAGCCAGTAAATAATACTCACAAGCAATCGAAAACATTTGATGATAACTTGAGTGTATCGTATACTAAAGGTGCTGTTGTTTCAGGAGTTAGTGAAGCTTCTAAAACGCTAGAAGAATACATTAAGCTCGTAGCTCCCACGAATATGTCTGTGCTAATTACTGGAGAAAGTGGAACTGGAAAAGAAGTTACGGCAAAAGCCATTCATGATAATAGTGCACGTAGTAATTATAAATTTGTAGCTGTGGATTGCGGTGCCATTCCTAAAGAATTGGCAGCCAGTGAATTCTTTGGTCATATAAAAGGAAGTTTTACAGGTGCTATTTCCGATAAAATTGGAAATTTTGAAGCTGCCAATAAGGGAACTCTTTTCTTAGATGAAGTGGGTAATCTTTCTTATGATAATCAAGTTCACTTATTGCGAGCCTTACAAGAGCGAAAAATAAAAAGAGTTGGTAGTACTACAGAGGTTGACGTAGACGTAAGAATAATTACAGCTACTAATGAAGATTTGAACGATGCTGTAGATAATGGTACTTTTCGTGAAGATCTTTACCATAGATTAAATGAATTTTCCATACAAATACCATCTTTGGAAGAGCGTTTTGAAGATTTAATGTTATTTGCTGACCGTTTTTTGGGAGAGGCAAATGAAAATTTAAAGAAGAATGTTCATGGTTTTTCAACTGAAGTTTGGGATGCTTTTCAAAATTACCAATGGCCAGGTAATTTACGAGAACTAAAAAATGTAATTAAAAGAGCAGTTTTACTGACTACCGGAGATGAAATTCTTTTAAATGCACTGCCTAAAGAAGTTGTAAATCCTTCTGCTAAAGATTCTGTAGTTGAAAATTTCTCAAAAGCTGAATTTGAAAAAGAACGGATTTTAAAGGCTTTGAAAAAAACAAACTTCAACAAATCGAAGGCTGCTAAGCTTTTACAGGTAACTAGAAAAACACTTTATAATAAAATTAACCACTATAAGCTTGATCTTTAAACAAGCGTCGTTTTAGTGCTTTGGCAAGGATGCCAACATTTTCCTTTAGCGTCTTCAAATCCTTCTGTAGCGTATAACTATTTGTTGATGACTCTTTTAAAAGCTCAAGTCGTTCTAGAATTGGAATTACAGAATTTACTTTTAACTGTCGAAACATAGGTAGCATGCGATGTGCTACATGGTTTATTTGTTTTTGATCCAAGTTATTAATGGTGTCTTCCAAAAGCTTCATATTTGTTTCTGTATCCATCAAAAAAGTAACTAATACTTCTTGAATGGCATCTTCATTTTCTCCTAAAAAGGAATATATAAACTCCAAACTATACGGTTCATTAATGGAATTAACTGTATCCGTAGCAGTTTCAATTGGTTTTATATCTTCGGTAGCCTGGGTTTCAATTCCCATAAGTTTGAGCACCGTAATAAGTTCTTGTTTTGAAAAGGGTTTTTGAATTACTTCGGCAAATCCAATTGAGGTATAAGCTTCTTTTTCCAAATCTCTGCGACCTGTCATAGCGATAATAGGTTGTTTATTATAGTGTTTATAATCACCAGATTTTAATTTCTGAAGCACCTCAAAACCGGTAATCTGAGGCATTTGAATATCTGTTAACACTATATCATAAGCTAAATGAGAATCTTTATCAATTTGTAAAAAGTTAGTAAAAGTATGGGCTGTTATCTTCATGCTTTCAGCTAATTCCTTTAGCATGTGAAGTAACGCAGTGTCATCATCAATTATTAACATACGTAACTTCGGAGCTAGGTATGGTGCTTCTTTAGTAGACTTTACCAGCTCATTTGTCAATTCTAATGGCAGCTCTAATTTAAATGTACTTCCTTTAGCCACGGCACTTTCAAGACTTAGAGAGCCATTTAATAATTCAGCTAATTTTTTCGATATGGTTAAGCCAAGTCCATGCCCTCCATATTTTTTATCAGTATTCGATTCTGCTTGCGAAAATTCCTTAAAAATTAATTGTTGTTTTTCTTTTGCAATACCAATTCCAGTATCAGTTACTTCAATTAGTATTGTCTTTGTTTTGCCTTTTTTAGCAGTTGACCTAGCATTAATTTCAATAAAGCCTTCTTCGGTAAATTTGTATGCATTACCAATTAAATTGGTAAGAATCTGGCGAATTCTAAAAGGATCACCGAGATATGTTTGGTGAAGATTTTTGTCGAGAATTAGATTTAATTTTAAATTTTTGTTCTTATATAATTCCTGAAGATTTTCTGCAGTTTCTTGAATGAGATGAGCAGCTATAAAGGGAACTTTTTCAATATTAAGTTTTCCAGCTTCTAATTTAGAAAAATCCAATAAGTCATTTACTAAGTTATCTACATAGGCCGATGCAGATTTTACATTTTTAATATACTCGCTTTGCTTCGTAGTTAAGTCAGTATTATCCATTAAATCTGCATAACCACTAATTGTATTTAAAGGAGTACGTAAATCGTGACTTACTGTAGAAATTAATTGTTCCCTACTACGTAAAAGTGATTCGGAATATTTTTTCTCTTTTTCTAATTGACGTTGATATGTTTGGATCTTCCAAAAATCTCTATTGATTAAAAATGAAAAAATACCTACTATAATAAATGCTAAAATCGCAGCTATACCAGCCCATCGTATACTTTTTCTAAGTGCAGCTTTTTTAGCTAAACTTTCTGCGTAGGAATCTCTAATAATGTCTTGTTCTAAATCTGATATAATACCTTGTAATTGTTGGGTAAGTTCTTGGTCATTTTTTGTTATCTGTATTTCCTTTTGCGCTAAAGAACGTTGGGTTTTAGCACTTTTTTTTAAGGCTTTTTCGAGTATAAGTTTAGATTCCTTTAATATAGAATCTATATAGGCTGCGTTCTCGCTGCCATCGGCATTTGTAGGAGCATTTTTACTCAATAAGGCGGCGTACTCTCGTAACGATTGTTGAAGATTAGGAGAAAATTGTTCAAAATTTGAAAATAAATTTTCTGCAGAAAATTTTCCATAAGATTCTTCAATCTTATCTATCTCTTTTAAAGCTGTTTCAATGGAATTATTCCCATTGTTCTTTGTGCTCAGAATTATTAACTCATTATTATTAGCCACTTTTTGCTCCAATAGCGTAATAACACTATCAAGCTTTAGCTTTTGTTCCTCGTTTTTGGTAAATGATTTTAAAGTGTCTATCTCGCTATATATCGAATCAATTTTTTGCGCATAAGCATCAAAATTTTCGGTAGATTTGGTTTGTAAGGCTAACTTGGATTGGTTTTCAGCTTCGTATAGTTTTGTTACTAAAACTCCTGTTTTTAATAGCTTTCGGTCATTTTTACTAACCGTATCTTCAGCAAGAAAAACTTGTATTTCTGAATAAATAAAATATCCGGCAACTATTGCTAGAACCCCTAGAACGAGATAACTAAAGACAATTTTAGGATTAACCTTATTATTTATTTCATTACTCATAGGTTGCTTACTTCTCTAAGTCTTAAAGATATACGAATATAAGGGTGCGAGAGTTTATATGCATGTTAAAATTAATATACAATTTGTTTATGAAAACTAAATATTGCGACTTACATTTGCCGCATCTCAAAGGGGTGCTGTAAAAAGCTGAGATTATACCCAATGAACCTGGGCAGGTAATGCTGCCAAGGAATGCGTAGTTCATCGCGCTGTTTGGAATTTTATTGCCGTTCTTAATTGAACAAAAATCATTATTAATTTAGAATAATAGCCCCTTTTATTCGTCACTATATAATTAGTACGAATGAAAACTATTGTCACTACGTTTGCCTTAATCGGCTTAACAATGACCTCACAGGCCCAAGAACAACCCATTGATTCTTTAGAAGGAAAAAAAATTGCGCTAGACGAAGTCTTCGTCTCTGCTATTAGAGCTACTTCAGAATCTCCAGTAACCTTTACAAATTTCACAAAAGAGCAAATTGCTCCAAGAAATTTAGGGCAGGATATCCCTATTTTAATGAACTTTTTACCTTCCGTAGTTACCACCTCAGATGCAGGTGCAGGGGTTGGCTATACCGGTATTCGAGTTAGAGGTAGCGATGCTACTCGTGTAAATGTCACTATTAATGGAATCCCATATAATGATTCAGAGTCGCATGGTACATTTTGGGTGAATATGCCCGATTTTGCATCATCAACTGAAAATTTGCAATTACAACGAGGGGTTGGTACATCAACGAATGGAGCCGGAGCCTTTGGTGCTAGTTTAAACATTTTAACAGATGCCACTTCCGCAGATGCTTTTGGACAGATTTCATCATCAATAGGTAGTTTTAATACGCTTCGAAATAGTTTAAAATTCAGTACAGGTTTATTAAATGAGCATATAGAAATTTCAGGACGTTTGTCTCGTATAACTTCGGATGGTTACGTTGATCGCGCTTCATCTAAATTAGATTCTTATTTCCTTCAAGGTACTTTTAAAGATGATAAAAATCTTTTTAAGGCTCTACTTTTTGGTGGACATGAAATTACTTATCAGTCCTGGAATGGTATTGATGCTGAAACTTTACTGACTGATAGAACTTTCAACTCGGCCGGAATTTATACCGATGCAAATGGAGATACGCAATATCATAATAACGAAGTGGATGACTACAAACAGAACCATGCGCAGCTATTGTATAATAGAAAGTTAACTGATAATTGGAATACAAATATTGCTTTGCATTATACTCGTGGACGTGGCTTTTTTGAACAATATAAGGAAGATGACGATTTTTCTACTTATGGTATTCAACCGATAAATGTTGATGCTGAAGAAATTACTACAACTGATTTAATTCGAAGACGTTGGCTTAATAATCATTTTTATGGTACTGTTTTTTCAGCTAATTACAAGAATGAGAAGCTAGATTTTGTTTTAGGTGGTGGATGGAATAAGTATGAAGGCGACCACTATGGCGAAATTCTTTGGGCTAGATTTTCTAATAATCGCAACTATTTAGACCGCTATTATGATGATAGTTCTGTGAAAACTGACTTTAATATTTTCGCCAAAGCTAATTATCAATTAGATAATAAATGGAATGTGTATGGTGATTTGCAATACAGAACAGTTGGGTATACGGCTAATGGTGAAGACACTGGTATAGTAGATGATACTTTTAATTTTTTCAATCCAAAGGCTGGGGTAACTTTTGATGTAAATACAAATAGTAATTTATATTTCTCCTATGCCGTTGCTAATAGAGAGCCAAATAGAAATGATTATGAAAGCGGAAGTCCCAAACCAGAAAAATTAGATGATTTTGAACTTGGTTGGCGTTATGTTACATCAGATGTGCAGCTTAGTACAAATGTTTATTATATGAAGTACGTTGATCAATTAGTGCTTACTGGTGAGCTAAATGATGTTGGAGCACCATTAAGAGCTAATGTGGGTGATAGTTATAGAATTGGTTTAGAAATAGACGCGCGTATTGCTCTAGGAAATCATTTTAAATGGCAACCGAATTTGGCCTTGAGTACCAATAAGAACAAAGATTTTTATTTTGAGCGTGATGGAGTGTTGCAAAATCTTGGAAATACAAATATTTCTTTTTCACCTAATGTAATTGTTGGTAATCAGATTTCATATTCTCCAACAAATGAATTACAATTATCGTTTTTAACTAAATATGTTGGTAAGCAGTATATGGGTAATATCGATGCAGAATCCTCGACTTTAAGCGCCTATTCACAATCAGATATCAATGTTAGTTATGAAATTCCAATGAATTCGTTCGCTAAAAGTATTGTGTTATCTGGTTTGATAAATAATATATTCAATGCTGAATATGAATCGAATGGATATTTCTATACCTACGATGATGATTATTCTGTGCCTGATACAATTACAACTATTGAAGGAGCCGGTTATTACCCCCAAGCAGGTATAAACTTTTTATTGGGTGCGAGCATCCTTTTTTAAGAGTAAACCACAATTGAATAGTTAAGGGGCAATCTTATTTATAGATTGCCCCTTTATCATTCAAATATTCTGTTATTTTTGTTAAGCTCAGCAATTTTGAAAAACCAACTTAATGAAAACCTTACCTATTCTTCGTGTATTTGTTTTAACGACGGCATTTTTGTCGACACTTTTTTCATGTGATACTAAACCACAAAAACCAAAAGAAATTCCCATAACTATTATTGAAGACTCAGTTTTAGGAATTGAAAATGCAAAGAAAGTTCGAGAAATTACACCAGCTGTAGTTGCAGACGGATTAGAACTAACACTTTGGGCTTCCGATTCATTAGCTCCTGATCCTGTAGCAATGTCTGTAGATGATAAGGGTGCTATTTATTTGACGCGCACCAATCGCCAGAAAAATTCAGAATTTGATATTCGCGGTTATCGCGATTGGATGACACCATCAATAAGCTTTGAAACTGTATCGGATAGACGCGCTTTTTTGCATGAAACTTTTGCTCCCGAAAAGAGTGAGGAAAACTCATGGCTTAAAGATTTAAATAACGATTCTATTCATGACTGGCATGATCTAGCAGTTGAAAAAGATGAAATATGGAAACTTGAAGATCTTAATGGAAATGGAATTGCTGATGTTTCCACTAGAATACTAGAAGATTTTAATGAAGAAATTACTGATGTTGCGGGTGCATTATTAGTGCGAGAAAATGATGTTTTTGTAGGGGTTGGGCCAGATATGTGGCGCTTAACAGATACAAATGACGATCAAATACTTGATGAAAAAGTGTCTATTGCGCATGGCTTTGCAATTCATATAGGGTTTGGAGGTCATGGTATGTCTGGGGCAATTGAAGGTCCAGATGGTAAAATTTATTGGGGAATTGGCGATATTGGGATGAACCTCACGACAGAAGAAGGTGTGCATCATAAATATCCGAACCAAGGGGTAATTGTTCGATCAAATCCTGATGGTTCAGATTTTGAAGTTTTTGCGGCTGGACTAAGAAATACGCATGAGTTTGTTTTTGATGAATATGGAAATATAATAACTGCTGATAATGATGGTGACCATCGTGGTGAAAGTGAGCGCTTAGTATATATTGTTGAAGGACATGATGCCGGATGGAGAGCTAACTGGCAATATGGAAAATATACGGATCCTAAAAACAATGGTTATAACGTTTGGATGGACGAAAAAATGTACATGCCTCGTTGGGAAGGACAAGCAGCATATTTTTTGCCTCCGATTCAGAATTTTCATAATGGCCCAACCGGAATGGTGTATAATCCTGGAACTGCTTTGGGAAAAGAATGGCAGAATAAGTTTTTCTTGACCGAATTTGTTGGAAATCCGGGTCGTTCTCATATATGGGCATTTGATTTAAAACCGAGTGGTGCTTCTTTTGAATTAAAATCTGAACAAGATGTTGTAAGTGGCATTTTACCAACAGGAATACGTTTTGGACCAGATGGAGCTCTTTATGTTGCAGATTGGATTAATGGTTGGAACACAAAAGATTATGGTCGTGTTTGGAAAATGGATGTTGCTAAAACTAAAAATGACTTAAAATCGGAACGTGAGAAGACTAAAGAATTAATGACACTAGATTATGCTTCGCAATCTGTAGATGAACTTAAAAACCTATTAAATTATGGTGATATGCGAATTCGGCAGAAAGCACAATTCGAATTAGTTGCCCGTGGTGATAAAGGTGCTAGTGTTTTTCAAAAAAGTATTTCCCAGAAAGAAAATCAATTAGTAAGAGTTCATGGAATATGGGGACTAGGACAATTGGGGTGGAAAGATGTAGATGCCACAGAACCACTTTTAGCACTACTAAAAGATTCCGATTTAGAAATAGTAGCGCAAGCCGCTAAAATTTTGGGTGATGTTAAAAATGAAAAAGCCGGTGAATTATTAATTCCATTATTGCAAAATGAAAGTGCTAGAGTCCGTTTCTTCGCGGCTCAGGCTTTAGGTAGAATAAAATATTCAGATGCTGTACAGCCAATTTTAGATATGTTAGCTGTAAATGCTGATGAAGATAATTATTTACGGCATGCAGGTGTTTTGGCTTTAAGTAGAATAGGGAATATAGATTCAATTACAGCACTATTAGAAAATGAAAATAGAAGTTTAAGAATTGCTGCTGTTTTGGTTTTACGGAGATTGCAAAATCCTAAAGTTGCTGAATTTTTGAATGATTCGGATGAATATATTGTTGCAGAAGCAGCAAGAGCAATAAATGATGATTGGTCTATTGAAGCAGCGATGCCAGCTTTGGCGGAAACTTTAGTTAATGTTGATTTTACTTCAGAACCTTTGCTTCGAAGAGCGATAAATGCAGCATTAAGAGTGGGACGTGAAAGCGATTTAGATAATTTAATTGCCTTTACTCAACGAGAAAATGTTTCAAGTATTCTTAGAGGGGAAGCCTTGGCTGCGATTTCAAATTGGACCGAGCCTTCTGTCTTAGATAGAGTAGACGGTCGTAGACGTGCAGATATTTCCAGAGAGGCTGCCATTGTACAGCAGAAAGTTGGAGCAGTTATTCCTGAATTTCTTAAAAGCAAAGATCCTGAGATTCTTGCATCCACCGCAAAAATATTAGGGGCAATTAATTTAAGCTCTTTTAATAATGAATTGAAGGCATTTCTAAAAAGCAACAAATCAACTAAAGTACGAGTTGCTGCTTTACAAGCATTAGGGAGTCTTAATGCTGATGACATTAAAGATGTAATGGCACAAGGTATGAAGGATAAAAGTACTGAAGTACGTGTAGTAGCAGTAGATATGTTGTCTAAAATTGATGTGCCTGCTAACGACATACCTGGTATTGTAAAACCAATCTTTAAAAATGGATCTGCTAGAGAACAACAAAGTATGTTAGGTGTTTTAGCAGCCATGCCAATAGCTAAAAGTGAACCCGTATTGAGTACTATGATTGACCAGGCAGCTAGCAAGAAAATATCGCCTAATGTAATTCTAGATTTAATGGAAGCAGTACAGGCTACAAATTCAGAACTTTTAATTGCCAAATTAGATAAATTAAAAGAAGCAGGCTATGGTGTTGATGCTTATCAAGAAACACTTTATGGTGGTAATTGGGGAGCTGGGTTTAGGTACTTTAATAATAGCCTTTCAGGACAATGTGTACGTTGTCATTCTCTAGAAGGACAAGGTGGTCAAGTAGGACCACCATTAGATGGTATTGCAGATATATTAAGTCGTGAGCAAATTTTAGAAGCATTGATTAATCCAAGTGCACGACTATCCCCAGGATATGGTAATGTAACTTTAACTTTAAAAGATGGCCAGGAAGTGACAGGACTTTTGGAAGAAGAAACACATGATGAATTAATACTTAGAACTTCTGATGCAGAACCGTTAGAAGTAGCAATATCAAGAATAGCTAAGCGTGAGAATATGACATCAAGTATGCCTGCTATGGGCAGAATAATGTCGAAACGAGAACTCCGTGATCTTATTGAATTTTTATCTAGTTTAAAAAATAGGCCTTCGAGCTAAGAAAAATATAAATTATAAAAAATGAAAAGTACTTCTAAAACTATTCGTTGGGGGATTATTGGCTGTGGTGATGTTACTGAAGTTAAAAGTGGACCAGCATATCAAAATACTAATGGCTTTGAAATTGTAGCCGTGATGAGAAGAGATGCGGCTAAAGCGGCTGATTATGCAAAACGTCATGGTATTTCTAAATGGTATTCAAATGCTGATGAACTTATTGCCGATGATGAGGTTGATGCTGTTTATATAGCTACACCACCAGATTCACATAGAGAATATGCATTAAAAGTTGCTGCTATTGGAAAACCATGTTGTGTGGAAAAACCAATGGCACCTAGTTACGCCGAAAGTCTCGAGGTTTATGAGGCCTTTAAGGAAAAAAAATTACCACTTTTTGTTGCTTATTATCGCCGGTCTTTGCCACGTTTTTTAGCTGTGAAAAAATGGTTAGATGATAAGAAAATTGGCGATGTTAGGCATATTCGATGGATGCTAACAAAAGATCCTTCTGAGGTAGATTTAAGTGGGGCGTATAATTGGCGTACAGATGTTAAAGTAGCTCCTGGAGGTTATTTTGATGATCTTGCTTCGCACGGTTTAGACCTCTTTATTTATTACTTAGGGGATATTTCACAGGCTAATGGTATTTCATTAAATCAACAAGGCTTATATACCGCAAAAGATGCGATTACCGGAACTTGGTTGCATGAAAATGGAATAACAGGTGAGGCAACATGGAATTTTGGATGCGACCGTAGAGAAGATTTGGTTGAGATATATGGTAGTAAAGGCAAAATCTCTTTTTCAGTTTTTGGAGAAGACGATATTATTTTGGAGAATGGAGATGGCCTTCAAAAAGAATTTATTGAACATCCTAAACATGTACAGCAATTTCATGTCGAAAATCTAGCGAAAGATTTATTTCAGAACATAGAGCATCCTTCTACAGGTAAAACTGCGTTGCACGGAAGTTGGGTAATGGATTCTATACTAGGAACTATTTAATTACTTATAATTACCGAATTTCCACTTTGTACAGCTCGGTATTCAAGTAAATTATAGTAGACATTGTCATCTTCGGGCACATTAAACTGTTGTCCGGTAAATAAACTGTACTCGTAATCTTCACAAGGGCATATGGCATTTTGCCCATCTATTTCCATGGTAGAACAACTGTTTGGTGGATGATTTGGGCATGTCGCTTCAAATGCTCGAAATTGGTCGAAACCAGCATTAATTACAAATACACCACGGTTTCCAACTCCATCTAGACCTATATAAACTGGACTACCGGGATTAGTTAAGGGACTATATAACGGAAGACTTAAATTAAGATCAAAACGGAATCCTATTTCTTGTATATATGGATTTCGAATAGCCCTATCACTATCACAAGATAGCACTAGAAATAGTAATAAAAGACAAATAATTCGATTCATAAGATGTTGTTCGTTTAGGAATTCATGGACAAATTTGAGTAAAAAATACGTATATTCGCTATATATCCTCTCTAAAAAACCAAGGAAGGCCTTGGGGAAATAGGGGGTTTTGCTTTTTACAGCTTCTTGAAACAGAAATAAATTAAAATCAAGAAGTATACACTATATAAACGAAGAACTTATGAGCAACGTATCTTACTATACTGCTGAGGGACTTAAAAATTTAAAAGAAGAGCTACGTCAATTGAAAGATATTGAACGTCCGAAGGCATCTCAAGCAATAGCTGAAGCCCGTGATAAAGGTGATTTATCTGAAAATGCGGAATATGATGCTGCTAAAGAAGCACAGGGACTTTTAGAATTGAAAATATCAAAACTAGAAGATGTTTATGCTAATGCAAGACTTATAGACGAATCGCAACTAGATACTTCTAAAGTGCTTGTATTATCTACCGTAAAATTGAAAAATCAAACCAATGGTATGGAAATGAAATATACCTTGGTAGCTGAGAGTGAAGCAGATTTAAAAACAGGTAAGATATCAGTTAATTCTCCAATTGGTAAAGGTCTGTTAGGTAAAGAAGTTGGTGATACAGCAGAAATTACTGTACCAAATGGAACTTTAAAGTTTGATATTTTAGAAATTACCAGATCATAATTTTAGTCAGATGCCAAGTATTTTTACCAAAATTATTGAAGGAGAAATACCTTGTTATAAAATAGCAGAGGATGACGATTTTTTTGCATTTTTAGATATCAATCCAAATGCAAAAGGGCATACGCTTTGTGTGCCTAAAAAGGAAGTCGATAGACTTTTAGATTTGGATGAGCAGACTTATATGGGTTTAATGGCTTTTTCTAGAAAAGTAGGATTAGCCATTGAAGCTACAATTCCATGTAAACGTGTGGGTATGACGGTAATTGGATTAGAGGTGCCCCATGTACATGTTCATTTAATTCCACTAAATACAATGGCTAATGCTACTTTTCAGAATAAGGTTTCGTTAGCTAAGGAGGAATTTGAGGAAGTTGCGGAGGCTATTCGGGCTAAAATTCAATAATACCTTGGGTGAAAATATATACAGCACCTGCTACTAAAGCAATCAAAAAAAGAATTAGTCCGTAAAAAAGTCCAGTATATTTCACTGAGGCTTTTTCTGGTGTTACCATTTTCCGTTTATAATCGAAAATGCGTTCAATATCTGGAGTCCAATCGATAGGATAAATAAAAGAATCACATGTTTTGCATTGTACCTGATGTGTTATTTCATTGGTTACCTTATGGAATAATTTGCTATAACGGTGTTTTTGATAAAACGTTAGCTTCATATCCTGATTAAAGCACTGCGGACAATTATTGGTAATTACCGATTCTTGAATTACTTCCAGTTTTTCTTGTGCCATAACTAACTATACGTTTGCTATTTTAAATGAAATCTGCATAATTGTTCCCTCTTTATTAGACGAAAGTACTTTAATTTTTCCTTTATGGTATTCTTCAATTATTCTTTTTACCAAAGATAAGCCTAAACCCCAACCTCTTTTTTTACTTGTAAAACCAGGATTAAAGATGTTTTGATAATCACTTTTTGATATTCCAGAACCGGTATCGGCGATATGTATTTTAACATAATTATTATCTAGTAAAATTTCAATAGCGATATTGCCTTTACCACGCATGGCATCAATACCATTTTTTACAAGGTTTTCAATGGTCCAATTATAAAGTGACGGATTCATCATTACTGGTACATTTTCTACTTTTGTATTAAATGAAAAATTAATCAATTTAGAACTCCTTAGCTTTAAATATTCATAAGCACTCTTGGTCTCTTCAACAATATTGTGTTCTTCGAGTTTGGGTGTAGATCCTATTTTAGAAAAACGTTCCGTAATTGTTTCTAACCTTGTAATATCTTTTTCAATTTCTTTAGTAATATCTTGATTTATATTTTCAGCTTTAAGTAGTTCATTCCAACCTAATAACGAAGATAAAGGTGTACCAATTTGGTGTGCAGTTTCTTTGGCCATACCTGCCCATAATTTGTTTTGTTCCGATGCCTTATTCGTTTTAAAAAAGAAAAATATCATGGCTCCAAACAAAAAAATAATAAGCATTAGGGCTATCGGATAATACTTTAGCTTGTTAAGTACTTCAGAATTTCCATAATACAATGTTGCCAATTGTTCTAAATTATCACCAATTGCAATAGGTGTATTCTGTTCTTCAAATTCAACAATTTTACGTTGAATATAAATTGAATCATGTTCGTGTTCTTTTGGAAAATTATTAACCTTTATTGATCCATCTTTGTTGATTAGGATCATAGGTGTTGAGGTATTCTTTTGGAAAACAAAAATTGGAAGATTTCCTATTTCGGCATCGGCTGGCATCGATTGTAATTCGTACTGTGCTGCCGCCCAAATTTCCATCTTAAAACGTTCCTCTTCCTTAAATTTCTTGAAGAAGCTGTTGGTGTTCCAAAGTATTAAACTAACTATAACGAAGGCCGTTATAAGTAGTATAATGTTTGTGGTTTTCTTTTCTGGTGTGAAATTCATCAACGCTTTTTAATGCTAGTTAAAGATAGGGCATTTTATACAAATTGGATTATACTGCTTGTTTCTGAGTAATTATTGTGAGACTGATTGTAGCTATTATTTTGAGCTAATTTATTTGTTTTAGATTAGATCTCAATGACGAAAAAAAGGGGTCTATTTTTTATCTTAGTTATAAGATGATGTTAGTTGATATATTTATTACTTATATAAAGAATTATTTCAAGCAGAAGTGAAAAAGGTATATCAAAGAAGAATAATGTTGAAAAATAGGGTGCTTTTCTTATTAGCTTGCCAAATAGTTAGTTAATCTTAATAACTTAATGTGTTTATATTAGGTCGATTTCCACATAACTGGTATTTTTAAAAACTTTTTTAATTCGAATTCAGAATAATATTACGACATGGAAATTCAAGGCAAAATAAAATTAGTTGGCGAAACACAAACTTTTGGAAATAATGGTTTTCGCAAAAGAGAAATTGTAATTACTACCGAAGAACAATATCCACAACATATAATGGTAGAGTTTGTTCAAGATAAAACAGACCTTCTTAATGCTTACCAACCTGGTCAGGCAGTTAAAATTAGTATTAACCTTAGAGGTAGAGAATGGACTAATCCACAAGGTGAAGTTAAATATTTCAACTCCATTCAAGGTTGGAGAATCGAAAACCTTCAAGCAGAACAAGGATCTACACCACCTCCAGCAGCACCAATTGAGGCGTTTGAACCAGCAAATGATTTAAATGAAGAAGAACACGATGATCTTCCATTTTAATGTGAAAATTATATTAGTGAAATAATTCTTTAGAATAATAATGAACCTATTCTAGGTTGTCACGCCCCGCATTCAGCGGGGTTTTTGGTTATGTGTTAAATTGTATTTATGAATCGTTTACCAGAATTAACTAACGAATTGGTATTTCCCCCAATAGAAACGGCTACAAATGATGGTTTGTTAGCCTATGGAGGTGACTTATCTGCGGAACGATTATTATTGGCCTATAATAATGGAATCTTTCCTTGGTATGATACTAATTCTCCAATTCTATGGTGGAGTCCTGATCCTAGAATGGTGCTTTTTCCGAATAAATTAAAAATTTCTAAAAGCATGAGTAAAATAATGGCTGGTGATACTTTTACTTTGACGAAAAATGTTTGCTTTGAAAAAGTGATTGACCAATGTGCAAAGGTTAAACGAGTAGGCCAAGATGGAACATGGATTACAGATGATATGAAATCTGCATATATGAAATTAAATGAATTAGGACATGCTATTTCATACGAGGTATGGAGTGAAAATAAACTTGTAGGTGGTTTATATGGTATTGATTTGGGTCATGTATTTTGTGGCGAAAGTATGTTCAGCTTAAAAAGCAATGCATCTAAATATGCCTTTATTAGCTTAGTTAAAGTCTTGGAAGCAAAGAATTATAAATTGGTTGATTGTCAAGTTTACACAAAACACTTAGAAAGCTTGGGAGCCGAAGAAATAACTAGAAAAACTTTCATGGAGATTTTGAACGACCATTCTCCACTTAATTAAATTTAGTTATTGGTTTTAGAGTTGGAATTTTTGTAACGTTTTTCAAGGAATTCTATCATTTCCTTTGGGTCTTTTAGGTAGTTTATCTGTTTAGAAATAGTGATTTCCGCAAAATTATCTTTGTTACCCGATAGTGCTATAGGTACATCAGTTTTACTCATCAATAAATTAAGGTTCGTTTTCACCCATTCCGGTCTAATTAGAATAAAAAGTGAAACTAGCAGTTGCGGTTTAGTAATTTCAATTACCTTTTCTATATTCTCTAAAGGTACTTTTGTACCTAAATAATATACGCGCCAACCTAATTCTCTGGCAATATAATTTGCTAATAATAGACCTATTTCATGATCTTCATCCTCCAATAAAAAAAGAATCAACTTAGGAGCTTCTTTGGGAGCTAATGGTAAATTTTCAATCGCCGAAAATATTTTTTGACGAATTAGATTAGAAATAAAATGCTCTTGAGCTGGCATGGCTTTATGTGTTGTCCACAATACACCAATTTGATTTAAAAATGGATAAATTACATCGATTACCGTATTTAGAAGTCCGTTATTTTTTATAATTCGATTAATAGTATTATCAAATGCGAGTTCATCCAATTGAATCATGCTAAGTATAAGCGCATTTATTTCATCCGACTGATTCGAATCAATTAAAATTTTGGAAACTTGTTCAAAAACTTCTTCATCAGACATTTTATTTATTTTCGAAATACGATAACCATTTCGATTTAAAATACTAATATTTAGTAATTTACGAAGTTGTAAATCAGAATAATATCTGATGTTTGTTTCTGTTCTATTCGGAACTAGAAAATCATACCTGCTTTCCCATTTTCTTAAAGTATGGGCGTTTATTCCTGTCAAAGTAACAACCTCTGCCATTGAATATGTAGCCATAAATAATTATAATTTTAAAAAAGAATTATGATCTAAACCTGTAAAATTTAGGTCTTTATTTTTATCAAAGGTACAATTTTGTCTAAATAAATTACATATATTATTAGACAAAATTAAAATATCGTTTATATTTGTCTAACTGATTCGGTTAAACACTGGACAATATTAATTGTGTTAGTGATTAGAGTAAAGCAAAAGTACATTGTGTTATTAATATCGAATTCTAAGTATGTTTTTAATTTAGGTGTTTTTCATACTTCTAATTATTTTTATTTCAAATGATTATGAAAAAAGTAATAGTTATTGGTTCGGGATTTTCCTCATTATCTGCGAGTTGCTATTTGGCAAAAGCTGGGTATGATGTTGCTGTTTTTGAAAAAAATAGTTCGGTAGGTGGACGTGCGCGACAATTAAAGAAACAAGGTTTCACTTTTGATATGGGTCCAAGTTGGTATTGGATGCCTGATATATTCGACAAATTTTTCGCTCATTTCGACAAGAAAACTTCTGATTATTACGCCTTAGATAAATTAAGTCCAGCTTATCAAATATTTTTTGCTGATGACGTAATTACAATTGGAGATTCAATTGATAAAATATGTTTAGAATTCGAGCGTATTGAGACTGGAAGCTCAAAATACCTAAGACAATTTATTTCAGAGGCACAAGAGAATTATAGTATTGCTATTAATAAAGTCGTTCTAAAGCCGGGAATTTCCCCTTTTGAATTGGTTACCAAAGACACTATATTAAAAGTTGATCAATTTTTTAAAACTATAAGCGGTGTTGTTAGAAAAAAGTTTAAAAATCCGAAATTAGTTTCAACTTTAGAATTTCCTGTACTTTTCTTAGGTGCCAAACCAAACAATACTCCATCATTCTACAGTTTTATGAATTATGCTGATTTTGGTCTTGGTACTTGGCATCCGCAGGGTGGAATGTATGAGGTGGTGAAAGCAATGACAAGTCTTGCGATTGAATTAGGTGTGACATTATTTACAGACCACGAAGTAAATAAAATAATTGCAGCGGATAGTCATGCTATCGGAATTGAAAGTAATGGTGCAATTTTTAAAAGTGATTACGTAATAAGTGGTGCGGACTATCACCATTCCGAAACATTATTAGATACTCAATATAGACAGTACAAAGAAGACTATTGGTCTAAAAAGACTTTTGCTCCGTCATCATTGCTTTTTTATATTGGTTTCAATACCAAACTTAAAAATATAGAACATCACAATTTATTTTTTGATACTGATTTTGAAAATCATGCAAAAGAAATTTATGATAACCCTCAATGGCCATCCGATCCACTTTTTTATGCTAATTTTCCATCGGTAACTGATGTCACCATGGCTCCTGAAGGTTGTGAGGCAGGATTTTTCTTGGTGCCCATTGCACCCGGATTAGATGATAATGAGCAACTTAGAGCGCAGTATCTCGATTTAATAATGGCGCGGTTTCAACAACGAACTAATCAACAGATTTTTGACAATATTTTGTTCTGTGAATCTTTCTGTGTTAACGATTTTATTGAAGATTATAATTCCTATAAGGGTAATGCCTATGGAATGGCAAATACACTTTCACAAACTGCATTTTTAAGGCCAAAATTGCAAAGTAAGAAAGTTGAAAATTTGTTTTTCACAGGCCAATTAACCGTTCCAGGGCCTGGAGTTCCGCCAGCATTAATTTCCGGTAAACTTGTGAGTGATCTGATTATAAAGCAAAATGAACTATGAAAAAACTGTTTGATACTTCGAGTTATGATTGTAGTAAGTTAGTGACTAAGACATATAGTACTTCATTTTCAATGGGGATTAAACTATTCTCGCCTAAAATTAGACCCGCCATTTACGCTATATATGGTTTTGTAAGATATGCCGATGAAATTGTAGATACCTTCCACGATTATCAACAAAAAACTCTGTTTGATGAATTTGAGCAAGATTATTATAAAGCTGTTGAACGTAAAATAAGTCTGAATCCTATTTTAAATGCCTTTCAAGAAATTGTACATAAATACGATTTAAAGGTTTATGTTCAAGATTTTATGGATCGAATGCGAATGGACTTAGACAAAAAAGAATATACCTCTAAAGAAGAATATGAGAATTATATTTATGGTTCTGCAGATGTGGTAGGCTTAATGTGCCTGAGAGTGTTTGTAAATAATGATGAGAAGAAATATAATGAACTAAAAGGGTATGCTATGCGTTTGGGCTCTGCTTTTCAAAAGGTTAATTTCTTACGTGATATTAGACAAGACAATGAAGATTTAGGTCGCTCATACTTTCCTAATTTGGTAAATGGAGAGTTAACAGAACAATCTAAAGCAGAAATTCTTTTAGATATAGAAAGTGATTTTGCCGAAGCTTATAAAGGTATAGTCTTGCTTCCTCTAGAAGGTAAATTAGGGGTGTATTTGGCGTATAGGTATTACTTGCGTTTGTTACAAAAGATAAAAAGAGCTGATTGTAATAAGATTATGAATGGTCGTATTCGTATTTCTAATTCTTTAAAGTTGGTATTATTGACCAAGGCTGTAGTTCGTTATAGATTAAATGTTATTTAAGTATAAATTTATTTAAAGGGCTGTTTTAATGGTTGTTTTGAGTTACATATCTTTAACTGTAGTTGTATTCATACTAATGGAAGTGGTGACTTGGTGCACGCATAAATATGTAATGCATGGATTTTTGTGGGTACTACATGAGGATCATCACCAACCAAAATATCAAGGTGTTTTTGAAAAAAACGATACTTTTTTTGTCATTGGAGCTATACCAAGTATTCTACTTTTTTATTTTGGCACTTATCCAAGCTTTAATTATTTGTTTTTTATAGGATTAGGAGTTTTTCTATATGGCCTCAGTTATTTTTTAGTTCATGATGTAATTATACACAGAAGGTTTAGCTGGTTCGATAATATAAAAAGTCCGTATTTAAAAGCCTTACGAAAAGCGCATAAAGTACATCATAAACACTTGGGTAAAGAAGATGGCGAATGCTTTGGTATGTTATATGTGCCAATGAAATATTTTAAACAGTTTCTTTGAAAATGCAATCTTACACGTACTTAATAATAGATTTGTGTTGTATTTCTATTCCTTTTATAGCAAGTTTTTATCCTAAACATGCTTTTTATAAGGAATGGAAGCCATTTTTTTTGGCAAATATTATTGTTGGATTTTTCTTTTTGGTTTGGGATGCTGATTTTACACTAAATGGAATTTGGGGCTTTAATCCAGATTATGTAATCGGACTAAATATTTTTAACTTACCAATTGAAGAGGTCCTATTTTTTGTTAGTATACCATATGCTTGTGTTTTTACCTATTTTTCTTTGAAATATTTGGTACAGAATAATCCTTTGGTCACATTTCAAAAAATAATTTCTATACTCTTTATTCTAATTTTACTACTCGTTGGCATAATGTCTTTAGATAAATGGTACACAAGTATAACTTCCCTAATAACGGCTGTGTATTTAATTTTTCAGGTAATTAGAAAGAGAGACTTATCCTATCAATACTTATCCTATTTAATTGTTTTGCCATTTTTCTTTGTTAGTAACGGTATTTTAACGGGTAGTTTTTTAGAATCACCTATAGTTTGGTATAATGATGCTGAGAATTTGGGTATTCGTTTATTTACGATTCCTGTTGAAGATATTTTTTATGGTATGTTATTAATCTTTTTAAATATCGATTTGTATGAATTTTTTAAGTCGAAATTTTTAAACAATTAACCTCAGGGCCTCCCTTTTACTTAGCGAATGGAGATTGTTTTTGGAAACAAAATCGATAACCCAATTTGGATTTGTTCTACTGTATTGGCGAAGAATCCAACCAATAGCTTTATTGATAAAAAACTCATTGGAACCTAAAAGGGAATGAATAGTTTTTTCTAAATATTGGGTATCCAATTTGTCTTTCCACTTTAATTGAAATAGTAGGCAGCATCTTTGTAACCAAATATTTTCTGAAGCCATCCATTTTTTAGTAATCGCATCTCGTTGGTCCGGAAATTTCCGGAAATAATTGGAAATAAGATTAGTAGCAATAAAATCTACAGTGTCCCACCAAGAGTTATTGATGACCATAAATTCAAATAAAACAATATCGGCTAGCTCTAATTGTCTAGTGTATTTATGTGTTAATTCTTGTGCGAAATAATGAAATTCTCTTTGTGGCTTTATCCATAATGTTTTCACTAATTCTGCCAAACTTTCTTTAGCGGGCAAAAATTGTTTTACTAAAAAAGGCTTTTGTGTTGCTCTACGAACTGGACTTTTCATACCAAAAAAATCGAACTGATTACGTAAGTATGCTTTTTGAACTGCAGCAATTTCTGGATTGCCAACCGCCTCAAATTCTTGTGATAAGGCATTTACATAATCGTAATCCATAATTAATATAGTACACGGTCATAATTAGGAGGTAGCAATTCTTTTTGACTAATAAAGTCACCACTTGCATCAAACAAAACTTCAATGTCAGTTTTTCTTTTATTCAATTTACCACGAACTAATAATTTATAATTCATATCGGGTACCATTAAATTTTGAAAGGCATTTTTAATTGTTTTTTCAATATTTTGCTCAGAATTACTGGAATATAATTGCAGCATTTTTCGAACCTTAATGTTTTCGAAATTCTGTTCCAAGTAATTGGATATTTTTTGAAAACTATCTTCCGGTATGTCTACTTGTTTTATTGAAAAGGATAGAGCCTCAAATACACCATTATTATCAAAATCCATTTCATAATAAAGACGTGATTTTTTAAACTTGGCCGTGTATGTTTTTTGAATTGTATCAATTTCTTGATAATACTTCAATCGCTTTATACCTGTACTATTATTAGTTAAGGTTTCAATAGCTTCAAGAGGGAATTGTGATTTTGTTATACGATGCTGTCTTTCAATTCTGTCTTGTGCTAAACTATTAGTGCATATTGCAATTGCAAAAATTAAAAAAAAGATGTTTTTAAACTTCGTCATATCTAAAACATTTTGTTTCGTGATCATTTATCATTCCTATAGCCTGCATAAAAGCATAGACTACCGTACTGCCGACAAATTTAAAACCTCTTTTCTTAAGGTCTTTACTAATGGCATCGGAGAGGGGAGTATTACCCGGTGCATCTTTGTAGTTGGTAACTTTATTTTTAATTGGAGTATTATTTACAAACGACCATATATAAGTGTTGAAACTACCAAACTCTTCCTGTATTTTTATAAATAACTGGGCATTAGTAACTGTCGCGTTTACTTTTAATTTGTTTCTGATGATTCCAGCATCTTGTAGAAGTGAATCCTTTTTAGATTGATCATACTGGGCTATTTTCTTATAATCAAACTGGTCAAATGCTTTCCTGAAATTTTCTCTTTTTCGTAGAATGGTTATCCAGCTTAAGCCAGCTTGAAAAGTTTCTAGAATTAAAAATTCAAAAAGTGTATCGTCGTCTTTAACAGGTGTACCCCATTCTTTATCGTGATAATCTTCATATAAATCATCGCCAAGACACCAACCACATCGATGTTTATCCATGTTAGCTATTTTTGATAAAGATAGCCAAATCGAAAATATAATTTTGAAGGATTTTATTGTAAAAATAACGTCGTTTTGCCAAATTGTAAGCTTCGAGTAGTCCAAGCGACCAATAATGACTTAAATCATATTTTTATGATTAACTGAATTTTAATTTTGCTTAAAATTTAATAAAATGGCTGAAACCCAAATCGACAAGAAAAGTACTGAAGTACTTATTAAAGAGGGCCTCCAAAAGGCAGTTTCATATCAAGATTATAGAGCATTAGTGGCGCAGTTGGCTGAGGATGGTAAGTCTACAGGACCAGAACAATCGGAGGCTTTGGCTAATTATACGCAATTGAATAATAGACGTATGAAACGATGGGATAAAACCTTGAAGTTTAATGAAGAAGCTATTGCTGAAATAAAGCAAACAAATACTAAAACAACTTGGTTGGTTTTAACCGAAAGTTGGTGTGGCGATGCCTCACCTGCTTTACCAGTTATAAATAAGATAGCTGAGTTGAACTCGAACATAACGCTTAAAATTATTCTACGCGATAAGAATGTCGATTTAATGAATCGATTTTTAACTAATGGTGGAATGTCTATCCCTAAATTAATTAGTATTGATGAAAGTACTCAAGAAGTTAATGGAGAATGGGGACCAAGATCAAAAGCTGCAACCAAACTAGTAGAAGATCACAAATTAGTAAATGGTGGAATTCTACCTGAATTTAAAGAGGAATTGCAAGTTTGGTACAATAAAGATAAAGGTCAAAGTATACTTAACGATTTATTGAAAATAATCTAGCTATCGTGCTTTTTCCTGAAAAATATAGGTAATTGTTCCTTTTTGTGTTGCTCTCTCGGCAGTATTAAATTTGGCTTTTAATGCGTACGTAATTGCATTATCAACTAAACAACCATTGGATGTTCCTGAGCTTTTCGCATTGAAATCTGCATGAGAAACATTTCCTAAAGCATCAACTGTAATATTAACTACTACTTTTCCACCTTCAATACAAGTATAAATTGGTGGAGGTAATCTGTAGTTATTTCTATTTACCAAGGAGTAAGAAACAGAAGTTTTTCTTTTTGCTAAGTTATTAGTGAATTCTTTCTTCTCAGCCTCTTTTTCACCTAGCAATTGTTTCTTTTCTTCTCTTTTTCTAACAAGTTCTTTTACGCGTTCTGCATATTCAGAATCCATATTTGGCCCATCTAAAGGATCATCGGTTGAAGCCTCTTTTTCGGCCATCAACTCTTCTAATGTTTTTAGAGGTTCTGGATCACCGTAACTAGGTTTGGCAGTTTCGTTATAAGCTAAATGGCTTTTTATCGGATCTGCATTAGCTAAATCTTCAAGCGCCTTCTTTTCTTCCAGTAATTCTTCAATATCTTCCTCGGCTAACATCATTTCTACGATGTACTCGTCTTCTTCCGCATCCGCCTTGCCTAAGTTTAGATTGTATAGCCCCAATATTATTATACCCATCGAAAAGACAGTTATTAGTAATGATAATTGTTTGCGGTTCAGGTTCATAAGAGCTATAACCTCGTTTTAAGAAAATTATTTAAATTATTCGATGAACGGAAAAATTCCCTGATATTTTCGTTATACGGCATCTTCTCCGAGTAATTCTTTCTCAAAATTGATTGGATCTTGAGCATTATTTACGTGATAGACCCCTATTTTGGTTCTTCGCAATTCAGATAAATGACCACCACACTTTAGTACTACCCCCAAATCATGTGCCAAAGACCGAATATAAGTGCCTTTGCTGCAAACAATTCTAAATTTAACATGCGGAAGCTTTATTTCTGTAATCTCATATTCTGAAACAGTGACTTTTCGCTTCTTAATTTCTATTGCTATTCCTTCTCTGGCATACTCATAAAGTCGTTTTCCATCTTTTTTTAATGCAGAAAAAATCGGTGGTGTTTGCTCTATTTCACCAATAAATTTTTGAACGGCCTCCTCAATCAATTCATTGGTAAGGTGTTCAATCGAAAAAGTTTTGTCTACTTCTGTTTCCAGGTCGTAAGATGGGGTAGAGGCACCTAAGGTAATTGTACCTGTGTATTCTTTTTCTTGACCTTGTAATTCATTTAATTTTTTTGTGAATTTTCCAGTGCATATTAAAAGTAATCCGGTAGCAAGTGGATCCAAAGTTCCTGCATGACCGATTTTAATTTTTTTTAAGTCAAATTTCTTTCGAATCGACCATTTTAATTTATTTACGGCTTGAAA
>NZ_JBDVFA010000016.1:0-48422 GCF_039941195.1 Aurantibacter sp. | reverse complement strand
TAGGTACTCGAATTCCACCTTCATATAAAAACCCTTTACCCCTGCCATATTCTCCATCAAAAGGTTTTGCGCTATCAAAATATTTAGGATCTGCACCGCCAGCATAACTTGGGCCGTTATCAGAAGTAAAAACTAGTAAAGTATTTTCATAAATACCATGATCTTTTAATTGCTCAACTAATTTACCAATATTCTCATCTAAATAAGAAACCATGGCAGCATAAGCAGCATGAGGATTTCGATTCGGCAAATAACCAACGCCACCGCCAGCAGTATAAGGCTCTTCGTCGCCGAATTTTTTAATATAATAATCTACCCAGCGCTGAGGGGCTTGCAAAGCAACATGTGGTATTGGGGTTGCCCAATACATAAAAAAAGGTTTTTCTTTATTAGTTTCAACAAATTGCGTTATTTCTTTAAACATTAAATCTGGTGCGTAATCCGTTAAAGTATAATCGGAGTAATTATCCAAATCATAAGGATCAGCCCCTTTTGGCAAAACGCCATGTGGTGCTACTGTATCGTTTGCTAAGTGAACGCGGTTTCGGTTTTTATACAAATGCAATGGGTAATAGGTATGCGCTTGTCGTTGACAATTATAACCGTAGAAAAAATCAAAACCCATATCGTTTGGAACAGAATGTGTATGTGGCGCACCTAAACCCCATTTACCTACTATTCCTGTAGTATAGCCTACCTCTTTTAAACGGTCTGCAATGGTAATTGTTGATGCTGGCATTGGTCCTTGACCTTCAAGGGTGGAATCGTTTGCCATTGCGATATAGCTCCACACATCACCACGTTCTTTCCATTCTGAATTACTTCGAATATATGCATGGCCGGCATGCTTGCCTGTTAAGAGCATATGCCTTGCAGGGGCACAAACTGGAGCACTGGTGTAATGCTGAGAAAAGAGCATTCCAGTTTTTGCTAATGCATCAATATTTGGAGTCTCAATTTTCTCCTGTCCGTAGGCACCAATTTCGGCGTAACCCAAATCATCTGCCAATATATAAATGATATTAGGCTTTTGAAATTTTGAGTTAATTTCTTCTTTCTTCTGATCGCCTTTACAACCCAAAAGAAATGTCCCTGCTAAAAGCAGGGACAATATTAATTTTGCAATCTTCATTGTTACCTAAAATTTACATTACCACAGATTTTCCTGGGGTAGGAATTTCATACCATCCATCAGCATTGGGCTGAACAGGCGCCGGTGACTCCCAAGTTAAGGCATCAGGGACAAGTTTCAATTCAGAATTCATTGCCTCTTCCCAATTAATCACTTTTCCAGAATAAGTAGCCATTCGACCAATAATTGCGCTCATAGTACTCTTAGCGCCATTCTCCGCATTTGCAATTACACCACCATTTCTTATGGATTCAAACAACTTAATATGCTCTACTTGATATGGATTGGGATCATCCTTACCACGATGTTCAAAAATTGTATTCCCATTCCAATCTTTCAATTCAGCTCTGTCACCAGCGGTTGAAACAGTTCCTTTGCTACCTTGAAAAAATTCTGATACACGACGCATCGTGTCTGGTTGGTGTCTACATTGACTAGCAACTACTGCCCCACTTGGATAAGTATATTCAACAAAATGATGGTCATAAATTTCACCATGATCTTTACCGGTACGTACTTGTCTTCCACCCATTCCTTGAGCAGAGATAGGATATTCACCTATAAACCAGTTAGCTACATCAATATTATGAATATGTTGTTCTAAAATATGGTCTCCACATAACCAATTGAAATAGTACCAGTTACGCATTTGATATTCAAGTTCTGTTTGACCTGGTTGTCTTTCACGTACCCAAACCCCTGCACTATTCCAGTATACCTGACCAGAAACTATTTTACCAATTTTATCTTGTTTTAACTGATCAATTGCAGCCAAATAACTATCTTGATAATGACGTTGTAAACCCACTACAACATTCAATTTATTTTCTTTTGCTTTTTTAGCAGCAGCAAGTACTTTTCTAACCCCTGGCACATCAGTTGCCACCGGTTTTTCCATAAATACGTGCTTCCCATTATTTACTGCATATTCAAAATGTTGTGGACGAAATCCAGGAGGTGTTGCGAGTATAACTACATCGCCTAAATCCATTGCTTTTTGTGCGGCATCAAAACCAACAAATTGGTTTTTCTTTTGAACATTAACTTTTTTGCTTTCACCCATTTCTTTGGTGATGTTAGCTAAACTGCTTTGCAAACGATCTTCAAAAGCATCGGCCATTGCAACCAATTCAACATTATCATCTGCTGTTAAAGCTTGTATTGCTGCACCAGTGCCTCTACCCCCGCAGCCTACTAGTGCAATTTTTAATTTTTTATTATTTGCAGAATTGAAAATGGAATCAAATTGCATTGAAGGCATCATTACAGCACCAGAAAATAGTGCCGAATTTTTAACAAAAGTACGTCTTGAATTAGTCCCTTTAGGGCTATTAGTGTTTTGGTCATTCATCTTAAGAGGTTTTCTATGTAATTTAATAAAAACTAGTAAAGTGGCATGAATATACGACAAAAAGTAAAGAAAGAATAACACTTTAAGATGATATAACATTTATTCGCATTACTGTGCTACCCAATATATTGTAGAAAGATATCTGACTTTTAAATAGATAGTCACTATTTATACTACCGATACTATAGCAGTATGATTTAATTTCTAAAAAAAGTATGATTTAAACCTTACTTTTCTATTTTTGCAATCCAATTTTGGAATTTGGTGGCTGCTTAATTCTATATGACGGGAACAAAAAAGATGTAGTCCTGCGACAAGCTCAAGATAAAATACGTTACAGTTATCATGGAGGTTGTCGATAAACTATTTGGTAAGGAAAAATTAGAATAAAAATAAATTTTCGGGATGTAGCGCAGTCCGGTAGCGCACTCGGCTGGGGGTCGAGTGGTCGCAGGTTCAAATCCTGTCATCCCGACTGAATAGGAAAATGAACTGCTAAAGCAGTTCATTTTTTGTTTCCAAAAGCGTCATAAACAACGTTTATGTAAGCGGTTGGAAACAAAAAATGAGAAGGTGATAACCTTCATTTTACTATTTGCAATAAGGGTTCATTAGGATTCTATAAATCCTCTCTTCGCTTTTTGTAAGCTCTTCGAAACAAAAAATGAGAAGGTGACAACCTTCATTTACTATTTGCAATAAGGGTTCATTAGGATTCTATAAATCCTATCTTCACTTTATGTAAGCGGTTGGAAACAAAAAATGAGAAGGTGATAACCTTCATTTTACTATTTGCGATATAAGCTCTGAGTTATTTTGGCTCAGGATTCATTGAAAATGACTTTCCACCAAACAAATCTGTAGCACAATGTATTTTCCAACTTCCCTTGTGAATCTCAATGCCAATGTATAAATTCGGTACAGCAGTAATTTGAGTAATCAACTCTTTAATTTTTAGTTCATTTTAAAGATACGCGACTTACTGCTTTTTCATGGATGCTAAAAAATCATGGCTCGCCGCAGGAGCAACACAAGCCACACTTTTTAGCCAAAACTTTACCATGCGTAAGTTAAAACTACTTTATTAAAATTTTTATTATGAATATAATTTCTCTTTCAAAATAAATATTGAACTAATGACATCTAATGAACCAATAGAACCTAAACAAAGAATTGAAATTCTAGATATCCTGCGAGGTTTCGCTTTACTTGGAATCATTTTCATGAACATGGGCTTTTTTAGTGGATACGTTTTTATGCCCTATGATGACCTTAAACAAATAACTAACTTTCAGTTAGATGAAAAATTATATTCGTTATTAAACATCATAGTCACAGGAAAGTTTTACACCCTCTTTTCAATTCTTTTCGCTGTTGGGTTCTATATTCAATATGAAAAGAACAAAGAAAATTCTTTTAATTTTTTAAAAACATATCGAAGAAGACTGCTTTTTTTATTATTGATAGGACTCTTGCACAGTTTAATTTGGTTTGGAGACATTTTACTTGCCTATTCAATATTTGGTTTTATCCTTATTTTATTCCGGAATGTCAAATCAAAAAATCTTATTCGCTGGTCGTTATTTTTCCTGCTAGTTCCACTTTTAATCGATTTATGTCTCTTGCCATTTTCTGAGGCTTTGAGTTCTGCTAGTCCTGAAAAAACAACTGCCATTGCACATGTTCAATATCCCGACATGACAGTTGAAGCAGTTATAAGTACATTCCAGAATGGTTCAATTGCAGACATATTCTTTTTAAACATTCATAACCTTGTCTGGAAATACTTAGGTTATATTCCATCAGGGGGATATTTTAAGTTTCTTGGGATTTTTCTTCTTGGCTACTATTTAGCCTCAATTGAATTTTTTACAAAAAAATCAAAATCAACCTTATTATTAATAACCAGTTTAACAATAGGTCTTCTGGCTACTTTTTCAGCAAAAATAATTGGTGGAAGTTCCTATATGTTCCCACCAACGCTATTAAATATACTTTTTAAGTTCTTAGTATTAGCCGGCCAAATATTTATGTGCATTTTCTATGTAACATCCATATTTAAAATTGTTCAAACTTCGATAGGTAGAAGAGCATTTAGATATTTAATTCCTTTGGGAAGAATGGCGCTGAGCAATTACTTGTTTCAGACTATTATTATGATTATTATTTTTTACAATTTTGGATTTAATTTGATTGGTAAAATCGGTTTATTACATACATCAGGTATTGCGATTCTTATATTAGTATCGCAAATTATTCTTAGCAATATCTGGTTAAGACATTTCAAATTTGGACCTTTGGAATGGATCTGGCGTAGCTTGACTTATAAAAAAAGAATAAATATCCGTTATCAAAATAACTAAACAGATGAAATTTACGCATGGTAACAATGGTAACCGTTGCGCAAGTCATTAATTCACAACAGAACTTGTCAATATAAGCTTCTCTTGATAATCTTTTTTACCCTGCATAACTAAAGTATAGCATATTCAATATCTTTAACAAGTGCCTGTGCAACAAGCACAAAGCCTGAACCTAATACGGACTTTGGGCAAAAAAAAGAATAAGCAAACAATATGCTCGAGTCCAAGCGTTAGCTACAATTTTAAAAAATCAAGAACTTTTACTTTATAAAGCTGGCCTATTGGGATAGAATAATCCTTAATTCGTATTTGATTCCCTTCAACAGTATCAATATTTCGTTTAGAAACTATGAAAGATTTATGTGTTCTGACAAACGCATTATATGGAAGCTTTTCAGAAACATCAGATATTTTTTCACGAATAAGAAAGTGTCTATCTGTTAAAACTATTTTACAGTAGTTTCCGGCCGCTTCAACGTAGAAAATATCATTTATTTTTACTTGTATATGTTTTTTATCGCTATATAAGAAAAAATGCTCATCATCTGAAATCTTTACATCTATTGGCTTTTTTGATTCATCATTAATTTTAAAGCATTTGTTAACTGCAATCACAAACCTTTCAAAACTAAATGGTTTTAAAAGGTAATCTAATACATTGTGCTCGTAGCCCTGTAGCGCAAACTCTGCATAAGCGGTTGTTACAATCACTTTTGGTTGATTAGGTAGTACATTTAAAAAATCGAATCCTTTTAGCTTAGGCATGTTAATATCTAAAAAGATTAAATCTATTGGATGATTTCTTAGATATTCTAATGCTTCAATGGCATCATAACAACGGTTCATTAATTGCATGTCGCCTAATACTTCACAATAAGACTTTATTATATCATGTGCTATATGTTCATCATCA
Source organism: Aurantibacter sp. (assembly GCF_039941195.1). Lineage (GTDB taxonomy): Bacteria > Bacteroidota > Bacteroidia > Flavobacteriales > Flavobacteriaceae > Aurantibacter_A. The sequence continues at coordinate 42,663 of NZ_JBDVFA010000016.1, read as the reverse complement.
ATAATTATATACTTAATCATAAGTTTATGTTTAGGGTAGCTCGGTAAGTTGATATTGACTTGTCAATACTAAGTTTATAATTATCAGGATACACTAAGTCTAATCTTCGTCTTAAATTTGAGATCCCTATTCCATTACCTTCAAAAACTTCTGTTTCATCAAAGTTATTCTCCAATTCAAAATGTATCTCCTTATCAATTGCTTTCAAATACAAATGGATGTATGCATTCTCCCGTAATTTCTCAACCCCGTGCTTAAATGCATTCTCTACTAGTATAATTAATAATAATGGCATTATCTCAAGCTTGTCATTTTCAATTTCAACATCAACGTTTACATCTATAGCTTTTTGATATCTAATTGAATGTAAATAAATATATTTTTTTAGAAACGCAACCTCGTCCTTTAATAAAACGTTCTCCTTGCAGCCTTCATAAATACTATATCTCATCAAATCGGACAACTTCAATACAATCTGTTTTGCAAGCTCAGCATCTTTATCTATGGTACCGTAAATATTATTAAGCATATTAAAGAAAAAGTGAGGATTTACCTGGCTTTGTAAATGCTGTATTTCATTTTTACGCATTTCGCTTTTAATGCTTAATGTCAACCTTAATTGTTTGATTAACCAAGCAACTCCTACTACAAAAAGTACAGCGTAATAGAGTAATATAACAACCAAACTTTCTGCCGAAAGGCTCATTTTTATAGAATCAGAACCTGACACTGCTAAATACCCAACTACTATTAATGGTATTATCAAAGTTATGATTACTAATACCTTAATAAGCTGCTTAATACTGTTTTTATAAGATTTAACCATGTTCAAATATATAACTAGTATTAAGCACTAGCATTAAATAGTGACGAAGTATGCTATTTCAGGGATGAATTAGAATGTACTAGTGATGTTCATGATATATCCCATTAATCAATCAAATTAAACTCACCTTAAAGTAGTACGTCACATTAATTTTCCCTCTCAAAACTCCTGAAATATGTTTGCACCATAAGTAATATAAAAAACAATGAAAAAGAAAATTTTGAGATACCTAAAGCACATTATCGGAACCATTTTGAGCCTAATAATCATAGGAATAATAGTAATTGTTGCCATGAATGGCACTTTCGATTATAACCATAATGATAACGGCTTAAACCTAGATAAAGAAGGGCCCTATGTATTTTTTAAATCTGATAGTATTTACACTGTAGACTACATTAGAGGAAACAAGGAAGCGGGGTTCTATCTGGAAAGCAATAATTATCAAATTAATGAACCCGCCAATATCAATTGTTACTTTCCACTAGACCATACAAATTTCGATATTAATTTCAATAGTAATATTGAAATCCCTAAGTCAACTTATAATGATGGAGAAGCAATTTTGGCAATTTCAGATATCGAAAGTGGCTACAAAACCTTTCGTGATTACTTAATCAACAATAAAGTTATTAATGAAAACCTTAAATGGACATTCGGTAAAGGGCATCTCGTTTTAGTAGGTGATTTTGTTGACCGCGGTATGTCAACAACTCAAGTAATTTGGTTCATTTACAAACTAGAACAAGAAGCATCTGAGCAAGGAGGGCATGTACATTTCATTATAGGAAATCATGAACTCTACAACCTTCAAGGAAAGTATAAATCTGCTTCCTATAAGTATTCTGGAGTAGCCTCAATTTTAGGTAAGCAGCAACATAACTTATATGATAATAATTCATTTATAGGAAAATGGCTGGTTTCTAAGAATACGATTGAAATAATTAATGGAAATCTATTTACCCATGGAGGAATACATCCCAACATAGTAGATTATGATATCACTCTTGATGATATTAATAGGATTTCAAGAGAAAATTATAGAAAACCTTGGTTTCCAAAACCAGAAGATTCGGCTGAACAACTTATCCTGTCAAGCAAAATAGGCTTGAGCTGGTATAGAGGCTACTTCGATGATGAATTGACTCAAGAAGAAATAGATAGAACTTTAAAAAAGTTCAATGCCAAAGCTGTGATAGTTGGTCATACACCACAATGGACGGTGAAATCATTATACAATAATAAAGTATTCGCCATAGATGTAAAACATCCAAAGGACTATAGAGATAATTGGCCTAGTAAAAAATCTGAGGGACTTTTAATTATGGATGATAACTATATCAGGCTTTTAAATAATCAAAAAACATTTGAACTAAAAACCAAATAGAACTTATGAAAACCAAAATTTATAACGCACTCAACAAACGCTACATCGTAATTCTTATTATGTTACTAGCACCTTTATTTGGATTTATAGACCGGAATTTTGTGTTCTTTTTTGGTCTAAGCATAGTACTTTTTATTTTCTGGAAAAGTGGGTATGACAAGTCCAAATTTGGACTAGATTTCAAACTCAATTGGAATACCTTTTTTAAAAGTATAGTATATACTATTATTTTATGTTTGATTGAATACGTTTTAATAGGGCCACTTTTAGATGCAATATTAGGCATGACAGATTTGTCCTCATTTGATGACGTTAAGGGTGATCTGGGAAGCTATATAGGACTAATGCTGGTTATGTGGGTTTTTGCTGCCTTTGGAGAGGAGTTATTAAACCGGGGGTTTTATTTAAAATGGCTTGCAGAATTTATGGGTAACAGCAAAAATTCCTGGATAATTTCTTCCATTATAACGTCTGCCTATTTTGCTGCCGGACATATTTATCAAGGTGTTAGAGGTGCTGTAGGTGTCTTTATTTGGTCAATATTGATTTCATTAATATTTATTAAAAATCGTAAGAACCTGTGGCTATTAATACTCATTCATGGATTGTTTGATACTGTAGGAATCACCCTCATTTATTTTGATAAAATTGATTATATTAGTTTATTTTTCAAGACATTATATGGGTTGTAAAAGAAAATTAAACCAAAAATCTCCTTAAGTCCGAGGTGGAAAACAAACGCTGGTTTGCTCCTGTACTGTCCAAAGCTCAGTCTTCGATAACAATTTCAAAAACATAAAATATGTGCATTAAAAAGCAGTTCATTTTTTGTTTTCAAAAGCGTCATAAACAAGGTTTATGTTAGCGGTTGGAAACAAAAAATGAGAAGGTGTTAACCTTCATTTAAACTTTTATTGCTGAAATTTACTCTTAAAATAAACGATTTTTTTAATGCGATTTAAGAAACTAAAATTATACACTAATAAACTGGAGTCTGAGTTTGACTTTTATTCAAAAAAGTTAGGTTTTAAAATAATTGAACGTACTGATAATTCTTTTATAGTAAAAGCGGGTTGGACGCACTTAGAATTCCAAAAATCAGTGACCGAACATAAATACCACTACTGTTTTTTAATTCCATGGAACCATCTTAATCAAGCTCTTAAATGGTTCGAAAATAGAGTTGAAATTATTAAAATTGAGAATAATAGTGCGATAATAAAATTCGAATTTTGGAATGCGGAATCATTTTATTTTTATGATGCGAGCGGCAATTTAGCTGAAATCATTGTTCACTATGATTTAAAGAATGCTAAAAATGAATTTAATGCTTTGTCCATATTAGGCTTATGTGAAATAGGAATGCCAACAACCAATATTCAAAAAGTCGATACGCAACTTAATGCTGCCATTAATTCGAAATTTTGGAAAGGTGATTTCGAGAGATTCGGAACAAACGGAACAATTGAAGCTAAGTTTCTTTTGCCAAACTATGAGATTAAAGAAACTTGGTTTCCAACTTCATTAAAAATTAAACCTCAACCTTTTGAAACTTTACTAGAGAATAACGGAAATGAATACCACTTAGAATTCAAAGAAGGTGTTATAAAAACTACAGTCATAAAATTGTAATAATTAATTCCTGTTTTAAAGTTTTAAATTAAGGTCTGTGTATATTTATGATGTCGCTAAATCTTTGGGATTTCGCTTTGACAAAAAAAGAAAAAACAAAACCCGCCCGTACCGAAAAGGCACGTTCGGGCTGGCAATAAGCTTTAGCTTCGTGCGCAGACGGAAACGAAGCAGCCGCACCAACTCGCCCGCTGCTCTCGCAGTCGGCGTACCTCCGCCCTACGTATAGCTCAGGCGTTAGCTGTAATTATAAAAAAACATTTTATTGAAAATAAACAAAGCCATTTTATTAACCTTATTGGTAACAGTTGTCTATTATATTCCTCAAGCGATATTGGTGCTTCTAGCCAAGAATACAGATTGGAATATTAAATTGCATAATCCAACATTTGATATAGTTTGGATTTTATCTTCCATCTTTGCTTACGTTTTGATTTTTCGTTTGTTTTGGAAATCAAAGCCTAATTATTCCACTATGCTGGATACAAATGGTCTAAATTTTTGACTAACCCCTTATTTATTACTAGTTGCAATTGGATATGGATTTGTAGGTCATTTTATAGACTTCTAAAGGCTTTAATCATTGCACCAATATTTGAGGAACTTTTCTTTAGAAAATTTTGTTCTCAAAACTTAAGGAAAACTATCAGTTGATTGTGGCAATATTAATATCAAATATATGTTTTTCTACAATACATTTTGAGACTCCAGGCAATCTTATACCATCATTTGGATTTGGTGTAATCAGTTGTATAATCTATGTTAAAACAAAAAAAATCAGCTATTCAATAGCCCTTTATTTTATAAGTAACTTTTATATTAGTTTATTTAATACTTCTTTTGGAGAACCGTACTTCAATTGGTTGTGCAGTATGAAATATAATTTCACATATTGGGGTTTGGTTATTTTTGGTGTTTTGATAACCGTATTAGGAATGAAAAAAATAACTACAGCTAACAAAGCCTCCTATGAAAAGCCCTAGTCCAGTTCTCTAAAGGTAATTTCTTAAATCTCAACACAAAATTTAAAAGGCCAACTTTCATCATTTAATAATCAATTTTCCCACCAACTTTTCACATTTATATTATTTCCCCCAATACGAGCAACAGCTGCTTCGTAATTTTCCTTGTTGGCCGCTTGTTCAGATTCTGGATACAAATAACGCGATGGGTATTGATTATTATTTAAATTATCGGGTCCTGGAGTTAAAGCAGGTATTCCTGTACGGCGTATATTAAACCATGCTTCGTGCCCTATCATAAAAAGGCTCAACCATTTTTGAGTAAGAATTTTTTCTAAGTTTTCTTCTTTAGTTCCATTTAAGGCAATAGCAGCTCTGGTAAAATAATCGGAAGGAATTTCAGTATTACAATATTCAAAATGAGCTTGGATACCTTGCTGATAATAACTTTCAGCATCACCTGTTATGAAGCCTTGTTCAACCGCTTCGGCTAAGGCAAATTGAATTTCGGAATAGAGCATAATTTGAGCATCTACACCATCAGCCACGGTTCTAAATTGGTCTGACAATAACGAAATATCATTCAGATCGATATTATTTGTCCTAATAGTTTCTCTACTCTGTCCATTTGCAAGCCCTTTGAATTCAGCAATTCCAGCGCTTACACTTGCACTCGTAGGTTTATAAAAAACAGCAATACGAGGGTCATCCCACGTCTTAAGAATTGATTCAACTTGAGTAGACATTCGCAATTCTTGGTAAATACCTAATGCGGCATTGAATAGCGGAAATTGATTTGGCGCTGAAGAAAGGTAGGGTAAAACTGCATTATCTTCATTGGATTGCATTAACCATGCTGAATCTGCAAGCGCTTGTAATTTACTAAAATCAGTAGTTCGTTTACTAATTCGCAAATGGTATCGAACTTGTAACGAATTTGCAAAACGAATCCATTTTTCAAGATTATTATTAAACATAACATCACCACTAATACTTTCTGAAGTGTTCTGCAATTTTGACACAGCCTTTTCCAATTGTGCTAAAATTCCTGTTTCAGAGTCGGTATAAATACTTTCTTGCGTATCGTATATTGGGGTGAAGTTTAACTCTCCAAACTTTACTGCTTCATTATAGGGAATATCTCCCCAGAGATCCGTTAGTTGTGAATATAAATAGCTTCTCATAATTATGGCAACACCATCATAGGCATCATTATATCCGTCTAGACTTTTCATAGATTCCAAGTCCGCTAACAAGCCATAAATTAGGTTCCAATAACCACTATTTCCCCCTAATTCATAACGATCAATACGTTCAAATTCAACACTGGCTACAAATTGTGCCATATAATTATTTAACAGAAGACCTTGGTTGTAGGTATGTTCTTCAATTTCTGAAACAATTACATTAGTCAACAAAAACTCTGGGCTCACAGATTCTGGTGAATTCGGGTTTTCATTTATAGTTTCAAAATCAGTTGTACAGCCTATTACAAATAGTGGTACGATTAATAAAATAAAGTATTGTATATTTTTCATTTTCTTAAAAATTAGTTTTTAAACTAACACCAAAACTTCTTGTTGAAGGGTATGAGAAATCTTCTACTCCATAAACAATATTGCGTTCTTGAAGTGCATTAAGTTCTGGGTCGAAATGTGGGTTTTCCGTAATAAGTAAAAGGTTATTACCCATGACACCTATTTTTAGGTTTTCTACTCCCAGTTTTGTACTTAGGGTTTTTGGAAAAGTATAGTACAAACTTACTTGTCGTAATTTAATGTAAGATGCATCGTAAAGAGCACTAGCTTCATTGCCCCGATCAAAGTAATTGTTGTAAAATTGACCTGCTGGTACAGCTGTGGTATTGGGTACGTATTGCGGACTTTCTGTAGTTCCAACATTTACTACACCATCACCAACAACACCATTTTCCCTACCAACAAGTGTTTCTTGCAAAACTCCGGATGTACTGCCCAATGCCTTTATTCGCGACACAATGGTACCGCCTTTTCTCCAATCGAATAAAATAGTAAGGTCCACATTTTTATATGAAAAATTATTACTGAATCCCATAGAAAAATCAGGGTTATAATTACCTAATAAGCGTAAGTTACCATCTTGTACGGGCAGGCCATTACTACCATATAAATCTTTACCATCTACCTGAATAAATCCAGTTCCATACATATCACCAACACGCCCACCTTCACGCGCTATATAAAACACCGAGTTTGAGCCACCACTACCACTAAATACATTTGCCGTTGCTGTAACAAATTGATCTACACCTTGCGGAAGCTCAGTTACAACACTTCTAAAAGAACTAAAATTTACAGCAGTATTCCATTTAAAATCTGTAAATTTCAGTGGGGAAGCACTCAATAGCAACTCAATACCACGGGTTCTTATTTTACCACCATTTTCATTAAAACTAGAGAATCCGCTCGAATTAGAAATTGGTCTTGAGATAATTTGATCTTTACTTACGTTTTGATATACCGATGCATCAAGTTGAATTCTTCCATCGATAAACCATGCAGCTATTCCACCCTCATAGGCATCCAAACGTTCTGGTCTAAGGTCAGTATTTTTTAAAACAGTTTCATTTGTAACTCTAAAATTAGCACCGTAATTACTGTTAAATTGAAATGTTTGTGTATTCTGAAATGGGTCAGTATCGTTTCCTACAGATGCCGCACTTAATCTTAATTTTAAATAGGAAATAGAATCAGGCAAATCAAAACTATTAGAGGCAACATAGGCCAGACCAGCGGAGTAATATCCAAATGAATTATTTTCTTCTGGAAGGGTACTACTCCAATCATTTCGATACGTTAAGTCAAAATAAATTTCATTTTCATAACTGAAATTTGCCGTACCAAAAATGCTATTAATTCGCTTATTAAAACTTTCACTATTACCTATTAAGGGAGAACGAGAATTTGCTAAGGTATATATTTCAGGTAAAGCCAATTGTGAAGCTTCCGAATACGAATAGTTGATTTTTTGATCAAAACGATTGGCCCCAGCTGTTATATCATATTTCCAACGATTACCTAACTCATTGGTATAAGAAAGAAGGAAATCAGTATTCACTTCAGAAAAACGAATATTATCTTCTCGAAAAGATCCAAACGGATTTTGATTGGTACTTACCGCTCGTTTAAACGCTCTATCCTCATTGTAGCGATCTAGTCCTGTTCTAATTTTTAAGCTTAGATTTTTAGAAAAATCATAGGTAGCAGAAACATTCCCCAATATTCTGTTTTTCTCAAAACTATTGGTGTTTTCAAACAAAGTAAGATACGGATTAGATAACCATAAATAATTGAAGTCGAAGTGTTGTCTTCCAATTTGTCCTGCTTGCCAATAGTTTTTCAAAGATTCAATATTTGTTTGTCTGCTTGTCCAATTGAATCCATACAAAACATTTTCATATCCATAGCCTAGGTTAGGGCGATTATTACTACGCGAATTAATATAATTTACAAAAGTATTTACCCGTAATTTTTCATTTAAATTTTGATCAAGACTTAGTGCTATTCCATCGCGTTTTAATCCAGTATTTGGCACAATACCTTCATTTCTTAAATTGCTATAAGACAGTCTAGTGCTCCCAAAATCGCCTGTATTACTTATGGCAATATTGTTTTGATATGTTATTCCTGTATTAAAAAAATCTCTAACATTATTGGGTTGAGATACCCAGGGGGTGGCAGTGATAGGCGTAAATGTACCATCAGAAAATGTTCTTGAAATAACATCTCCTGCCCTTACTGGGTTTCCGCTAATATCTATAGAAGGACTATCGAATTGGGGAATTAATAAACCAGTATCCAGGCGTGGTCCATAACTACTAATACCGCCATCATTAGTACCTGCTCCAATGCCGTTTTGAAAAGCATATTCCCCATTAGAGCCTCCACCATAACTATTTTGATAATCTGGAAGTGTCAACAGTGTTTCAATAGTAAAATTACTATTAATACTTACGCCTAATCCTTTTGTTCGATTGCCTCGTTTTGTAGTAATCAAAACCACTCCATTTGCAGCCCTAGCACCATATAACGCAGCAGAACCAGCACCTTTTAATATAGAAATAGAGGCAACATCGTCCAGACTAAATTCAGAACTACCATTACCAAAATCTACTTCTTGTAGCGCCCCATTATTAACTAAATCACTAGTAATTTGCTCGTTACTAATAGGAACACCGTCCACAACAAAAAGTGGTTGATTACTACCACTTAATGAATTTTCACCTCTAATTATTATTCGAGAAGACGACCCTACTCCACTAGATCCATTAGTAATTTGCACTCCTGCTACTTGACCTGCTAAGGAGTTAACCAAATTGGATTGTGAAACGTTAATTAGTTGCGCGGGTTTTACGGTAGACACTGCAGAAACTAAAGATTGCTTTTCTCTAGCAATACCCAGTGCCGTAACTACTACTTCATTTAATTGCTCTTGAGAGGTAGTCATCTCTATTGTAAGCGGTAATTGCCCATTATCAACTTTAACATCCAAAGTTTCATATCCTATTGAAGAAATTTGAAGGGTAAAATTTAATGAATTAGTGGCTAATGAAAAGTTTCCATTTTCGTCAGAAGTTGTATAAACCTGAGTTCCAACTTCACTAATTGCGGCATAAGGTATTGGTTGTCCCTGCTCATCAATTAATATAGAATTATAAGTATACTCTTGTGCATATTGAAAAAACGCAAATAGCTGAAATACAGCAATTAAAGTCAATTTCATGATATATTTAGTTTAATTATAGAAACACCTAAAGTTTGCCTTTAGCAACCTTTACGGTTTGCGATAAATGCTAATATTTATAATTAAACAGTTGGTGGTGCCCTTAATCCAACATGTGAATATTTTGGAGTACAAGGAATAGTAGGAATGAAATTTTTAAAGGTCCTTTTTAATAAGGCTATTACAGCCTTGTAAAAACGACTTAGAAGAGATGAACTATTGTATTTAGCATAGTACTGCACATCTTGTTCAGTATCTAAATCTATAAAAGTGCTTAATGCGTCAAACGTGAAATTATTAGAATCAGCATAACACTCAATGCTACTACGTAGTTTAGATGTTTGCCATAATAAGTTTACTAATTGTTGCTGTTCAAAAGCTATTTTATTAATTCCTAAGAGATAAACTCCTCCATCTTGGGTAGGACCAAAAACTAAATTATTTCTTTCCAGTTTTTGAATAGCATCATTTAGCACCTCAACTGAAAGATCAGGACAATCATTTCCTATGGAAACCACATTTTCATAGCCAGCATCAAATATATTTTGAAATGCGTTACTAAATCTTGTACCAAAATCTACCCCTTGTTGTTGATGTTCATCAACCCAGAAGACATCTACACCACTGTTAGCAGCAAGTTCCTTAGTCTGCTTAATAAGAAGGTTAAAAAAAGCTGAATTCTCTTTTTTAGCGTTATGACCAAAAATAGATTTCCTACGTACTTCCTGTTCTGCAGAAAGGGAAAAAACAAGTAACGCGGTATTTTTTTGGTTTGAATTCATTTATTTCGTTGTACGCCAAAATTATACAAAAGTATAATGTATCATCAAACTTCTAAATTAGTACGTAATATAAAATAAAAGCTTACTATACCAGTATATAAAAATTCGTAATAGAAGCTAAATTAGATAACTTCTACAAATTAGGTTGATTAGAAAATTAAAATAGAGCAAAATCTGATTAACGGAACACTTTCATAAAAATCGAGTAAAAAAAACTGACGATTCCTCAGCTTTTTTCTAAAATATTAACTATTCCTATTTTGAAGTGTTAATAATTATTAAATTATTAATATAAACCTTTTAAATTACAGTATATTTAATTTATTGTTTAACATCAATAATGTGCTAGTTATGAAAAAATCAATTGTAATAATGATGGCAATGTGCTTTAGCGTTGCAAATATGATAGCTTCAACGCCAGAAGCCATAAAACCAAAACCAGTAAAAGCTATAGTTACGCAAATATATAGTATGCTAGGAACTAATGAAATTCCATCGGAAATTAGAGGTTCTAAAGCAGAAGTTCGTGTAGCTGTAGATCGCGGTAACTTTCTAAGAATTCTTTCTGTTGAAACGGAAAATGAAGCTTTGAAAAAGTTTATTAAGTCTAATATAGATTTTCAAAAACTTACTAGTGGAACTTATGAAAAAGGTATCGTTTACCGAATTCCTCTAGAAGTTAGAGAATAATATTTATAACATTTAATTAGCGAAAAAGATTCTAAACCTAGTTTAGAATCTTTTTTTTTGATATAAACAAACAACAACTTAATTTACATGTTTTGAACTCCAATCAAAAGCTTCAATAATTTCGCTATAAACAACTTTTCCATTAATTATATTTAACCCCTTTCTAAGCGTTTCATCCCTGGTGGTAGCTCTTTTCCAACCTAAATTTGCCAAGTTTATAGCATACGGTAAGGTAACGTTCGTTAATGCCACTGTAGATGTATGTGGCACGGCACCAGGCATATTTGCTACTGAATAATGTAAAACATCATCAATAATATAAATAGGATCTTCATGTGTTGTTGGCCGCGTGGTTTCTACACATCCACCTTGATCGACTGCTACGTCTACAATTACAGTTCCTGGTTTCATTAATTTCAACATTTCGCGTGTAATAAGGTTTGGTGCTTTGGCACCTTTAATTAAAACTCCCCCAATAATTAAATCGTGGGTTTTTATATGTTTTCTAATATTAAATTCACTCGAAAATTCGGTAATTACATGCGGTGGCATAACATCGTTTACATATCGCAAACGTTTCATATTAATATCCAAGATAGTAACATGAGCTCCTAATCCTGCAGCCATTTTCGCAGCTTGTATACCCACTACACCAGCTCCGAGAACTAAAACTTTTCCTGGTGCCACCCCAGGTACTCCGCCAAGTAGTACGCCTCTACCTTTTGCTGGTCTTTCTAAGTATTTTGCTCCTTGTTGTATCGCCATTCTACCGGCAACTTCAGACATTGGCGTTAATAATGGAAGTGTTCCATCGCTATCCTCAACAGTTTCGTAAGCAATGCATATTGCATTACTAGCTATCATCGCCTTAGTTAAAGTCTCGCTAGAAGCAAAATGAAAGTAAGCGAATATTATTTGATTCGGTTGAATTAAACTATACTCCTCCTCTATTGGCTCTTTAACTTTTACAATCATCTCGCAAATAGCATAAACCTGACCTATTGCGTCTAAGATGAAAGCGCCAACATCTTTATAATCGTCATCTAAAAATCCACTACCTACACCAGCATCAGACTGCACATATACTTTATGATTATTCTTAACCAATTCAAACACCCCTGCGGGAGTCAATCCTACCCTACTCTCGTTATTTTTAATCTCTTTTGGAACACCAATAATCATTTAGTATCGATATAAATTAATGTTAGTTAAAAGTCGAAAAAACTACTTTACAATCTCAGTTATATTCAATAAAGCAAGAAAATTTATTGTTCATCTGAAATTTGAGTATTGGTATTTATACCTGCGTATGTATTATAATTTAGTGAAGCTTTTGACTGCTTAACGCGCTTAATTTTCTTAATTAAATACGGCATAAATGAAAGGCCGATAAAAATTAATGCTACTGTTAAAAGTACATAAGGGCTTATAATAAATTCACTAAACGAAAAAATCGCCATTATTAAAACAGTAGAAAAAGGTAAAGAACAAGCAAGAATATTCACGCCAAAATCAACATCAAACGTAGGTTCTTTTTGCTCGTCTTTTTCTTCCATTGCAGTAACTGCACTCATGTGTGCAAAGGGCCAAAAGCTACATGCGCTTTGAGGAAAAACTATAAGCAATAGAATCATTGATGCACCTAAAGCTGGAAATAGAAAAACAAAAATAGATGATAATAAAAAAGTAATACCAGCCCTTCTTACTAACAGGGAAAGAATCATTCCAAATTCTTTTGATTTTATTCGAACTGCCATTCCTATAAACAATAAGACCAAAGGCGTCATTATCAAGCTCATTTTCGTAATTGTATTTTCCAAAAATCCAGGAAAAGAACTTAATGTAAGTCCAAATCCTAATAATACTAAAGCAATAATAATTACCAGATTAATTGGTTCGTTTAGCATGGAAATAAGTAAGTTTTTAATTTTACCAGACATGGTAACTTTTACTTTACTAATAGACCTTGCATGATACCATTGCATCGCCAACATATATAATAATATTAAAACAAAGATTTTGTTTCCAACATCTGCCAAGGCCGCAAGTGCCAAATATTCATCGCTGAGATAAACGATTATAAAAGGGAAACAAGAAAGACCTGGAGCTAATGAAGGTAATAACATCATTAGTGTTCGTTTTTTTGATTCTTCATTGGCGGGCAAGGTAGAATTCAAAACATATTTTGTAGCAAAGGCCATTATAAAATTAAAGGCAAGAGCTAAGAGCGGAAAAATTAATAGTGAACTTTTAAGCTCTATTTTTAAAAGTGCAACGAAAATTGTTGCAGGAAGTGCAACACTAAGAATTAAAGTTTTTAATCCTTTTAAATCTTGTTTAGCAACTTTTTTCTGTAATAAAAGTCCCAAACCAATTATCAATGCTAATTCTAGGGTTTTTTGAAGTGCAAAATTCATTTGAGTATAACTTTTGAGGGATTAATTATTCAGTTATTTTAAAACTAACCCAATATGAGTTGGATGTTTATAACACAACGTGTTCTAAAATCACCCAACTCTAGGGTCAACACTTAAACCAATACCTTTTCTAAGGCGGCAGTAAACAGCTTCATCTCTTCCATGGTTCCCATACTTACACGACACCAATTTTTTCCCATAATATCAAAAGCGCGAACTCCAACTTTTTGCTCCGTCATTTTCTCTAAAAATGCTTTACCTTCCATTTCTATTGGAAATATTATAAAACTTGTAGAAGATGGAATATATTCAAAGCCCATCTTATCTAAGCTTTCATAAACATATTCGCGACATGCTTTGTTAAGCGTTCTGGATTTGTCTTGGAATTCAACATCATCCATACTTGCCATAGCAGCATATATTGAAGGAAAAGAGATGCCCATTCCTCCTCTAGTAATTTTTGATATTACACCTAAAGTTTCTGTAGGAGCAACAATATAACCAACCCTTAAGCCAGCCATTCCATGTATTTTAGAAAAAGTACGGGCTATGATAACATTTTTACCCTCTTTAACTAAAGACACCATACTCTTTTTATCAGCATCTTCTAAAAATCCTAAATAAGCTTCATCAACAAAAATTGGCACTTTTTCAGACACTCTAGAACAAAAATCTAATAGTTCTGCATGATCTGTCATACTCCCTGTTGGGTTATTAGGGTTACAGATATATACTAATTTTGTATCTTCATCTATTGCAGCTTCCATCGCAGCTAAATCATGAGACCAATCTTTTTTTAATGGAATAGGTTTCCAAGTTGCACCTGATGCTTCGGCAACCTTAATCAAAGACATGTAAGCCGGATCAGCAGAAACAATATTACCTCCTTTTTGAAAGAATACCATCGCTGTTTTCTCTAATAAATCTGAAGATCCAGGCCCCATCATTATATTTTCTTTAGTGATGCCTTCACCTTCACTTACGGCTATTTTGTCCATTAAATCAAAAAGCTCTCTCCATGCATATCGATTACCCTTTACACCATTTTTAGCAATTGCTTCAATAGCTTTTGTTGATGGACCATAAGGGTTTTCGTTTGCATTAAGTTTAGCTAAAAGCTCAACAGGTTTGTCTACCTCGTAAGGTAAATACTCTTTAAAAAATGGCGTATAAGGCACATTTCCTTGTGCATCCAATTTAATCGGTTGATCAGCATTTGCGCCGAAACTTAGATACGGTGCTGCCACCACACTCGCGGCGGTTAGCGTTCCTCTTTTAAGCCAGTCTCTTCTGTTCAAAGTTTTCATAATATTCTAATTTTAAGTATAAGTGTTAATTAGTTTCTACTGGATCTGCATTCATTCCAATATTTCCACTAGCAACAATACTATCGTCACTAGGCATATAGATATTAACATGAGCATCTAAGTCCATAATTGAATCATAGAATGCAGTATCGGCAATTACATAGAATTTACTTTCTGTGAATTCGCCGGTCGCTCCGTCAATATTATCGAAGGTCATTGATGTCGTCATTTCAGTACCTACAGCACCATCAATTACTAGCGCTGGATATGAAACTGCTTCATCGGTATTATATAATGATATTTGTACCAGTGTTTGATCTAATGTAGTTTTATAAAATACTACTCTTCCATATACATTATCACCCATAGGGTCTGTAGAATCTAAAGTATATGCATAATAAGTATTAAGTGTACCACCGCCTTCTGCTGTAGTTAAAACTGGGTCTAGTCTCTCTTGTTCACAGGATAAAATTCCGAGTGAAATACTGATAATTAAGATAATAGTTTTATATGTTTTCATAATCTTCTTCTTAATTGTTATTAAAATAATTACAGTGTAAATGTTAATCTTCCAAAGTAATATGCTCCTGCAGAACCTTGTTGGTATTGCGAATACAAGTTAAATCCTCGTAACTCATATCTTAAAATTTCAGGATATTCATTGAAAACATTATTACCACCTACAGTTAAGCTAACCGTATCATTAAACTTATAAGTAAGACCAATGTCTGTTGTAAATTCAGGAGAAAACCATTGATCAGCATAACCTTGAGTTCCTTCTGGTACTAAAGTTCTAATAGTATTATCTCTGGTTTGTACCGAACCGAATCGAGTACCTCTTAGCATTGCAGAAAATTTACCTATTGAATAATTAACTGTTCCAATTACTTTAGCACTTGGTGTACCAGTTTCGAACTGACCAATTAAACTTCTGCTTACATAATTATCAGCTAATTCTTCATCTGATAACTCAGTATTTAAATCTGGCAGATTAACACCCTCAAACTTATTTTCTCTAAAAGTTCCAGCAAGAATAACTCCTAATTTACCGTCACCAAGTCTTGTATTGTAATTAACAACAGCTTCAACACCTTGCGTGCTAATATCACCACCGTTAATTCTAAAGCTTGCTAATCCACTTCCAATAATTGGATCTAAAACAGGTGCTTGCGAAGAATCAAAATTTCCTGTTGTAAAAATTCGATCAAAAATGTCAATTTTATAAGCATCAACTGTAATATCAAAATCACCAATTTTTGAAGTAAACCCTAGACTGTAGTTTCTTGATCTTTCTTCTGTCAAAGCTCCAACACCAATTGCTTTTGCTGCTGAACTACTATTAGGATATAAGGTTCCATCAAAAGGAACTAAATCAACAAAAAATGTGAAACTATGGGAGTAGTTTAATTCTTGTAATGACGGTGCTCTAAAACCACTACTAAAAGAACCTCTAAGTGAGAAATTATCACCAATAGCATAGCGTCCTGCTAATTTACCAGTCATAACATTACCAAAATCAGAATAGTTTTCTACACGAACGGCACCAGATATAAGAAAATCTTCTGTCACATCTAATTCCATATCCAAATATGCCGCCATTACAGACCGCCAGCTGTTCCCTTCATTTTCAGGAGCAAAACCTCTAAAGCACTGACAGTTTAGTGCATAATTCTTAACTAACTGTTGGCTTGCACCAGCATACTCAAGAACTAAAGGATTTCCTAAATCATCTACATATGGCGTACCGCTTAAATCTTCCAAAGGAAAACCGTCAGGTCCAACCAATGCTTGATTATCTTCGGTAGCGGTAATAATACCAGCATCACCAGCGGTCCAACTTTCTTCCTGACCTGCTTGAATAATGTAGTTTTCAAAACGAAGTTCACCACCAAAGGCAACATTCAAACCAGATAATATATCTTCATAAAAATGAGAGGCGTCTAAATTTACTGTGTTTTGCAAAAAACTATGTGTACCGAGATCCATATCGGTAGGTGATCCAGTACCAATACTAGCATTCCAAGTATTGAACATACCATATTGTGTGGAGTTAGTACCAAACGTATTACTCAAATCAAATTCGTAATCTCCTATCATACCAGTAATTCCAGTAGCTAAAGAAATATTATATTGATCATTATAAATTTGTGGTCTAAATCCGTTTGGATATAAATCATAGCTTGTTCTATCAGCTTGTGCTGCCCTTCTATAAAAACAGCTATAGGCATCAGAATACTGATAACCTACATCACCAAAAGCATAAAAGTTAGAAGTTTCCGTTAAAGGAGTTTCCATATTAAATGCAAAACTCATATTCGTTTTAGCAGGTAAACCTGAGTAAGTAGAAACATCAATTTGTTCTATATCTCTAGCAGCCATAAGCCCTTCCACAGTTTGTAAAGAACTGATAAGTCCGGCATCACCACTAGCCTGCGCCGCAATAAGTTCAGGATTAGTAATTATTGGTGCACCATTGGTTTCTGTTCTTCCATTTGTTAGATATAGATTATCATATAAAGGAGCTCTATCTAATGACAAAACAGTTGGTCTTACAGTACGTTCTGACTGTGCCACCATAATGGAGGCATTGAAGTATCCTCCATTTTCAAAACCAACGCCATAATTTCCATCAAATTGAAAATTCTGACCATCCCAACCATCTAATGAACGTGTTAAGTCACGCTCATCTGCTGTAAGAGAAGAATCATCATATCCAGGTTTATTAGTGTAAGCACCAGCTGTTAAACTACCGGTAAATTCACCTGTACCTTTTTTCATAACCATATTTATAACCCCAGCAATTGCATCGGAACCATATTGTGCAGAAGCACCATCTCTAAGTATTTCTATACGATCTACACCTACAGATGGTATGAACTTCATATCAACACCAGGTCCGGCAGTACCTGTTTGGTTAGCGGCCAAAATAGCCGAAGTATGCCTACGTTTACCATTAACTAGTACTAGCATTTGACTCGCAGCCAAACCTCTAAGACTAGGTTGACTTACAAAAGATGACAAATCGCCTCCACCACTAGTAAAAGCGGTAAATGATGGTGCAGAGGCCGCCAACATTTGCGATAAATCTTGTTGCGGCATATTGATTGCATCTTGCTTAATATTAATGACATCAACGGGTACGGGGGTATTCAATTTTGTACGTGAAGCACCACGTGAACCAATTACAATTGTTTCGGTTAGCATTTCTGCAGCTTCTTCAAGAGCAATGTCAATTGTATTTCTACTATTTACGGCTACTTCTAAATCTGCATAACCTAAATAAGAGAATACTAATGTACCATCCGCTGGTACATCAATGGTATAATTACCATCAAAATCTGAAACAGCACCTTTAGTGGTACCTTTTATTAATAAATTGACTCCGGGTAATATTTCACCACTTAAGTCGGTAGTTTTACCTGTTACTTCAATTTCTTGAGCATGCAAGAAACCTAGGGAACTAAAAATTATTAGGATAAATAGGAGAGAATTCTTCATCAGAACTAGTTTATGTTAAACTAAATAATACTCCATGCGCATGAGTTGAGAACGCTACCAAATAAAGTTTGGATGATGGTTCATCGCACATGAAAAAGAAAAGCTCCGGAGACTTAACTATTCAAAAAAAAACGATTATTTATTGTTAGTTATTTCTGCAATGTTAGGGATTCAATTAGAAACACGAAAATTGAAACATCTCGCAAACCCTTGTTTTTAAAGGTGTTAATTTGATGTTAATTGACATATAAAAAAAAATGAAAAGAAAATATGTCAATAGATCAGAAAACGTATAAATAATTTCTTGTAAACTGGTAATATGATCAAAAACATTAAAAAAGTCACTTTTATGATATTCCCATAACTACAAGAAAAAAATTATTAATATTTCAACAAAAAAGGGATTTTATTATCACAAATTTTACGATTTTACGTAATTGATAAATTAAATTTACCGAATACAGTATTTACATGAGAATAACTGATTTTATCATAATCATCTTGAGCACAATTGAATTATGAATTAGATGCAGTTTTACTAAATAAAACGGATATGAAGAATAAGATTGATGAAATTGACAACAAAATACTAGGGTTACTATCCGATAATGCCCAAATGCCTTATACTGAAATTGCTAAAAAACTAGTTATATCCCCCGGTACTGTTCATGCTCGTATTAATAAAATGAAAACCCTAGGTGTAATTAAAGGAGCAACTTTAAGTTTAGACTACAGCAAAATAGGATGGAAAATGACTATTTTTTTAGGCATCTATTTACGAGAAACAATGCTTTATAAACAAGTAATAAAGCAGTTAAAGGAGGTTAATGAAGTGGTAAAAATTCACCACAGCACCGGTAAATATGATGTCTTCATTAAAATGCATGCAAAAGATAGTATTCATTATCGCAAAGTATATCAAGATTCTATTCTAACAATAAATGGAATAAAAGGTATTGAATCTTTTATGTCTATTGAGGAAAGTATGAGCAGACATATCAGTTTTGAATGACTTAGATAAGGATTACCCATAATCAATAACCTCGAAAAGCTATCAACAACATACTGAAGTTTATTCTTATAGGCGTATTCTATTTGTCATACCCTGAATGGTATAATAGAATAAATAGATTGATAATTTGCTATCTACTATAGCAAGAGCTAAATTCTTCATACCACACGTTGAATATCTCATTTCATACACAAAGTCTTTGTTTATGGGCGTTCCAAAGCTATAGCGCTACTTTATTCGTTTTATTTATTTCAAATAAAGAAGGAAAATACTTACAAATATCAATACCAATTTAACGCTCACTACAAATTTTAGGCCTCCCATGTCGCTTTAGTAAAGGTTTACAACAAAAAATTCTCCATTGACTATGCACATCATAGCTTTGTAATTGGACCTACACATGCTATGATTATTAAAAATTTTTTAATAGAAATACTTACTATTAATAAGCGCTTGTTAAATTTCAAAAATTTAACAACTTTCATCATTGTGCTATTTGCCATAAACATAAGTTCCGCGCAAATAAACAATGGTTCTTACGAAGTAAATTTGAGCTCTACAAATATGCGTCCTTGTGGTGGAGCCAATAATGGTTTTAGCACTTTAAGCATTAGTTCAAAAAAAGCAACACTAAATACTTTTAAAATAGCATTCAATCTACCTGATGGAGTAAGCTATGAATTAGGGTCCGTATCAGTGAATTCTCAGAGTGGTTCAGGAGATTTAATACTAACAGAATTTGATGTCACCAATCTAAATGCTCCAATCTTTCAAATTGAAAGACCAGGTAATTCCAATTGGCAAGCGAATGATGCCATCGAATTTACCTTTGAAAAATCTGCTGAATGTGAGGCTGTTCAATATTCTTATAGTGGTGGATTATTTAAGGATGCACATACGATTACGTATTTAGATAATGGCAATTCGCGTACAAGTACAGATAATGACAACACAGTAAACGCATACTCGTTATTAAAAGCATACCTAGCTGTAGAAGATATAGCGGTACAGGATGCTTATGTTGGTCAAACGTATAATAGACCTATAATCATTACAAATTCCGGTAATGGAAGTATCCAATCATTTACTCATGTAGTCAATGTTCATCCGAGTTTACAAACAAATTATCAATTATCTTTTAACGGAACTCCACTAATACCTAGTATTTCAGGAAATTTATACACCTATGAAATTAACCTTAATAACGCTCCTTTTTTAAACAATGTTGGTGACTCCGACAATCAGTTTGAAAATGAGTCAATAACTTTAAGTGAGCGGATAGTTTTAGAACATTGTTCTAACGATGTAATTATTACTCATAGTCCAAGATGGGGTTGTACGGCCGGAACTTATTGTCAAATAGGAGCCCCAATACCGGGTGCGGTAAACTTTGAGCAAGAATTTGGAAATATCTCTATAACCACAATAGATGAACCTCATCCTAGATGGGATGCACCAGTAACCTATACTTATGCAGTTGAAAATGATAATGGAGCTGACAATGCCTATAATGTAAATATTAATATAGGTTTTACTTGGTCTGGCAATCATTCTAATCCTGGTTATAATCCAATGCATGGAGATGAAGACACCAACCGAATATTATCCAATTTTGAATTTACTTCTGGTTCAGCGATAACCCCACAAAGATGGCCTTCCACAACTGGTGGAACTGGTCCTGGTTCCTTTCTAATTCCGCAAGACTTTTTTGCCGCAGATCCTGATGGTGCAGGTGGGTTTGATGATTTAGATGGTGATGGTTTTTATGACGATTTATTACCAGGAGCATCAACAGAAATAAGTTTTACCATGGCTATGGATCCCGCAACTCCTGCTTGTGACCCATACAACTCTGAATATGTTTCTAGTGAAAGTTTAAATTTTGATATTTGGGCGGTAAATACCTGTAATAATTCTAACAGAACAGCTAGAGAAGAAGTAGATCGCCATTATGTACAAAGGGAAGCACTTTTTAATTGGGAGTATCCTGAAGATTATGATTTGGATGCAGAAGATGGGGCTGTTTTTAACTTGAACTTTATAGGCAATTTTGTTGCTTCGAGCGATTCACCTCATTGCGGAACTACAGAAATGTTTACCAATGATTTAAGCAACCGATATTTAGCCGTAATAGACGTACCTAATGGTATTACTTTAGATTCAAGTGCTGATGCTAGATATACGCAAATTGGTAATCAAATAACATTTACTGAAACCAATTTAGCCGATTTTGTATATAACAGTTATATATTACGTATACCCATTAATTTCCCATTAAATATAGATTGTAGCACCTATGTTGGTCCCGCCGAACTACAACTTGACTATACTACATCATATGAAAGTTCTTGCTATAATACTGAATTGCATTGCGGCCAATTTGACATTACAACACATTGTTCAAATTCATGCATAGGGCCAAACACTTCAAGCTTCGATGCTCACCGTGTTACGGAAGGATGGACAGATGCAACAATGGGTACAAAAGTAACATTAGATCCAAGTATACATGCCACTAAAGTTTACATGCCTAAAGATGAAATGGTAGTAACTAGTAGTGCCTTTATGCAAAATGGTTCGCAAGACAATCTTTATTTTGAAATGCGATACATAACTGATTATGGGGTAAGTATGGCAGATATTATATCTTTTACTACTGGTAGTATAACGATAAACGATTTATCATCAGGCACTCCACAAACATTTCCAATTACGAATACTCCAGTAATTACCACACAAAATACTAACGACAATTTCTTCACTATAGATTTAACCAGTTATCAATCCCTTATTTCGGGAACGTATGAATATGGAGAAGGGTCAGCCGAGGACGAAATTTTGGTAGAATTACATTTTCAATTCAAAGATGATTTTCCAGAAAAATCTAGATTGTATGAATTTGAATCTTTTCAGGGACGATTTTATAGTTTAGATGGGTCTAGTAATGAATTATCATGTGACACTTATAATGATCGCGCTTATTTCTTTCAAGACTATGTTGAAATAATTGATGATTTCAATAACAGCACTATAGGTTGTGATGAAACTTGGGTTAGTGTGGGACTAGCACAAGTATCTGGTTTGGATGATAAATTTCCAGATGAATTTAGACCTCCCGCTATATTAGAATCCGTAGAAATTGAAATTCCTACAGGAACAGTGTTTAATGGTGTAGTTAATAGCAGTGGTTATCCTTATCTTCAACCAGAAGGTGAAGCCCCATCTAGCACTAATAATGGATTTAATTTTTCTGTTTCAGGTAATATAGTAACCATTACTCCTGGCTCAAGATTTATACAACTAGATCAAGGTGGAAATAACTACCCTAGTATTAGCATTTCCGTAACGCCAACAAGCGCAACACCTAGTACCAGCTCGCATTCAGTTTCTGTAACTTACCAAGAGTATGCGTATTCTGACAGCCCAGCTATAGTTACCGAAAACGCTACTAAAGATTTTGAATACAGCATACCAAACTATTTTCTAAATACAGATGCACCTACTGAAATTGGTAATTCGCAAATAGAAGGTTTTACAATAGATATCTGTAAAGATAATTTTAATCAAATTGACAATAATTGGTTGCGTGTAGATACAGGTACCGGTTATACTATTACCAATGCCTATTTGGTTAACGGAGGTACAGAAACCGCATTAAATTTTACAACCGACGGTGATTTATCATTTATAGAAATTGGAACAATGGAATCCGGTGGATGGATTTGTAGAAAAATTAGATTTGAAGGTACATATACGGAAGATACGGTTCAAGAAATTAGAGTTTCGCATAATTACGATTGCGTAGCCTATCCAAGCAATTTTACAAGTGCTCCTTTCTTTAATGAAATTTCACTAACTCTAGAACCTGTTGATGCAGCTATTCAACTTCTAATATTACAACAACCTACTACTAGCGTAGCTACTTGTACAGATTTTGATATAGAATTAGAAGCTAGAAATGCAGGCGAAGCAGATTTAATATCTCCTGCAATAAATTTTGAGATTCCCGGTGATATGTCTTCGCTAATTATTAATGATATTACTATCGAATATCCGCGAGGTTCTGGAAATATAGAATCTATAACGCCAACAATAACTGGCAACAGCGTCTCAATAAACTTATTAGATCATTCCGGTATAGCTGTAAACAATGGCTTACTAGGATCATTGAATGCTTTAAGCTTAGATGATCAAATTGCAATTGTAAATCTTAATTTAAGTCCACAGTGTAATTACCTTTCAAATACAGGTACAGCCTATACAATGACTGGTAATAATCCTTCTGGTACCGACGCTACAGGAAGTGGCAGTAGAATTTCAGCTAACCCAATTATTATAACAGGAGCCGAACCACCATATAGTACAAATACAATAGTATTAGATTCACCAAGTTTTACAGGGTGTGCTATAGAAACTGTTTCAGTAGAAACTTATGTCGAAAATGGAGTAACAGGAACTAATGATTTTTCTAGAATAATATTACCAGCAGGAATTATATATGTTGATGGATCTTTAATATCAACAGGAACACAACCTGTAACATTTGTATCAAAAGATACGGTAGGTGATCATGAGGAAATAACAATTGCTTTACCTTCAGGTGTAGATAGTTCCGATACATTGGCATATAATATTGGTGTACAAGGAACAGGTGAAATATGTGAAGGAAATTATGTTATTGATTTAAGCACTTTTGTAACTGTTTCCGGCTTATCTTGTTCAGGTGTTTCGTGTGGTATTACTGAAGTAAATACTGGTACAGCGTCTACAACCGCAGCTGTTACAAAAGGTAATTTAACGGCATCTAGTTACATTGCTACAGCTGAATATGCACAGTCTGGTTCCAATACTAATTATGCAATTACGGTAGGTTTAGAAAATAATGGCACTGAAGATTTAGCTTCAGGTATTTCTTATGAAGTATTTTGTGCCGATGGTGCTGGTATTAAAACAGGACCTTCATTATATTCTGGTTCACTTACACAGGGCATCCCAACAAGTGCGAGTATCGAAGAGTCAATTTCGTTTACAAGCACTACTTTCTGTGGTGTTAATAGTAATATGGTGGTCGAGTTTATACCTTCAAATACAAACTGTTTTTGCAATCCACTTTCAATCGTAATTTCCAGTGAACCCGCCAGTAATTTAGCCGACTTAAGTATTGATAAAAGATTAGCGAACGGTTCGAGTAATACACCAAATGTAGGCGATAATATAACTTTTGAAATTGAAATAACATCAGATGCTGCTGCAACAAATGTTTCCTTAGAAGATATTATTCCTATAGGCCTTACAATAGATAACGCATCAATATCTCATGGAGGAATCTTAACTGGAAATACAATTAATTGGGATATTGCTAGTATAGATAATACTTCAATAGTTTTATCATATAGTGCATCTGTAAACGCACCTACTGGCGCAGCAGGGGAATATATAAACGTAGCTCAGGTAACTGCATCAGATCAACTTGATCCAGATTCTACTCCGAATAATGACGATGGTGATCAATCAGAAGATGATGAAGATACCGTTTCCGATATAGTTGTTTTAGACACTTCTGCAGATATAAGTATTGATAAACGACTAGCCAGTGGTTCAAGTAATACACCAAGTGCAGGCGACCAAATAACTTTTGAAATTGAAGTAGCGGTAATAAATACTGCAACGAATATTACTATTGAGGATATCATCCCGCAGGGTTATACGGTAGACCTAAGTTCTATTTCGAATGGTGGTGTACTTACTGCAAATACTATAGATTGGTTTATCGCTAGTCTTGATAATACAACACTTACATTATCTTATACGGTTACGGTAAACATTCCTACAGGAACTATAGATGAATATAAAAACATAGCACAGGTGACGGCCTCTGACCAAGTTGATCCAGATTCTACTCCAAACAATGATGATGGTGATCAATCGGAAGATGATGAAGACAGTGTTTCCAATGTAACAGTAGAAATTGTTGATATTGGAATTTCGAAAAGTGTATATCCAAGTTCAGCGGCAATTGGTGATACAGTTGTCTTTACAATTACTGCTGAGAATTTAGGTGACTCAGAAGTTACCAATGTTCAAATTGTAGATGAGCTACCTAATGGTTATGCTTTTATTTCTGCAACATCTGACATGGGCACTTATGATACAGATACCAGTTTATGGATTATTAATTCGCTTCCTATCCAACAAACGGCAGTATTAAATATAGAAGCAACAGTACAAGATGGTAGCGAATATACAAATGTAGCCGAACTAATTTCAATGGATCAGTTAGACCAATTTGACGGGAATGATCGCGATGAGGCTACCATACAACTTGTAGATAATGATTGCTTAAAAATTTACAATGAATTCTCTCCAAATGGAGATCAAAGCAATCAATACTTCCATATTGATTGTATTGAGAATTATCCAAACAATCACCTTGAAGTATTTAATCGTTGGGGAAATAAGGTTTTTGAAACTATGGGGTATTCTAATGATTGGGATGGTACTTCACAGGGTAGGTCAACCGTGAACAGAGATGAAAAACTTCCAGTTGGCACCTATTACTACATATTAGATTTAGGTGATAACAAAACACAACCAACTTCTGGCTGGTTATACATTACTAGATAATTAGCAATGAAATTTAAATATACACATATTAAAAATTTATATTTAATACTAGCATTTTTCTGTATTGGTCTTGTTTCTCATGCACAACAAGAACCGCAGTATACCCAATACCAATATAATACAATGACGGTAAATCCAGGTTATGCTGGATCACAAGGCTTTGCTTCCATAATTGCTCTTTATAGAGACCAGTGGGTTAACATCCAAGGTTCTCCGCGAACCATAAGTCTGGGGGTTGACACACCTTTTAAATTATTTAGTGGTCTAGGTTTATCCATTGTAAAAGATGAATTAGGTCCGGCTGATGAAACATATTTTGATGCCAATTATTCACATAGTATTGTTTTAAACAGATATGGTCATCGACTTGCTTTTGGTTTAAAAGCTGGTGGCAAATATCTATCTGTAGATTGGTCCAAAGGAACATTTAAAGACCCAGATGTAGCTTTTCAAGAAAATATAAAAGGAAGGTTCTTACCATCTGTAGGTGCTGGAGTATATTATTACACAGATAATGCATATTTAGGACTTGCCACACCAAACATTCTAAAGAATGAACATTATGACGCTATTCAAGAAGCAGTAGCATCTGACAGAATGCACTTATATTTAATTGCTGGCTATGTATTCGATTTAAACAATTCATTAAAATTTAAACCTTCTACTTTTATAAAGTACGTAGATGGTGCTCCATTAATATTTGATATATCAGGTAATTTTTTAATTAATGAAAAACTTCATTTAGGAGTAAGCTACCGTTGGGATGATTCTATAAGTGCTATTTTAGGGTTTTACATTTCTCCTAGACTACATATTGGGTATTCTTTTGATTATAGTACTACCAATCTCACCAATTACAATGATGGAAGTCACGAGCTTTTTATAAAATTCAATTTAATTCCAAAACTTACCAAAATTAAGTCTCCAAGGTTTTTCTAGATTACAATTTAGACATTCACACAGCATTATTCCACAAATTGAAAACTTCAGTAATTACATTTTAAAAAGTTAAAAACTGAAGTTCCTGTTTATTTTACTGCCAAGAAAAGAACAGCATTAAAATAGTACTATTCTTAGGTAACTCACTTTTAGTTTATACCCTCATTTTCCGTTATATTTAATAAGATTTTGACCAAGCAATTTATACTTATTAAACAACTTAAAAATGAAACCTAATTATTCAACTAAAATTCTGTTTTTCACACTCTTGTACATCACCAATTTTGGGCAATCTTTCGCTCAAGTTAAAATTTATGAAGGAACCGAAATTATTCCAACGTATCAAAAAGGAATCGACGAAAAAAGTCCAATTTTTTATACTGGAAGAGGCGTTCAAGGTGCACAAGGTAAAGTATACCCCTACCCTTCTCAAACAAAACTAAATAACACTTTAAGTGATGTTTCTTATAACATGGTTTACCTGGAAAATGAATACATGCTTGTAAAGGTGCTTCCTCAATTTGGTGGAAGATTATTCTCGGCAATAGACAAAACAAATGGCCATGAACTTTTTCATACCAATAGTGTAATAAAGCCAGATTTAATTGGCACGCTAGGCGCTTGGGTTTCTGGAGGAATTGAATGGTGTTTTCCGCATCATCATAGAACCACGACAATGATAAAAAGCGATTATCGGATGGTTACGAATGAAGATGGCAGTGCCACGATTTGGATTGGTGAAACTGAAAAAACTAGAGATATGCGGGGCGTAATAGGAATGACCCTACGACCAGGAAGATCTTTTATTGAAGTAGATTACAGAATTACAAATACGAGTGATGTAACAACTACATTTTTATTTTGGGCAAATGTGGCAATCACTGCAAATGACGATTTTAGAACCTTTTGGCCTCCCAGTCAAGAAATTGGTGTTTATCATAATAATAGTAGCTTCATTCAATGGCCATATACTAATGCAACAGATGACTATGGTAGAACCAGTTATGAAGAGGGGGTAGATTTAACTTGGTGGAAAAATCATCCTAATCCAGTATCATTTTTTATGTGGGATATTAAAGAAGGTTTTATTGGCGGTTATGATTATGGACAAAATGCAGGAACCGTTCATGTAGGTGATCCATTTAAAAATAACGCCTCAAAATTATGGCAATTTGGACCAGGTTTGCAAGGTCAGAATGCCAGAAGAAAACTTACCGATGATGGTAAAGCTTATGTAGAGCTTATGACCGGAACTTTCTCAAATAACCAACCAGATTATAGTTGGATACTGCCTCATTCTGTAAAGGATGCAAAAAACTATTGGTACCCTATACGCGATTTAGAAATTGTTAAAAATTCAAATATTAATGCTTCCGCTACACTTCAAATGAGGAATTCGAAATCAGTTTTTTATGGTTTTAATACTACCAAATCATTTACAAGCGCAAAAGTAATTTTATCAAACGGAGATATTGTACTAGAGGAAAAAACGATATCTATAGATCCAGCAAATCCATATACTTCAACCTATAAAAGTCGTAGACCATTAAATGAATTTGACTTAAAAGTAAGTTTATTAGACAACGAATCGAACGAATTAATTTCATACGCTCCAAAGGAACTTACCAAACCCGAATTACCAGAAGAACAAGAAAGAGTCAAAAAACCTGAAGAATTAAAAACTGTGGAAGATTTGTTCTTAACAGGAAGATTTGTTGAGCAATTTAGAAGACCTGGTCTCGAACCAGATGATTATTATCTATCAGCCTTAAAATTATCGCCTACAGATTATCGTACAAATATAGCTTTAGGTATACGCAGATTTAATCAGACTAAATATTCAGAAGCACTAAAATATTTGCAAACTGCTGCAGATAAATTAAAAATAAAATATCACCAGCCAAAGGAAGGAGAATTGTTTTATTATCGTGGTTTAACACATAAAGCACTTGGAAATTTAGAAGATGCCTATAAAGACTTAGCTAGAGCCACCTGGTATTATCAATGGTTTTCTTCAGGAAATTTTCAGCTTGCTCAAATCGAATGCACAAAAGGTAATTATGACAAAGCCTTGGATTATATTAAAGAAGCATATTCCACCAATAACCGCGATGGACGAATTGTAGTATTATATAGTGCCTTATTGAGAAAAGTCAAACAAGAAACACTAGCAAAAGAACTTGTAGAAAAACAATTAGCCTATGACCCAATAGATTTCTCTGTTTTATATGAGAAAGAACTTTTAGAAAATAGAACTTCAATGAAGGCGTGGCATAAAAACATGCAAGACTCAGCCAATAATTATTTAGAAATTTCAACGAATTACTTCAATGCAGGACTTTTTGATGATGGTTTAGCGCTATTAAATTCTTTGGAAAGCACAGATAACATTCTTGTTCAATTTTACAAAGCTTATTTTCATTCAATGCTAGGCGATGACGAAAAAGCTAATGAAGAATTAACAGCTGCAAAAAACATTTCATTAGATTATGCTTTTCCATACCGAGTAGAAACGGAAATAGTGTTAGAAAAAGCAATTTCATTAAATGCGCAAAATGCAACCGCACATTATCTTTTGGGAAATCTTTTGTATGACAAAAGACCTGAAGACGGAATGGCTGCATGGCAAAAAGCTGGAGCTATAGCTAATAGTATACCTATGGTTTGGAGAAATCTAGCATTTGGAGCTTTCTACAATAATAAGAATCCAGAAGAGGCAATTGAGTATATGACTAAAGCAATTAGTTTGGATAATTCTAATCCTCTTTGGTATTCAGAATTATCGAAATACTACGATGAATCAGATTCGGATTACAAGCAAAATTTAAGCATCCTAAAAAACAATTTAGAAATTGTAAAGAAAGATGTAGCAGCTCCTAAAACCTATGTCGCACTTTTAAATTTAAATAGTGAATACGATGAAGCTATAAAGTTTCTTAACGAACATCATTTTAGAACCTGGGAAGGCGGTCGTGAAACCTATTGGCATTATGTTGATTCACATACATTAAAAGCAAAAGAATTAATAACTGCAACTAAATATGAAGAAGCCATTTCGCATTTGGAAGAAGCATTATTATATCCAGAGAATTTAGAAGTCGGTAAACCTACACACGATGAGAAAAATGCTATGATATACTATTACATGGGAGAGGCATTTTCTAAAATTGGAAATAAAAATAAAGCAAAAGAAAGTTTTCTAAAAAGTGCGGCTGCCCAGAACGGACGAGGCATGTATGACCTTTTATACTTTCAAGCAAAATCAAATGAAAATCTAGGCAACAAAGACCTAGCTAAAAAAATGTATGCTGATTTAATATCGAGGGCACAAAAGCAAAGAAAAGATGGTGCGAATAATACATTAATTGCTGTTGAAGAGGCAACGGCTACTAACAAAAAAGCAGTTTCAAAATCATATTATTTGGAAGCCTTAGGCAATTTAGGTTTAGGCAACAATCAACATGCTAAAACACTATTACAATCAGCTATAAAAGAATACAAAAATAATTTATGGGCAAAAGTAATGGCATCAAATTAAGAAAATGCAGCTAATAAAAAGAGTGTTACTCTTATTCATGTTTCTAAATTCTATACTTGTAATAGCGCAGTCAGATGTAAAATTATCGCTGGGTGAACAACCTCTTTTTAAGGCTTTAAAAGCTTCTGAAAAAATTGAAATCGACGGAAAATCAAACGAGACAATTTGGCAAAAAACAGAATCTAGAACCTTTGACTATTTCTACAATATTGTTAATCCTGACGACAAACAACAGACCACTATTAGAATGTTATGGGATGATGATAACATCTATCTGTTTTATGATATGCAAGATCATTATCTAACAGCACGAGAAACCAAACGAGATGGGGAGCCTTATTTGGATGACTGTGCCGAAATATTTTTTATAACTGCACCTGATAGTTTAGATACACATTTTGGTTATGAACTAAATTTGAATAAGGCCTCAAACGATTTTATTTATTTCAATGATTTTTATGATGGAAAAAGCATCGCTTTTAAAAAGTACGACCCAGATTTTAAAATTGAAATAACCCACAATGGAACTATAAATGATAATAGTGATATTGATGTAGGTTGGACAATGGAGCTAGCCATTCCAATTGCTAATTTTGGGAAACTAGGTGAAATTGTACCTATAAAAACTGGAAATCGATGGGCTTTTTTGGCGGTGCGCCAAGATAGAAATGATGCAGAAGGGAATCGGAGGTCAACTTCTACGATTTTTCCTATATACGACATTTCAAAAAACGTTCATCAAGCAAATAGATTCGGTTTAGTAGAATTTGTTGAATGAAAAATTAAGGATTACCAGTTCGTTAGTGACCCATCATTTCTATGAAGTCTAGGTATGTCAACCAATTTAAATTCTTGACTTTCCGCCAACGCTTCGTTAAAATCGACACCCAATCCAGGAGTATCAGTTACTGGATACCGTGGCCCTTCCAATTTGTGCTGTACCGGATAAAAATCAGGGGCTTTAGTTCCCATATTCTGCACAGGGGTATTAACTTCCTCCAAATAGCTAAAGTTAGAACATGCCGCTGCCAAATGTATGGATGCTGCAGCACAAATTGGACCTAAAGGATTATGAGGCATTAGATCAATATAATGCGTTTCTGCCATGGCAGCTACTTTCATCGCTTCTGTTAATCCACCAACATTGCAAACATCTACGCGAGCATATTGCATAATATTATTTTCTATGAAAGGCATAAAATCCCATTTACTAGAAAACTCCTCTCCTAGCGCAAACGGAACATCGACCATTCTTCTAAGTTCTTGATATGCACCAGGATTTTGGTCTCTTATTGGTTCTTCAAGAAAATCAATTGTCCCCTCTGGCATTCGCTTCATAAACGAATATGTTTCTGCCACATTTAAACGCGTATGATAATCCAAACCAATGGTAATTTCAGATCCGACTTCTTTTCTTAATTTGGTAATCCAATCTGCTAGTATTGCAATTGATACTCGTGGTTCAAACTTACTTTTATCATCCTGAGTTTCAAATTCAGCAGGTGCCAATCTTAATACTTTCCAACCCTCTTTAATACAAATTCTGGAATACTCTAATAGTTCTTCTTTGGTTGTAAATCTTACCGAGGCAAAACACTCTACAAAATCGCGTTGCTTCCCACCTAACAATTCGTAAACTGGCACTCCCAACGCTTTACCTTTAATATCATACAAGGCAATATCAATTCCTGAAATTGCCGCAGTAAAAACCCGTCCACCTTCAAAGTATTGACCCCGATAAAGCAATTGCCAAATGGCACCAATCTGTCTAGGATCTTTTCCAATTAAAATACTTTTAAAATGTGTAATCAGCCCAACAACTGCGAGTTCTCTACCAGAAAGGCCAGAACATCCCCATCCATACAATTCTGAATCAGTTTCTACTTTAATAACCAACTGCACACCACCTCCTTTAATATTTATAGGATACGTTTTAATATCAGTAATTTTCATAGCGTTTCAGTTTATAATTTTCAGGATTAATACGTTCTATTTTGCCAACAATTAGTGTGTAACTAATTAAGCCTAATAAGGCCAATGCTCCAATAAAAAATAATGCTGGACTAAAATCTCCATCCTGAACCAAATACCCAATTACGATAGGAACGATTACTGCAGACAATCCACCAATAAAATTAAATGTGCCTCCAATAAGTCCAATATTATTTTTAGGTGCAATAAGGGAAATAAAAATCCAAGCAATACTTGCAAGTCCATTTCCAAAGAAAGCTATTGATAAATAAACGATTATCAAAGTGGTATCATCAGTATAATTTGCTCCTATAATAGCAATAGATAACAGCATTCCAGTAACAATCGGGGCTTTACGTGAAACTTCTGGGGAGTATCCTTTTTTTACTAAATAATCTGACGTAAAACCTGCTAATAAAACACCTAAGAAAGCTGCTAAATATGGAATGGATGCATAAAATCCAGATTTTATAAAATCCAATCCCTTAAAATCTACTAGGTATGTAGGAAACCAAGTCAGAAAGAAAATCGTGGTTGCACCCAAACAAAATTGACCTATGTATAAGCCCCATAATTTACGGTAGCGAAATGCTTTAGATAGGTCTGACCAATCGAACTTTTTTGGAATAGAATTTTGACCTTTCTTACCAACCAGTCCACCACCATCTTTAATCAACTTTAGTTCGGAATCACTCACTCTTTTATGATTTTGTGGATCGCGATAAAACATATACCAAACGCCAGCCCAAACTAAACCAATAATTCCTGAAACAATAAAAAGCCCACGCCAACCTAAAGCGTCTTGAATTAAAGTTAGTATGGGAAGCAAAAGTGCCATGCCTAAAAACTGCCCAGAAGTATAAGTTGCAATAGCAGATGCTCTTTCATTTTCTGGAAACCATCTTGTAACAATCAGATTATTAGTTGGGTATGAGGGTGCTTCGAACATTCCAATACTTGCACGAAGTCCCAACAGGATTGCAAAGGAATTTATCATTCCCTGAATCAAAGTTGCAATTGACCACAACGCCATTATAACTGGATATAATATTCTAGATTTCACCTTATCAGCAACAATTCCACCTGGTATTTGAAGCAAGGAATAGGTCCATCCAAAAGCAGAAAAAATATAACCCATTTGTATGGCATCAATACCCAGTTCTTCTTTTAGTGCAGACGCTGCTATTGAAATATTTGTACGATCTAAGTAGTTTATTACTACCGTAACAAAAATCATCGCGAGTATGTTGTAACGCTTTTTTGAGTTCGATGGGTTCATTCTAATTCTTAGTAAGTAATACTACCCAATCCAATTCTCGTTCTTTCCGTACAGGAGGCAAACCCAAAGATTGTTTACCAGAACCTGCGACTAATTTTACTTTACTTTTTTGAAGTCCACCACCTTTTCTAGGGTTGTACCACGAAACGTCATATTCTGTATTTAAATTACCTAAATCCAAAAATGACTCTCCTCCATTTTTTAGAAATATGACGTAAACTTCACCTTCCTTAGCTAAAACATAATCACCTTCCGAAGAAATAAGATCATCATTCGATTCCATTTCCCAAACGGGTATTTTATTTTCATTAAAAAAATCAAGGCAAAATTTCCCTTGATCCCAAAATAAATCTCGAGAACGATAATCTTGACAACTTAAATCTGAATGTGGGTGCTTATAGCCAAAGTACCATTCTGTTCCCCAAGCCCCTGCCATCATCGCTCCCCAAAGTCCGTTTTTACGAGCATTATTATGTTCTGGGTCTTCTTCATCCGTTATTAGTGAATGCTGGGCATCACCTGGTTCATCAACTGCTACCGCCCAAATTTTACCTGCATCCTTGGCTTCATTTAAAACCTTTAAAGTTTGCGAATGTACACGACTAAAATCAGCCTTATTGGTCTGCAAAGATGCCCCTGTAAATTTCGTTTCTGGTCCGTAAAGAGGATCAAACCAAGATCCATTATGTATAACTAAATGATGCTTATATGGATCTATAGAAGAAATAAATTCAGCTAATCGAATTCGTTCTACCGCATCTAAAGGAAAGGTAGGTGGTGTTTCCGTCCAATCGCCCGTCTCTTCTGCAAGGTTCCAGTTAATAGCTAAGTGATGTCCAAAACGAGCAATAAGTTCGCGATAATACAATTTAGTGTAAAGTCCGGTTCCACCATTATCCAATAAACCTTGATTTTCATGTTCTAAAGTTTTAAAATGCATGAACATTCCAATTTTATCGGCATGTTCAAATAAAGTTTCCCATTGATCTAATTTTGAGATATCGAATCTATCCCAAGTATTATAATCTACATATGGAAAAACATTTTGATCATCACCAGCAATATTCATAGTAAGAAAAGAAAATGCATTCATTCCTTTAGACGAAAGGTAATTTATTGCACCTATAATTTCTTTTCCTTTACCACTTTGCCAAGTAGGGTCTCCTTCTTTCCAATCTTGTACATGTGCCGACCAACTTTTTACTAAATCATCTTTATGGCTATCATTGTGAAAAGTACCATCAAACTTATCATAGGCTAAAAAGTTCTCAGGAGCATCGGACCCACATTTTAAGAAGTACTCGCCGTTTTGAAATTTTAAATAACGTTCCCCTACATATTGTAAACGCCCTTTCCCTCGAAAATCTCTTCCAATTTTATCCGTATCAGAAATAGTAAAATTACCTGAAGCACCATCCATAAAATCAGCACTTTTAATTTTTTCAGAATCTCTAACAGCAGCCCACTTCCCTTTTTTAAAGTCCACTGAATAATTCCACTCTCCTACTTGATCTGGTGAAAAATGAACTTTCCAAATATTTCCAGATACTGAACTAGAATTACCCGCATTTCCGTCTGCCGCAAAATAACCGGGTACTACAAATTTCTCATCAGAAATGTTGTGAGTAAATGTTACATTTAAACGATAATTTAGGAATGGATTTTCCTCGGCATTTTCTGAAGTTTCAGGGCCATTAAATGCTAGAGTAATTTTATGCCATTTTTTTAATTCTCCTTCAATAGACTGAGCTACTACAGTAGTTAAACAAAAAAAATACATTAGGAATAAAGTGAATATTGTTCGGTTCATTATTTAGTTGATTTTAGATTAAGAATTTACAGCTTTTCTTTAAAATTCTTAAAATTTAATAAAGCATTAAAAGTCTGTCTTTAAGATATATATTTTATTTCAGAGAATCTTAGTTACCACGGAATTGATTCACCATTTTCTGAAACAAAACTTCCGGTTTGCTTTATAGTAAGATTATAAATAACCTTTGTAATATTCGAAACAGCTTCACTGATAGCATAAGTCGCTTCTTCCCCACCCATCACCGTCTTCACCCAACCTGGATTAATTAGAAAAACTCCGATATTTTTATGCCTCACTTTTTCGGCTAATCGTACTGTAATACTATGTAAGGCACATTTACTAGCGGCATACGCATCCAACGCACTTGTGGCATTTATATTCCGGTATAAAGATCCCATACCTGAAGTGATTTGAATAATTTTAGAATTCTTACACATAAATGGCGTGACCATTTGTGAAACTAATGCCGGACCAATAGTATTTACTTTAAAATGTTTTAAAAAAGCATTACTCGTCCAATTTCCAAAATCTTCGTTTTCAGAAATACCTGCATTATTAATTACTAGTGATAGCGCTATATTTTCAATTTTTAGTATTTTTTTCATTGCTAAAATTGATTTTTCTTCAGCAACATTCATCTTAATTATTTTAAGATATTTAGGACTATTCTTTTTAAGAAATTGTAATTCTTTTGTATTCTCAACATCTTTATATGTAGCGATAACACTATATCCATTATTCAGATAATGCTTAACATATCCCAAGCCCATACCCCTGTTCGCACCCGTTATTAATACCACACGAGGCTGAGAATTCCTATTCATAATTTTCATTATACTTGTCCGTTGCCGTAAGCAATAATTACTATTCCAATAACCATACAGGCCAATCCCATATATAAAAATTTACGTGCTTTAGGAGAAGCTCGCACCCATTCTGCAGTTGCAATACCACTTACAATAGCTGTTGCAACAGATGCCGTATTAAAAATTGCATAACCAACAGTATTACCAGCAGCTCCTAATTTTGATGCTGCAAAAGCAAAAAGTGCTGATGCCGCATAGTGGAAAATTGCCATAATTAAAATCAGTAAAAAGTTCTTGCCGAATGATGAAGTTTTAAAATCACCCCATGCTTTTTTAGCATTTAGTTGCCAAAGAAAGTACGCTGTCATAACAATACCTCCACTTATAAAAATTGGGAACATTACGGCAACTGCAGTAATCCAATCAGCATTTCCATATTGCTTTACGGCTTCACTTAAATAGGGTCTACCTACCGCATTGGCATAACTAAAACCAGTAGCTAAAAGTCCACCAATAACTGCAATCAAAATTCCCGTAGTCATAGAGCCTTTTTCTGAAATAGTATTTTCCGCTGTATTTAATTTGGCTTCATCTTTTTCACGAGTAAGACCCGCTTTTCCATTTAATATTACCCCCAAAAGAACGACCAGAATACCAATTAACACATAGGTTAATACATTTGTTGGCGGAAGGCCATCAACTATAAAAGGCAATAAAGACCCTACTAAAATAATTGTCCCAATAAAGATTGAAAAACCTAATGAAAGTCCAATGTGGTTTATTGCCTTACTCCACATCATAACGCCAATTCCCCATAGAAAACTGGAAAGTCCCATTTTCACCCAAATATCAGTAGGCATATTTCCGAAGATTTCACTAAAGCCCTGAATTAAAACAACAGAAGCTATAAGTGGCACTACAAACATGGTTAGCAGAAAAAAGAGACTCCAGGTATTTTCATATTTAAAACCTTTAGTGAATTTTTCTGGTAGTGCATAAAGCCCTAACATTAGTCCGGCAAAAATTGCCCATAAAACTCCTTCAGTCATAATGTTATTTTTAGTTGGTTGATTATATAAATACTTCTAGTGTAATTACTGTTATATCAAATACTACCATTCAAACTTAAAGATGGTAGTGCTGTCATATGTCTCCCCTTTTTTAAGTATGCTTTTTGGGGAATTGGGAATATTTGGACCGTTTGGATACCGATGTG
Organism: Aurantibacter sp.; assembly: GCF_039941195.1. Lineage (GTDB taxonomy): Bacteria > Bacteroidota > Bacteroidia > Flavobacteriales > Flavobacteriaceae > Aurantibacter_A. Next base: position 5,203 of record NZ_JBDVFA010000016.1, on the reverse strand, counting down.
CTTCACAACAAAATCCCCGATACTTTCCATACTTTTCTCCCGACTCTCTTTGTAATTCATCCGAAGTATATTTGCCTGTATAAAAAAGCATGCCTGGTTCAGTCGTTGAAACTAATAGAGATCGTCCACTATTTGGTTCGTTTATTTCGGCTACTTTTTCAAGCTTAAAACCTTTATTCTTAAAAAGATAATAGTGCTCAAAACCATCGCCCATTGCACGATGTACATTTCCAATAGTTTTTACTTCTCTTAAATCATCAACTTGGTTTTCTATAAAGGCATTCTTTCCAGTGGCAGCACCAGTTTCATCCCATAGTTGTTTTTTATCCGATAAAACTTGAACGCTGTGATTTTCAATATTCGCTTTAAAACCGGAGAGGTTAAAATAACTATGATTGGTTATAGTAAAAGGTGTATCGGCATCAGTTATAGCATGATAATCTATTCTAATTTCATTGTCATTAGTTAATAAAAAACTAACTCGAACCTTAACATTGCCCGGAAATCCTTCTTCAAGCGCTTTACTTTCCAATTCCATTTCAACTTTCGAAATATCATTTGACAACGATTTTACATTCCAAATTTTCTTATCGAAACCTACTTTACCACCGTGCAAATTATTATCACCGACAATTTTTTCCAGTTCAAAATTTTGACCGTTTAAAGTAAATTTAGCATCCTTTATTAGAGAACAATAGCGACCTACAGTACCACCAAAATATGGTGCATTTGCTTGATAAGCATCAGAAAAATAACTTTGAAAAGTATCAAAGCCACAAACAACTTCTTCGGGTTCTCCATTTTTTTGTGGCATCATTATAGAAGTAATTGTAGCTCCATAATTTGATATTTTCACAATAACCCCATTGTCATTTTGTAGCGTAAACAATTTAACTGCATTACCTTCTAATTCTCCAAAATCTGATTCAAGGGTTGTCATAATTTCTATTCTTGTTTATAAGGATTCAATTTTTTCCAATCGAATTCTACGCCAATACCTGGAGTATCCGGTGCTACTGCACGATGATTTTTAACCACTAATGGTCTTGTAGTGTATTGGTCAATAGGAAAACTATGTACCTCTAACCATCCAGAATTTGGTTGCGCAGCTACTAAACTTACATGTAATTCCTGCATTCCATGTGAACAGGCTGGGACATTATTTTCATTAGCCAATCTGGCAGCTTTTAACCAACCCGTTATTCCTCCACAATTCGAAGCATCTGGTTGTACATATGAAAGTTTTGCTTGTGCCATAGCGTATTCAAATTCATGAATAGTATGCAAATTTTCACCCATAGCTAATGGAAAGTCAGTAGCATCCGAAATTTCCGCAAAGCCTTTGTAATTATCAGGAATAATCGGTTCTTCAAACCAAGTGATATCGTATTGCCTAAACTTTTCAATAGCTTCAATAGCTTTTTCAACAGTCATAGAATAATTGGCATCTACCATGAATGTAACATCCGGACCAATAAAATCTCTTACTGCTTTTATGCGTTCAATATCTTCATCTAAATTTTCTCTACCAATCTTTATTTTTACCGCATTAAAACCTGATGCTAAATAGGCTTCCATGTTTTTCAATAGCTTCGGAATTGGAAATTGCAAATCAATTCCTCCACAATACGCCTTACAAGTATTTCCTGAACCACCTGCCATTTTCCAAAGTGGTAAATCTGCTTTTTTACATTTAATATCCCATAGGGCGATATCTATTGTAGACACTGCGAATGAAACTATACCTCCTCGACCTACATAATGCATATGCCATTCCATAAAATCATAAAGCGCATCAATATCACTAGCATCCTTACCAAACAATGCAGGTGCAATATCATTATCAACCATTGCTTTTATAGCATGCCCCCCTTTACCTCCTGTATAAGTATAACCCGTTCCTTGAGTACCATCATTTAAAACAATAGTCGATGTAACCAACTCAAAATGAGTATGATCACCATGCTTAGCATCATTCATTACTTCAGGTAGTGGAACTCTAAATAGTCTGCAGTCAATGCTCTTTATTCCTATATTCATTTATGCTTTATGTCTAATATAAAAAGTCTTCTTTTCCATATACTGTTCAAAACCATATTTACCATCTTCACCTCCACTACCCGATAGTTTATAGCCATTATGAAAACCTTGATGCTGTTCTCCATGACCACGATTAACATAAATTTCACCGTATTCCAATTCATCATTACATTTCATGATTGTGTTCATATCATTTGTAAAAACCATTGCAGCCAAACCATACTCACAATCATTGGCGTAACCAATAACCTCATCAAAAGTTTTGAATTTTAATACCGGCAGAATTGGTCCAAAAGATTCTTCATGAACAATAGTCATGTCCTGTGTAACATTAGTTAGCACTGTTGGCTCAAACCAAAATCCTTTTTCAAATTGCGCGCCTTTAGGACGATTACCACCTGCTGCAATTGTAGCGCCTTCCTTTACAGAAACAGCCACTAAATGCTCCATATGTTGAAGTTCAGAACCATTTACTTTTGGCCCCATATCTGTATCTTCTAACATAGGGTCACCCACCTTTATTTGGGCAACTTTTACTAGGAATTTTTCCATGAATGTATCATATATTCCCTCATGAACATACATACGTTCATTACAGGTACATACTTGCCCACAGTTATCAAAACGAGAATGTAAAGCTGCCTCCACGGCCGCATCAATTTCTGCATCTTCAAAAACAATAAAAGGTGCTTTTCCTCCCAATTCTAACTGAACATGCGTCAAATTCTGTGCTGCATTACGAGCTATCTGTTGCCCTACTGGCGTAGAACCCGTCATGGTAACCATTTTACAAATTGGACTTTCCACTAAGGCATTGCCCATAGCCCTTCCCGGTCCAGTCAATATATTTATCACCCCGGCTGGTATACCTACTTTATTAGCTAAATTACCAAGTTCTAATGTTGCCAAAGGAGTTTCTGAGGTAGGCTTAATAACGATAGTATTACCAGCAACTAAGGCAGGTCCTAGTTTACGGCCAGCTAATGCAAATGGAAAATTCCAAGCGGTAATGGCTACAACTACACCTCTTGGTACTTTTTGAATCCAAATTTGTTCATTGGGATTATCCGAAGGAATTATATCCCCTTCAATTCTTCTTGCACCTTCGCAAGCATATCTGATAAATGAAGCACCAACTGCTACTTCAAAACGGGCTACTTTTAAAAGTTTACCCTGCTCCTTAACTAATAACTGAGCCAATTCTTCAGTATTAGCATCAATTTCATCTGCCAATTTATACAATAAATCTGCTCTGGATCTTGCTGGCAACTTTTTCCATTCTTTCTGTGCTTTATCAGCTGCTTCTAATGTTTGTACTGCTTCTTCCGCTGTTCCATTTTGAACTTTAGCCACTATTTCTTCAGTAGAAGGACTAACAATATCTATGGTTTCTCCTGACGTAGATTTCACCCATTCTCCATTGATAAATAATTTATACTCTTTTATTTCAGCCATAATGTTCTTAATTATGAAGTTGATTCTTTTTTGGTATTAACAATCGTCAAAATTTGAAGTTACTATATGAAGATTTTATCTTCCCATCCAACCACCATCAACAAGCATAGTTCCACCATTCATATATCCTGAAGCTTCAGAACAAAGGAAAACAATAGGTCCTTTAAAATCCTCAGGTTGACCCCAACGACCTGCAGGAATACGGGACAAAATAGATTCTGAACGCTCTGGATTGTTACGTAATGCTTCGGTATTATCTGTGCTTATGTATCCTGGGGCAATAGCATTTACATTTACACCCTTTCCTGCCCATTCGTTTGCGAAAGCCATAGTCATTTGACCTATCGCTCCCTTACTTGCAGCATAACCGGGTACAGTTATTCCTCCTTGAAAAGTTAAAAGTGATGCAGTAAATACAATTTTACCTTCGCCTCTAGCGACCATTTCTTTTCCGATTTCACGAGTCAAAACAAATTGAGCAGTTTGATTCACTTCAATTACTTTGTCCCAATATTCATCGGAGTGTTCCACCGCAGGAGCTCTCAAGATAGTTCCTGCATTATTTACTAAAATGTCTATTTTAGGAAAATCATCTTTTACATTTTTTATAAACTCATATAGCGATTCGCGATTACTAAAATCGCATGTGTATGCTTTGAATTTTCGTCCTAATCCTTCAACTTCCTGCTCAACCATACTACCATATTCTTCTAAAGTTGCGCTAACCCCAATAATATCTGCACCAGCCTCCGCTAATCCAATAGCCATGGCCTTACCAATTCCACGTTTACAACCTGTAACTAAAGCTGTTTTTCCTTTAAGACTAAAATTATTTAATATGCTCATTACTTCTTTTATTTTCTAGTTTGATATTCTTTTTATTCTGCTTTTTGCACATAGGTTTTAAAGCCAGTAATATAATTCCAACCCTCTTTTGCGTCAAAACATATACCCCACTCCAGTGCAGCCAATGGGCTTTTATCTGAATCTATCGTACGAACAATACCGGCAGCATGTGGTGGTTTTGTTCGACCTCCAATATGCGATTTAATTTCAAAATTAATACCATCTGGTGACCATTGGATTGTATTATTCTCCGGTCCATCAGAGGTCAACATAGCAGCCATTCCTCCTTGATAAGGCCAAACACAAATTTCATGTCCGCTATTACTAATAGGATTGTAAGCTGATTTTTTATATGGACCTTCAATTTTATCAGCTATTGCCACGCCCCATTTAATTTCTCTACCACCTAAATAATGTTCTTCTCCCATGCGCTCACCTTTATAATACAGGTAGAACTTATTTTTATAATACATTAAACAAGGGTCATGTACTTTCTGGCTATCAAAATCACCTTTTTCTTCTACCTTAAAACGGCTGTCTTCATCGCCAAGCCATCTTCCATTATCTGTAGGAGATAGAATTGGCTCCTTTAATTTTTCCCAAGGTCCAAGAGGCGAATCAGCAATTGCCATCCCCACCTGGTTTTTAACACGATTAACATATGGAGCTTTTACTGTTTGATAAACGAGGTAATATTTTCCCTCATGGGCTAAAACTTCTGGTGTAAAAACTGAGCGATCATCATAAGCACCTGTTGGACCTCGTCCGACAGCTAAGCCTTCATCTTTCCAAGTTAATCCGTCTTTAGAACTCGCGCACCATACTTCTGATTTATCCCAAGGAAAAACTTTCTTTTCAGGGT
>NZ_JBDVFA010000015.1:0-37330 GCF_039941195.1 Aurantibacter sp. | reverse complement strand
TTCGCCAGCTAATACCTTCCACACACTCATGCCATCTATAGTTGTTTCTGGTAGTTTCGCTCCGGTAATTTCTGCAATTGTTGGTAAAATATCGATAGCCATTATTGGGGTGTTTAACGTTCTATTCGGTGTGAGTTTATTTGGATATTTTATAGCAAATGGCACGCGTTGTGCCCCTTCCCATGCTGTTCCTTTTCCTTCTCGAAAAGGTAAAGCACTTCCGGCATGATTGCCATAAGCTAACCAAGGACCGTTATCTGAGGTGAAAATAATCATTGTATTTTCTTCAAGACCATTCTTTTTTAAAGCATCAATAATTTGTCCTACAGACCAGTCTATTTCCATAATAACATCGCCATAAAGTCCACGCTCCGATTTCCCTTTAAATTTGTCTGACACAAAAAGAGGTACATGCGGCTGTGGATGCGGCACATATAAAAAGAATGGGTTGTCTTTATGGCGATTTATGAAATCAATGCTTTTTTCGGTTAGTAGGGTTGTGAGATGAGATTGGTCTTCGAGAGTATCTATTACTTTCTCATTTTGATATAATGGAAGTGCTGGAAAGTTAAATACAGTGCCTTGCCAAGGATGGTGAGGCCACATGTCATTAGAATATGGAATACCTATCCATTCATCAAATCCATGTTGTGTAGGTAGAAATTTTTTATCATCACCTAAATGCCATTTTCCAAAAATTCCTGTTTTGTAGCCTAGATCCTTAAGCATTTCAGCAATTGTTGTTTCTTTAGAGTTAATACCTACCGGACTACCTGGTCCTAAAGCATTGTGAATTCCAATTCGGTTTGGATAGCATCCGGTTAAAATACCAGCTCTAGAAGCTGAGCAAATGGGTTGGGCAGAATAATAACTAGTTAGTTTTACTCCATCTTTAGCCATTTGATCGACATTAGGGGTAAGAATGTTAGGAGAACCAAAAGTTCCAATATCTTGATAGCCCTGGTCATCAGTAAAAATGATAACAATATTTGGTGGACCTAATTTTGTTGGAGTATTTTTATCGGCTTCTTTGCAGGCAAAATTTAAAAATAATAGGACTATTGCTATGTGCTTAGAAACGTTGTTTTTGTTTGGGAAATTCAATGTTTGCATTTCAATAATATAAGCTTGTTAGTTGCAATGAATATACTTAATTTCATTGGTTGTAAAAACTAGATTAATTACAATTTCTTCAATTTATATGTGTCTGCAAGTGCTTAGAAAATTATTTACTATAAAGTTTTTTTATCTATTAATTGCTATCGTATTGATTAGCAGTTGTGTTTCAAAAGAAAAGGGGCCTCATCCGGTGGATCAAGTAATCGGAGCAATGTCGGATTCTTTACCTAAAATAGTTATTCCAGAGGGGGTAGATATTACTTCCGATGATTGGGCGGGTATTGATTTGGAACCTAAAGCACCAATTCTTCCTTTAAAAGCGGAAGAAGAAGTTGAAAAATTTATTTTACCCGAAGGGTATCATATTGAACCAATTCTTACTGAGCCAGAAATAGAACAACCAGCGGCGATAGCCTTTGATGGCGATGGTAAAATGTTTGTTTTGGAATTAAGAACGTACATGTTAACTGTTGATTCTGATAAAACTTTAGAGCCCGAAAGTAGGATTTCTCGTTGGGAGGATAAAGATAATGATGGAGTTTATGAGACTGGAACTGTTTTTGTTGATGGTTTGATTTTTCCACGTTTTGTTTTGCCGTATGGTAAAGATTGTGTTTTGACCATGGAATCAGATGCAGATATTGTTTATAAATACACAGATACAACAGGAGACGGTAAGGCTGACAAGAAAGAGTTTTTTACAGATAATTATGGTCGCTCGGGTAATGTTGAGCATCAACAGGCCTTTATGTACTATAATATGGATAATTGGTTGTATAGTACATATAATGCTTTTAGAATTAGAGAAACAGATAATGGAATAATTCGTGAAAACACTGGTTTCAATAGAGCGCAATGGGGTGTTACACATGATGATGATGGAAAACTTTCATTTTTAGGAGGTGCCAGTGGTTTGCCTTCTCAGTTCCAATTTCCAGTACATTATGGTAATTTTAAATATGAAGAAAACTACGCCGAAGGTTTTGAAGAGCCTTGGGGAGCACCTGTGAAAGTTGCCGATTTGCAAGAAGGCATGGATCGCGTTAGTGAAAGAACAGGAGGTCCCACTAGAGTGACAGGTGCGGCAGGTAATGATATTTATCGAGGCGATCGCTTGCCAAAAGAAATGTACGGTCAGCTTTTTTATGGTGAACCTGTTGCTCGAATAGTAAGGCAAGTGAATCCTGTTGTTACGGAAGGCCTTACAACATTACATAATGCTTATCAAGATGAAAAATCGGAATTTTTAAAATCTACAGATCCACTTTTTCGTCCGGTAGATTTAACGACTGCTCCAGATGGCACCTTGTATGTTACCGATATGTATCACGGGATTATTCAGGAGGGTAATTGGGCGCAAGAAGGAACATATTTAAGAGCGAAAATTAAACAATATCAATTGGATAAAGTGATTGGTCTTGGACGAATTTGGAGAATCACACATGACGATTTTACGCGCGATACAACAAAGCCAAATATGTTGGAAAAAACACCAGCAGAACTAGTTCAATTTTTGGAACATAAAAATGGATGGTGGAGAGATAAGGCGCAACAACTTATAGTGTTATCGAAGGACAATAGTATAGCTCCTGCACTAGAAGAAATTGTTAAACAAAATGATAATCTTTTAGCTCGTTTTCATGCACTTTGGTGTTTGGAAGGATTGGGCTCGCTAAAGTCTGAATTATTGGTTGAGTTGTTGCAAGATTCCAATCCACGAATGCGAATTCAAGCTATGCGTGCTAGTGAAACTTTATATAAGGCTGGCGATAAATCTTTTGCAGAATTGTATTTGAATATGTTATCAGATAAAAATGTTGATGTCGTTATTCAGGCCATGTTAACTGGTAATATTTTAGAAGTTACTGGATTGCACTCAGCCATAGAAAATGCGTTAAAATCGAATATGGCTAAAGGAGTACAAACTATAGGAGGTCAAATATTGAATCCTGAGGAGGCTAAAAACTGGTGGGATGATTCTAGGGCGAATGTTACTGATAATCAAAAAAAACAATTGAATAAAGGTCAGGTTATTTTTAATGAACTATGTGTTCAATGTCATGGTGTAGATGGATTAGGAGCTCCAATAGGTGAAGGATTAATTATGGCGCCACCACTAGCGGGTTCAAATCGTTTACAAGGCCATCCTGAATATGTAATAAAGACCCTGCTTCATGGCTTGCAAGGTCCTTTAGCTGGTAAAACATATCCTGCAGGAATAATGGTAGGTAATAAAGAACAATCTGATGATTGGATTGCTTCAATTGCTTCCTATATTAGAACTAATCTTTCAAATGAAGCCACTGTCGTAAGTGAGGAGGAGGTGGCTAAAGTACGGTCTAAAACAAAGGCACAAGATGGGTATTACGAATATGATGGATTAATTAATTCTGTGCCAGAGCTAATGGTGCCTGATGATTCATGGGCTATTTCGGCTAGCCATGCTGTTCAAACTAGAGTAGGAGGGTCTGCCTCTGCTGCCGGAGCTTTTAATTTTGAAGGATGGTCTACAGGTGAAAATCAAGAAAAAGGCATGTGGTTTCAAATTGAATTACCTGAAGTCGCAACTGTTACAGAATTGCGTTATGTTTCTCCTGGAATCTCGCAAGGTTGGAGAGAAGGATCGCCACCACCGTTGCCTACTTATCCAAGAGCGTATGAGTTGCAGGTTTCTGAGGACGGTATAAAATGGACCACAGTTGATAAAGGTGTGTGTCAACAATCAAATATTGTTATGGCTTTTGATGCAGTAAAAGCCAAATATTTAAAAATTATTCAGACATCCGAATTAAAAGACGAAAAGCAAGAAAAGTACCCTTGGACGATGCGGGAAATGAAATTATATGGTGTCACCAAGATATAGAGCTACTAAACCTTCTGGCGTTGTTACATGAATTGATTTGCTTTCGCGGTCAACTTTAGTCACAATTTCATCACTAATTGGGATTAATAATTCTTTGTCTCCTTTCATTGCTACGAATAGTGCTTGTGAGGTATTGTCATTAACTCCTGTGATATTTCCTATATCACCATGAACAGAATCTTGTAGTGTATATCCAACAACTTCATGAAAATAGAATTTGTTGCCCGTTAATTTAGGTAAGAGCTCCAAAGGTAGAAAAAGCTCAGATCCCATAATACGATCTGCACTTTGCTCATCATTTATGTCTTCAAAATCAATACGTAGTAAGGCAGACTTGTGAAGACGACAACTTTTAATAAAAAATGGAACCAGATTATTCGCTTTAAGACGAATAAATACTGATTCCATGTTTTCGTAAATCTCAGGTTCGTCGGTATCTAATTTTACAAGAACCTCACCCTTGAAGCTGTATTTTGAAACGATTTTGCCGAGATAGAAACAATCTTCTTTGCGCATCGTTTTACATTTTTATTCTCCTTCTTTAGGAGCTTCTTCAGTTGCTGGGGCTTCAGAAGCTTCTGGAGCCTCAGCTACTGCTTCAACTTCATCTTCAGCACTTTCTCCTTCTGGAGTTTCAGGTAATTCCGCAGCAGCTGCAGCAGCTGCACGTTTTTCATTAACCTCTTTTTCGGCTTTTAAAGCTTCTGCTTTAGCTTGGTCTTTCGCTTTTTCTAAACCATCTACTTTAGCGCCTACTAATTTTCCTTTTTCTTCCAACCATGCATTGAATTTCTCTTCTGCTTGCTCTTCTGAAAAAGCACCTTTGGCAACACCACCTAATAAATGTTTTTTCATCATAACACCTTTGTATGATAAAATAGCTCTAGCCGTATCTGTAGGCTGAGCACCATTTTGCAACCATTTTACAGAATCGTCAATACTAAGGTCAATTGTTGCAGGGTTTGTATTAGGATTATAAGTACCTAATTTTTCAAGATATTTACCATCTCTTTTAGAACGTGCATCTGCTGCTACGATCCAATAAAATGGTTTTCCTTTTTTACCGTGTCTTTGAAGTCTAATTTTTACTGGCATATCACATTAAATTGTAGGGTGCCCGACCCAGGTTATTAATTCATTTTAAGTTTTCCCTTTAAAAGGGCTGCAAATATACTTTATTTCTTTAAAACCAAATGAATTTTAAAGAAATATATTTGCATAGTGTTGGTTGTAGTGGTTATTCCCGTTCTGCTAATTGATCTTTGCCAACAACTAATTTGGCCTTATGCGCGTCTACTAGACTTTTTATTTCTTTTAAGACCTCAGGATGTTTGTCTGAAATATTAAATTGTTCTCCTGGATCGTGACTTAAATTATACAAGATTGGTGGGTTGTGTTCTTCTCTTTTTCCAAATTGGCCATATACACCTTGTGTAATATAATGTGCTTTGAAATCGCCTAAACGAACAGCGTAAATTTCGTTACCACGGTAATAAATAATACTTTTTCTAGTGCTTTCTTTTTGTTGAAATAATACCGGACCTAAATCATGGCTATCTAAAATTCTGTCTTTAGGTAATTCGGCTCCGGCTAAATTGCTAAAGGTTGTAAATAAATCCATAGTTGATCCAATTTCGGAGATTACATCAGGTTTAATTCTTCCAGGCGCCCAGAATATTGCTGGTTCTCGCATTCCACCTTCCCATGTAGAACCTTTGCCTGCTCGTAATAAGCCGGCGCTTCCACCGTGTAATTTAAATGGTAGCCATGGGCCATTGTCAGATGTGAAAACTACAATGGTGTTTTCTTCTAATCCTTCCTCTTTTAGAGTTTTTAATATCTCGCCAACACCATAATCAATTTCTTCAATTACGTCTCCGTATAACCCTCTTTTACTTTTACCTTCAAATTCTTTTGAAACAAATAAAGGTACATGTGGTAAATTATGAGCTAGATAAACAAAGAACTGATTGTTTCTATTTTCCTTTATATAGTTGATAGCTTCTTCTGAGTAGCGTTTAATGATAGTATTCTGATTTGCAGGTCGCTCTATTATTTCTGTATTTCTGATAAGTGGGACATTAAAATGTGCCGGTTCAATGGAGTCATAAGGACGGCTCCAATAATTCTTAAATTCATCTCCTTGTAATAAATCCATATCATTTGAGTATGGAATTCCAAAGTAATAATCAAATCCATTATTGGTAGGTAAATATTGTTTTTTATGTCCTAGATGCCATTTTCCTATAGCAGCTGTTTTATAGCCAACGCTCTTTAGTTGCTCGGCTAAAGTTATTTCGCTAGCTGGTAACCCGTTTTTAGAATCTGGGAAAAGAACGCGCTGTTTTTTACTTGTCATACCGCTTCTGATAGGTAATCTACCTGTTAAAATAGCAGCTCTACTTGGGGTGCAAACACTTGCTCCAACGTAGAAGTTAGTCCACTTTTGACCTTCATAAGCCATTTGATCTAGATTAGGTGTTTTTATAGTCGGGTGTCCGTAAACACCTAAATCGCCATAACCCATATCATCAGTAAAAATAATTATGAAATTTGGTTTTTTATCAGCGGAATTTTGACTTATTAAGTTAGAATAAAAGCAAGTAATTAATAGTAAGGTAAATAGGTTTTTCATTAGTATAATTTTATAAAAAATGAAGATACCAATTATTTATGTAGTGTGATAGTAGATTATTTTACAGACGTTAATAACTCCTAATAATATCCTTTTTTATAACTGTGTCTTTTCCCTATTTTTATAGGCACTTTTTTTAGCATTTTTTCCTTGCCTAACGGTAGCTGCACAATTGATAGAATATAATTTATGTACCTAATTTTTGATACTGAAACAACTGGACTTCCGAAACGATGGAACGCGCCAATTACTGATACAGACAACTGGCCACGTTGTATTCAAATTGCGTGGCAGTTACATGATGATATGGGTGATTTGGTGGACAGTCAAGATTATTTGATAAAGCCAGTAGGGTTCAATATACCTTATGATGCAGAACAAATACATGGTATATCTACTGCATTGGCGCAAAAAGATGGTATTCCACTGGCAGAAGTTTTAGATAAATTTAATGCGGCAATGGCGCAAACTAAATTTGTTGTCGGTCAGAATGTGGGGTTCGATGTGAATATTATGGGTGCGGAATTCCACCGATTGGCTGTTAAGAATCCTTTGCAGGAACTTCCAGTTTTAGATACTTGTACGGAACATACGGCACAACTTTGTCAAATTCCTGGAGGTAGAGGAGGTAAGTTTAAATTGCCAACACTTACTGAATTGCATGAGTTTCTTTTTGGAGAGCCATTTTCAGAAGCGCATAATGCGACTGCAGATGTTGAAGCAACGACACGCTGTTTTTTAGAGCTTATTAGAAAAAAACAATATACAGCAGCGCAGTTAGATGTTCAACCTGACTATTTTAAAAATTTCTCCGAGGCCAACCCTCAGGAAATAGAGCTAATCGGATTAAAACATATCAATTTAAAAAAGGCATCCAAAAAAATTGCAGATGCTTTATGGAATGAAGCTACAGCTGGTGTTTCATCAGAAGAAATTGAAGAAAATCTTGAGAATTTAGCTGAGATACCTTTTTCTCATTTGCATAACCATTCTCAATTTTCAGTATTACAGAGTACCATTAATATAAAGAGTTTGGTAAAATCTGCAGCAGAAAATGATATGCCTGCTGTGGCCTTAACCGATCATGCAAATATGATGGGGGCTTTCCATTTCGTAAAAGAAGTAAAAGCTCATAACAAAACTGTAGCAGAGAAAAATAAAATTGCAGAAGAGCATGGTGAGCCTGCAAATGGTAAAACACTAAAGCCTATAATCGGTTGTGAGTTTTTTGTTTGCGACGACCATTTAAATAAAAATGTAAAAGATTACGGTTATCAAATAGTGCTGTTAGCCAAAAATAAAAATGGGTATCAGAATTTGTGTAAAATGTCTTCTATCGCCTATACTGATGGTTTTTATTATGTCCCGCGTATTGATAGGAAAATTGTTCAGCAATACAAAAAAGATGTTATCGTGCTTACAGGAAACCTATATGGTGAGGTTCCTGGTAAGATTTTAAATGTGGGTGAAAATCAAGCTGAAGAAGCCTTACTGTGGTGGAAGAAGGAATTTGGAGATGATTTGTATGTCGAGTTAATGCGCCATGGTCAAGAAGATGAAGATCGTGTAAATCAAGTGTTGGTGCCCTTAGCAAAAAAGCACGATGTAAAAGTAGTAGCTACGAATAATACATATTACTGTGCAAAAGAAGATGCCGATGCGCATGATATTCTTTTATGTGTAAAAGATGGTGAAAAACAGGCTACGCCAATAGGTAGAGGTAGAGGGTATCGTTATGGTTTGCCTAATCAAGAATACTATTTTAAGTCTTCAGAAGAAATGAAGACTCTTTTTAAAGATTTGCCCGAGGCCATATCGAATGTAAAAGAAGTGGTGGATAAGGTAGAGCCATTTGAATTGGCTAGAGATGTATTGCTTCCGAAATTTGATATTCCTGATGCTTTTAAGGTGGCCGAAGATGCAGATGGTGGTAATAGAGGTGAAAATGCCTATTTAAGACATATCACTTATGAAGGAGCTAAGAAACGTTATGGAGAAATCACTTCAGAAATTAGAGAGCGAATCGATTTTGAGCTAGATACTATAAGAAATTCAGGGTATCCAGGTTATTTTTTAATTACAGAAGATTTTATTAGAGAGGCTCGTAATATGGATGTTTCTGTTGGCCCAGGTAGGGGATCGGCAGCTGGTTCGGTTGTAGCGTATTGCTTAACCATTACCAATATAGATCCATTAAAGTACGATTTACTTTTTGAGCGATTTTTGAATCCTGATCGTGTTTCAATGCCAGATATTGATATTGATTTTGATGATGAAGGCAGAGGGCGCGTAATGGATTATGTAATTAATAAATATGGAGCCAATCAAGTTGCTCAAATTATTACTTACGGTACAATGGCTGCAAAGTCATCTATTAGAGATACAGCAAGAGTGCTTGATTTACCTCTAGGGGATGCTGATAGAATTGCTAAATTAATACCCACCATGTCGAAACTGGGTAAAATATTTGGGGTTTCTGAAGCAGATTTAAAAAAGAAATTTCGAGCAGATGATTTAGAGAAGGTTAATGAATTATTAAATATTTCTGAAGGAAGTGATTTAGAAGCCCAGACCGTTAATATGGCTCGATCTTTAGAGGGCTCAGTTCGTAATACTGGTATACATGCTTGTGGAGTGATAATTACTCCCGATGATATCACCAATTTCGTTCCTGTTGCAACAGCCAAAGATTCAGATTTATATGTAACACAATTTGACAACTCTGTGGTTGAAAGTGCAGGGTTATTGAAGATGGATTTCTTAGGTTTAAAAACCTTGACCTTAATTAAGGATACCGTTAAAATTGTTAAGGCAAAACACGGCATCGATTTGGTGCCTGATGATTTTCCTTTAGATGATGAAAAAACGTATGAGCTTTTTCAAAAAGGAGATACGGTAGGTATATTTCAGTACGAATCTCCTGGGATGCAGAAACACATGAAGGATTTAAAACCTTCAGTTTTTGATGATTTAATTGCGATGAATGCCTTGTATAGACCAGGGCCAATGGAATATATTCCAACCTTTATTCAGCGTAAAAATGGTATCGCTGAAATTAAGTATGACTTGCCGGATATGGAAGAGTACTTAAAAGAGACTTATGGTATTACCGTATACCAAGAGCAGGTGATGTTGCTTTCACAAAAATTAGCGGGCTTTTCAAAAGGTGATGCTGATGTATTACGAAAAGCTATGGGTAAAAAGATTTTTGCTTTACTGCAGAAATTAAAACCACAGTTTTTAGATGGTGGTGAAGGTAATGGCCATCCACGAGACGTCTTAGAAAAAATTTGGAAGGACTGGGAGGCTTTTGCTGCGTATGCATTTAATAAAAGTCACTCAACTTGTTATGCATATATTGCCTATCAGACCGCATATTTAAAAGCACATTATCCGGCAGAATATATGGCGGCTGTGCTTTCAAATAATATGAATGATATAAAGCAGGTTACCTTCTTTATGGAAGAATGTAAGCGCATGGGACTAACTGTTTTGGGTCCAGATGTAAATGAATCATACTACAAGTTTGCGGTGAACCAAGAAGGTGCTGTTCGATTTGGAATGGGGGCAATTAAAGGTGTAGGCCGTTCTGCAGTAGAAACTATTGTTGAAAACAGAAAAAAAGATGGTCCATATAAATCTGTTTTTGACATGACAAAACGTTTGGATTTGCGTGCAGCGAATAAAAAGGCTTTTGAAAATTTAGCAGTCGCTGGTGGTTTTGATTCTTTTGGAGTAAATAGAGCTCAATATTTTTTATCTGAAAATGATGGGATTACCTTTTTAGAAAAGGTGGTAAAATATGGCGCAAAGTTTCAAGAGAATGCGAATTCATCACAAGTTAGTTTGTTTGGGGAGGCAAGTGAAGTGCAAATTCCAGAGCCAGAAGTTCCGCATTGTGAGGAGTGGGCTACAATGGAGAAACTACGTAGAGAAAAAGAAGTAGTAGGTATTTATATTTCGGGTCATCCATTGGATGATTTTAAAAAGGAAATTAAATCTTTTTGTAATGCTAATGTTTCATGTATGCACAATTTGCCAGATTATGTAAGTAGGGAACTTTCGTTCGCGGGTGTAATTTCAGATGTTCAACATCGTATTTCGAAAAACGGAAAAGGTTGGGCAGCATTTACATTAGAAGATTATACAGATTCCTTTGAATTCCGAATTTTTGGGGAAGAGTATTTAAAATTTAGACATTTTTTAATGATAAATTCATTCGCTTATATAAAGGTTTATGTAAAAGATGGATGGGTTAATCGAGAAACGGGAAAAAAAGGAGATCCAAGAATACAATTTAATAGTTTTATGTTGTTGCAAGATGTAATGAATGCCTATGCAAGAAAATTGACGATAAAATTGAATATTGATAATTTACAAGAAGATAGAATTCGAGTGTTGAAAGATACAATGACCACGCATAAAGGCGATCATGCCTTAAATTTTGTGGTTTATGAAATGAGTGAGGAAATAAAAGTAAATTTAATTAGTAGAAAACAAAAGGTGCATATTAGTACAGAATTACTAACTGCGTTGGAAGAAGCAGATGTTCATTATAAGTTAAACTAAGTTTGGCATTTTATTAAGGAGTGCTTATAAATTATAATGATAGATTTGCTCAATATAGCAATAGATATAAGGAATAAAGCGTTAGTAAGTTTTGAGCGTAATATTTGACTAACTTTGTATAATTAAAAAAATAATCAAATGGCATTAGAAATAACAGATGCTACTTTTGAGGAAGTAGTGTTAAAAAGTGATAAACCAGTAGTAGTTGATTTTTGGGCAGCATGGTGTGGACCTTGTAGAATGGTTGGGCCTGTAATTGAAGAATTAAGCACTGAATATGATGGTAAAGCTGTTGTAGGTAAAGTAGATGTTGATGCAAATCAAGAATTTGCTGGTAAATATGGTGTGCGTAATATACCTACTGTATTGGTTTTTAAAGATGGTGAAATTGTAACTAGACAAGTTGGTGTTTCTCCTAAACAAGTTTATGCAGATGCAATCGACGCTGCATTGTAAGAATTAAATTTAGTTTTAATTCAAGAAGGTTCAATTATGATTAGTCATGGTTGAACCTTTTTTATTTTATACCTTAATCTGGTCTTTAGTATCTTCGAAATATGAATCTGCAATCAGAATTAAATAAAGCGGTATTATTTCAAAATTTAGAGCTTTTAGCCAATCAAGTGGTTGAAGGTTTTATTAGTGGAATACATAAAAGTCCGTTTCACGGGTTTTCAGCAGAATTCGCTGAACATAAAATTTATAACCCTGGGGAAAGCACTAAGCATATTGATTGGAAGTTATTTGCAAAAACGGATAAACTTTATACAAAACGTTATGAAGAAGAGACTAACCTAAGATGTCACATGATATTAGATAATTCGGCGTCGATGCATTATCCTGAAGTTGCTAATTTAGGTATAGCGAATTTAAATAAAATAGGTTTTGGTGTTCTGTCGATAGCGGCTTTAATGAATGTTCTTAAAAGACAACGAGATGCTGTAGGTTTAAGTGTATATGCAGACAACTATAGTTATTATGCACCTGAAAAGGGTAGTGAACGTCACCATCAAATGTTATTAGCTAAGTTAAGCGAAATTGCTAAGGAAAAAACTCCCGCTAAACACACAGCGACCTACGAAAATCTTCATTTAATAGCGGAAAATATTAAGCGTAGAAGTTTAGTGTTTTTGTTCACAGATATGTTTCAAACCAGTGTGGAAAATGATAAAATGTTTAGTGCATTACAGCATTTAAAATATAACAAGCACGAGGTTGTATTATTTCATTTATTAGATAGTGAAAAAGAAATGCATTTCAATTTTGGGAATACACCTAAACGATTTGTTGATGTAGAAACAGGTGAGAAAATCGATTTATATGCCGATGCAGTAAAAGAGTCTTATGAAAAAGAAGTTCAATCTTATTTTGAAGCTTTAAAACTAAAATGTGCCCAATATCGAATAAAATATGTCAGTATAGATGTTGCGGATGGTTTTTCAAAAGTGATTAACACATTTATGAATGAGCGTCAGAAATTTGGTTGAATTAGTTTCATATTCTCAAAATCGAAGCTATATTTTTCATTGGAGTAAAAAATATTAAAAATTTATTTTTCTATACTAATAGGCCTTGTGATACTATAAACACTAGAGGTGAGTGGGTTTAAATTATTAATTTAAAGGGTCTTATGAAATTTTTATTTCCATATTAAAATAATTCGTTCTAATTTTGGTGCACCCAAAGAATTGAACTTAATTATTTTAGTATGAAAAACGTACTTTTAAAGTATGCAATGGCGCTAGCCATAATCTGTATGTGCCAGAGAGTTACAGCACAAGAAACTCCATTACTACCAGAAATTCCTGTCCAAAAAGATACTATTGTTGAACCTGTTGGTCCAGATGTGTTGTCTTTTATTTTAGTAAATGCAGATACTGATACAGATATTGATGTTATAATAGAAGGGTCTGTTTTTAATTTAGAAGAAATAGGTACTAGAAATTTAAATATTAGAGCAGAAGTTGATTCTTTAACTGAAAGTGTAGTATTTGATTATCAATTGGTGAAAAATTATCATACTGAAAACTTACCGGTATATGCAATTGGAATTAATGACGATGAAGATTACCGTCCATGGAAGCCTGATTTAGGGTCTAATATTTTAACAGCTACAGCTTTTAACGAAGATAAGGGTGAAGGTATTTCAGGTCAACCATTAACGGTCAATTTTGAAATCGTTGAAGGAGAAATTGTGGAAACTCAACCTTCTTTTCAATTACGAATAAATAGTGGTGGAGAGGCTGTAGTAATTAATGACTCAATACAATTTGTAGCAGATACTTTATTTGTTGGAAATAGTAAGCCTTACGCGAATTATAATATCGTTGATGTACTAAATACAACAAACGATTCCATTTATAAATCAGAACGAACCAGCAATGGAAGTCCAAGAACTTTTGGTTATGCAGTTCCTGTTAATAATGGCGAATATGATATCAATTTGCATTTTGCAGAGATATATTGGGGTGCCACAAAGGGTGGTGTTGCTGGGGTGGGTAAACGTGTTTTTAATGTTACAATTGAAGGTGAAGAAGTTCTTGTTGATTTTGATTTAGGTGTCGAGGCAGAGCCTATGTCTGCTATAGTAAAGGCATTTAAAACAGAAGTTGTAGATGGTGAATTGAATATTGAATTGAACGCTTCTGTTGACCAACCGAAAATTTCGGCATTAGAAATATTTGGCGAAGTCCATAAGGATATAGAGGAATGTATTTGGAATGACCTAGCTAGTACTTTGCATGAAACTACGAATGCCCAGAGTATTAAAGTAAATGATAAGTTGTATATTTTGTCAAGTGTAATCTCAGATTCTATTGTATCATCGGTTACAGAAGTATACGATGCAGATACTAATATATGGTCTTCTGCGAAACCTATGCCACTAGTTGTTTCTGATATGGGTGCAGTTGTAGTTGAGGACGAAATTTGGCTTGTAGGTGGTGTCCAAAATGATTCTTTAAGCAACTTTACAGCTGAAGTTCAAGTTTATAATACTGTAACGGATACTTGGTCTGTTGGTCCCGCATTACCTAGTCCAAGAGCTACAGGAGCCGTGACCTATAACAAAGGTCAAGTACATTATATAGGAGGTTTGATGGCTGACGGAGTTACTAGATTAAATGAACATCTTGTTCTAGATATTAATGATAAAGGAGCTGGTTGGATAGCAGCAGCGGCTTTACCTGATTCAAGAAATCACTTGAGTGCAGCCGCTGTAAACGGTAAAATATATGCCATAGGTGGGCAAATAAGTGATACCCTTACGGTTAATTTTATGGATGAATATGATCCAGTTTTAAATAGTTGGTCGCAAAAATCTAATTTGCTTAATGTTCGTTCGCATTTTGGTTCCGGTACAATTGTTCATAATAACAAAATCATAGTTGTAGGTGGAAAAAGTGATACATTTAACATAGATGATATTTCTGAATATGATATAGAATCAGATACCTGGGTAGAACGTTGCGACCTGCCATCAGCAATGGGGGCTCCAGCTGCAAAAGTAATTGGGGATAAACTAATAGTGGTTAATGGTAAGACCACAATCTCTATGGAGATTGAACCAGAAGTAATAGTTGAGGAGGCACATGAAATTCGCGTGTTAATATATCATGAAACGGGAGAATTTAGACATTCATCCATACAAGCAGGTATAGCTATGATAAATGAATTTGGTGACGAGCTGGACTGGGTAGTGGCTGATTCACAAACAAGTGATGTATTTACAAGTGATAATTTAGAAAATTATGATGTAGTTCTTTGGTTGAACACTACAGGCGATGATATTTTATCTAAAGATGAAGAATCAGCGTTTGAATCTTTTATTCAAAATGGTGGAGGATATGTAGGAGTACATTCAGCAACTGATACCTATAGAAGTGGAACTTGGTCATGGTATAATGAACTAGTGGGAGCTATTGTACAGGTGTCACCTTATCACACATCAAGTAATTTTAATGGTGTAATTGATGTTGTTGGTGATCACGATGCAACTGCGCATTTAGATACCGAATGGGTTAAAAATGATGAATACTATTATTGGGAACTTAATGGAGGTTATTTGTATGATGGCAATATTGATTTGTTACAGGTACGAACAACAGGTACAAATAGTTATGATGCAACTAGGCCTGTAACTTGGTATAAAGAATATGATGGAGGGCGTTCATTCTATACAGCTTTAGGACATCATGCGAGAGATTTTGAAAGTGATGTATCTTTTAGAACGATGATTAAAGAGGCTATTATTTGGGCTGCACGAGATAATGAAACAGCTATTATTGAGGTTGAGGAAGAGGAAGAAGAAACTGATTTAGCAGATACTGCAACTGAGAATACAATTTTTAAACTCTATCCAAATCCGGTCATTGATTTATTAAGTGTTGATGTGTCTGCTTTTACTGGAATAAAGGAAGGTGTTATTTATATTTTCGGAATGGATGGGAATATTGTTGGATATAAAAAAATTAATAGTGCGGATAATCAAATCAATTTAAGTGAATTGCCAACAGGTTATTACATTGCATCTGTAAAGGTAGGAACTACTTCAGAACGTCATTTAATTTATAAACAATAGCAGATAGCAGATTAGTTTTTTTTAAAAGGATAATATAATGGCCCTATTATTAGATAGGGTCTTTTTTTTCTTAGCTTTTTATCAAATGACTAGGAGGATAACCAAATTGTTTTTTAAAACATCGACTAAAATATAATGGATCGTTAAAACCAATATAATCGGTAACTTCAGATACATTATATTTTTTCGTCTTTAATAATTGTGCGGATTTTTTAAGGCGCACAGTTCTAATAAATTCATTTGGTGCAAGGTCTGTAAGTTCTTTTATCTTTCGATAAAGTTTAGAAGAGCTCATGCCCAGTTTTTCGCATAAAAAACCTGAATTTAAATCGTAATTGCTCATATTTTGCTCAATCAATTGATTTACCATTTCCATAAATTCTTCATCAATTGGAGAATGCGTTAAAACCTTGATGTTGCTTTCAATATCAGCAGAAAACAACTTTTTAAGATCGGTTCGAGACTTGATTATGTTGTCAATTCGCGTTTTTAATAAAGAAGGGTCAAAAGGCTTAACAAGATATGCATCTGCACCAGAATTGTATCCTTTTATTTTATCATCACTTTCTGCTAAAGCTGTTAATAAGATAACAGGAATATGACTAATTGAAGCATCGTTTTTTAACACGTTACAAAATTGATACCCATCCATAACAGGCATCATTACATCTGCTATACAAGCTATTGGTTTTATTTGACTGCATATTTGAAGTCCTTTTTGGCCATTTTCTGCTTCAAATACTTTGTAAAATTCAGACAGATAACTAACTAAATAGTTTCGTAATTCAACATTGTCTTCGATTATTAGAATATGTTCTTTTATGCGTGTGTTTTTAATAATATTTTTCGCAGAAATAAGTTGAGGTGACTCTTTTTTTATAGGTTTATTTTCAATGTTAAAAATTTCGTTTTCAGCATAGGAATTTTTATCGATAGGAATTTTAATAGTAAAAACACTACCTTCAACTTGGGTGCTCTGAACACTAATAGACCCTTTGTGTAATTCTATCAAAGCTTTCACCAATGAGAGACCAATTCCTGTTCCCGTATTATTTTCCTTGCTATTTGTTGTTTGATAAAATCTGGTAAAAATTTTATCTTGACTAGTTGTTGGAATGCCAATACCGTTATCACTTACTTCTAAAACTAAGTAGTCTTTATATGATGAATATTTTTTGGCTATAAATATGTCTACATTGCCGTATTTGGGTGTGAATTTAAAGGCATTAGAAAGCAAATTATATAGTATTTTATCATATTTATCACGATCTATATATCCTTCTATTGTATCATTTTCGGAAATAAAATTGAATTGTATTTTATTGTTATCCGCTAATTCTTGAAATGAATCATAGGTTACTCTAGTGTGCGCCAAAATATCAGTCTTAGAGACTTTTAAATTTAATTCTCCAGACTGCGATTTTCTGAAATCTAAAACCTGATTTACAAGATTTAAAAGGCGTTGGGCGTTTTTGTCTATAAGTTGAAATTTTGCATTTTGATAGTGGTTGTTAGAATCACGTCCTTCTTCAATTAATTGTTTAGTAGGGCCTAAGATTAATGTTAAAGGTGTTCTCAATTCATGTGAAATATTGGTGAAAAAGCGAAGTTTTTCATTGTTTAATTTTTCGTCTCGTTCTCGTTTTACCTTCTCCGTTAGTAATTGTTGTTTCAATCTAAATTTTATTCTTAGTTGTTTTCTAATCAAGTAGAGAGAAATTCCTAGAGCCAAAAGAAATAAGGCTAACGCTTTGTATGTAAACCAGAATGGAGGAAGAATTTTAATTTTGAATGTAGCAGTGTCACTCCAAATACTACTACTGTTCATTGCTTTTATTTTAAAGGTGTAATCTCCAAAAAACAGATTGGTGTATTGTACGGTTCGCTGTTTTGCATCAACAGTATTCCAAGATTCATCAAACCCTTCTAAAATATAACTGTATTTATTTAATCGTTCATTAACATAAGAAGGACTAGAAAAGGTGAAGGCAAAATTTTTATTGGCATTGTTAAGAACCAACTCGCGTTTTTTATTTATACCTGTATTAAGTATGATTTGATTGTTTAATTCACTGCCAATTTCAACTTCTTTATTTTGTATTCTTACTGCTGTGATGATGGGTTTTGGAGCATAGTTATTGTCTTTAAGCGTGCTAGGTGAAAATGTTATTACTCCATTTTTTCCGCCAAGAAACACATGATTATCATCGGCAAAATAAAATCCACTTAAACTAAAAACATCCAATCTGTTTCCGCTATTCGTATGGTATGTTTTTACTGTTTTTGATGTTGCGTTAAAGCGTGCGACTTGATTATTGTTGACATTTAACCACAAATTACCTTTAGTGTCAGAAAATAAATCTGTAATCCATTTGTTTTGTAATTCTTGAGGAATTGTAGTTGAGGTAAAATTATCACTTTGTTTATCATAATAATTTAAACCATTTCTAGTAGCAGCCCAAATATTGCCATTGGTATCTATCGTTAAATCACTAACATTACTATGTGATAGACCTAATTGCTTTTCTGGGTGCGTTTTATATGTTTTTGTTTGTTCAGAAAAAGGGTCGTACAGATAAACACCAGCTTGAGTTGCAAACCAAATTTTATCAATATTGTCTACAACTATTTTATTGATTTCATTGTCTACTATTTTAGAGCCAGCAAATTCAAATTTTTCAAAAGTATTTGCAAGAACTGCAACAACACCTTCGCCATGTGACCCTATGAGCAATTTATTTTCTCCAACTTTAGCAAAGGCTAAAACCGGAGAGTTTTGAAACCCTACATTGTGTTTTTTAGAATTATTCGTAAGATAATCGTAAACTAGAATTTCACCATTCCAGAGTCCACAATAGAATTTTTTACCATCAAACGAATAAATACTTGCAATGTCTTTTTGCTTGTTGTACAAGGGGGTGTAATGCCCATCGTTGTATATAAAAAGTCCGTTATGTCTAGTGGCAACAATTATTTTATCATCATAAGTTTTAGCAAAACCCCTGATTCTTGGAATTTGATTTTGAATATACTTTGAAATTTCTTTGTTGGTTTTAAATTGGTTCTCATAAGGATCAAATTTATCTAAACCATCTTCAGTGCCAATCCATAATACCCCTGATGCATCAAAAAACAACGAAGATACAAGGTCATCTACTAAAGAATTATCATCTGAAAGTTCAGAATAATATAGTGAGAAATCTTGTTTTGAGATATTCTCGAGTTCTTCTGTAACTAAAATTCCACCTAAAGTGCCAAGCCAATATTTACCATCGGATGCTTGTGCGATAGACGTAAAATGAGGTCCTATTTTATCCCTCATGGTCACATTTTCAATGTATAGATTTTCAAATTTGTTGCTAGTTGTATTAAGTTTGTAAAGACCTTCGCGAGAACCAATAAAAATGTCAGAATTATCATTTTCATAGATGAAATTAACGTAAGGGTTGAGTTCAGTTGAATTTGGTATAGTTAATTTAAATTCTGTTGTTGAAGCAATATTGCCCTGGTCATCTAAAGCGATTTTTGCAATACCGTTATCTTTGTAACTACCAATCCAAATATGTCCTTTAGAGTCTTCGAATATATCTTTGATATAATAGAATTCTGGTAATTCAATTTTCTCAAATGAATTGAGTTTAGGGTAATAAACGAATACACCTTTGCTTTTTGTACCTATCCACACACGTTTAAATCGATCAACATGTACTGCTCTAATTTCATGGTCTTGTATGCTATTAGGGTTGGTTTGTTCTGGCAAAAAGGTTTTAAAGTTGTTGGTCGTCATATCGAACCTAGTAAGGCCATTACGTGTACCAATCCAAAGTGTGTTTGTGTCAGTATCTAGTTCTAAAGCAGTAATGTCATCATTCTGTATCGTATTCGAAGTTTCTGATGAAGTTGTGTAGCTTTTAAATTCAAAGCCATCAAAACGGTTTAATCCTGAGAAGGTGCCAAGCCATAAAAAACCATTTTTATCTTGCTTGATATGACGTACAGAATTGTGAGATAATCCATCATTGTCATTATAATGCTCAAACTTAATTTGTTGCGCAAATAGATAATTACCAATAGACAGCAAAAATAGTAGGAGGAAATATTTTTTAAGAGCTTTAATCATTTGCATTTTACAATGTACAGATTTATAACGAAATGATATTACCATCTACTTAAGACATAAGGTAGATCGAATTTTGAATGAATTACGAGTCGTAAAGCTCCTTATTTTTTTGCAGTCATTTCAAGCTCTAAAGTTCCGCCTTTAATAAGTTGACTATGATTTAAATAAAAATCTGAAATAGTTTCGTTTTGCCACTTCATTTTACTTATCAAAACGTTTTCGGGGCTGTTATTTATTGTTTTGATTTGAATGGATTCACCTGTAAAATAATCATTATTCAATAGTATGGTTATCTTGTCAAAAATAGGACTTCCAATTTGGTATCTTGGGTCATCTTCGGTACCTCCATTCATTTGAAATAGACCAGTTTTTAATAAAACAGCTAAACTACCCATTAAACCTTGGTCTTCATCTCCATTATATCCGGTGTCAGTACCTAGTCCACTATAGGCTTTGCTTACAACATTTCGAGACCAATATTGAGTTAAGTCTGGTCGACCTAAAAGATTGAATATGTAGGCTGTTTGCATTGAAGGTTGATTGCCGTAATTAATTGGAATTTGGCGATATTCAGGATGCAACTCTTGAGAGTGCGAACTACCAGCTGTAAAACCTAATTTTTCAGCGCTCTCAAATTGTTTGTTTAGTTTTTCAACAGCTTTTTCTTTTCCTCCCATTAGACCAGCAAGGCCTTCAATATCATGCGGAACAAACCAAGTAGATTGAGCTCCATTTGATTCTATGAAACCATGTTCGTGCTCGTAAGGGCTGTAATTCTCCGACCATTTACCATATACATCTTTCGGGTGCATCCAACCAATGGTAGTATCAAATACATTTTTATAATTTTTAGATCGATTAATGAAATAGTTGTAGTCTTCTGTATGCCCTAATTTTTTCGATAATTGGGCTAAAGTCCAATCTTGATAGGCATATTCCATAGTGAGGCTGGCACCGTCTTGGTGGCCACCGAATTTGCCTTCAGGAATAGGATGTGGTACATAGCCATCTTTTATATAATATTTTAATCCACCACCTACAGTAGTATTATGTTCATATCCAGCTTTTTCCATAATGCCACCAGGCATATGATTCTTCTTTAAAGCTTGGTAAATTTCTTCTAAATCATCTTTGATAATCCCTTTTTGAATAGCGCTTACTATAAAAGGAGTAGAAGAAGACCCTGTCATTACGTAGGTGTAATTACCACCTGAAGGGCCTCGAGGAATTAATCCACCGTCTTTATAATATTGCATGAGTGAATGGGTAAATTCTTCCATTATTTCAGGGTATACTAAGCCCCAAAGGGTGTTAATGGTCCATTGTGCACCCCAGAAAGAATCCGAGTTATAGTGATTGAATTGTGGTTTTCCGGCAGCATCCAACGGCAATTGGCCAATTCTAAATTGATCACCAGTATTATCTGGGTAGGCGCCATTTACGTCGCTTATAGTTCTACGGCCTTGTAAGGCGTGCCATAAATCTGTATAAAATCTACTTTGCGTTTTTTCGTGGCCACCTTCAACTGTAATTCTGCTTAACATGGAATTCCACTCATTTTTCGAGTCGGCAACTATTTGGTTAAAATCCCAAGTTGGTAATTCCGTTTGCATATTGGTTGCTGCATTTTCAATTGAGGTATAAGAAATGCTAACTTTCATTAGTACAGCCTTGTTTGAATTAGCTATAGATACAAGGTAATTTCCAGTTTCTGGGTCTTTTTTAATTGCCGTTATATCTGAATTTAAATCAATGCTAAAAAACAATTTTGTTGACTTTGGTCTTCGGTGTGTAGGTGCAATAGTTAACTCACCAGTAAGTCTTTTATCAGTTACTTTATTTAACACGCCATCTGCATTTGCATTTGGGCCTAGCATTCCATTTAAATTAAAGAGTACTGCTGTAGACGTGCCTTTTGGAAAATTATATTTGTGAAATCCTACTCGTTTGGTGCTTGTAAGTTCAGCCGTAATTCCATATCGATCTAATTCAACATAATGATATCCGGGAGAAGCTTTTTCGGTGTTGTGACTAAATTTTGATTCGTAATCGTTAAATATTGTTGTTTTATTTTCATCAGTAATGGTTACGGGCAGAACTGAAAGACCGGAAAGTTGCCATGCGTGAATATGACTAAAGCCTTTTATAGTATCAACTTTATGTCGATAGCCACTGCCCCATGCTCCGTCCACCTCGGTATCTGGACTCAAATTTACCATACCAAAAGGTCTACTTGCAGATGAAAAGAAAAACCAACGAGAGTTTTCAGAATCTAGTTTCGGATATACTAAATCAACAGGTTTTGTTTGTTCACTTGTTTCAGCGGTTTGCGGTAAACTCGTTCTTTCTTCTTTGCATGCAAGACTTGTTATAAAAAGTAAACAAGTGAAAACACTTGATATAAGAGCAGACAAAAATTGTTTCATATCGGTTAATTCAGTTGGTTATTTATATTTTTTTCAACAGCTTCTAACATTTTAAAATCAGGGAACCCATTATTTGGTCTTCTTATTGCAGGGTTATACCAATTTGCCCATTTTGGGTTTTTGTCACCATTCATTCGGTTGGTATACACTGTTTTTAATTGAGCTTTGACCTGGGGTAGCATCTGAAATGCTTCCTTTAAAAATATAGTATTACCAGTATCTTCTGTTTGTTTTTTTAACATAGCCATTTGGTGTAAGCTCCGTTCAAAAATTATTAAATCAGCATACAAAAGAGTAGGCAAGTAAATATAGTCATAATAGAAATTTTGTGATGTTTTTGTCATGACTAATCCTTTTTTAGCTTCGGCTAAGGCTTTGTGTATAAATTTGCTGGTATATGCTACATGTTCATAGTCGTTTTCTACCCTTCTATATTCTGAGGGTGTTGGCGTTTTTCCAGGCCGTTCAATTGGGGTGTCGGATAAGTATGATATAGCTTCACGTATTTCCCATAAATGCTGTACATATCCAATTCTGCCTTTTTGAGCTTTGCTTAATAATTTCATGGAAGCAATTGCATGTTTGGCGTTCATTTCACTAAAATAACGTTCAGTCCAAGTCGTAAAAAAAGTACTGGCCAAAAAAGTTTCAGGGTTATTGGCTACTTCGGCATAGGCTTCAATGTTAAAAATAAAAGGTCTAAAGTTTTGTCCGTTAACCAAACAAAATTTATCAGCGCTGTAGGTGGTAAACATGTCTTTCATTATGGTTTCTACCTTTTTTGGGTAAGGATTATGTACCGTGTGGTTTAACCAAAAACCAGCATGCATATAAGTTCCAAAATTATAATTTTCCGTAGTATTTGGTAAATATTCAAAATCTCCAAATCCGTGATCCGACCATAAAACAATCCAGTCTTTAGGAGGACGAAACCCATCATTCCACATTTGCATGCCATCAGAATAACAAACTAGAACCTTGTCGGCATTGGGCTTGTATTCGTCTACAAGTTTGCCAAATGCTTCATATACTTGGTTAAATACTTCAATTTTATCTTCCTCACAACTACTTTTATATTCCCAGTCCCAAACTTGATGTCGTGGGCGTAAAATAAATATATCTGTTTTTTCAAGTGGTGTTTCTTCTAAATAGTAGCGCCATGCCGTAAGCCAATCTTCTTTATAATCTTTCCAACAAGTTGCTTTGTCAGTAGACATGGGGTGTATTTGATAGCCTAAGGCAAAATCAATAGCCACTTTCATGCCTTTAGATTGCGCATAGTCAATCATTTTTTCAATATAATTGATATCAATCTTATAATCTGGGCTTAGTTTTTTGTATTCTGGTCTGAGAAAAAATTCGGGTCTGCCTAACATATCGAAAAGCTGAATAGCATTGTAGCGCAGGCGTACAAGCGAATTTATCATTTCGGTATAACTTTCCCAATCGTACTCTAACAGTTTGCCACGGTAGTTTGCTAATTCGTCAACATCATTTTCAAAATAACACAAAGTGGGTACTTTGGGTGGAGCAATAGTTTTGTTTTTAAAGGCGAAAACATCTACTGTAATGGTGGTGTCTGGTAATTTTTCCGTCCAATATTCAAGAGGGTCTATGCCTAAAATTTCTTTAGCATAATCGTAAACAGCATATTGAAAACCCTGAACATCTGAACCTGCCAAAACAATTGCTTTTTTATTGTTCTCTAGCGTAACGTGATTCCAAACGCCTCCTCTTGGTCCTGGGTTAGTAGTTGATAAATTTAATTTTGATTGATTGGCTAATTCAGAAATAATGGTGTTAGAATTAGGTGTGCCTAGTAAAAAAATAGTACCATCTGTTGGTAATGGTTCTGTTTCAGAAATTAGTTCAATATGAAAATCGCTAACCTTACTTAGGTCTTTTTTTAAATCCTGTATGGTATTTAGTTCTACGGTTTTAGCTGTATGGCCATGTACTAAATAAAATTTATGAGTAGCGTTATTTGTACACGAAAAAAACAATAAGATAGCAATGGGCAAAACCCATAAGCCAATGCGCTTATTCATAATTTTAATTTTAGTTGAAGTAATTGTTGGGTGCTCATTCGTATATGTGTTGAAAATTAAAATGGACAGACTTATTAAATCTGCCCATTTTAGAAACATACTAACTCCTCAACTTTAGTGGGTTAAATATTTTAATATCCTGGGTTCTGTTCGATATTGTTATCTGATAAAATAATTTCTGTGGCAGGTATAGGTCTTAATAAATGAATTGACGGGTCAAAAGCACCATGATCAATTACATGAGGATTGTATAAATTTATGCGCTCTTGTAGTTTACCTGTACGTTTTAAATCGTACCATCTATTGGTTTCTCCGGCAAGTTCAATTGCCCTTTCGTTTAAAATATCGTCTATAGTAACCGTTGCGTAATGATTAGCGATGTTTGTTGCTCGCTCTCTTACTATATTTATATGTGCTGCTGCTTGTGCCGGACTACCAGCACCAAGATATGCTTCAGCTGCAATTAAATGCGATTCTGCAATTCTAAATACAAAAGTATCTCTATAGCCACCTTCAATTTCATCAAATCCTACGTCATCAAACTTTTTGAAAATAGGAAAGTTTGCAAAAATAGTGTTGTTAGTGTACTGGTAATTAACACCAGGTACATTTACTGGTGATTCGTTGTAATAATATTGATCTGGTTGATACACATAATAATTGTTTAGTTTTTCAGCTAAAACATCTGCGGCTAGGGCTTGTTTTGGAAAATAAATAACGGTATCACCAACTGCAATGTTATCCGTGCCAACTGTGTCAATAGCATCCGCTAACAATGCTCTGTGAAAAGTTGCATCATCTCTTGAGTCGTTGTCGTCAAATAATGAGTAGAAAAACTCGGTAGGCATAACACTTCCTTCCCGAAAACCATAAGGGTTTTGTCTAGTCATACCTGGTAATTCATTTACGCTAAACATTAACGTCGAATGTTTGGTGTTATTTCTGTCTTCGTAATCTCCACCTGAACCGTACTGAATTGCAAATAAGATTTCGTCGTTTACTTGATTGTCATAATCGAAAACCTGAGCAAAGGTTTGAGACTTAATGTCATAACCGCCAATCGCGCTTTCTGCTAAAGAAGCTGCTTTACTAAAATCGCCTGTATCACCAAAAGATGTATACCCTCTGGTTAAATATACTTTTGCTAATAAGTGTTGTGCAGCTCTTACTGAGAATCTTCCAGTTTCAGGATTAGCTTCCAATGCTGGGATGGCTTCTTCTAAATCTGTAATTATTTGTGCATAGGTATCTTGTTCAGAAGATCTAAAATACTCAGAGCTAATGCCTTCTATTTCATCCAGCAAAATAACCACACCACCAAATTCTTGAACTAAATTGAAATAGGCTAATGCACGTAATGCTTTGGCTTGCGCCATTCCATTATCTCTGGCTCCGGTGTTAGAGGGTGTCCAAACTATTTCATTTGCAAACCTGTTTAAAACAATATTTGCTTTGCTAATTACACTGTAATTATTCTTCCAAACGTTAGCAAAGCTTCCGTTACTACTATTCAAGTTTAAATAAACATTTAAAGCATTTAAGTCAGTGCTTAAATTACCTTGAGTAGTGAAAATATCGGTACCCAACATTGTATGGTCATAGCCTGCGTCTTTGTATTTGTATACATCACGAAGCGAATTGTATGCACCAACAACTAATCTGTCAGCGTTGTCTTCAGTAATAAAATCTTCACCAGTTAAATTGGTGTAGTTTTCTTCTTCAATAAATTTATTACAAGAATAGGTGGTAACTGCAAGTACTGCTAGTAAAAGCAACCGCTCTATATTTTTTTTATATATTTTCATTTTCTTAAATTTTATTTTTAGAATGCTAATTTTAGACCTATCAAAGTGGTTCTGGTAAGAAAGCTCATGTCATATGAATTTTGCAAACCAGTTTCTGGGTCTGGTCCATTAAAATCCGAAAATGTAAATGGATTTTGTACATCAACCGATAGTCTAGCGCTGGTCATTTTAAGTCTATCTAAAACACTATCAGGAAAATTATAACCCATTCCGATATTACCAATTTTCACAAATGACATATCTTCAAAAGAGTATTCGCCTAATGCTGGGCCAATTCCCGGTAATGGGTTTTCAGCATTTGGTGTATCAGGTGTCCAATATGAAGTGTCAATTTTGTTAAATGTAGTTTCACCATTTGTATCATGATGTTGGTGAAATTCTGAATGGCCAAATACCCCTTGTCTTGTATACATCATTACTGACATATCAATGTCTTTGTATCTAAAAGTATTTGTCATACCACCGGTCCAATCTGGTGCAGTAGTTCCGATTACAACTTTATCATTGGCTGCATCTAATATTCCATCGTTATTTTGATCTTTATATTTGTATTCGCCAGGCACAGCATTATATACTGCGGCTTCTGCAGCTTCGTCGATTTGCCATATACCTAGTTTTTCATATGAATAAATTGCATCAGATGGTTGCCCTACAATTAATGCGCTATGTCTACCAAAGACTTGTAAATCTAAATCGCCTTCTAATTTCAAAATTTCATTTTTGTTTTTAGCGAAATTTATATTGGTGTTCCAACTAAAGTTATCCGTTTGAATGTTCTTAGTGTTTAAAGTAAATTCAACCCCACTATTTTTCATAGAACCAAAGTTGCCTACAGCACTTTCATATCCTGTTACATTTAACAAGTTTCTTGAAAAAATAGCTCCTTCAGTTGTTTTGTCATATAGTTCTAAAGAGAAATTAACTCTGTTATTTAACATGCCAAAATCAAGTCCTAAATTTATTTCATCAGATACCTCCCAAGTTAACTCAGGATTAGATAAGCCATTCACAACATTACCATTTACTAAATCATCGCCGAATAAGTAGTTTGTGTTATTCAAGAATGCAAAAGATTTATATGGCGAAACTGTATTGTAGTTACCTGATTGACCATAACTTAATCTTAGTTTTAAGTTAGTTAACCAATCGGCATTCTGTAAAAATTGTTCTTCACTTGCTCGCCAAGCGAATGCTGCGGATGGAAAGAAATTCCATTTATTGCCTTCTGCAAGTTTAGAAGCACCATCATATCTTCCAGTAAAAGTGAAAAGATATTTGTCATTTATATTATAGTTTAAACGACCTGCTACCGATGCGGTTGTTTCTTTTTCATAATATGAGCTGTATTGGCGAACATCAGTACCAGCACTTGTATTATAGTAGCCATGAAAATCAGGAACATTTCTAGTTTCAATATTGTTGCCTTCTAACTGATTTGAATAAACAGAGGCAATTAAAGTAGCTCCTAATTTTTGCTTTTCAGAAATATCAAAATTAAAATCAGCAGTGTTGTCCCACGTATAAGAGTTTCTTAAATCTACACCATAATAAGCTCTTGTTCTTGATGGATCGTTTCTTGCAGATTTTGTAAGTAAGCCTCTGTGCTCACCATTTCTAGTAGATGTTAAATTTGGCGAGAAAGTAGTTTTTAAATTCAACCAATCAGCAGCTTCATATTGCACATAAAAGTTAGATATTACGTTTAATATTCTTTGGTTAACTTTCCAGGCTCCATTTACTTCGTAATATGGATTTACGAAGCGCTGGTCTTCATTGTCTGGATAAAATATTAATTCACCATTATCTTCATAAGGATCAGTCGTCACTGGTAATCTATAAGCACTTCTAAAAAGTTCTCTACTACCTCTTTCTTGTTCAGAGTACGATAAGTATGCTCGCAAACCAATTGTAAATCGATTCATTTTTTTAGATAAAGATGTCGAAGCTGTATAACGTTCGTATGCTTGATCATTACCTACTACCCCTTCATCTCTTAAATAGCCAATTGAACCACTATATACAAGACCGTTTTGCCCACCAGACATAGAAACGGTATGGCTTGATTGAATCGCTGTTCTTGTAATGTAATCTATCCAATCAAAATAATCACCATTAGCGAGGTTGTCTGTTTCTCCATTATCAAAGAATGATTGGTTTCTATTAATTGAGTAATTGTTAAAATCTGCAGCTGTTGGGTTAGGAGTAGAACTATTTAACCATTCTGCTTTCCATTGCTGTGCTCGTAAATTATTATCAATAAATGCAACATATTCATCACCAGTCATAGTGTCAGCAAGGTTAGTAGCAGTACTAACACCAAAGGAAGCATCATAAGAAAATTGAGTTATTCCTTCAATACCATTTTTGGTAGTAATAATCACAACCCCATTTGCACCTCTTGAACCATAAATAGCTGTAGCAGAGGCATCTTTTAATATATCCATTTGCTTAATATCCGCAGGATTCAATATATTGATATTGTCAAGAAAAATTCCGTCAACAACGTATAGTGGTCTAGATAGGTCTTCGGTAACATTATCACTTTGCCCATCCGCGTTTGCCTGATTACTGTTGGTAATTACAGTGTTACCTCTAATTCTAATGGATAAAGGAGAACCTGGTTTTGAGTTAAGTCGTCTAACATCAACACCAGCTACTGTACCACGTACAGCTTGACCTAAATCAGTTTTACGTTGCTCGGTTAATTGTTCCGAACCAATAGAGGCTACAGCTCCTGTTAAATCACTTTTCTTTACAGAACCGTAACCAATTACTACTACTTCTTCAAGGCTAGTGGAAGATTCGCCTAGTTGAATACTATAATTAGAAGAACCGTCTAAAAGTACTTCTTTGGTTTCATATCCTATATAAGATATGACTAGGGTTGTACCATCAGTAACAGAAATAGTAAAATTTCCGTCAAAATCTGATACCACACCATTTGATGTTCCTTTTTCAATTACACTGGCTCCAGGTAAGGGAACATTAGTATCATCTAGAACAACACCAGTAATTTGTGTTTGAGCAAATGAAACTGATGAAACACCTAATGCAAGGAGCGCCATTAATAGTTTGAGTTTTTTCATTTTCGTTATGTTGATTAAAAGTTTCATCAAACATAATCTGACAAATAACTATTGGAATGGATATTTGATTCGAAAACATGGACAATTTTATCAATATGTTAATTTGTGGAGGGTAAAATAACGAAGTTGATAAATTGATGTTAAACTATAAATACCTGTAATAACAACGCTTAAGAGCGTTTTTAGATTATTTTGGTTTCATTTTGTAGTTGTTGGAGCTAAATTGTTTTAAGAAAAAAAGTTTTGTTTTAAATTTATTGACAACCAATTCTTGAAGAATTATTAATAATCTTTTCCTTGGGCGCTAGCTGCTCTCGATTTTTCCCAATTATCCCAAAGGGATACCATTTCGTTTAATTTTTCAGGATTTTCCTTGGATAGATTATTTTTTTCAGCCGGGTCATTTACAATGTCATATAATTCAAACGGACTTTTTGGGTCGATTCTATGAATTTTATATTTGTTTTCTATTAGGGCGGCATAATTTTCAATGCTAAATGCAAGTGGTACAAATCTTTCTTTTTTAGTTTGAAGTGCAAAGGGTAAAATGTCAACTCCATCGTAAGGACGTTTGTATTTTTTTAGGTCAATTTCTAGAAGGTTTGCAATCGTTGGAAAATAATCTGATGTAAAACAAGGAGCGTTAACTTTAGTATTTGGTTTAATGGTTCCAGCCCATTCGATTATTCCAGGAACTCTAATGCCTCCTTCATATAAACTTCGTTTTCTACCCTTTAATCCTTTGGTAATACCTTGAGTTCTATCAGTAACCAATTTACCTTCAGGACCATTGTCACTCGTGTAAAATAGAATAGTATTGTCTTCAATACCTAAGGTTCTAAGTTCGGTTCGTAGTCTTCCTATTTGTTCGTCTAATGCAGTTAAAACACCGTAATAGTGTTGTTGGTCTTCAGAAAGTTCACTGTACTCTTTTTTATGGTCTTCACCCGCTATTACAGGTAGGTGAGGAGTGTGAAACCAAACTATAGAAAGAAAAGATTTTTCAGAATTTACAGCATCTTCAATAAACGGAATTACCCGATCCATTATCACTCTTGAGTCGTCTCCTTCCAAATTTTCAGTTTCAATTTGATTAGGGCCAGTCCAATAAAAAGTATTAAAAGGTTTGCCCTCTTTAAGTTTTCCATTTACATCACCAGAGTTAGCAGGTGGTGTAATCATAGGATTGTATGTAGGTACTTTAGATTCGGTAACGAAACTTATATCAAAACCATGTTCCCAGGGTGGTGCGTAGTCGTTATCATATTTAGGGTTACCACCTCTGTTCGCATCTAAAGTATCTCGTGTTAAAGTTCCTAAATGCCATTTGCCAAAATGTCCTGTGGTATATCCTTTTTCTTTAACCATTTCCGCTAAAGTCACTTCTTCTTTTTTTATATGACCACAATTTGCATAACAAATTCCGTAACGCATGGGGTGTCGGCCAGTCATTACACTTCCACGTGTTGGTGAGCAAACAGCAGATCCTGCATAAAAACGATTAAATACGGCTCCATTTGCAGCCATAGCATCTAAATTTGGTGTTTTTAAATATGGATGATCATTGTATCCAATATCTCCCCATCCTTGATCATCAGCCATTAAGAGGATGATGTTCGGCGGTTTAATTGCTATCTCCTTAACTTCAGAAGTATTTTTTTGTTTTTCAACACAACTAAAAAAAGTAATAAGTATAAAGAAGTAAATATGATTTAAAAATGTTTTTTTGAAGATAGAATTCAGCATAATATAAATATGGTTTTCATTATTCGGACAATTCCATCCAAGTAAGTTGTTGCCAATTTTCTTTAATATAATCTTGAGGGTTTCCTGGAGTCGACCTACCGGTAGTAATTAATAAAGTTAATTCTTGTGTAAGTTTTGTTACTATATTGGGATGCTTAAAGTATAGGTTATTGGTTTCTGAAGGGTCATCTTCCATATTATAAAGTTCATAAATGGCTTCTTTAGGATCTGGTTCTATAAAAGTTGGTTTTAATGAGCCACCAGAACCACGGAACATGTTTAACTTCCATTTTCCTTTACGTATTGCAAAATGACCAGTAACTGAATGATGAAT
The DNA here is from genome assembly GCF_039941195.1 of Aurantibacter sp. Classification (GTDB taxonomy): domain Bacteria; phylum Bacteroidota; class Bacteroidia; order Flavobacteriales; family Flavobacteriaceae; genus Aurantibacter_A. The sequence goes on along the minus strand of NZ_JBDVFA010000015.1, from coordinate 6,000 downwards.
TAATGCCCCTCTTTTATATTTCTTATGGGAGTTATTTTTTAGCAAAGGGTATAAACTAAAACTATCTTCACCAGCATTATCAGGAATGTCTGCATTGATAATATCTGCAATGGTAGCCAGATAATCCGTTTGGCAAACAGGCGTAGTTATTATTTTTCCAGCTTTTATTGCATCTGGCCATCGCATTAAAAACGGAACTCTATGGCCGCCTTCATATATGTCTCTTTTACCACCTTTAAAATTTAAACTGCTATAATGATTGTAAGTCTCTCTTTGATATGTGTAATTAGTTTCTGCACCATTATCGGAAGAAAATATAACTAAGGTGTTATTAGAAATGCCTTTGGCATCAAGCGCATTAAGTATTTGGCCAACACGAAAATCTGTTTCCTCCATAAAATCCCCATAATTTCCGCAATTGCTCTGACCTTGAAAATCTGGATGGGTGGCATGCGGCAAATGCGGACTTGTTAAAGGAAGGTATAAAAAGAAGGGTTTGTTATCTTCAGATTCAGTAGCAACTTCATTAATGTATTTGACAGCACTGTCCGCTAAAGTTTTTAAAACAAGTTGATCGTCAAAGGAAGCTGCTGCCTCTACCCAATCTCCTTCGCCGATAGGTTTATTTTCATAAGGGGGTGTCATTCGATAACTGTGAGGTCTAACTTTAGTACCGTAGGATCTAGAATTGAAATCTGATTTCTTTTTGGTGTATAAAGTTGGCGGGTCCATAACGCGGTCGTTTTCAAGGTAAGTTAATACACCATAATTCATTGATGCTGGAATTCCAAAGAAGTAATCAAATCCTTTATCAATCGGCCCATCAGTGAATGGTTTGGACCAATCTCGATTTTTATTAAAAGATCCTTGAAATTCCATTTGAAGATGCCATTTTCCTATCATGGCAGTTTTATATCCATTTTCTTGAAGTAAAGAGGCGATGGTCATTCTATCTTTTTCAATCAAGCAAGGTCCGTCTGCATTTAGAACACCTTTTTTTAATGAAGTTCTCCAGCTATAGCGACCCGTTAAAAGGGAGTATCTAGATGGGGTGCAAACTGCATCGCTGCTATGGCCGTCACTAAAAATCACACCTTCATTGGCTATTTTATCTATATTAGGTGTATTAAATTTAGAATTCTTATTTAATGCGCTCACATCACCATAACCTTGATCATCTGTGTAAATGATAATAATGTTTGGTTTTTGAGCAGCATTGATGTTTTTTTCTTTTTTTAAATAGCCTAATTCAATAAGAAATGAAGTGCTTTTTTCAATAGTCTTCTCATAATCTGAGGTGTTTTTGATTTTTGGTCGAAAAAAAGACCCGTTAAAAAAGCCATGTTTTCTACCTTCAAAAGCAATTAATTCGCAGGTATTACCAGCATCAAGCATAAGATTAGTAAATCGTTCTACATTTTCAAATGGGACGGTTGTATCTCCTGTTCCGTGAAAAATTAGAGTAGGTGCAATTCCTTTTTGTATATGATGGTTGGGAGAAATTTCTGTTTGCTTTTCTTTACCTACTTTATCTAATCCGTAACCTTTACCTGTAGTATCTAATACGGGATTGAATAAAATCATTGCGTTCGGGGTGGAGCTAAAGGATAAATCTTCGCCTGCTTCCTCGTATCCACTTATCGCACCCGTACATGCAGCGATATGGCCCCCAGCTGATCCACCAGAGGCTATAATTTTATTAGGGTCAATACCAAGCTCGGTAGCATGTTTTCGAATCCAGCGAATAGCAGATTTTGCGTCCTTAACACTTTCAAATGGGGAAGTGTTATTTCTACTTTTAACGCGATAATCAGCTGAAATCGCTACAATTCCTTGGTTTGCAAAATAATTAGCTTGCTCATAGAACTGCTTTGGAGTTCCACCAATCCAACCCCCTCCAAAGAAAAATATAATTGCTGGAGATTTTTTGGTTGAGGTATGTCCTTTTGGGTTAAAGACATGTAGTTCTAGTTTTATGGTATCTATGGTTTTATAAACGAGTAGTTTATCAGGTTGGATGTTTTTATTTTCTAAATTATCTATTTCCGATTGAGATTTAGAAATTAAATTCGTTAATAATAGAACAATGAGAATAATAAGACGCGTCATAAATACTTTTAGAATCCAAACAAGAGAAATAGTAGATTACAAAATAGTGGATTTATTTATAGAACAAATGCGAAAAGTTAATTAATATTTTAAATGTACACTCCTTTTATAGGAGTGTACATTTAAAATAGCTTTGTAGATATTTATGAATAGATTTTCAGGTTAGTTCAAGTGTTCTATGAATTATGGTCAACACATATAGTTCACGAACTATTAGCACCTATTTACCGATTTACATATAAGTATCCGGATTTGGTCATACCGTTAGTATTTTTCATGTATTTGATAATATAAAAGTATACCCCAACTGGAAGTTCTTCTTTTTCTTGAATCGTTACACGTGCACTTGATATCCCGCTAAATGCATTTGAATCATTGTTATACCCATTTGTTTCAAAAACTTTAATACCCCATCGATTATAAATTTCGACTGTGTTTTCAGGAAATTGTTCAATGAACTTTATTTTAAAAATTCCATTATTTAAGTCTGGACTTATTAAATCATTTTCAATTTCTATATCACATGCGACACCATCAACAGCGCTACCTCCTATAGAATCGCAACTATCTAAAGGATCAGTTTGGTCTGTTATTTCCTGACCATCAATGATAGTATCACCATCAGTATCTTCATTTTCTGGATCAGTTCCTAAAGCATTTTCTTCATCGGTCGTTAACCCATCTTCATCACAATCTGATGTGCCTACTGGAGTACCTCCTATAGAATCACAAGCATCTAAAGGATTCGTATTGTCTAATACTTCTTGACCGTCAATTATACCGTCACCATCAGAATCAGGATTTAATGGGGCTGTGCCTAAATCTACTTCTTCACTATCGGTAAGTCCGTCATTATCCGTATCCGGGTTATTTGGATCGGTACCTAACGTTGCTTCTTCTTCAGTTGTCAAGTCATCATTATCGCAATCACTTGTACTTAAAGGAGTACCATTAACATGGTCACAATCGTCCAGAGGGTCTGTTGTATCAATATTTACTTCTTGACCATCATTGATACCATCTCCATCTGTATCTGGATTATTAGTGTCTGTACCTAACGCAGCTTCTTCGTTATTTGTAAGTCCGTCATTATCCGTATCCTCAGAAATAGTCACCGTACCAGTTCCTGTATTACCCGCTTCATCGGTAACAATAACTTGTATAACATCTTCATCAGAAAGAACTGGAAGACTACCACTATCAGGAGTAGTAGAACCGGTATCTATACTCCAGTCACCATTTGCATCAGCTATAACACTATAGGTTACATCAACACTATTATCACCGTTAGTATCCAATTCAACTAAAAGACTTTCGTTAGCGTCTCCTTGCCCAGTTACTACCGGAGTGATATCCGAAGTACTAAAACTATCTGCAATTGGTGCTGTAGTATTAAGTACTATTGATTCAGTATCATCAGCAGTGTTGCCCGCAAGATCAGAAACCTCAGCATTGACCGATATCGGACCATTGTTTAAGCCGGAAATATCAACTTCATTTGCCGTCCATGTTCCACCAGTTACCGTAGCTGTTGTAGTAACGGAATTTACGCCATCATCTAAAGTAACGGTTACCGTTTGGTTGTCTTCAACCCCTGTGGTCACACCTGAAATTATAACATCGGCAACCTCAGCTTCACTAACAATATTATCTATTTCAATAGGAGTATTTATCTCAATATCAATAATAACATCATGAACAATGTCTCTAGTAACTTGCGTAGCAGGGTTTCCTGCCAGGTCGCTCACATCTGCAGTAATGGTTTCATTGACATCCAACGCTTGTGCATCTGCTGCAGGAACACCTAAACTCCAAACGCCACCGGTAACCGTAGTTGTATAGGTTTGACCGTTCAAGGTTACCGTTACGGTTTGACCATCTTCGGCATCTGTAGTACCACTAATAATAACATCGTTATCATCTTCAACTCCACTGATAACATCATCGTTAGATACAACATCTATAGTTATTATTGGAGGAGTTACATCATGTTCGATATCTCTTGTTGCCTGAATAGCAGGATTACCGGCTACATTACTTACATCTGCAGTAATGGTTTCGTTTGCATCTAATGCCTGAGCGTCTGCCGCTGGTAAGTCTAAACTCCAAGTACCACCATTTACCAAAGTAGTGTATGTTTGTCCGTTCAAGGTTACGGTTACGGTTTGACCGTCTTCGGCATCTGTACTACCATTGAAGGTAACGTCACTATCATCTTCTAATGCATTAATAATATCATCGGTAGCAACTACATTAATACTTATCGTAGGTGCCGTAACATCATGTTCAATATCGCGTGTAGCTTCAATAGCTGGGTTGCCGGATACATCGTTCACATTAGCAGTTATTGTTTCATTTGCATTTAATGCCTGTGCATCTGACGCAGGTACATCTAAACTCCAAGTTCCACCTGTTACCGCTGTTGTGTATGTTTCACCGTTCAATACTACAGTTACTATTTGACCATCTTCTGCATCCGTTGTACCACTAATGGTAACGTCGCTATCATCTTCCACAGCATTAATAATATCATCGGTAGAAACCACATCTATTGCGATTGTTGGTGCCGCTGCATCATGCTCAATATCACGTGTAGCCTCAATAGCAGGGTTCCCAGCTACATCACTTACATCTGCAGCAATGGTTTCCGTAGCGTCCAATGCTTGGGCATCAGCCGCAGGTAAATCAAAACTCCATGTTCCTCCAGTTACTATTGCTGTGTAGGTTTGTCCATTTAAAATTACCGTAACCACCTGACCATCTTCAGCATCTGTAGTACCACTTATGGTAACATCGTTGTCATCTTCAATTGAGTTGATAATATCATCTACGGCAACTACATCTATGGTAATTACAGGTGCGGTAACATCATGTTCAATATCACGTGTAGCTTGTGTTGCAGGGTTGCCCGCCAAATCATTTACATCTGCAGTAATTGTTTCATTAGGGTCTAATGCCTGCACATCTACCGCCGGAACATCTAGGCTCCATGTGCCACCTGTTACCGTAGTCGTATAGGTTTGACCGTTTAAGGTTACCGTAACAGTTTGACCATCTTCGGCATCTGTGGTACCACTGATTGTTACATCACTATTTTGCTCAAATTCATTGATAATATCATCTATAGAAACCACATCTATTGTGATTACCGGTGCACTATCATCATGAATAATATCTCGTGTTGCTTGTGCTGCAGGGTTACCCGCTGCATCACTAACATCTGCCGTAATCGTTTCCAAAGGATCTAATGCCTGTGCATCTGCTGCAGGTAAATCAAAACTCCATGTTCCTGAAGTTACCGTTGTAGTGTACGTCTGACCATTTAATACAACCGTTACAGTCTGACCATCTTCAGCATCTGTAGTGGTTCCGCTAATAGTCACATCACTATCATCTTCCACAGCACTGATAATGTCATCGCCCGATACAACATCTATTGTAATTGTCGGTGCCGTTACATCATGCTCTATATCTCGTGTTGCCTGTGTTGCTGGGTTACCCGCTGCATCACTAACATCTGCTGTGATTGTTTCCGTTGCGCCTAATGCTTGAGCTGCCGTTGCAGGTAAGTCAAAACTCCATACGCCTCCTGTTACAGTAGTCGTATATGTTTGTCCGTCTAAGACTACAGTTACGGTTTGACCGTCTTCTGCACCCGTAGTGGTTCCGCTAATGGTTACATCCGAGTCATCCTCCAAGGCATTTATAACATCGTCTCCAGATACTACATCGATTGTTATTGTTGGCGCGGCTACATCATGTTCGATATCTCTGGTTGCCTGTGTTGCAGGGTTACCCGCTAAATCACTCACGTCTGCAGTAATTGTTTCCATAGCATCCAAAGCTTGGGCATCCACTCCAGGCAAATCAAAACTCCATACTCCTCCTGCT
>NZ_JBDVFA010000014.1:0-1729 GCF_039941195.1 Aurantibacter sp. | reverse complement strand
CCGTTTTACGGGGGTTTGGTTCGTTCAACGAGAACAAATACTCGTTAAGACACAAAAACTCTGATTAACTGTAAAAAAGCTCCGATAACGGTAATCAACACCTAAAACACCTTATCGGAAGAAGGTGTTTTTAATCGGGATTAAATCGATTTAAAGTGAATGAAAATATTAAAAATGTAGCATTATCTTTTACTAAACCATATTATGAACCCAGTAATAGGTAACGAAGCCATTACTAATGATGTTAGACAAACTATTAACCGTCCAAAAAAGCCGCCTAAATTGCCCAAGTGAATATCGTAAGTAAGTCCGTTTATCGTCTTAAAGGCACTAGACTCGTTATATAAGCCATTTTCAAATTTACCCTGAATTAACTTACCCGTATATTGATCGAAATAATAATTATTTGTGCGATGTACTCTATTTAAGACATCTGGCATAGTCATAACTATTGGATCCGTAGCCTTATGTGGAAAACTAATTCGCATAAAAGTATCTGGTTTGTTACTTAGAAAATTATTGGCAAGACTATCTACCATAATCTGTATATTATGAGTTCCAAAATTTACTGTTGTATCAGATTTAGGCAGGGCATATGCAATTTCTTTCTTGGTCACTGTACTCTTAATAACATTCCGAAAAGATTTAAAGCCCCAAAAAACACCTGTCAAAATAACTAATACCCCTATCCAGGAAGCATAAAATCCTAATACATTATGTAAATCATAATTAAGCTTTACAGACCGTGACGCCCATTTTATTGTAAAATGATTCTTTCTTTTGAATTTCTTATTGGGCCACCATAATACTATACCACTCAAAACCATTATTAGGGCCAACAATGTTACCCAATGAACTATTTGTTTTCCAACATCGCCTAGAAGCAAATTTCTATGTAGCATTTTTAATATATTTAGCCAACCTTTCTTCATGTCTTGTAAATGAATGAGTTGACCTGAATAAGGATCCATATAAGCGTAATAGTAGGTGCCTGGCACATATAATAATACGTTTGCAGTTTTGGCTCGGCCTTGAAAAAGAACACCTCGAAAATCGCCGTTAGGAAGTTCTTTAACCATATTTGCTTTCAATGTCGATACTTTTACAAAAGAGGTATTTTTCGGTTTTACCTTTTGCTTATATATAATTGTGGCTATTTCTGGTTCCCATGTATAAATTGCTCCAGAAAATGCAATAATAAAAAATATACATCCTATAGCAAGCCCTAAGTATAAATGTACCTTATGAAGTATTTTTTTCAATTTGAAGCTATTTGGAATAGATGATAACCTATCCAAATATAACTTTTTTGAACCTTGGAGTAAATTATCTAATCCGTTGTATTTAAAAAGACATAATTAGTATTAATGTGCTATTAGATATTAGCTTTTTGAATTATGCTTTTTTAGCTCTGTTTCTTTTAGTTGTAAAAGACAATGCTTTTTTAACTCTGCTGTTTGTTCTTCTGTATAAACGAGCTACTTCAGTATTCTTTTCGGCAGTTGCTTCTTCAACTGTAGTTTCTGTAGTAATTGTCATTTCAACGATATCGATTGCAACCTCTTCTGTTGCAGTTTGTGCTTGTGCTGCTACTCCGATAAAAAGAACAAAAATTAAAGTTGCGATAGTTTTCATGACTGTTTGCTTTATATATATAAAACCCACAGACCCCGTTTTACGGGGGTTTGGTTCGTTCAACGAGAACAAATACTCGTTAAGACACAAAAAC
>NZ_JBDVFA010000013.1:0-82341 GCF_039941195.1 Aurantibacter sp. | reverse complement strand
TCATCTCTTGGTATAAATGCTTTACGTACTTGTCTTCCTCTTTCGGTTCTTATGGGTATATTTTGTAGGTTTGGGTCGTTACTGGCTAAACGACCAGTAGCGGCTACTGTTTGCATATAATTGGTATGTACTCTTCCTGTGCTAGGTTCTACTTGTAAAGGTAAGGCGTCAACATAAGTACTTTTTAATTTTGCAAGTCCCCTATATTCCAAAACATTCTGAATTATTTCATGGTCTTTTGCTAGATATGAAAGTACATCTTCAGCAGTTGAAAATTGACCAGTTTTAGTTTTCTTAGGCTTGTCTACCAGCTTTAATTTATTGAATAATATTTCACCTAACTGTTTTGGGGAAGCGATATTGAATTCCTCATCAGCGGCTTCATATATTTTGGCTTCTAGATTTTTAATATCCGTTTCTAAATCGTTGGCAAGTGAATTTAAAAATGAAATGTCAAGATTAATACCTTCTAATTCCATGTCAGAAAGTACACGTAATAATGGAATTTCAATATCATTGAATAGCTTCTCATTCTTAGCTTCAGCTAATTCAGGTTTAAAATGTTGCGCTAATTGGTAGGTGATGTCGGCGTCTTCAACGGCATATTCTGTTATTTTTTCTAACGGAACATCTCGCATTGATAACTGGTTTTTTCCTTTTTTTCCGATTAACGCAGTTATGGATACGGGAGTGTAGTTGAGGTAAGTTTCGGCTAAAACATCCATATTATGCCGCATATCCGCATTAATTAAGTAATGTGCCAACATGGTGTCGAAAAGTCCGCCTTTAACTTCAATAGCATACTTTTTAAGAACCTTAATATCGTACTTTAAGTTTTGTCCTATTTTTTCTATTTTTTCAGACTCGAAAAAGGGGCGCAATAATTCTATTAATGCTTGTGACTCCTCTTTATTTTCAGGAAAAGGCACGTAAAATCCTTTGCCTATTTCCCAAGAAAATGCAATTCCTACTAAATCGGCTGTAATGGGATTAAGTCCGGTAGTTTCGGTGTCAAAACATACTGAAGTTTGTTTCATTAAATTTTGAACAAACAATTTCATAGCCATACCTTGCGAGATGCTTTGATATACATGCGAAGTGTCAGAAATGGTTTTACGTCCATTTTCAATGGTCGGAGCATCACTATCAGGGTCACCACCAAAAAGAGAAAACTGACCTGCGCCAGCAGCGCTAGGTTTTCTTGCTTCGGTTTTTGGTTTACTTTGATTGGATGATTGTGAAGTCGCTTCTTGATTTGATGCAAAGGTTTTAATAAAATTATCTAGCAGTCTTCTAAATTCAAGTTCTTGAAAAATTTCTGTAACAGCGGGTACATCTGGATCACACATTTCAAAATCTTTTTCATCGAATTCTACTGGAACATCTAATAGTATTTTGGCGAGTTCTTTTGAAAGTATTCCAAGTTCAGCATTGGCTTCTACTTTTTCTTTCATTTTACCTTTTAGCTCGTGTGTATTTGCTAAAAGACCCTCCATGCTTCCATAGGCTGCTAAGAACTTTTTCGCTGTTTTATCACCAACTCCTGGTAATCCAGGAATATTGTCTACAGAATCTCCCATCATTCCTAAATAGTCAATTACTTGTTCAGGACGTTCAATTTCAAATTTCTTCTGTACTTCAGGTATGCCCCAAGTTTCATAGCCACCGCCAAACATTGGGCGATACATAAAAATATTCTCACTTACTAATTGGGCAAAATCCTTATCTGGTGTAACCATAAAAGTTTTGTAACCTTCTTTTTCAGCTTTTTTTGCAAGCGTACCTATAATGTCATCTGCTTCATACCCTTCTTTAACAATGACAGGAATGTTCATTGCTTTAAGAATGTTTTCGATATAAGGAATAGCAATTTTAATACCATCTGGGGTTTCATCTCTATTGGCTTTATATGCTTCAAACATTTCAACTCTTGATACACTTCCACCTTTGTCAAAACAAACAGCTAAATGATCGGGGCGTTCTCTTTTTATGACATCAAGCAAAGAATTGGTAAATCCTAAGATTGCTGAGGTGTCCATGCCTTTAGAATTGATACGTGGATTCTTTATAAATGCATAATAACCACGAAAAATAAGAGCGTAGGCATCGAGTAGAAAAAGTCTTTTTTGATCTGACATTGTAATGATTTGTATTTTTTAAGCTTTAATAAACGATTCGGCAGGATGATTAATTTGTCCTTCTTCGGTATACTGACTATATGAGAACCCAGGGTGAACGCAATAGCCACCTGTCTCCCCATTTTTATTAATTGCTAAAAAGCCAATTTGAAAATCTTTACGGCCTTTGTTTTTTTGCATAATTCTTTTTACTCCTTCCTCACAGGCTTCTTGTGGTGATTTTCCTTGACGCATTAATTCAACAATTAAAAAACTACCTACTGTACGTACTACCTCTTCACCAACCCCGGTTGCAGTCGCTCCGCCTATTTCATTATCGACAAATAATCCGGCACCAATTATAGGAGAGTCTCCAACACGACCTGCATATTTGTAACCCATACCACTAGTGGTGCAACCGCCAGCTATATCTCCATTTTTATCTATAGCCAACATGCCAATAGTGTCGTGGTTTTCGATATTTATAATAGTTTCGTATTTCGAAGTTTTTTTCCATTCCAGCCATTCTTTTTTCGATTGCTCAGTTAATAGATTTGTCTTATTAAATCCTTGTTCATAAGCAAATTGTTCAGCACCTTTACCTGCTAACATTACATGCGGAGTTTCTTCCATGACTTTTCTAGCAACTGAAATAGGGTGCGCTATATTTTGCATGCATAACACGGCTCCACAATTACTTTCTTTGTCCATAATACAGGCGTCTAGAGTAACATTGCCATCGCGATCAGGTCTTCCGCCAACGCCTACTGTTTGATTGTTGGTGTCCGCTTCTTCAATCATTACTCCTTGTTCTACAGCATCTAAAGCATTACCACCCATATTAAGTACTTTCCATGCCTTAGCTGTGGCCTTGTGAAAATTCCAAGTGCAAACTACTATTGGTTTTATTATTTTGACTTTGTCATTTAATAAAGTTGAATCTTTTGGTTTTTCTTGACAAGAGGCTAAAAGGGGAGTAGAAAATACTCCTGCAGTACCAATTGACGATTTTTTTAAAAATTTTCTTCTTTTCATGACCTATATCTGGTTACTTTTAAGACCGCTAAATATAATGAATATGATTGTAGAAGTTTGTGCTAATACATTGGAATCTGCCGTGAATGCCGAAAAGGCTGGGGCAGACCGAATTGAACTTTGTTCGGAGCTTGCAGTGGGTGGAATTACACCATCATATGGGATTTTAAAGGCGGTAATTGATAAAATATCTATTCCTGTTCGTGTATTGGTACGTCCCCGAAGTGGTAATTTTACATATTCTGATTACGAATTTCAAATTATGAAGGAAAACATAAAACTATGTAAAGAGTTTGGATATGATGGTGTGGTTTTAGGAATGTTAGATGCTGATTTTGCTTTGGATGAAAAAAGACTTGATGCGTTGAGTTTGTTGTGTGATGATTTGAAAATAACGTTTCACCGGGCTTTTGATTGGGTGAGCAATCCTATGCAAGCATTAGACTGGATTGATAATTCAATAATAGATACGATATTGACTTCTGGTCAAGAAAAAAAAGCGGTTGATGGTATTAGTTTGCTTACTAAATTAAATAAGACTTCTAATAAAACTATGATTATGCCAGGGTCTGGTATTGATTTTAAAAATGCACACTTGTTTAAAGAGCAAGGATTTAAAGCAATTCATTTATCAGCTGTGCAAATGGTTCAAAGGTTAAATGTCAATCCCAAAGTGGGAATGAATTCACCGCAAATGTTGTCAGATAGTTTTTTGCCAATATCTAATTTGGAAATGATTCAAGAGGTGGTCAAATCAGTTAAATAATACCAAAATCCAATAATTGGGGAGTTTTAATAAAATACCTTTGTAAAAAATGTAGCAATGTTTAGATGGTTGTTTTTTATCGCAATATATTTTTTGTTGGGTTTTTATATGCTTCAGGCTTTAAAAACTGCAACAAAATCGCAATGGGTATATTATGGAGTTGCAGCAGTTTCCATATTGGTGCTTGCTAATTTTATTTATCAGTGGACTTTTGGCGCTTCTGAAGGTCGTGTTTTGAGTAGGCCGATGAGCTATGCCGCAGGCTTACTTTTAGCTGTAATTGCATTTAAATTGGTTAGTATTCTTTTTCTTTTTTCTGAGGATGTTTTTCGTTTTTTAGCTGCTAGTTACCAGAAATTAGTAGGCACTTCTAACGAATTTAGTCTTCCATCGCGTCGTCGATTTTTGAGTATAATTGGGTTAGGTATTGCCGCATTGCCTTTTGGTGCATTGCTCTATGGTATGTATAAAGGTAAATACAATTTTAAAGTGTTGAAGTATGATTTGGCATTTGATGATTTACCTGAAGAATTTGATGGTTATCAAATCACTCAAATATCAGATGTTCATAGTGGTAGTTTTGATAATCATGATAAAATAGCTTATGCCATAGATTTAATAAATAAACAAAAAAGTGATGTGCTTTTTTTTACCGGTGATATGGTAAATAATAAGGCTTCTGAAATGAAACCTTGGGCGAATCTTTTTGCTAAGTTAGAGGCCAAAGATGGGAAGTATTCTATTTTAGGAAATCATGATTACGGAGATTATGTAGATTGGCCATCACCGCAAGAAAAAGCTCAAAACTTAGAAGATTTAAAGATTCTTCAAAAGGAAATAGGTTTTGATTTGATATTAAATGATAGTAGATATCTCGAAAAGAATGGAGCTAAGATTGCTTTAGTGGGTGTTGAGAATTGGGGAAGAGGAGGATTTAAAAAAGCAGGTGATCTTAAAAAAGCTGTAAGTAAAATTAATTTCGATGACTTTAAAATTCTCCTAAGTCATGATCCGTCACACTGGGAAGATGTTGTTGTTGATGATGATTTGCATTATCACTTAACCTTAAGTGGGCATACGCATGGAATGCAATTCGGAATAGAAATACCAGGTTGGGTTAAGTGGAGTCCTGTAAAGTGGCGGTATAAATATTGGGCAGGTATTTACGAACAAATGGGGCAATACATAAATGTAAATAGGGGCTTTGGATTCTTAGGTTATCCTGGTAGAGTAGGTATATGGCCTGAAATTACGGTGATAACATTAAAAAAGAAATCATTAACATGATTTTAACTACGTTATAGGGCTACAAAAGCCTTAACGAATATACTCTTTTAACATTTTTCATTACTTTTGAATAGTAACTCAATGTTTTAAATTATGTCAAAATTCGGTGAACTTATAGATTTAAAGGTTCCAGTTTTGTTGGATTTTTACGCAGAATGGAATGAACAATCTACATCAATGCATCCTGTATTAAAGGATGTAGCTGCTGCTTTGGGTGACAAAGGTAAGGTCATCAAAATAGATGTTGATAAAAACAAAGAGCTTTCACAAGCACTACGGGTGAAAGGATTGCCTACTTTAATGATTTATAAAAAAGGTGAAATGGTTTGGCGCCAAAGCGGTGAACAAGACGCTAATACATTAATTGGCATTTTAAACGAATACGTTTAATACTGCTTTTTTTTCAAGTACTATAAAAAGGTATCTAAAACTGATTTATTAGTTTGGCATTAATCCATTGTCTTAGATTTCTTCAAGTTCTATCCGAAAGACAATAAATAGTTAGTATTTCTTTAATTACCTCCTATAGCTAAAACAGTGTCTTTAGTTTGTGTTCCGTCGTTAGCAATTGTATCCGGTACCGGCATGGTGTCTGTCATATCTGGATTAGTACTACCTGTTGGCTGTAATTCCTCTTCTTCTAAAATATTATCCTTATAGAAATGTTCGAATTTGTCAATATATTCATTGAATATCAATGTTTCTTTTTCGGCCATTTCGCGATCGTTATTATTAATTAGAATGTCAATTACTCTGCGATAGGCTGACATGTCGTCAATAATTTCGTCAATATTCTCGTACTGCTCGTCAATCGTCATTCCGTCATAATATTCTAAACGTTCTTGATAAATGATTTTTAACTTATCGAAAAGAGCTCTTGCTTTAGTAGTTTCACCAACTTTAAAGTAACCATCTACAAAAGGTTCTACAAAAGTGTAATATGCAAAATACTCTACAGGTAAATTTTTAATAGACATTTCAATTATTTCTTTGGCTTTGTCTATTTTTTCTTCTTTAATAAGTGCTTCTGTTAAGCGAGCAAGATTACTACGATACGAAATGCCTTGAATTCTCGTCTGTGTGTCATGGTAAATTTCATCACTCCCAGAATTTCCCCAATCCCATTTTTTTACTATATCATACATTAAATCGGTGTCAATACGACCCATGTCAAAAGCATTTTTACGCTCTGTTTTAATCGGTACCAATTTGTATGTTAAGCCATCGAGTTGCAGGTAGTCTTTCATCCAAATATATTCTGCATCATCAAAACTACCACCAGAAAAATACAGTGGTCTTTTCCAATCATTGTTTGCTACAATGTCGAGCATCATCATACTTTTTTTAGTGATGGCGCTTTGCGATATATCAATATCTATATAGTCAACGATTAAAGCAGAGTCTTTTTCTTTTACAAGTCCGCTTTCTAATACATTCTTTTTGTTTACTGGAATTCTAATTTTATGTGTTGGGTAGTAGACAGTGTTTAAAAAACTTTCTGGGTAATCAGATAAGTCAGCATTTCTTTGAGTAAGAATATGTCTTAATTTTGTTTGTGGTTTGTCACTATCCACCCAATTGATAAAGTCTTGTATTGGCCATCTATTCTCTGTTGCCTTTTGGTGGTAAAGAACATCACGATTTCCATAACGATATTTTATGTGCTCAATCTGAGAAGGTATAGCAGGGCTTTCATATGCCTTTTGTTTCATTTGGTCTATGTACCAATCCGTTTCAAAAAGGCTAGTACATACAATGCGTACATCGGTTCGGTAGCCTTCTACTTCTTGTACATACCAAGTTGGGAAGGTGTCATTATCACCAATAGTAAATAATATTGATCCTGCATCTTCTTTACATGAGTCTAAATAGGCTTTTGCAGATGCATTTGCAGTAAAACGATTAGATCTGTCATGATCATCCCAGTTTTGAAAGGCCATTAAAAATGGAACTGCTAAAAGACATAAAACAGTTGCTGCCGGAGCAAGTATTTTAGGTGCTATCCATTTTTTAAAATCATGGAATAACCCATAAACTCCAATACCAATCCATAAGGCGAAAACGTAAAATGAGCCTACTAAAGAATAGTCGCGTTCACGAGGTTGAAAAATATATGGATTTGTGTAAAATTGAATGGCTAATCCTGTAAATAGGAAAAATATTAAAAGTACCCAGAACTGTTTTGGATTTTTTGATATTTGAAAAATTAAACCGTAAATACCAAGTAAAAGCGGCAAAAAGAAATAGGTGTTTCTGCCTTTATTATTTTCTACTTCGGCAGGTAAATTTTCTTGACTGCCTAAGCGTGGGCTGTCAATAAAATTAAATCCGCTTAGCCATTCACCATTACCATTATATCTCCCTTGAATGTCGTTTTGTTTTCCGGTAAAATTCCACATAAAATAACGCCAGTACATATAGCCCCATTGAAATTGAACCATGTACTTAATATTGTCCCATACTGAGGGTGGTTGAACTTCTATGTAGTCGCTGAATCTATTTAAGAACCCAATGTATTGCTCAGCATCTATTTCGCCATTGGCAAAACCTTCCTTTACTTGTCTTACAGCTCGTGCTAATTCTTCATTAGATTGAGTCATTTTAAAATCAAGCGGACCGAAATACTGCATGTAGTTTTTGGCATGTTGACTACTCCATAATCGAGGTAGTAGGCCTACGTGATCAGGGTCGGGACCTTGATCTGCGTTGATATAGTCGTTTACAATTATGTATTTTCCTTGAACTTCGTCTTTCTCGTACTTGGGTTTAACATCTTGGTTTTTGCCTGCTGGGGCAAACATATTGGAGTAATATGTACCATAAACTGGGCTGTCGACACCAGGGTATTGGTCTCTATTGTAGTAAGCCAGTAAAGCTCTAGCATCTTCAGGATTATTTTCATTAATAACTACTTTGGCATTCGCACGTATCGGTAGCATTATCCATGAAGAAAAGCCAAGAAATAAAAACATTAAACACAGAACGATTGTGTTTGCTGTTCTGTAGTTGTTTTTACGGGTATAATTTAATCCAAAATAAAAGGCAGCGATAAATAAAATTCCAATGATTATTGAACCAGAATTAAAAGGAAGGCCGATGCTATTCACGAAAAACAATTCACCCCAACCAAAAAATTGTAACACATAGGTTAGTGAAAATTTATAGACTAACATTAGTATTGCAATCACTGCGATATTGGCTAATAAAAAGTTTTTAACGGTTGTAGTTTTATATTTCTTAAAATAATATAGGAGACCTATAGATGGAATGGCTAAAAAGCCCATGAATTGCACGCCAAAGGTTAATCCAACAACGAATGAAATTAAAATAAGCCATTTATTCCCGCGAGGATCATCAATATTATCTACCCATTTTAAACCTAGCCATAGCAATAATGCCATAATTAGACTCGCACTAGCATAAACCTCTGTTTCAACAGCATTAAACCAAAAACTATCTGAAAAGGTAAAGGCTAAAGATCCAACTATGCCACTGCCTAAAATAGCAATGGCTTTAGCGTTGTTAATAGTTTCGCTTTTCGTTATTAATTTTCGTGTTAAATTGGTGATGGTCCAAAACATGAAAAGAATAGTAAAAGCACTAGATACACCAGAAACATAATTTACCATTCTTGCTACCTGGCTCGGTTCAAATGCGAACATGGCAAAAAATGCCCCAATCATTTGCAGTAAAGGTGCACCTGGTGGGTGGCCAACTTGTAGTTTTGCTGAAGTAGCAATATACTCTCCCGCATCCCAAAAACTATTGGTAGGTTCAACGGTTATTGCATATATAATAAGGGCTATAAAAAAAACGACCCACCCTAAGATGCGGTCCCACTTTTCAAAATCTTTTGAAAACATACTATGAATAAGGTTTATCGTCGGCACGAATTTAGTAATAAATATAAATATGAGTAGTTATATTTTATAAAGCTTTAACAAGTACTCGCAGTTATTTTTTCGAGTATTGTCTTAAAAAATGTTTGTGCAAACCAAACTTTGTTTTAAATTTGCACGCTCTAACAAAGTATTGGCCCATGGTGTAATTGGCAACACTCCGGTTTTTGGTACCGTCATTCAAGGTTCGAGTCCTTGTGGGCCAACAGAGTTGAAGAAGAATCCTGATGTTTTTTAACATTGGGATTTTTTTGTTTTTATATCTTTTAGTCAGTGATGTTATTGCATTGGCTTGTTTCTGCTTCTGTCATAAAGAACAATGCTTCCTGCTACCGCAACATTTAGACTAAATTCAGAATCAAATTGCACTAAAAAATGGGAGCGTTCAATGGCTTCAACAGTCAGCCCATTATCTTCTGCTCCTAATAGATAAACACAGCGTTTGGGGTGTGCGAAATTTTCTAAACTTTCAGCACTAGCTGTTTTTTCAATTCCTACTACCCTTACACCTTTTGGTAAGTGCTCAAAAAAGGATTTAAAGTCTTTGTAGTGGTAGTAAGGTAATGATTTTACTGCATTATGTGTATCACATGCTTGGTTCGCATATCTTTTGCCAATTGTAAAGATGAAACTTGCACCTAAATTTTGAGCAGTACGCCATAAGACTCCTAAATTCTCTGGTGTTTTTCCATTTTGTATTCCTATGCCAAAGAAACTAGTGGTAAAATTGTCTGGTTGCATTAAGTGTGAGATTATCTATAAAATTAAAAAAGAACTAGTTATCGCAGATAGGTATAGTAAAAGTGCCATTTATATAGTTGTTATCATCCAACTTACCTGCTATTTTTCCAGTAATAAATTTGTTGTTATTGTCAATTTCAATACTCACTTTGCCATCAATTATAGTTTGTGTGTTTATAGTTGTCTCCTTGGTGTCTTTTTGTTTTTTGTAAATAGTTAAAATGCAATCAGAATATGCTAAGTTGTAGTCCCCTGCATTTCTTAATTGAAGTTGGTAATAATCATTATTTATATTTTTTTCGCAGTCATTTTCCACTTCAAGATTAGTTAATTGTATAAGGTATTTATACTTACCTGCAAACCATCCTTTTTCGGCTTTACCACTATGAAATTTCCAATTACGACCTTCTATTTTACCATTTGCGGGGCTTTTTTTATAGGTAAGGGATGTTTCGCCTACAGCGGATTTGATAAGATTATCTAAATTTTCTTGTTGTTTGAATTTTTTGGAAGTACTTGTAATGGCTGATTCTAAATTATTTATTATCTGATTTGTATAAATTATTGCTTTGCTTTGTTGAATTCCAACGGGCCAAAACTTGATTCCATCATCCGTTATTTTTATCTCCATTTCATGATTAATACTAAATGTAGTTTCGGACTTTTCGTTAGAAAAGTGATATGTTAATTTGTTCTTGTCTTTAATGTAGATGCCGTTTTCTGCAAATGTGCTGAAACTTGGAAGCATACCAATATCAAACATAATACGTGCAGTACCGGTAGGTAGTTTAAAGTCCAAGTTTTTAAAAATTTTTATGTTTTGCTCCCTAAATTGATAATAGCTTCCGTTTTTTAATTCTATAATTAATTCAGCTAAGGCCTTAGCCATAGTAGGTGTTCTAGTAGAATCTTTAATAAGGAAATTAGCAATTGTGTTAGAATCTTTATTATGTAGAGCTATTTGCATTTTTTTCATTAATGCAATAGGTGAGGTTATTTTGTTTTTGTCATCAATAGGCCTTGCTGCTGATTGATTATTCTTAAAATTACATGAAGTTAGCACTGTGAGGAGCAAAATAAAAACAATATTTCGATTCATTTATTTGGGGATTATCTAGTATAAATTTTGTTAGTCCTCAGTGGTCTTAAATGAATCGTCTTCCTCTGGTGGTAGTTCCTCTTGGTATTCGCCTGTTTTGTTAAGCATGTCTTCTGCTTCGTTTCGTTCCATTACTTCCTCATCTATTTCATCTAGAAGGGTGTTCATTTTTCGTTTGTCTTTAATCATGGCCCATGTCATAACTAAGCTAGTTGCGATAATTACAAAAAGTAAAATACCAGATTCAAAAGTAGCTACTTGAGCTTCCTCGGGTATAGCATAAAACAAAAGAACCGTTATAAGACCTCTTGGTGCAATAAATAGTTGCGGGGTAATGTCTTTTCCAATAAATACTTTGAGGATTAGAAATCTAATAAGATAAATAGAAGCAATAATTAGTAAACTAACAAAAACAACAGTTAGATTAAATAGGGAGCTTAGAACGATGGTAATTCCAAAAATTACAAAGAAAAATGTTCGAACAACAAAGGCGGTTTCTAAAGTAATTATGTGTAGTTCATGATAAATCTGATGCATTTTTTCTTTCTCCAAAAAAATAGCTGTTTTACCTGGGAAGAATAATTTGACATTTGCAATGACAAGACCAAAAATCAAAATTATAATAAGTGATGATAAGTGCATTTTTTTACCAATAGCATATAATAATAGTAATACTGCAATTAATAAAAATTGCTTAGCTTGGCTTTTTATTCGCTGAAAAATTAATACAAGGGCATAACTAGCGATTATGGCTATAACAATTGTTAATACTATGTTGCCTGCAAATCCAGCTGCTCCAGAATCTGTTTCAGGGTTAAGGCCACCGGTTAAAAAGTAAAACATCATAATTCCCATAATGTCTGAGAAAGTACTTTCGTAAATGTGAAATTCTTTTTTGTTAGCGCTTAGACCGCTTACACTAGGTATGATTATTGCCGAGGAAAGAATGGATAAAGGGGTGGCGTATAACCAAGCTGCTTGCATAGTCATGCCTTCAATAAACTGATAAAGTATTAAGGCTGCAATCCAAGCTGAACCGATAAGTCCTACTAATGCGATAGCCATAGATTTTAGAATTGGAACTAATTTTTCTCTTTTTAACTCGAGTTCTAATGCAGCTTCAAGAACAATCATTATTAAGCCTACCGTACCAATTATTTCCAATGTACCTCTTAGGCTTTGTTCAAAATCTATAGCGTCACCCATAAAATACTTAAGCCCAAATTGAAGTATAATACCTAAAACAATAAGCATTAGAACTGACGGAATGTTTGTTTTTTTGGAAATGCCGTTAAACCAAAATGAGATAATTACAATGGCTGCGGCACCGATAATCATATTGTATGAAGAGAAAATTTCCATGGTCGGGTTTTTAGGAATCCTTAAAAAAGGATAGAAAACAAGTGTTAATATTACGAAAGTTAAAGCTTGTTATTTAATCTTTGATGATTTGCAAGAAAAAAATACGATAGAAACTTCAAACTAAGGTTGTAAGTAAAATCAAAAATTTATGTATATTTGTGCCACTGAAAGGATATCGAAGTATTCATGAGGGGACAATAAGTCCTCTTTTTTATTGCTAAATTTTATGCTGAAAGAACAGGTAAAAACGCTTTTAGATGGGGCTTTAAAAGAAGATGAATCATTATTTTTAATCGATTTTTCAATTGCTACCGACAATTCTATTAAGGTGGTTTTGGATGGTGATAATGGCATTTCATTAAAGGATTGTATGCGAGTTAGTAGAGCTATTGAGCATAATCTGGATCGTGAAGAAACCGATTTTTCTTTAGAAGTTACTTCGGCTGGGGCGGCATCACCGCTTGTTATGCCAAGGCAGTTTAGAAAAAATATCGGAAGAAAGTTAAAGGTTAGAACTAATGAAGATTCTTTCGAAGGAAATTTAACTGGAACCACTGAAAATGGAATCGTGCTTGAGTGGAAAGCTAGGGAGCCGAAGCCTATTGGAAAGGGAAAAGTGACAGTTCAGAAAAAACAAGAAATTGAGTTTTCTGAAATAAAAGAAGCTAAAGTTGTATTAAAATTTTAATTGTAATTACTGATGGAAAATATTGCATTGATTGAATCGTTCTCCGAATTCAAAGATGATAAATTCATTGATAGAGTAACGTTAATGGCTATTTTGGAGGAAGTCTTTAGAGGTGCCCTTAAGCGTAAGTTTGGTTCTGATGACAATTTTGATATCATAATAAACCCCGATAAAGGGGATTTAGAAATTTGGAGAAATAGAATCGTTGTAGAAAACGGTGAAGTTGAAGATCCTAATGAGGAAATTTCTTTAGCTGAGGCTCAAAAAATTGAGCCCGATTTTGAAGTTGGTGAAGATGTATCGGAAGAGGTTAAATTAATAGATTTAGGAAGAAGAGCTATTTTGGCATTGCGTCAAAATTTGATTTCTAAAATTCACGAACACGATAATACTACCATATATAAGCAATTTAAAGATCTTGAAGGAGAGATTTATACTGCTGAAGTACATCATATTAGACATAAAGCTATTATTTTGCTTGATGATGAAGGAAATGAAATTATCCTTCCAAAGGATAGACAAATACCTTCAGACTTTTTTAGAAAAGGTGATAACGTTAGAGGTATAATCGAAAGCGTTGAATTAAAAGGTAGTAAGCCTTCTATTATAATGTCAAGAGCGTCACCTAAATTTTTGGAACAATTGTTTTTTCAAGAAATTCCTGAGGTTTTCGATGGTTTAATTACCATTAAAAAAGCCGTTCGTATTCCTGGTGAAAAAGCCAAAGTTGCTGTTGATTCATATGATGATCGTATTGATCCAGTGGGTGCTTGTGTTGGAATGAAGGGTTCTCGTATTCATGGTATTGTTCGTGAATTAGGTAATGAAAATATAGATGTTATTAACTGGACTAGTAATCCTCAGTTGTTAGTGACAAGAGCTTTGAGTCCAGCAAGAGTTTCGTCTGTGAAATTGAACGATGAAAAAATGACGGCTCAGGTGTATTTAAAACCTGAAGAAGTTTCTAAAGCAATAGGTAGAGGTGGTCATAACATTCGTTTAGCTGGCAAACTTACTGGTTATGAAATCGATGTGTTTAGAGAGGGTGTTGAGGAAGATGTTGAATTAACTGAATTCTCTGATGAAATAGATGCTTGGATTATTGAAGAATTCAAGAAAATTGGTATGGATACAGCTAGAAGTGTTTTAGAGCAAGATGTGTCTGATTTAGTAAAGCGTACCGATTTAGAAGAAGAGACAATTTCAGAAGTTGTAAGAATACTAAAAGAAGAATTGGAAGAATAGCTATATATTAGCGAAAAATTGCAGAAAAGTAATATCATTTATGGCAGGAAATGCAACGATAAGACTTAATAAGGTCCTTAGGGAGCTTAATATTTCATTGGACCGGGCGGTAGATTATTTAGCGTCTAAAGGTCATGATGTGGAGGCAAGGCCTACCACAAAAATATCCAATGAAATATATCAAGTGCTCCAAGATGAGTTTCAGACTGATATGAGCAAGAAAGTTGCATCTAAAGAAGTCGGCGAAGAGAAACGGAAAGAGAAAGAAGCAATACGTGTTCGTGCAGAACAAGAGCAAGAGGAGCGAAGAGTAGCTCGTGAGAGAAGATCTTCTGCAAATGAGGTTGTTAAGGCTAAGGTAGAATTGTCTGGTCCTAAAACTGTTGGCAAAATTGATCTTGATGGGAAAAAGGCTAAGAAGCCAGAACCGGAAAAAATAGAGAAACCTGTAATTGAGGATCCTAAACCAGTTGAAAAGGTAAAGATAGAGGAGGTTAAAATTGAGGCACCGAAATTAAAAGGTCCAAAAATTATATCCCAAAAAATTGAGACTCCTGAAGTTAAAAAGGAAGTTGTAGAAGCTAAGGCTGAGAAAGAAGTAAAGGAAGTAAAGAAAGAAGAGACTAAGCCAGAAACACCAGCAGAAGTTGATCCTAGAAATGCCGAGAAAATAAAAACTCAGTATAAAAAACTTTCGGGACCAAAAATTACTGGCGATAAGATAAATCTTGATCAGTTTAAAAAACCTGAGAAGAAAAAGCCAGCACCTAAATCCTCTGATAACAACGATCGCAAAAAGCGTAGAAGACGTATTGTTAGTAATACTGGCGGAGGCGGCGGTGGTAGAAAAGATAATTCTTTTGCAGCGAGAAAAGCGGCAGCAGGTAACAAACGTTTTAATACACCGAAAGTAGAGCCTACAGAGGAGGATGTGCAAAAACAAGTACGTGAAACTCTAGAGAAACTTCAAGGAAAATCTAAGAAGGGCAAGGGTGCTAAATATAGAAGAAGCAAGCGTGATCAACACCGTGAGCAGACTGAAAAAGATTTAGAACAACAAGAATTAGAAAGTAAAATTTTAAAAGTAACTGAATTTGTAACTGCAAGTGAAGTTGCTACAATGATGGATGTTTCTACAACGCAGATTATCTCTGCTTGTATGTCTTTAGGTATCATGGTTACCATGAACCAAAGATTGGATGCTGAAACATTATCTATTGTTGCTGAAGAATTTGGCTATGAGGTTGAGTTTGTCACTTCAGACATTGAAGAGGCAATTGTAGAGGAAGTTGATGCGGCTGAAGATTTGAAGCCACGTGCTCCGATTGTAACAGTAATGGGACATGTTGATCATGGTAAAACATCATTATTGGATTATGTTCGTGAAGCAAATGTAATTGCAGGTGAAAGTGGAGGTATTACGCAGCATATTGGTGCGTATGGTGTTCAATTAGAAGGAGGGCAGAAAATTACATTTTTAGATACTCCTGGTCACGAAGCCTTTACGGCTATGCGTGCGAGAGGTGCACAGGTTACTGATATTGCTGTTATTGTAATTGCTGCGGATGATGATATAATGCCGCAAACAAAAGAAGCTATTAGTCACGCGCAAGCTGCTGGAGTTCCGATTGTATTTGCTATTAATAAGATAGATAGACCAGCTGCAAATCCTGATAAGATTAAAGAAGGTTTAGCTCAGATGAATCTATTAGTTGAAGATTGGGGTGGTAAAATTCAATCACATGATATTTCAGCTAAAACAGGCGATGGTGTTAAGGAATTATTAGAAAAAGTTCTTTTAGAGGCTGAATTGTTAGAGCTTAAAGCAAATCCGGATAGAATGTCATCCGGTACTGTTGTTGAAGCATTTTTGGATAAAGGTCGTGGTTATGTATCTACGATTTTAGTGCAAAATGGTACATTAAAAATTGGTGATTATGTATTAGCTGGCACACATAGTGGTAAAGTTAAGGCAATGCATGATGAGCGCGGTAAAGAAGTGCAATCTGCAGGACCAGCAACTCCGATTTCAATATTAGGTTTAGATGGTGCTCCACAGGCAGGTGATCGTTTTAATGTAATGGATGATGAGAGAGAGGCTAAGCAAATTGCAACAAAGCGCTCTCAATTGCAACGTGAGCAATCAGTACGTACGCAACGTCATATAACACTAGACGAAATTGGTCGTAGAATTGCCTTAGGTGACTTTAAAGAACTTAATATTATCTTGAAGGGTGATGTGGATGGTTCTGTTGAAGCATTAACAGATTCATTCCAAAAACTATCAACTGCAGAAATACAGGTAAATATTATTCACAAAGGTGTGGGTGCTATTACAGAATCTGATGTATTATTAGCTTCTGCTTCTGATGCTATTGTTATCGGGTTTAATGTAAGACCAATGGGTAATGCAAGGGATATTGCTGATAAGGAAGAAATCGATATCAGAATGTACTCAATTATTTATGATGCCATAAATGACTTGAAAGATGCAATGGAGGGTATGCTTTCACCAGAAATTAAAGAAGAGATTACTGGTAATGCTGAAATTCGTGAAACATTCAAAATTTCTAAGGTTGGAACTATTGCAGGATGTATGGTAACTTCTGGTAAGATATTTAGAAATGGAGGAATACGATTAATTCGTGATGGAGTTGTAGTTTATACTGGTGAATTAGCTTCTTTAAAACGATTTAAAGATGATGCCAAGGAGGTTGCTAAAGGGTATGATTGTGGTTTGCAAATTAAAAACTACAATGATATTAAAGAAGGTGATATTGTTGAATGCTTCCAGGAAGTTGCAGTGAAAAAGAAATTGTAGGAATAGTGTAATAATTAAATATAATAAAGCAAAAAAAAATCGTCTAATTAGACGATTTTTTTGGTTTTAATAACATAGCATCTGGATATTTTGCCCGTACCTCAATAAATTTTCGTTCGGCATCTAGTTTGTTTTTAAATCTACCAACACGTACTCTATAGGTTGGGGAGTCAAAGTCAATTTTACTATACAAATTAGGAAAATCTACTTCTACTTCAGACTTAATTCTGGTCGCCTTTGCATGTGATCCGAAACCAACTTGTATACGATAATATTCAGAACTAGAGTTTGCAGTTTTGTATTGAGTTAGTAATTTATCTAGTTTTTGATCTTGAACAATGTTCACTTTACCCGTCTGCGCATAGGTTGTGCCAAGGGTTCCAAATAGGATTGCTGTATATAAAAGTATTTTCATTTGTGCTATTATGTTGATTTTTAATCGCTTGAACAAAGGTAATTTTTTCGAGTTTAATCCACGTGAATTAATATTATTTAGATTAATTATAAATTGTAAATTATAAATAACTTAACATTTTCCAAATAAAGTCTATGTTGTATTTTTGCCTTCAATTTAAGGGTAGATATTTAAACTAAGCTCCAGAGAATGTACTTAACGAAAATATCATGCCAAGATTCCGAAAGCAATTTAATTAATATGAAAAAGGTTCATTACCGAAATCAGTTTTCTAGAGTTTTCAGTGTAAGTGCAGTATTTTTCTTACTTTTTTCCTTATCACTTTTTGCTCAAGAAGAGGGCGCTACTGGTGGTGATGCAGTAAAGGGGAAGCAATTATTTAATCAAAATTGTGCGGCATGTCATGCTTTGGATAGAAAAATGACGGGTCCTGCATTGGCTAAAGTGGCTTCTAGATTAGCAGAAGATGAAGGCTTAGATACGGAGTGGTTGTATGCTTGGGTTAAAAACAGTCCAGGTGTGATAGCCTCAGGTGATGCGTATGCGAATAAGGTGTATGCTGAGTATAATCAGGCAGCGATGACTGCTTTTCCAACTTTGAGTAATGAAGATATAGATCACATTTTGGCATATACAGCTGCTGAGCCTGCAACGCCGCCTCCGGCTGCTGCTGGAGCTGCTGGTGAAGTTGTGTCACAAGGTGGTACAGGAGGTATTTCTAATGAAGTAATATTGGGTGCGCTTGCATTGGTGTTTGGTTTGTTGGTGGTAATGCTTCTTTTGGTTAATAAAACTTTGCAGCGTATTGCTGCTGCAAACGGAGTTGAGCTGGTTGAAGAGAAGGAGAAGCGATTACCTTTATGGAAGGCTTTTGTAGAAAATCAATTTTTAATTCTTGTTACAGTGATATTGTTGTTATTGTCGGGTGCTTATTTTGCATACGGCTATGTTATGCAAGTTGGAGTTGATCAAGGTTATGCGCCGATACAGCCTATTCATTTTTCTCATAAAATTCATGCTGGTGATAATAAGATAGAGTGTAAGTATTGTCACTCATCTGCACGAGTTTCTAAGACTTCTGGAATTCCTTCGCTAAATGTTTGTATGAATTGTCATAAGTCGATATATGAATATAAAGGTAATCCTGAAGGACCAAGTAAAGATGATTTGGCAAATGGATATACTAATGAATTTTACACCAAACAGATAAAAGAACTTTACAAAGCTGTTGGTTGGGATGAGGAAAATCAAAAATACACAGGTGAAAGTAAACCGGTAAAGTGGGTGCGTGTACATAATTTACCAGATTTTGCATATTTCAATCACTCGCAGCATGTTACAGTTGCAGGTGTTGAGTGTCAAACTTGTCATGGTCCAGTAGAAGAAATGGAAATTGTTGAGCAATTTTCGCCTTTAACTATGGGGTGGTGTATTAATTGTCACCGTGAAACCAATGTTAAGGTAGAGGGTAATGAGTATTACGCTAAAATTCACGAAGAGCTTTCAAAGAAGTACGGAGTTGAGAAATTGACTGCTGCTCAAATGGGTGGTTTGGAATGTGGAAAGTGTCATTATTAAACAAGAATTAAGTAGCTAATTACAGATATAAGTATGGCATCAAACAAAAAATATTGGAAAAACGAAGCGGAATTAAATCCGAACGATTCCATTGTTGAGACGCTAAAACAGAACGAATTTGTTCAAGAAATACCTATTGATGAATTTTTGGGCGACAAAGAAATTTTGTCTGAAACTTCAACGAATAGAAGAGATTTTTTGAAATATGTTGGTTTCAGTACTGCGGCGGCATCTATAGCTGCCTGTGAAGGGCCGGTTATAAAATCTATTCCTTATGTTGTTCAGCCGGAAAACATAGTTCCTGGTGTTGCTAACTATTATGCGACTACTATAGCTGATGGATTTGATTTTGCTAGTATTTTAGTAAAGACTAGAGAAGGTAGACCAATTAAAATTGAGAATAATAATGAGGCAAAAGTTGCTGGTTCTGGTAACGCTAGAGTGCAAGCATCGGTTTTGTCTTTATATGATAGTAAAAGATTACAAGGACCTGTTGCAAATGGTGAGCCAACAGAGTGGGCTACGCTTGATGCGGCTGTAAAAGCTAAATTGGGTTCTTTGAAGAGTTCTGGAAAGCAAATTGCGTTGTTAACGCAAACTTATGCTAGTCCTTCTACTTCAAAATTAATTGAAGAGTTTAAAGCGGCTTATGGAAATGTAAATCATGTAACTTATGATGCGGTTTCTGAAGATGCAGCTCTTTCAGCATTTGAAGCTAATTATGGTGAGCGTGCCTTGGCTGATTATGATTTTGAAAAGGCAAATGTTATTGTTTCATTTGGTGCTGATATTTTAGGAGATTGGCAAGGTGGTGGCTATGATGCAGGATATGCTAAAGGTCGGGTTCCTAAAAATGGAAAAATGTCTAAGCATGTACAGTTTGAGGCAAATATGTCTTTAGCTGGTGCTAATGCTGATAAGCGTGTTCCTTTAACGCCATCGCAACAGATGATTGCTTTAGCAAAATTATACGCTAAATTAAATGGAACTTCCGCGGGAGGTGAATTACCTGAAAATGTAGAAAAGGCGATTGATGAAACTGCAGCTCTTATTCGCAAGGATATGAGTGGTTCTGTTGTTGTTTCTGGTATTGATGATGTTAATGTGCAAACTGTAGTACTTGCGATTAATGAGATGTTGGGAAGTAAAGCCTTTGATGCTAAATCTCCAAGATATACCCGTCAAGGAAATAGTGCGGCCTTAAGTACGTTGATTTCGTCTATGAAATCGGGAAATGTGGGTGCGTTAATAATGGATGGGGTTAATCCAATGTATACCTTGCCGAATGCTGCCGACTTCAAAGAAGGTCTTGATAATGTTGGTCTTTCTGTTGTTTTTTCAACAAGTTGGAATGAAACTACAGAAGTAACTCAATATACAGCGGCTTCTAATCATTATTTAGAATCTTGGGGTGATGCGCAATTGAAAAAAGGGCATTATAGTTTAATGCAACCTACGATAACTGAATTGTTTGATACTAGGCAATTTCAATCTACCTTGTTGAATTGGATGGGTAGTGATTTAAGTTATTACGATTTTATTAAAGAAACCTGGTCGGCTTCAGTTTTAGCTGGTAGTGATTGGGGGAGAGCATTGCAAGCTGGTGTATTTGTGCCTGCTGATGCTATTGGTGAGAGTGTTTCTGAAGATGCTGATCCAGTAAATACAATAGTTGATGCTGCTGATAAAGAAGTGGCTGTTGAAGGTTTGGAGGGTGTTGAGGAGGTAGTCTCTGTTTCGATAGCTTCTGCTGTTCAGAGTTTAGCAAGTGCTAATATGGCTGGAATGGAATTGCAGTTGTATCCAAAGACCGGTATGGGTGATGGGCAACAAGCAGGTAATCCATGGTTGCAAGAGTTTCCGGATCCTATTTCAAGAGTTTCTTGGGATAATTATGTAACAGTTTCAAAAGCTGATGCTGAAAAGTTAGGATTTGTAAATGAAAATGTTGCGAATGGTGGTTTGGATGGTAGTTATGCGAAGCTAACAGTAAATGGAGTTTCGGTAAGTAATGTACCGGTGATTATTCAGCCTGGTCAAGCTGCAGGTTCTGTAGGACTTTCTTTTGGATATGGAAGAAAAGTAGGATTGAAGTCAGAAATGCAAACGGGTGTAAATGCGTACCCATTGTATCAAAATTTAAAAAATGTTCAATCGGTGACGATTGAAAAGATAGCTGGTAATCATGAGTTTGCTTGTGTACAATTGCACAATACACTTATGGGTCGCGGTGATATAATAAAAGAAACTACATTAGAGATTTTTAATACAAAAGATCATTCGGAATGGAATCATGTTCCTCAGGTGTCTTTGGATCATAATGAAGTTCCTGCAACGAGTGTTGATTTATGGGATAGTTTTGATCGTTCTATTGGACATCATTTTAATCTTTCAATAGATCTTAATGCGTGTACAGGATGTGGTGCATGTGTTATTGCATGTCATGCAGAAAATAATGTTCCTGTTGTGGGTAAAGCCGAAGTTAGAAAGTCTAGAGATATGCACTGGTTGCGTATTGATAGATACTACTCGTCAGAGGAAACTTTTGAGGAAGATAATATCAAGAAAGAAGAATTTGATGGTCTTTCTGGTGATAAAGGATCTTTAGGAGGTTTTGGAGAGTTGGAACATCCAACAGCAAATCCACAGGTAGCTTTTCAACCGGTAATGTGTCAGCATTGTAATCATGCTCCTTGTGAAACGGTTTGTCCAGTTGCTGCAACATCACACAGTAGACAAGGTCAAAACCATATGGCGTATAACAGATGTGTTGGTACTAGATATTGTGCGAACAACTGTCCTTATAAAGTAAGACGCTTTAACTGGTTCTTGTACAATAACAATGATGAGTTTGATTATCATATGAATAATGACCTAGGTAAAATGGTTGTTAATCCAGATGTTAATGTTCGTTCTAGAGGTGTTATGGAGAAATGCTCTATGTGTATTCAAATGACACAGAAGTCAATTCTTGATGCTAAAAGAGATGGTCGTCCAGTTAAAGATGATGAATTCCAAACGGCATGTTCAGCTGCTTGTAGTAGTGGAGCTATGGTTTTTGGCGATGTTAATGATCATGATAGTGAAGTAGCGAAATTAAAAGAGAGTGACCGTATGTATCACTTGTTAGAACATGTTGGAACAAAACCAAATGTGTTTTATCATGTAAAAGTGAGAAATACAAACGAAGCATAATTAAAGAATAAGCATAGTAATAATAAATTAAATTATGGCGTCGCATTACGAAGCACCAATACGTAAACCGCTAGTTCTTGGAGACAAGGGCTACCATGATGTATCTGTAGATATATCAAGGCCAGTAGAAGGTAAGGCTAACAAGCATTGGTGGATAGTTTTTTCCATTGCATTGGTGGCTTTTCTATGGGGAGTTGGATGTATTGTTTATACAGTTTCAACAGGTATAGGAACATGGGGTCTGAATAAAACCGTAGGTTGGGCCTGGGATATTACCAATTTTGTTTGGTGGGTAGGTATCGGGCATGCCGGGACCTTAATTTCTGCAGTACTTCTTTTGTTTAGACAGAAGTGGAGAATGGCTATTAACCGTTCAGCGGAGGCTATGACAATATTTTCTGTAATACAAGCAGGATTGTTCCCTGTAATACACATGGGAAGACCTTGGTTGGGCTATTGGGTGTTACCTATTCCTAATCAATTTGGATCTTTGTGGGTTAACTTTAATTCACCATTACTTTGGGATGTATTTGCGATATCTACATATTTATCTGTATCATTAGTATTCTGGTGGACAGGTTTACTTCCTGATTTTGCGATGATTCGCGATAGAGCTGTTAAGCCTTTCCAAAAGAAAATTTATAGTTTATTGAGTTTTGGTTGGACAGGCCGTGCTAAAGATTGGCAACGATTTGAAGAGGTGTCATTGGTTTTGGCAGGACTTGCTACTCCACTTGTACTTTCTGTACACACCATTGTATCTTTTGACTTTGCTACATCGGTGATTCCAGGTTGGCATACCACTATTTTCCCTCCATATTTTGTTGCTGGTGCAATTTTCTCAGGATTTGCAATGGTAAACACGCTATTAATTATAATGCGTAAAGTATGTAGTTTGGAGGCTTATATTACCGTGCAACATATAGAACTAATGAATATTGTAATCATGTTAACAGGATCCATTGTGGGTTGTGCATATATTACGGAATTATTCATGGCATGGTACTCAGGTGTAGAATATGAACAATATGCATTCTTGAATAGAGCAACTGGACCTTACTGGTGGGCATATTGGTCAATGATGACATGTAACGTGTTTTCTCCTCAATTTATGTGGTTTAAGAAATTGCGTACAAGTATTATGTTCTCATTCTTTATTTCTATTGTGGTGAACATAGGTATGTGGTTCGAGCGTTTCGTGATTATTGTTACCTCATTACATAGAGATTATCTTCCATCTTCATGGACAATGTTCTCTCCAACTTTTGTTGATATCGGAATTTTCGTAGGAACTATCGGTTTCTTCTTTGTACTATTCTTATTGTATTCAAGAACATTCCCTGTTATCGCACAAGCTGAAGTTAAATCGATATTGAAATCTTCTGGTGAGCGCTACAAGAACTTAAGAGATTCTGGTCAACCTTTATATCAAATTGAAAAAAGAGGTAAAGTAGTTGAGCCGAAAGCGGAAGTAATTACCGATGATGTTTTAATGGGTGAGTTGGTGCCAGCTAAAGATGATAAAACTGGTGTGTCTGACTTGTTAAGTTCTATAGGGACATTTGATGCGACCAAAGAAACAGCTGATGACTTGAAGAAAGTTAAAGGTATCGGTCCTCAGATGGAGAAAACACTAAACCAAATTGGCATCTATACATTTGCACAAGTTGGTAGAATGACGGAAAAGGAATATAATCTATTAGATTCTATTACTGAATCATTCCCAGGAAGGGCACAGCGTGATGATTGGGCTGGCCAAGCAAGAATTCTAAATAACAATAAATAGATATGGCATCTAAAGTTATTCAGGCATATTATAATGATGACGATGTATTAATGCATGCAGTCAAAAAAGTAAAAGCTGCCAAACATCATATAGAAGAAGTCTATTGTCCATTTCCTGTACATGGACTAGATAAAGCAATGGGACTTGCTCCAACTAGGATAGCGATAACATCTTTCATGTATGGATGTTTAGGGCTGAGTGTTGCAATTTGGATGATGAACAATATTATGATTGTTGATTGGCCTCAAGATATTGGGGGTAAGCCAAGTTTTAGTTATATCGAAAACATGCCGGCTTTTGTGCCTATCATGTTTGAATTAACCGTATTCTTTGCTGCTCACTTAATGGTTATTACTTTTTATATGAGAAGTAAATTATGGCCATTTAAAAAAGCTGAGAATCCAGATGTACGCACAACAGATGACCATTTTGTAATGGAAATTGAAGTGCACGACAATGAAAAAGAGTTAAAAGATTTATTACTCGATACAGGTGCTGTAGAGATTAATATGACTGAGAAAAACCTTCATTAATATGAACAGTTTTAGCAAAATAGTAAGCGTATTTGCACTGATTTGGATGGTGTCTTCGTGTAAAAGCGATAATGCTCCTAATTATCAGTATTTTCCAAATATGTATGTTCCCGTGGGCTATGAGGCATACGGTGAGGCCGGTATTTTACCAAATGGACAAGAAGCAATGGTTCCACCAGCCAATACAATTTCAAGAGGTTGGTTGCCATATGGTAATGAGAATACCCCGGAAGGAAAAGAGATAGCTAGATTAATGGAAAGTCCTTTAGATTCTTTAAAAATGGATGAAAATCTTGCAGAGGGTCAAAAGTTATATGCTATTTATTGTGCGATTTGTCATGGTAATAAAGGTGATGGGCAAGGTAATCTTGTGAAACGCGAGAAAATATTAGGTGTGCCTAGTTATGCAGATGCCGCCAGAAATATTACAGTAGGTACAAGTTATCATACTATTCATTACGGATTGAACTCAATGGGTTCTTATGCCGCACAAATGAATACAAAAGAAATGTGGCAAGTTTCAGAATATGTAGTGAAACTGAAACAAGATTTAACAAAATAATACATTAGCATACAAGATATGTACACATTTTCAAATCGATTAAAAATAGGTTCTTTTATTATGATGGCTGTTGGGGCTTTATTCATAATAACAGGTTTTCTTTCTGCGCCTAGTACAGTTGAAGAAGCTAAGGCTATTGTTGCAAGTCATGATGATGGTGATGGTTCAGCACATGGTGAAGAAGTAGCTCATGCTGCTGAAGGTCATGGCGAAACGGCTCATCACGATTCAGCTCATGATGAACATACATTAGCACAATTAAAGAATAGACCATGGTCAGCATTGTATGTGGCGGCGTTCTTTTTCTTTATGATAGCTTTGGGTGCATTGGCTTTTTATGCTATACAACGAGCAGCACAGGCTGGTTGGTCGCCCTTATTGTTCAGAGTAATGGAGGGTGTGACTTCATATTTGGTGCCTGGGGGAATAATCGTATTTGTGATATTAGCAATGTCTGTTGCGCACATGAATCATCTATTTGTTTGGATGGATCCAGAAGTGGTTGCACATGATGAATTACTACAAGGTAAATCTGGGTTCTTAAACCCTTATTTCTTCCTGCTTAGAGCAGCGATATTCTTGGGTGGTTGGATTTTTTATCGAGAATATTCTAGAAAATTATCTTTACGTCAAGATGAATCAGATGATGATTCTAATTTTAAATTGAATTTTAGATGGTCTGCTGGATTTCTAGTTTTCTATTTAGTGTCAGAATCAATGATGTCTTGGGATTGGATTATGAGTGTTGATCCGCACTGGTTTAGTACTTTATTTGGCTGGTACATTTTTGCAAGTATGTTTGTGTCGGGTATTACTACAATAGCAATGGTAACAGTTTATTTAAAGTCTAGAGGATATTTGCCAGATGTAAATGATAGCCATATTCACGATTTAGCAAAATTCATGTTCGGTATCAGTATTTTTTGGACATACCTTTGGTTTTCACAGTTTATGTTAATCTGGTACGCTAATATTCCTGAAGAAGTAACATACTACGTTACTAGAATAGAAAATTACAAATTACCTTTTTTCGGTATGATTGCAATGAACTTCTTGTTCCCTGTATTATTGCTAATGAATAGTGATTTTAAGCGAATGAATTGGTTCGTGTGTATGACGGGTATCGTTATTTTAGCAGGTCATTATATGGATATTTACAACGCTATTATGCCTGCTACTGTGGGAGTACATTGGGGAATTGGTATCCCAGAATTAGGAGGTATATTATTTTTTGCTGGATTGTTTTTATTCTGGGTATTTAGAGCACTTACAAACGCTCCATTGCAACCTAAGCGCAATCCGTTTATTGAGGAAAGTAGACATTTTCATTATTAGTTTTTAAGATATAATTAGGTCATACGATGAATACATTTTTGATTTTAATTGTTTTGGTTTTAGTAGCTATTGCTGTTTGGCAAATGGCCAAAATATTTGAGCTTTCACAAACCAATTCAAGTAATAGTGAAGTTGCTACTGACAAAGACAACAAATACAATGGGTATTTGATGTTTGCCTTTTTGATATTTATTTACGGTATCACAATTTTCAGTTTTTGGAAGTATTCCAAAATGCTTTTACCAGAGGCGGCTTCAGCACATGGAGGCGAATACGATTTGTTAATGCTAATTTCGTTCGTTTTAATTTTTATTGTGCAAACGATAACCCAAGCTTTATTACACTATTTTGCGTACAAGTATAGAGGCGAAGAAGGTAAGAAGGCATTATATTTTGCTGATAACGACAAACTGGAATTTATTTGGACAATTATTCCAACGATAGTTTTAGCTGGATTAATTATTTGGGGTCTTTATACATGGACAGTAATTACTGATATAAATGATGAAGATGATCCGCTTATAGTTGAATTATATGCACAGCAGTTTAATTGGACGGCACGTTATGCAGGTGATGATAATGTATTAGGTGATTCCAATGTTAGACTGATTGACATTGATAAAGCTAATATATTGGGTATTGATGAAGGGGATACTTATGGAAGCGATGATGTAATTGTTAAAGAATTACATCTACCTGTAGGTCGTAAGGTGAACTTTAAAATGCGTTCGCAAGATGTTTTACATTCAGCATATATGCCACATTTTAGAGCACAAATGAATTGCGTGCCAGGTATGATTACAGAATTTTCTTTTACACCAATAAAAACTACAGCGGAAATGAGACAAGATCCAGACGTTGTAGAAAAAGTAAAAAGAACCAATAAAATTAGAGCTGAGAAAGCTGCTAATGGTGTACCCAATTCTGATCCTTGGGAGTATGATTATCTTTTAATTTGCAATAAAATTTGTGGTAAATCACATTACAATATGCAAATGAAAATCATTGTTGAATCTGAAGAAGATTTCAATAAGTGGTTAGCCGATCAAAAGACATTTGGTCAAAGTATGGCGGCTAATTAATAAAAAACATTAAGACAAAAAATTATAAATAACTGATTATGTCAGAATTAGGACACGGACACGAGGACGAACATGGAGATGATCACGGACATCACCATAAACAGACCTTTATAACCAAATACATCTTTACTCAGGATCATAAGATGATCTCTAAGCAGTATTTGATTACTGGCCTTATCATGGGTTTCATTGGTATTAGCATGTCATTGTTATTTAGAATGCAACTAGCATGGCCGGGGGAAACTTTTGGAATTTTCGAGGCTGTATTGGGGAAATGGGCGCCTGATGGTGTTATGGATGCGGATGTTTATTTAGCGTTGGTAACGATACATGGTACACTAATGGTATTTTTTGTACTTACTCAAGGATTGAGTGGTACTTTTAGTAACTTATTAATTCCGTTGCAGATTGGAGCCAGAGATATGGCTTCAGGATTTATGAACATGGTTTCATATTGGTTGTTCTTTTTGTCATCCGTAATAATGATTTCTTCATTATTTGTAGAGTCGGGACCTGCCGCAGCTGGATGGACGGTTTATCCTCCGCTTAGTGCACTTCCAATGGCACAAGCAGGATCAGGACTAGGAATGACCCTTTGGTTAGTTTCGATGACTATTTTTATTGCATCTTCGTTATTAGGTTCATTGAATTACGTTGTAACAGTATTAAACCTGCGTACAAAAGGAATGACCATGACTAGATTGCCTTTAACGATATGGGCATTTTTTGTAACTGCGATAATAGGTATTATATCATTCCCAGTACTTCTTTCTGCTGGTTTGTTGTTATTGATGGATAGAAGCTTTGGTACTTCTTTTTTCTTGTCAGATATTTTTATACAAGGTGAGGTATTACATTATCAGGGCGGTTCTCCAGTTTTATATGAACACTTATTTTGGTTTTTAGGACACCCTGAAGTTTATATTGTTATTCTACCTGCAATGGGTATAGTTTCTGAAGTAATGGCTGTTAATGCACGTAAACCAATTTTTGGTTACCGCGCAATGATTGCTTCAATATTAGCTATTGCCTTTTTATCAACCATAGTTTGGGGACACCATATGTTCCTTTCAGGTATGAATCCATTTTTAGGTTCAGTATTTACTTTTACTACTTTACTTATAGCAATACCATCTGCAGTAAAATCTTTTAACTGGATAACGACTTTATGGAAGGGTAACTTGCAACTTAATCCAGCAATGTTATTTTCAATAGGCATGGTTTCCACATTTATTACTGGAGGACTAACAGGTATAATTCTAGGAGATAGTACTTTGGATATAAATGTTCATGATACATATTTCGTTGTGGCTCACTTCCACTTAGTAATGGGTATTTCTGCACTTTATGGTATGTTTGCCGGTATTTATCATTGGTACCCAAAAATGTTTGAAGGTAAAATGATGAATAAAAATATGGGGTATATTCATTTTTGGATTACCGCAGTAGGTTCTTACGGTATATTCTTCCCAATGCATTTTGTTGGTATGGCAGGTGTACCACGTAGATATTATGAAAATACAGCTTTTCCAATGTTTGATGAGTTGACTGATGTTCAGGTTTTAATGACCGTTTTTGCTTTAATTACTGCAGGAGCTCAGCTTATTTTCGCTTTCAACTTTGTACGTAGTATATTCTACGGAAAAGTAGGACCTAAGAATCCATGGAAAGCAACTACTTTAGAATGGACAACTGAATTAAAACATATTCATGGCAACTGGGATGGTCCAATACCACATGTACATCGTTGGTCTTATGACTATAGTAAAACCGATGACAATGGAGAATATATTATTCCAGGTCAAGATTTTGTACCACAAACGGTTCCAATGAAGGATGGTGAAGAACAGCTGCATCATTAAATAATAAAATAATACTATTGAACCCTGACTCTCGATAAAAGATTCAGGGTTTTTTTATGGCATAATTTTAGTAGGTTGGTGTTATGTCACTTTTTATGATATCTTTAAAAAAGAAAGAACACAAAAATGAAAAATCTCATAATATTAGTTTCCCTAGTTTTTTGTTTCCAAGGCTTTTCACAACGAAAACCAAAAATAAAGGGTAATCGTAATGTGGTAATAGTTGAAGATGTATTACCAGATTTTAGTGCTGTTGAATTAAAAGATGATCTTGATATTTCTTTAGAACAATCCGACGAGCCAGGTTATTTTATAGAAGCAGATGATAACCTTATTGATATTTTGAAATTTAAGGTTACCGGAAATACACTTGAAATAAGTTGTTTTTACAAAGTTACTGCTAGTAAAAAGTTTAATATCATTATTCGATTTCGTGATTTAAATGGAATAACGTTACGTGAGGGAAAACTTGTGATAAAAGAGAAGATTACCGTTCCTGATGATTTGCAACTAGAAACATACAATTCCTCAAAATTAGAAATGCTTGCCAGTGCAGCTGTAGTGGATATTAATATGGAAGGTAATAGTTCTGCTGAATTAAATATTGAAGCGGATTCAATTAATATA
Organism: Aurantibacter sp.; assembly: GCF_039941195.1. Classification (GTDB taxonomy): domain Bacteria; phylum Bacteroidota; class Bacteroidia; order Flavobacteriales; family Flavobacteriaceae; genus Aurantibacter_A. Next base: position 52,306 of record NZ_JBDVFA010000013.1, on the reverse strand, counting down.
AATCTAAAAGATAGGATAGATGCACGCATTTATGCAGTAACTGAAACTAATTTAATTGAGATGCGTAAGAATGCTTCTGTTCGTATGGAGGGCAGTTCGGATATGCTTAATGTGAACCTTTTTGATAATGCTAATTTTAAGGGTTCGCGACTGGAGGCATCTGATGTTGTTTTAAATTTGGAGAGTTCAACAAATGCTGATATTAATGCTATGTCCACTTTTGAGTTGAATTCACGTGGTACTGCAAAAACTCATTTATATGGAAATTCAACGATATCAATCGTGCAGTTTCTCGATAAGTCGCAATTACATAAGGAAAATTAAATGTATTCAGTTTTTAATTAGTTAGCAATAGGCGCACTCATACAATGATCCGGTATGCCGAAACCATCGACTAATACACCTATATGCGGTCTTAATTCAGTACACAGACGTTCAACTCTTTGTCGAATAGCTTTTGATTTAGTACCTCCTAAATATCCTTGTTCTAAGAACCATTCTGAATCATTTCGTATTTCTTGTAATGCAAACAAGGTCCCTAATTTTATAAACAGTGCTTTATTTTTTGAGTCTTCAATTGTGTCTACATAGTCGCAATAAGTATTGTAAGCGAGTTCAGTACTGTAGGCTTTGCCTAATGCAATAACATGTGTTTGTACTTTCATAAAGGCCTGATAAGACGGCACACCTTTTTTTATGTACCCTCTAATCCTCATGGCTAAGGTATAGGTCAATCTTTTTGTTCTGAAATTAAATGCATGCTTGTGAAATTTAAGATTATACAAATGATCTTTATCTACTTTATTAGTATAAACAGGATTTATTGTTGTTAATTTATCTCCAATCTGTATTCCTAATATTTTCAATACTGATGTAAAACCAGCGCTATTAAATTCTGATTTAAAATCGGATAATACGCCTTTAGCTGCCAATTGTAATAAAACAGTATTATCCCCTTCAAATGTGGTAAAAATATCTACATCACCTTTCAAGTCGGCTATTCTATTTTCAATTAAATAGCCTTTCCCGCCACATGCTTCTCTACATTCTTGTATAGCATCATTGGCGTACCACGTAATAATAGATTTTAGTCCTGCAACTTGCGTTTCAACTTTGCGTTTATCTGGCTGTGTATCATCACAATAAATGGCCATCATTTTATCTAAACTAAAATGATAAACATAAGCGCTTGCAACTAGTGGTGTTAATCGTAATTGATGTGATGGATAATCCATCAATAAATCTTCTTGAATTTTAATACTGTCATTAAATTGTCTTCTTTTAAGTGCATGTTTTACCGCAATAGCTAAAGCCATTTTTGCTCCGCCTAATCCTGCTCTTGCGACACAGATTCTTCCACCTACCAAGGTCCCAAGCATAGTAAAAAATCGCTTGTTTGGATTTTTAATTTCTGAAAAATAACTACCATCAGATTTAATATCACCATACTTATTTAGTAGATTTTCACGAGGTACAACTACTTGGTTAAACCAAATTTTGCCATTATCAACTCCGTTTAAACCTAATTTGTATCCATTATCTTCAATAGTTATTCCCGGCAGCACATTATGGTTTTCATCTCGTAACGGAACTAAAATAGCATGTACACCTTCATTTTTACCATCTACAATTAGTTGCGCAAATACTGAAGCCATTTTTGAATGTAAAGCATTGCCGATATATTCTTTATTATCATTTTTTCCTGGAGTATGTATGATGATACTGTCGGTAGCCTTATCGTAAGTTGCTGTAGTCTTTATACCACGAACATTAGATCCATGTCCTGTTTCTGTCATTGCAAAACAGCCTAATAATGCTGCTGTGCCAGCATCCGATAAGTATAAATCATGATGTTTTTTTGTTCCTAATTTCTGAATACTCCCTCCAAATAGTCCGACTTGTACCCCAAATTTAATTGTAAGACTTCCGTCTACATACATCATATTTTCAAACATATATGCGTAGCCTTCCATATCACCACTGCCGCCATATTCCTTTGGGTAGGCCATAGCACCATAGCCTTTAGAAGCTAAAAATTTAACCTGGTTTAAAACTACTTCTCGAAACTCTTCTTTGTTACGATATACTTCCCAATTAAAAATATCATCTTTTAACACTGCTCTAAATTCATCGACCACCTTTGCATGTTTTCCTTTTAATAAAATGTCAATTTCATTAGCATCGTAAAAATCCGAAGTGCTTTCATGAATAACTTCCACATCAAAAAGGTGATTATAATGATTAGGTTGAATCCCTAAATTAATTTCTATGTCTTTTAAACTATCATTAAATGGACAACTCTGATGATATTCGCAAACTACCTTTTGGCTGAATGTAGTTAATGGATATGTTTCATTTTCAATAAGTTTTACATTAGAATTAGAAACAATATGATTCCAATTCTTCAATTCATCATCAATAGGCGGTTTGTTAGGGTTTAACCATGATAACAGCTGTTTTTTATCTTCTTTCAAAAGGCTGTCATCATCTGAAATAGCTTTTTCAACTACATTTAATTCAGAGGTTGTTACTAAGTTGTCAGACCATATTACATAGAAGAAAGGGATGTATTGAAGAACTCCAGAGGTATATTTTGTATTTTGCATAAGCTGAAATTACGAATTTCTAATGAAAATTTACCGAAGTGATAATGGGATTGAAAGTAGTTTAAGGTCGTTTAATTATCTTTGAGAATATGAATGAGAATTTAGATCCTTCGAGCGATAATTTTTCACAAGCAGAACTTGATGTTGAAAGAGCATTACGTCCGGTTTCTTTTGATGACTTTACAGGACAGGCTCAAGTACTTGAAAATCTTAAGGTATTTGTAGCCGCGGCAAACCAACGTAATGAAGCTTTGGATCATACCTTATTTCATGGTCCTCCAGGTTTGGGAAAAACCACTTTAGCTCATATTTTAGCCAATGAACTCGGGGTAGGCATAAAAGTAACTTCGGGTCCTGTATTGGATAAACCTGGTGATTTGGCTGGGCTCTTGACGAATTTAGATGATAGAGATGTTCTTTTTATTGACGAGATTCATCGTTTAAGCCCCATAGTAGAGGAGTATTTGTATTCAGCTATGGAGGATTATAAAATTGATATAATGATTGAGACAGGGCCTAATGCACGTTCTGTACAAATAAATTTAAATCCGTTCACTTTAATTGGAGCCACCACAAGATCGGGACTTTTAACTGCTCCAATGCGTGCGCGTTTCGGAATACAAAGTAGGTTGCAATATTACGATACCGAATTACTTTCAACCATAGTACAACGAAGTTCCGATATTTTAAATGTTCCAATTACTAATGAAGCCTCCATAGAAATTGCAGGTCGCAGTAGAGGAACTCCAAGAATATGTAATGCACTTTTAAGGCGCGTAAGAGATTTTGCCCAAATAAAGGGCAATGGTGATATTGATATGGAAATCTCAAAATATAGCCTAAAAGCTTTAAATGTAGACGCACATGGATTAGACGAAATGGATAATAAGATATTAATTACTATTATCGATAAGTTTAAAGGCGGTCCAGTTGGTATTACTACATTGGCAACTGCGGTCTCTGAAAGTGCAGAAACGATAGAGGAGGTTTACGAACCATTTTTAATTCAGCAAGGTTTTATTATGCGTACGCCACGTGGAAGAGAAGTTACCGAGTTAGCTTACAAACATTTGGGTAGAGTTAAAGGAGGTACGCAACCAGGTCTTTTTTAAGCAAACTTCTAACTAACTGCTTTATCATCTGTTGAAATAAAATAATTTACACAGCTGTTGTGTAAATTAATTAACTTTTATTACATTAAACCCATACATGCGATTTATGCCGTATTTATGCTGATTCCCCTATATGCTAGCACAAATGTGCTTTTCGATTCATGTTAAAAAACGAAAGCATTTATGGGTTCAATATCTAAATATGAGTTTTGTACTCTTCTTTATACAAAAGATGTTGTAAAGGTTATCCTGCTTTTTGTTGCAATTATACTTCCAAGTCAAATTCTTTTCGCTCAAGAAAATCTACGCATAAAATATTATTCGCTAGATGATGGATTATCTCAAGTGTCAATAAATGATATGTTACAAGATAGTCTTGGGTTTGTTTGGATCGCCACTCAAAATGGAGTAAATCGCTTCGATGGCCAAGAATTTAGACACTACAGATATAAAGAATCTGATACCACCACCATTTCAGGTAATCTTACCAATAAATTGGTGCAGGATACTGCCGGCAATATTTGGGTTGGTACTATTGGTAATGGGCTTAGTTACTATAACCCGAATTTAGATAATTTTGAAAGGATAAGGCTCGAAAATTCAGATAGCAATTCAGAAGTTATTTCGGCTTTAGTAAATGATTCCAGCGGAGCTATTTGGGCTGCATCACGCATTAGTGGATTACATAAATTGACTAGAGCAAATGATGATTCCTTTTTTCAAGACAATTATTTTGAGAATAAGCCGATTAGTGCTCTTTCATTGGATAGCAAACAAAATTTGTGGGTTGGGACTCCCAAAGGTGAAATATATCAATTTGATCTTGGAGAGGAAATTCATGAACAAGAAACGCCATTTGTAAAAGCGGTAGGTCATTTACAGGCGTTCTATCATACAGAGAAATCGCTTTTAATTGGGAGTGACTATGGTCTTTTTATATACAATCTAGAAAAAAAAGAAGTAAAATCTTTTAATTTGGGAGCAATAGAAAGTTCTCCGACACGACATGTAGTTTCCTTTTTAAAACAAGATGAACATAGTGTATGGGTAGGTACTGGTAGTGGGCTTTATCTTTTTGATTGGAAAGAAGAAAAAGTAATTTCTAGAATTTTGAACGAGGGTGATAATGGTATTAGTAATAATACCGTGCAATCATTGTTACGAATTTCGGACAACAAAATATTTGTGGGAACAGCTAATTTTCTAAACCTATTAGATTTTTCGAAGCCATATTTTCAAAATTTATCTAAAAACTTACGCGGCTCACATGTACTTAACGATAATGTTATTTTTTCAATATTAAAAAATAAGAACGACTTATGGGTGGGTACCTCAGATGGGGGTCTTAATTTAATTAGAAATGGTAAATCGTATTATTTTAAGGATAATCAAAATGAAACCAATAGTATATCTGGGTCCGTAATTAGAGCAATAGCCCATGATAGTACTAATGACAGGTTATGGTTGGCAACAACTCGAGGTTTAAATTTAATTAATCTCAAAACTTTTGACCCTGAGAATCCCGAGTTTGTTTCATTCTTTTTTAATCCAGAAAACAACAATTCAATAAGTGGGAATTTTATGAAAGACTTGGTGCTGGATGAAAAGAACAACGTTTGGGGTGTTACCTATGGGCAGGGTATTTTCCGTTTAGAATTTGTAAGCAAGGATGAGTATAGAATTGTGAGATATCAAAATGATAAGAAAAATCAAAATTCCCTCCCAGATGATTTTGTTCATTGTATAAGGGTTGATGACGCTAATAGAATATGGATTGGAACACAAGGAGGATTATCACTTTTAGAATTTAAGGACGAATACTATAAAACCCCAATTTTTACCAATTATTCTCACGATGTAAAAGACAGTACATCCTTATCGCATAATTCGGTGTATGATATTTTAATTGATAGTGAAGAAAGAGTCTGGGCGGGTACGCGTTATGGTTTTAATTTATTACTGCAAAATAATAAGTTTCAATCTTGGACCGAACAACCGCAATTTACAGATGCCATAGTGTATACCATACAAGATGATTTAAATGGTAATCTATGGATAGGAACTAATGATGGTCTCGTAATGTTTAATCCTAATGAGAATGAATTTCAACAATACAATGTAGCTGATGGTATTCAAAGTAAAGAGTTTGATATTCATGCTAAATTCAGAGATAAAGATGGTACGCTATACTTAGGAGGTATTGGAGGAGTAACTTATTTTAATCCAAAAGATTTTGAAGGAATAGATGTAGGTAAGCCACTTTATTTTACAGAACTTAAGGTTAAAGACAAAGTTTTAAGCCCAGAGTCCAACAATTCAATCCTTAAGAAAAACATACTTAATACGAACGAATTGGAGTTTAGTCAAAATCAATTTCCTTTTTATCTTCAATTTTCATCTATTGATTTTCGTTTAAGCAAACAGGTGGAATATGGATATAAACTGTTGCCTGGGAATCAAGAGTGGAATAAAATTAAGGATCCTGAGGTTCAGTTTTTAAATCTTCCTTCAGGAAAACATACTTTAGTTATTAATGGATTTTCAAGAGGTTTAGAATGGAATCAAGAACCATTGAAAATGAATTTGACGATTCTTCCACCTTGGTGGGCTACTTGGTGGGCTTATACTTCATATTTAATTTTAGGTCTAGCCTTAGCATTTTTCTTTTATCGTTTTCAAGTATCTAGAAAATTAGCCTTTGCAGAAAGCAAAAGACTCAAAGAAATAAATCAATTAAAAAATAGTCTGTATACCAATATTACCCATGAATTTAGAACGCCATTAACTGTAATTCTTGGAATGGCTGGAACGATTAAAGATAAATTGAAAGTCGAAGATTTAAAATCGATTGAAAAGCCACTTGAAATGATTGAACGTAATGGCGGAAATCTACTTCAATTGGTAAATGAAATGTTAGATCTTGCGAAATTGGAAAGTGGGAATATGGAATTGCAATTGGTGAGAACAGATGTGGTGCCGCTTATTAAATATATATGTGAAAGTTTTCAATCGTACGCCAAAGAATTGGATGTCAATTTAGTGTTGTATTCAGAATTAGATAGTTTGGTAATGGATATTGATGAACAAAAGATACAAGGTGTTATTTCAAATTTACTTTCAAATGCAATCAAGTTTTTAGGTAAAGGCGATAAAATTATAGTGCATCTTAACAAAATTTCAACGGAGGGAAAAGAAAGACTTATCATAAAGGTAAAAGACAATGGTATTGGTATTGCTAAGGATGCCATACCACATGTGTTTAATAGATTTTATCAAGCAGATGCGACAATATCAAGAACTGGTGAAGGTACTGGTATTGGACTTTCATTGGTTAAGAATTTCGTTGAATTAATGGGGGGGAGTGTTATTCCTAAAAGTGTTCTAGGTCAAGGTACAGAGTTTGTGATTAATTTACCTATAACTACAGCTGCTACACAAGTTGATTCTACTCATACACAATTGGGAATTCCAGCTAACATAAATAGTGAATTAAATGAGAGTGTTGAAACACCAATTTTTGTTAATAGTGATTTACCAATCGCATTAATTATAGAAGACAATGCTGATGTAGCTTATTTTTTAAAAATTTCATTAAAAGATAAATATCAAATACATCATGCTGAAAATGGAAGTGTTGGTGTAGAAAAAGCATTATCTATAATGCCCGATGTTATTATTTGTGATGTTATGATGCCCGTTATGGATGGTTATGCTGTGTTAAAAACCTTGAAGACCGATAAGAGAACCGACCATATTCCTATAATTATGTTGACCGCTAAAGTAACTCAGAAAGACCGGTTGGCGGGTCTTGCTTTTGGTGCTGATGCCTATTTAGCAAAGCCTTTTGAAAAAGCCGAATTATTTACAAGATTAGACCAACTTGTATTACTTCGGAAGAAAATAATTGAAAAATTTGAAGGAAATAATCTGTCAGCAATTCTAGAAGTTAAGCCCGATAATCCTAGTGCTATATTTATTAAAGAGGCAATAGAAATTATTCATGAACAAATAGAGAATTCTAATTTTGGACCAAAGCAATTGGCATTTAAATTAAATTTAAGCGAATCTCAGACATATAGAAAATTGAAATCTGTTTCGGATAAATCTACTGCAGTTTTTATACGATCTGTTCGCTTGCAAAAAGCAAAAGAAATACTTCATATAGGTGATAAATCGGTATCGCAAGTTGCATATAGTGTCGGGTTTAATGATCCATCTTGGTTTAGTCGTGCATTTAAAGAGGAATTCGGATTTACTCCAAGTGCAATTGGTAAATAATTGTAAATCAGAACATTAAAGATGTATGTGTCATCTATATGCACAAATAGTCCTATATATTATTCAACTTTCCAATATAGTTAAAGTAGTTGCTGAAATAGTAACAGCTTTTCGCTTTTTACTCCTTTAAATTGTAGTGAATTTTTGTTGTACGCTAACAATAGTGAATAGTTTCACTTCAACATAATTTAAACCTTATGCACCATAATTTAATTGATTGTGCTAAAGTTTAACAGGCTTACAACGTGGTTGTTATGTGGTGTGTTCGCATTTTTAACATCTTTAATTCAAGAAACTGTTAGGTTATTATCTCTGTTATTGAAAGGACAATAAATGGTTGTTTTTTCTAAGAATTGAAATTGGAATTATGAGCGCTGTAGAGAAAAATAAGATTCATAAAGCTGGTAAAGTATTAGCAAGTAAGCTTATAGTGCTCCTTACAGGAATATTAGTGATATCGGCTTTTTTACTATGGAATTGCTTACATGCCAATTCAAAACAAATTGTAGAAGATCAGCCACTGGACCTTATTTATACCAGGAATTATGATGTTTCACAATTGAAAAATTCTAAAGAGAATGAGATAATAAAATATGGTTATGAAATTTTTCAAAATTCATCAAAACTTATTGGACCAAAATCAAAAAATGATGAGCATCGTTATGCTGGTAATAATCTGTCGTGTACCAATTGTCATTTAGGTTCAGGGACAAAACCCTTTGCGGCTCCATTAATTGGCATTATCCAGAGATTCCCCCAATATAGAGGCAGGGAAAATAAAATGGGAACTATTAAAGAACGAATAAATGGCTGTATGGAGCGCAGTATGAACGGTGATACAATACCAAAAAATGGGAAAGAAATGAATGCCCTAATCGCATATTTAAATTGGTTAAGTCGCTTCGCATCAAAAGATGGGAAAATTAAGGGGCAGGGCTTTGTTAAAATTAATGTGCCGAACCGAGCCGTGGATTTAGAGAAAGGCAAAGCTGTATTTACAGTGAATTGTGCTATTTGTCATCAGAAAAATGGACAAGGTAAATGGCATGAAGATAATAGCTCTTATGAATATCCACCATTATGGGGTAAAGATTCATATAACAATGGAGCAGGAATGACACGGGTAATTACCGCGGCACAATTTATAAAAGCAAATATGCCTTTTGGTACAACGTATAAAAATCCAGTTTTATCAGATGAAGAAGCCTATGATGTTGCAGGCTATATCAACCATCAACTTAGACCAGAAAAGGCTAATAAAGAAAGAGATTTTCCTGATTTAAAGAAAAAGCCAGTTTCAACGCCATATCCTCCGTTTATTGACACATTTTCAATTAAACAACATCAATTGGGGCCTTTCTTACCCATCATGGAATACTATAAAAATGAGCACAATATTGTTAAATCTAAATAGACTATTATGAAAACAAGGAGTAAAAATTCTAGAAGAAATTTTATGGGAGCAGTTTTAATGGGAGCTACTGCAAGCACCCTTTCGGTAATTACAAATCCTGTATTAGCTAGCACTACATCATTTGATGATGAAAAAATGGCAGCAGCAGACGATTGGTTTAAAAATATAAAAGGTAAACATAGAATAGTGTATGATGGTTCTACGCCTCATGACGGTTTTCCAATTATTTGGAACTGGGCTTTCTATTTAAGTAATAATGAAACAGGATCGGCCGATGATGATATTACTGCCATGACTGTTTTAAGACACAATGCAATTCCTTTTGCATTAAAAACTGAAGTTTGGAAAAAGTATAACCTTGGTGAAGTTTTTGGCGTAACAGATAACAGTACAAAAGCACCTTCTTTGCGTAACCTGTATTACGAGCCGCAAGAAGGAGATTTTCCCATGCCAGTTATTCAAGGAATAAAAGATATGCAAGATAGGGGTGCTATGTTTTGCGTATGCAACTTGGCAATTTCAGTCTATAGCGGGGCAGTCGCTCAAAAAATGGGATTAGACCCTAAAGCGGTATATCAAGAGTGGATAGATGCAGTGCAACCAGGTATTCATGTTGTTCCTTCCGGTGTATGGGCATTAGGAAGAGCACAAGAAAATGGCTGCGGTTACATTTTTGCAGGTAATTAATAACTAAAAATTATAGCGATGAAAAATCTAATAGTAGTAGGGTTAACTCTTTTAATTACAAACATTAGTTATGCACAAGAGAAACCAATAAAGGTTGTTTTTGATGTGACCAGTGGCAATACCGATGTACATAAATCGGCAGCTCGACATTTACGATTAATGTCTGAAAGTTATCCTGAATCAGAATTTGAAATGGTCATTTATAGTAGTGCCTATAGTATGGTAGATAATAATTCTTCTGCAGCAGGCGAAACACTTCGTAAGATTATAAATAATGATAATGTTTCGATCGTTGTTTGTGAAAATACCTTGAAAAGAAACAAAAAGGGAAAGGATGATTTAATTCCTGGGGTTACCACCGTACCCGATGGTATTTATGAGATTATAGCAAAGCAACAATTGGGTTGGGGGTATATAAAGGAAGGTAAATAAGAGCCTTTATTATAAATGTAATTTCTAAACAATATGGAAGCTATTCATATTTTGGGATATGTAGGGGCCCTAATGATTGGTCTAGTATTGGGGTTAATGGGGAGTGGTGGTTCAATAATGGCTGTTCCAATATTTACTTACTTATTCCAAATTAGTCCCATTACAACAACAGCATATTCGTTGTTTGTAGTGGGGGCTTCCGCATCGGTTGGGGCATTTAAGAACTTTAACAAGGGGCTAATCGATTTTAAAGTTGCCTTTATTTTTGCAGTGCCAGCTTTATTTGGAGTTTATGTGGCTCGAAAATTTTTGTTGCCCATTATTCCTGATGAGCTCTTTAATATTGGCAATTTTGTTTTCACTAAAAATATGGGAATAATGCTGCTTTTTTCTGCATTAATGTTGGCGGCAGCACTGTCAATGTTAAGCGAAAAGCAAAGTTTAAAAAGAAGTAATAATCAGTTATCATGCAATTTTATTGTATTGATTTTCGGAGCAACATTAATAGGAATACTTACAGGACTTGTTGGTATAGGAGGAGGATTTATAATTATTCCTGTTTTAGTGTTGTTTGTGAAATTGCCGATGAAAAATGCGGTAGCAACTTCACTTTTTATTATAGCTTTAAAATCATTAATCGGTTTTACAGGGGATGTTGGGTATCTGAAAATTAATTGGACATTCCTATTGTTGTTTACTATGATAGCTATTTTCGGGATATTTCTTGGAATATATCTGTCTTCATTTGTTAAAGGAACCAAACTAAAAAGAGGGTTTGGTTGGTTGGTGCTTTTAATGGCCATCGGAGTTTTTTTAAAAGAGGTTTTTGTTTGGTTTTTTTGAATTCATAATAGGATTAGTGCCAGTGATACATTAGTTCTAATGTTGAGTACATTTTTTATGTTGTTCATGTGTATTGTTGCTTAAATTATTGAAAATGAATTGTATGCATTGCTGTTGGTTGCAATCGAAAATCATAAGTGAAAGAGGTGTTGTCTATGTAAAATGGCTAATGAAATTAGAGTATTTATTCAAAAAGAGTAGTAGCCTAATTTTATTTATATCTGCTTTTTAAGCAAAGATTAATTGTGTTTGAATTCCATAGAAAAAAAATAGAAAGTTGTGAGTTCATATTTTAGAAACTATTTGTTTGTTATTGCAGTTTTTAGCTGTGGTTTTTCTTTTGGTCAAGAAAATAGTATTACCGGAAGTGTTTTTGATACTAATGGTGAAGCTTTGATATTTGCTAACGTTCTTTTACTTAGGCCTAATGATTCTACAATTGTAAAAGGTGTTATCACAAATGAAGGTGGAAACTTTTTAATGGATGATGTAGACCATGGAAATTATCTTTTAAAAATATCCCTTCTAGGTTTTCGAGATTTCATCAAAGAGTTATCAATGGGTACTGTTTCTATATCAATAGGGAAAATTGAGTTGTCTATTCAAAATGAAGAGTTAGATGGCGTTCAGGTTATGGGGCGAAAAGCGCTTTACCAACAAAAAAGTGATCGGTTAATATTAAATGTTGGAGCGCTAACTACTTTCAGTGGCAATAATGGCTTACAAGTTTTACAAAAAGCACCGGGCGTAATTGTAAAAGAAAATTCGAATAGTATTTCACTTAATAATAAGGGTGAAGTATTGATAATGATAAATAATCGAATTTCGCGAATACCTCAGGCAGCACTTATGCAACAACTTAAAGGTATGCGAGCTGAAAATATAGAACGGATTGAACTGATCCATCAGCCTTCTGCAAAATATGATTCTAATAATTCAGCGGGTATCATTCATATTGTTTTAAAAGAAAATACCATGAACGGTCTAAATGGTAATATGAGTCTAATGGCAGGAATTGGGCAAAAGGAAAAGTTCAATGGTAGTCTTGATTTGAACTATCGTAAAGGTAAATTGAATCTCTATGCCAATGCTACCGGGTTTAGCAGTAAATCTCCAATGTGGGAAGTCAATCATTTTAGGGAGTACGAATATCAAGGGGATCAATACTTTTATGGCAATCAACTAGTGTTTACCAACCCACGAGACCACTCATTAGGGTTAACATTGGGTGCAGACGTTGAAATAAATACAAAAAGCACTATCGGCGCCCTGTTTGGGTACACGAAAAGCAATATGTCTGGCTATGATTATACCAGTGTCTCTGAAGGAACAATCAACAATATTCAAAATACGAATTCACAATATTTGCTTGACATCGACAATCCGAATCGCAATACGTTTGTTAATCTTAACTATTATTCACATCTGAGCGATACTAAATCTATAAATATAGATGTGGATAGAGTGGCGCTTGACGTTCAAAATTTTTCAGGTCTTTCTTTTGTTAACCCACCCGAAGAATTAGATATGCTAGAGGCTGATCGTAATTCAAAATTTGAAATTTATACATTAAAGGGGGATTTTGAATGGGAAATGGAAAACGATTCCAAACTTGAAACAGGTCTTAAAGGTACTTTCAACAATTCGCGCAGTGCGTTGCAGAATCGCAATAGAATTGATGGTGCTTGGTCAGAAGATGAAACTTTTCGTAGAGATGATCAGATTAGCGAAACCATTTTAGCTGTTTACGGATCATATCAAAAAAAATGGAATGATCTATGGGAAAGCAGTGTTGGCGCACGCCTTGAAAATTATAAGTACGAACTTGATGACGTTGTAAATGGTAATGACTTTTCAACCGACTATACCAATCTTTTTCCGGTTGCCAGAACCACCTACTCCATCGATTCTATACAGACAATGACCCTTTCATATAATCGCCGTATTGAACGACCTGCCTTTTTTCATTTGGCCGCCTTCTACCTGTTAATTGATCCAAGCTTGTATGTGTCATCAAATACTAGACTCAGACCTGCCTTTGCAGATGCTGTACGGCTAGCTTATAATCAAGGCTCGTTTTTGGTCGCTATTGAAATCAACAGAACCAAAGGGGCAATTTCCTTTTACAATACCGTGGATAAGGAAATGGGGTTGCAAACCAGTACGCCAATCAATTTTGATCGTATGAACGGTTACTTGCTAACAACTAGTTTTCCCATTAAGTTGAGTAATTTTTGGAAAATGAACTGGAATCTTGATGGCGCTTATAAAAAGGTAAAAGATACCTCTAACCGCCCGTTGCCGTTTGAAAAAGGCCTGTTTACTGTTACTGCTCAACTCAATAATGTTTTTGAATTGGGCAACTCATGGACGGCCAATATCGATGGCAGATATATGAGTCCGTTTATTTCAGGTGACCAAATTCAGTTTCAATACCATTATATGAATTTTGGAATCAGTAAACGATTCAACAACGAAAGCACTCTAACTTTTAGTGTTCAAGATGCAACCGCAACAAGTGGTAAAGATGAATGGGAGTACCATCAACCAGAACTTAGTATTAAAACCTACGGCGACAACGATTTTTCAGAACGCGTATTTCAGTTAACCTACTCCTTTCCTTTTGGTAACCAAAAAATTAAGGAAAAAAGGAATAGAAAAACTGGCTCTCAAGAAGAGCGTGATAGGATGTGAATATTGTTACTTAAAAAATTAGCTCCCCGTAATATAACAACACATAAATTCTATAAAATGAAAAAGTTATTTTTAGGAGTATTATTCATTGCAACTTTCAATTTTGGATTAAGTCAAGAATCAAAAGGAAAGGTAGTGTTTAGTCAATTATATTCTGCGGCATTGGAAAATCCTGGAGGAGAAGACCCTACCCGTAAATTAACTATTTATCTTCCTCCAGGCTATGAGAATAGAAACAAAAATTATCCTGTACTTTATTATTTGAATGGTTTTACTGGAACCGGCGAACGTGCTATAGCATATCACCATTTTGATAAGCTAATGGATAAAGCGATAGCTACGGGTAAGATTAAACCTGTCATAGTCGTGATGTCTAATCAATACACCCTATTTAGAGGTAGTTTGTATACCAATTCATCACTCACTGGAAATTGGTCAGATTTTACTGCAAAAGATGTGGTGACTTTTATCGATGAAAATTATAGAACTATAAAGGATGCTAAAAGTAGAGGTATTGTTGGTTATTCAATGGGCGGGTATGGAGCAATTAAAATTGGAATGTTACATCCAGAGGTTTTTAGTTTAGTGTATTCTATGTCAGGAGCTTTTGATTTAGTAAAAGAAATGGGTGCTAAAGGGCAAGCTTTCAAGCGCATCCAAGAAATCTCTACAAGAGAAGAATTAGTTGATGCTTACAATGAATTTGTGCCCAACTTCTTTGTCGCGGTAGGACGTGCTTTTTCTCCAAATCCTAACAAACCGCCTTTTTTTGCTAATCTACCTTATTCATATGAAGCAGATAGTCTAATCATTGATTATGATACCAAGGATTTGTGGAACAAGCATATGTTGCATGTAATGGCCGACGAATACATAGAGAACCTTAAAAAGTTAAAGGCCATAAAAATAGATTGGGGTCGAAACGATGAATTCGATTTTGTTATAATGGGCTGCAAAACCTTTAGTCAAAAATTGGAAAATTTAGGTATTGAACATTTAGCCGAGGAGTATATTGGTACACACGGAAATAAAATTTGGACTGAAGATGGGCGGGTGTTAAATGATATGCTTCCTTTTTTTGATACCTATCTCACATTTAAAAAAGAGTAAAAGTGAAGTTACTCTAATTCTGAGTGAATATAATAATTCCAATCACAATTAAGTAAACATGATAAGTTATGATGATACAGAAATGTAAATTCGGAGGATTGAAAAAATCGTTGCTAATGGGTTTTGTGGCATTCTTTATTTGTCTTAATTCGTGTAAAGAGAAGCATAATCAAAAGAAGAATGAAGAACCTGTTGGAACTGGTACAGAATTAAAGTCTGTAGTAATAAATGATTACAAATTTAATTATCTAGATATTGGAAAAGGAGAGCCAGTGGTTTTTGTACACGGCAGTATTGGGGATTATAGAGCTTGGCAAGACCAAGTTGATACGTTCGCAAGCAAGTATCGAGTTATTGCATATAGTAGGCGTTACGCATGGCCAAACGCCCAACCATTGTCAGATACTCTTGACTATTCTGCTGGGCAGCATGCAAAAGATCTTGCTCAACTTTTAAAAACGTTAGATTTAGATCCGGCGCATCTTGTTGGTCATTCTTGGGGTGGGTATACTGTTTTGATAACAGCGATTGATAATCCAGAACTAGTTAAAAGCATGGTGCTTGGCGAACCTGCAGCGCAACCATTGATTATGGGTTCAAAAGAAGGCGATTCGTTGATTTCGGATTTTAATAATACAGTTGTTCGACCTGCCGCAAAATACTTTGCTCAACAACAAAAGGATTCAGCCGTAGCCAGTTTTGTGGCCGGGGTAATGGGTAGTGCAGATTTCTATGGTGCCGTTCCAGAAAAATTTAGAAAACGATGGTTGCAAAATACCACGGAATCTGAAGGTGGTTTCATTACAAGGAATAGTATGACGCCTATTTCAACCACTGAGGTCAAACAATTAAGAATTCCCACTTTATTGGTGAGTGGTGAAAATTCACCAAGATTATTTGGTAAAATAATAGACACTTTAGATGCGCTATTGCCTATTAATGAAATTAAGATTTTACCAAAAGCATCACATGGGTTACAGGGTGAAAATCCAATAGAATTTAATTCAATGGTATTGGACTTTCTAGATAGAAAATAATTTAAGATTACTGAAATACAAGCTTTAAAACGACACATGTTGAAAAATAAAAAGTTAAAGAAAAAGGAAGGCGAGAAATTGGCTCTCAAAAGTAGCGTAATCGCATGTAATTAATTGAAGTATAAAACCTTTAGTAAGAAGTAAGTAATTATAAATCAAGTGTTATGAAAAGATTAGTCATTCTAGTAATATCAATTTTTTTATTTCAGGAGCTACTAGCTCAAGAAGGTAATTATGCAGAGGTAAATGGCGTGAAATTGTATTATGAAATTCAGGGAGAAGGAGAGCCATTAGTATTACTGCATGGAAATACGATGACAATCGATATGTGGAAACCCTGGCTTGATGATTTATCAAAATCTAATAAAGTTATAACTGTTGATTTAAGGGGTCATGGTAAATCTACGAATCCAACAGACATAATTTCCCACAGAGAACATGCCTTAGATATTTATGGTTTACTCGAAGAATTAGAAATTGAAAAATTCAGCGCTATGGGTTTTAGTTCAGGGGGTATGACCTTAATTAATATGGCTACCATGCAGACCAATCGAATTCAATCACTAGTTTTAATAGGAGCCGCACCATACTTTACAGAAGAAACAAGGGAATATATGCAAAAACTTACCTATGAATATGTGACGGTAAATAATAAGGATTGGATGGAATATATGAGAAATTTTCAACCTGGTGGTGAAAAACAAATTAGGCGGCTCTTGAAAGTCTATACTGATGGTGCAAGTAACTATAATGATATGAATTTTACGCCACCTTATTTATCCACAATAAGTTGTTCTACTTTGATAATTAATGGTGATCAAGATATAATCTGCCCTATGGAGATTCCAATGGTTTTACATGAGTCAATTCCTAATTCTAATTTATGGATCATTCCAAAGTTCGGTCATTCTATACCCCAATTTGGAACAGAATTAGGTGATTTATTTCTTAGTACAATTACCAATTTCATGGCTGGTGGATGAGATAAATGTAAACTCAATATTTTAATAAAACAATTCTAAATGGGCAAGGAGTTATCAATGGAAGAGTCATTTATGAATAAATTAGATGACATTATTAAGAATAATCTGGAGAATGAAAATTTCGGAGTTAACGAATTAGCTGTTAAGTTTGGAGTTAGTCGTTCACAACTGCATAGAAAATTGAATGCCATTAAAGGAAAATCTACTAGTCAATATATTCGTGAATTTAGACTAAATAGAGCGATGGATATGTTGAAAGATAATGTGGCAAACGTTTCTGAAATCGCTTACCGAGTCGGTTTTAGTAGTTCAACTTATTTTAATACTTGCTTTAAGGATTACTATGGATATCCACCCGGTGAGGTAAAGCACAAAAATGAAAACCCTTTAATCTCAATTGATAGTACTTTAGAAGTAAAGAAAAGTAATGGGAGAATATATGAGTTTCCTACGAGAAAGGTTGGACTATTTGTAATCGCTTTTATAGGGTTATTATTTATTGGTTTTAATGCTGTAAAAAGCGAATCGAAAACTGAAAGTAATTCCGTTTCCGCAATTAAAAATACTAGATCAAGTTCGATAGCCATTCTTCCGTTTAAAAATTTAAGTGCTGATAAAGAAAGCGAGTACTTTGCTACTGGAGTCGCACAGTCCATTCAAAATCATTTAAATGAATTATCAGGGCTTAAAATAATTTCAGAAACAAGCGCGGCAAAATATATTGAAACTACCAAAACTAGTCCTGAAATAGCTGCAGAACTCAATGTTTCGCATTTGCTTGAAGCCAGTGTGCAAGAATATGATGATAAAGTAAGAGTAATAGTAAAGTTGATAGATGCAAGTAAGGATCAACAAATATGGTCGGACATATATGATCGTGAAATGGTTGATATTTTTAGTATTCAGTCAGATATTTCAAAGCAGATTGCTAGAGAATTAGAAATCGTTCTTTCTCCAACTCAAATTAAACAGATAGATAAAAAACCAACACATAATATTGAGGCTTATAATTTATACCAAAAAGGGAAACATTTTTTTAATGTTAAAAACCATTCGCATGCAACAAGTCATTTGAGTACAAGTTATTTTAAACAGGCCATAGAGAAAGATCCTAATTTTGCCTTAGCCTATGCTGCCCTTGCCAACACCTATCTATTTTCAGATGAGAATCTATTTTTAAATAATACACTGGAATATGTTACAAATTTGGCACTTAAGGCCATTGAGTTAGATAGTTCTATATCAGAAGCTCATGTTGTTTTAGGGGTTTTGGAATGTCAGTATAAATGGGATTGGAATAAAGCTGAAAAAGAATTTGAAAGGGCTATTAAACTCAATCCAAATAACTCTAATGCGTATATTTATTATTCTCAATTTTTATATAGTGTAAAGGGAGATTTTAATTACGCGAGAAAAATACTAAATAAAGGATTACTATTGGATCCACTTTCCTATGTGGCAAATTTAAAAAGTGCTCAATTTTATTTGTTCGATGATAATTTTGATAAAACTTTTGAAGAAACAGCGAAACTAAAAGAAATAAACGAGCATAATATGTTCGCTTATTGGATAGAATTTAAAGCATATGAAGCCTTAGGAGCAAAAAATAAGGCGATTGCTGAATTGGAAACATATTTTAGAAAAGTGCCTTCTGAAAATATTTCTTTTGATGAATTAATGAGTTTTTACCAATTAAAAGGTTTAAACGGAGTATATGAATTTTTCTTCCAAAATAATATTAAGACTTTTCGTGAACTTTCAAATTTTAACGACTTTACGCTGATTGCAGATGCTCAAAGTTATGGCAGTATTGGTGATACCAAAAATGCATTGAAATATTTAGAAACGGCATTGGATAATCATTGCAGCTATTTATATGAAATTAAATATAATCCGTTTTTAAAGGACCTTCATGCGGAGCCCCGATTTTTAGCAATATTGGAAGAAATGAATTTAGAAGGCTATAATTGAATTTTTAATTTATTCAATGTTTTATTGGTGTGACACCTTTTTTTGCAACATAATTTAAACACATTAAATCTTGTTTTAATCATTTCAAAAAAAACTTTGAATTAACCGCAACATAGCTGTTTAGTGTCATCTATATTTTTAAAGAAACTTTGTTTTGTAGTAATCTTTAAAACATGTAGTCATGAGAAAATTAATAGTAAGTATTGTATTTTTAGGTATTGTCAACTCAATTCATTCACAAAATTCGAGTTGGGAAAATATTGAGATTAAATGTGAGAATGTCAATTTATCTCCTGTAAATGAGAATTATTTAAATAAGGTAAAAGTAGGTGAGATTGCATCGAGGGTGATTAGTTTGCAGAATACTGTTGCACAATTTAATCCATTGGAATCTAGCTTATATAAAAGCAAGAAATGTTACATAACATTTAAGAGGGAGAAAGGGAAAATTGTCGCCAATTTCGATAGGAATGGAAA
Organism: Aurantibacter sp.; assembly: GCF_039941195.1. Classification (GTDB taxonomy): domain Bacteria; phylum Bacteroidota; class Bacteroidia; order Flavobacteriales; family Flavobacteriaceae; genus Aurantibacter_A. The sequence goes on along the minus strand of NZ_JBDVFA010000013.1, from coordinate 32,662 downwards.
GCTCTTAAATTCATATGAACGATTCGAAAATGTCATTTTTCCGAAGTCAGTGCAAAAAGCAATTTATAAAGAATACCCGGGTTGGTATATGTTAAATAACATATACATAATAGATTATACACATAACAAAGAAGTGAAAAAAATGTATAAGGTTAGGATTGGGAATGGCTTAAGTAAAAAGAATATAAAGTTAGATGAAGTAGGAAATTATTTATAGTTAGATAAAATGGTAATATCAGCAATAACTAGTTTAATTTTATTACTTTGAAGAAGGGGAAATAGATCATCAAACCAAAATGTACTCGTTATGAAAAATATTGTCTACTACGTAGCTACTTCGATCGATGGTTTTATTTCTGGACCTAATGAAGATATCAGTGGTTTTACCGCTGCTGGTGATGGCGTGAACAAATATCTTGAAGATTTAAAAGATTTTGACACCATAATCATGGGTCGTAAAACCTATGAGTTTGGTTATAAATATGGTTTGGTTCCAGGACAGCCCGCTTATCCACACATGCAACATTATATTTTTTCATTTGGGTTGCAATTTGAAAACCAAAGCGAACAAGTACAAGTTTGCAAGTTAGATGACAATATCATTAAAGACCTAAGGGAAAAGTCCAAGACTGATATTTATATGTGTGGGGGAGGAAAGTTTGCAGGTTGGCTGTTAGAAAATGAACAGATTGATATTGTAAAAATAAAATTGAATCCACTTATTTTGGGTGATGGTATTCGGTTGTTTGGTTCATCAAATAAGCAATATCAATTAAAGTTAGTTGAAAGTGAGTCCTTTGATGATGGCCTCTCAATTAATACGTATCAAATAATATATTAAGTGATTGTTTTGTGAACAAAATAGGATTGATTTTACAAGTACATATCTTAGTTGCTTGTGCTCTGTGATATTGTCTTATTTTTATACTCGTGAAGTCTAAATTAAAATCTGCTATATTAATTAAAGCCGAAGCCAAGCGTCTTGGTTTTTTATCTTGTGGTATTTCAAAAGCTGAATTCTTAGAAGAAGAAGCACCGCGTTTAGAGAGCTGGTTAAACAAAAATATGAATGGCGAAATGGGTTATATGCAAAACCATTTCGACAAACGATTAGATCCTACTAAACTTGTAGACGATGCAAAGTCTGTTATTTCACTAATTCTTAATTACTATCCACAAGAGGAACAAGTTGAAAACACGTTTAAGATATCCAAATATGCTTATGGGCATGATTATCATCATGTAATAAAATCAAAATTAAAGGAACTCCAAGAATTTATTTCGAATGAAATTGGTGAGGTTGGGGGTCGCGCATTTGTAGATTCTGCGCCGGTATTAGATAAAGCTTGGGCTGCAAAAAGCGGACTAGGTTGGATTGGCAAGCACAGTAATTTGTTAACGCAACAAGTAGGTTCTTTTTATTTTATTGCAGAATTAATTGTTGATTTAGAATTGGCTTATGATACTCCCGTCACAGATCATTGTGGTACCTGTACTGCATGTATAGATGCTTGCCCTACTGAAGCCATTGTTGAACCTTACGTCGTTGATGGTAGTAAGTGTATTTCTTACTTTACAATTGAATTAAAAAATGAGATTCCCACTTCGGTACAGGGGCAATTTGATGATTGGATTTTTGGTTGTGATGTATGTCAGGATGTATGCCCATGGAATCGTTTTTCAAAACCACATCAAGAGCCACTCTTTAATCCCCATCCAGAGTTATTATCCATGACAAAAAAAGATTGGGAAGAAATTACGGAAGAAGTTTTTAAAAAAGTATTTCAAAAATCTGCCGTAAAAAGAACAAAATTTTCAGGGCTAAAACGGAACATTAGTTTCTTAAAATAGGCTTAATTTTTCTGCATTCGAAATTCAAAAATGAATACTTTTTAGGTCTAATTAGATTAACTGAAATTTATTCTTCATTACTATAAGGTTGTAGTTTATATTTTTTGAATAATAAGAAAATTAACCCCATTATTTTTCTTAATATGGAGGATTGAAAAAGGCCTAATGAAAAATAAAATACAATTAATCACCTATGTAAATCGCATAGGTTGTGCTAATATTAGTGAGTTAAATTCGTTGGTGAAAAATGAGTTTAATGGTCTGTTTGGAGGTGTGCATATATTGCCTTTTTTTAATCCAATAGATGGTGCGGACGCTGGTTTTGATCCCATAGATCACACACAAATAGATCCGCGTATTGGTGATTGGGAAAACATAAAAGAATTGACTAGTAATGTAGATGTAATGTCCGATTTAATTGTCAATCATATTTCGGCAGAATCAAAACAATTTAAAGACTTTCTTGAAAAGGGTAAGCAATCAGAATTTGCTGATTTGATTTTAACAAAAGACAAAGTTTTCTCAACTGGGGTTGATCCTTCTAAAATTGCTAAAATATATAGACCTCGGCCCGGACTTCCTTTTACAGAATTTAAACTAAATGATGGTTCAGTAGTGTCCGTTTGGACAACTTTTACAGCAAATCAAATCGATATTGATGTACTATCGCAAATGGGTCAGGAATATCTTGAAAGTATATTAGATACTTTTTATAAGGCGGGTATTACAATGATACGTTTAGATGCTGCTGGTTACGCAATTAAAAAGCCAGGCACATCTTGTTTTATGATTGATGAGACATATGAATTTATCGCAAATCTTACTCATAAGGCAAGAAAAAGAGGCATAGAAGTATTAGTAGAAATTCATTCTTTTTATAAAACACAAATTCAAATTGCCAAGCGTGTAGATTTTGTCTATGACTTTGCATTGCCAGTTTTGGTTTTAGATTGTCTTTTTAATAAAAATGCCAATAACCTTAAAAAATGGGTCGCTGTAGCGCCAAGAAATGTAATTACCGTATTAGATACACATGATGGAATTGGTATTGTTGATGTTGCATCAGAAAATGAGGTTGCTGGATTAATTAATGATGAAGATTTAAATGAAATTGTAGAAAGAATTCATGTTAATAGTAAAAATACGAGTAAAAGGGCAACCGGTGCTGCGGCCAGTAATTTAGATTTATATCAAGTTAACTGCACATATTATGATGCTTTAGGGCAAGATGATAATCAATATCTAATGGCACGTGCCATACAGTTTTTTGTCCCTGGGATTCCTCAAGTATATTATGTGGGATTATTTGCGGGAAAAAATGATATGCAGCTGCTATCAGAAACAAATGTGGGTCGTGATATCAACCGACACTATTTTACAAAAGGTGAAATTAAATCTATTTTGAAATCTGATTTGTTTTTAAGAATGAAAAAATTAATGCTTTTCAGAAACTCTCATATTGCTTTTAATGGGGAATTTGAAATTGTAAATACAAGCCAAGATGTACTTCATTTAAAGTGGAAAAATATGGATGCATGGGCAACTTTGAATATCGAATTGGCAACAGCCAAGATGACTATTAGCTATACTCAAATTGACGGTACCGTAAGTTATCTTTTTTGAAGGGAATGCGCTCAATTAGAATTATCTGAAAAAGTGGCTATAAAAAAAAGCTATCTTGTTAGAAATGTAATAATTAACCAAACCAGTCCAGAAATGAACACGATTGAAAAACCCAAATTAAGTTTTTGGCAAATTTTTAATATGAATGTTGGCTTTCTTGGCATTCAATTTAGTTTTGGTTTACAGCAAAGTGCTATTAATCCAATATTTCTATTTTTAGGTGCAGAAGAAGAGTTGTTACCCATATTAAATATTGCCGGCCCCATCACAGGTTTAATAGTTCAACCAATTATAGGGGCAATTTCAGATAAAACGTGGTCACCAAAATGGGGAAGAAGAAAACCTTTCTTCTTAATCGGTGCCATTTTAGGTAGTTTGTGTTTGTTTGCTTTTCCACAAAGTCCGGTTTTATGGTTTGCCGTAGGTTTACTTTGGATTTTAGATGTTGGTAACAATATGGCAATGGAACCCTATCGGGCTTTTGTTGGTGATAAATTGCCTAAAAAGCAGTTGAGTATGGGCTTCCAAATGCAAAGTCTATTTGTGGGAGCAGGTATTGTTCTGGCAAACGCATCTATCTTCTTGTTTCAAGATTGGTTTGGGGGTGTTGAAGAAATAGCTGGTAGTATTCCAAAATGGTTGTATTATTCTTTCTTTTTAGGGGCAATTTTATCAGTTGTAACGATTTTATGGTCTGTTTTAAAAACGCCTGAAATTCCACCTTCTGAAGAAGAACTTAACGAAATAATAGCACATAAATCCTTACCCTTTTTGGAAAGGCTCAAAATGCCATTGGAAGAAATTTATAAAGCTGTAAAAGAGATGCCTAATTTTATGTGGAAACTTGCCGGAGTTTATCTTTTTCAATGGTATGCATTATTTGTGTATTGGCAGTTTATTACACCAATGATTCAGAAAACTATGATGCTTGATTTGTCTGCTGCATTTGCGCAAGCGGCTAAAATGAGTACTGCTTATAATATAGCAACTGTGGTTGTTGCTTTGGCTTTAGTTCCGTTGTCTATTAAATTTGGGAGTAAAAAAGTTTATGCTTTAAGTCTATTTGGTTCTGGTCTAACCATGTTGAGCATACCTTTTATATCAAATCCAATGCTTGCACTAATTCCTATGGTGCTTTTTGGTATAGGATGGGCAGCAATAATGGGTATACCGTACACGATGGTTTCCAAAATTATCCCACAAGAAAGACGAGGTGTTTATATGGGTATTTTGAATATGATGATTGTAATTCCTATGGGTATTGAGACCTTAACCTTTGGTCCTATTTTTAAAAATTTTCTGGGTGCAAATGCGATTAATGCTATGTTATTCGGCGGGGTGTTTTTCGTAATAGCTTCTGCCTTAGCCATGCGATTAAATATTAATGAAGCGGTACTTGATGCAGAATCATAATAATTGCTAGACCATTACGAAAGTTATAATTAAAAAGTGTTTATAAAGATTCATTTAAGATTGTTTTGACGCATTTATTATTGAATGTATTGTTCTAACTTTGTCAATCAAATTCTAGAAACATGGCGAATCAAAAGCTGCGGAGAGAAGCATTAGTCTATCATGCAAAACCGCAACCAGGTAAAATAAAAATAGTTCCTACCAAACCTTATACAACACAAAGAGATCTTGCTTTAGCATATTCACCTGGTGTAGCAGAGCCATGTTTAGAGATTCATAAAGACAAAGAACTTGCTTATCGGTATACTTCAAAGGGTAATATGGTGGCAATTATTTCAAATGGGACGGCTGTATTAGGTTTGGGTGATATTGGACCTGAAGCTTCTAAGCCAGTTATGGAAGGAAAGGCATTGTTGTTTAAGATATTCTCTGATATTGATGGAATTGACATCGAAGTGGATACTAAAAATCCCGATAAATTTATTGAAACCGTAAAGATGATTGCACCAACTTTTGGTGGAATTAATTTGGAAGATATTAGTGCGCCAGAAGCCTTTGAAATTGAAAGAAGATTAAAAGCAGAATTGGATATTCCGGTAATGCACGATGATCAACATGGTACGGCAATTATTTCTGCGGCTGCACTTATTAATGCATTAGAAATTGCAGGAAAGAAAATTGAGGAAGTAAAAATTGTTGTAAGTGGAGCAGGTGCTGCTGCCGTTTCTTGTACTAGACTCTATAAAAGTTTTGGGGCTAGTGATAAAAATATAGTAATGCTCGATAGTAAGGGTGTTATTCGAAGTGATCGTCAAAGTCTTTCGGTTGAAAAAGCAGAATTCAGTACCGATAGAAAGATAGATACTTTAAGTGAGGCGATGAAGGATGCAGATGTTTTCATTGGATTATCTATTGCTAATGTCGTTTCACCAGAAATGTTGAAATCGATGGCAAAGAATCCCATTGTATTTGCCATGGCGAATCCGGATCCTGAAATTGGTTATGAATTGGCTGTAAAAACTAGACCCGATGTCATCATGGCTACTGGTAGATCAGATAATCCTAATCAGGTTAATAATGTTTTAGGATTTCCATACATTTTTAGAGGTGCATTAGATGTAAGAGCTACCTCGATAAATGAAGAAATGAAAAAAGCAGCCGTTATTGCAATTGCAAAACTGGCAAAGGAATCTGTACCTGAGCAAGTGAATATTGCATATGGCGAGACTCGATTATCTTTTGGCCAAGAGTATATTATTCCAAAACCTTTTGACCCAAGACTTATTATTGATATTCCACCAGCAGTTGCAAAAGCCGCAATTGAAAGTGGAGTAGCTAAAAACCCTATTGAAGATTGGGATAAATATAAAGAAGAATTATGGTTGCGTTCAGGTAACGATAATAAAGTAGTGCGCATGTTGCACAACAGAGCAAAATCTAATCCTAAGAAAATTGTGTTCGCCGAAGCAGATCAGATGGATGTTCTTAGAGCTGCACAAATAGTTCATGAAGAAGGTATTGCTGTTCCTATACTTTTAGGGAATAGTGAAACTATTCTAGATTTAAAAGAGGATCTAGAATTCAATGCTGATGTTCAAATAATTGATTTACAGTTAAGTGATTCTTTAGACAAACGTAATCAATATGCTCAAAAGCATTGGCAGGCTAGAAAGCGACAAGGCGTAACTTTGTATAGTGCTAAATCGCAAATGCGAGATCGTAATTATTTTGGAGCCATGATGGTAGCTGAAGGTGATGCCGATGGAATGATATCAGGTTATTCAAAAGCATATCCGAAAGTAGTGACACCGGTATTTGAAGTTATCGGACGCGCTGCAGGTGTAAAAAGAGTGGCCACAGTAAATATAATGAATACCCAAAGAGGACCATTATTTTTAGCAGATACTTCTATAAATATTGATCCTAATGCAGAAGAAATTGCCGAGATAGCTCAGATGACAGCAAATGTTGCTTCAACCTTTGGCTTTGATCCAGTGATGGCTTTAGCTTCTTACGCTAACTTTGGTTCATCTTCACATCCGAATGCTAAAAAGGTAAGAGAAGCTGTTCGAATTTTACACGAAAAAAATCCCGATTTAGTAGTAGATGGTGAAGTACAAATAGATTTTGCTTTGAATCAAGATTTACATAAAAGTCGTTTTCCATTTTCGAAACTGGCTGGAAAACGTGTAAATGCTTTGGTTTTTCCAAATCTAGAATCAGCAAATATTACCTATAAATTATTGAAAGAACTTAATGGTTCAGCTTCCATAGGTCCAATTATGGTTGGTCTTAAAAAAGCGGTGCATGTAATGCAATTAGGTGCTAGTGTAGATGAGATTGTTAATATGGCTGCAATTGCAGTTATCGATTCTCAAGAACGAGAAAAAAGAAAAAAAGCGAAAAGTAAAAAGAATTAGATAATGCCTAGTAATAGGTGAATAATATAAAGTAGTGAGTAAAGTGTGAAATACAAATTAGTGTTTTTTTATTTTACCATTTACCCGGTTTTATTGATAATAAGGAGACGATGATTCATCATTTAAAAGGAAAATTAATTGAGAAAAATCCTACGCATTTGATTGTGGAATGTGCAGGTGTAGGTTATTTCGTTAATATTTCTTTGAATACTTTTTCTAAAGTTCCAGATGCAGAGAATGTTCAAATTTATACACATTTACAAGTAAAAGAAGATTCACATTCTTTATTCGGATTTGCGGAAAAGAGCGAGCGTGAGATTTTTCGATTACTATTGTCGGTTTCTGGAATTGGTTCTAGTACAGCCCGTACAATGTTATCTTCATTGACTCCAATTCAAATACGAGATGCAATAGCCACAGGCGATGTTCCTACTATACAAAGTATCAAAGGTATAGGAGCTAAGACTGCACAAAGGGTAATCTTGGATCTTAAAGACAAGATTTTAAAAATATACAACATCGATGAAGTTTCCCTTTCATCGAACAATACAAATAGAGATGAAGCGTTATCTGCTTTAGAGGTTCTCGGCTTTGTAAGAAAGCAGGCTGAAAAGGCTGTTGACAAAGTACTAGGTCAAGATCCTGCGCTAAGTGTCGAAGAGACTATAAAACAGGCGCTCAAAAATTTGTAGCAAGTTTGAAAAAAGGGGCAAAAAACCAACTTAAATTTACATTTAAGCTTATCTTCCTATCTACCATTTTTTTAATGGTTAATGGTATTTCTTATTCACAAGAAACCGAAGATACAGATGAGGTTGAAGAAGAAATAGATTCTGTAAAAACAGGATTCGCACTTGGGCGTTTAAAACTTAATAACCCCGAGAGTATTGTCTCCAAATATATATATGATCCTACATTGGATGCCTATGTTTATTCTGAAAAAGTAGGTGATTTTAATATTGGATATCCTATAATTTTGACTCCGGCGCAGTATTATGAAATGGTTCGTCAGGAAGGGATAAAAGACTATTTTAAAGAAAAATCTGATGCATTTTCTGGTAAAAAAGAAGGTAGTGAAGAGGCAAGAAAAAACCTCCTTCCTAATTTCTACGTAAATAATAGTTTCTTTGAATCTGTTTTCGGCGGAAATACCATTGAGGTTATTCCACAGGGTTCTGTGGCTATGGATTTAGGTGTTATATGGCAGAAAAACGATAACCCATCTTTGTCGCCAAGAAACAGGACCAATTTGTCATTTGATTTTGATCAGCGAATTAGTTTAAGTATGCTGGGTAAAATTGGTGAGCGTTTGCAAGTAACTGCAAACTACGATACCGAAGCAACCTTCGATTTTCAAAATATAGTAAAGTTGGATTATACTCCAACGGAAGATGATATTATCCAAAGTATAGAAGTTGGTAATGTAAATATGCCTCTGAATAGTTCTTTAATTCAAGGCGCGCAAAGTCTCTTTGGTGTAAAAACGCAATTGCAATTTGGTAAAACAAAAGTAACTGCAGTGTTTTCAGAACAACGTTCGCAGAATAATACAGTAGTTGCGCAAGGAGGAGGAACCCTAAATGACTTTTCTTTATATGCAGCAGATTATGATGAGAATAAGCACTTCTTTCTTTCGCAATATTTCCGCGATGCCTATGATGGGGCGTTAGAGAATTATCCATTTATTAAAAGTCAGGTTCAAATTACTCGTTTGGAAGTTTGGATAACCAATAGATCTCAACAAACGCTTAATGTTCGTAACATAGTTGCAATCCAAGATTTAGGGGAGCCAAATCCCGAAAAAACAAGAATTGGTATTGCTAATGGTGATCCTGCTGGTTTCTTTAATGATTTACCAACAGCATTACCGCGAAATGCGAGTAACGATTTTGATCCAACAAAAATTGGTGCTGGCGGAATGTTAAATGAGAACATTAGAGATATTGCTACGGTAGAAAGTGGATTCAATTTTACAGGAGGCTTCGTAGCTAATCAAGGTTTTGATTATGCTATTTTAGAAAATGCTAGAAAGTTAGATCAAAGTCGTGATTATACTTTTAATTCTCAATTGGGTTATATCTCGTTAAATCAACGTTTAAGTAATGATGAGGTTTTAGGTGTTGCTTTTCAATATACCTATAATGGACAAGTTTATCAGGTAGGTGAATTTGCAAACGGAGGTATTGATGCCACTACTTTATCTACAGATGAAAATCCGATAATTGAAAACAATACATTAGTATTGAAGCTATTAAAAAGTAACATTACCAATATTACAGATCCTATTTGGGATTTGATGATGAAAAATATTTATGCTACTGGTGCATTTCGTTTGAGTCAGGATGATTTTAAATTGAACATTCTTTATGAAGATCCTACACCACGGAACTATATAACTCCTGTTGCCGAAGCAACTTGGCCAACTGGTTTGGAAGAAGATATATTATTAGAAGTATTTAATCTGGATCGACTTAATGTTTATAATGATATCCAACGAGGTGGTGATGGTTTCTTTGATTTTGTTGAAGGTTTAACCATTAATAGTGACGGTGGTGAAATAATATTTACTACCGTAGAACCATTTGGTGAATACCTATATAATAAACTTGGTGGAGGTAATACATATGATAATATTACAACGTATAATGATAACCAGGCGAAGTACGTTTTTAGGGAAATGTATGAGCTGACAAAGGCGGCAGCGCAGGAAGAGCAAGAAAAGAATAAATTTCAATTAAAAGGTACTTATAAATCGGAAGGCAATAATGGTATTTCTATTGGGGCCTTTAATGTGCCACGAGGTTCGGTAACTGTAACCGCTGGTGGACGTCAATTGCAGGAGGGTATAGATTATACAGTTAATTATCAAGCAGGTACTGTTCAGATTTTGGACCCAAGTTTAGAAGCTTCAAATACTCCGATTAATATTTCTGTTGAAAATAATGCAGTTTTTGGGCAACAAACTCGTCGATTTACGGGTGTTAACGTTGAACATCAATTCAGTAAAAACTTTGTCTTAGGAGGTACATTATTAAATTTAAATGAGCGCCCACTTACACAAAAATCTAATTATGGTGTAGAACCAGTTAATAATACAATATATGGTATGAATGGTAACTTCTCAACCGAAGTTCCGTTTTTAACGCGTTTGGTAAACAAACTACCTAATATTGATACGGATGTTCCATCTAATATTTCTATTCGTGGAGAAATTGCGGCATTAAAGCCAAATTCACCGAAGAATGCTGATTTTGAAGGGGAAACAACTACTTATCTCGATGATTTTGAAGGGGCTCAAGCCTTAATTGATATTCGAGCTTCTTTAGGGTGGAGTTTAGCCAGTACGCCATTAGAATTTGTTGACGGCAGTTTAAAAGGAGATTCGCCTACTTCTGCTCAAAATCTTGAAAATGGATATGGGAGAGCAAAAATGGCTTGGTACACAATTGATCCTATCTTTTATACTAATCAGCGTCCAGATGAAATTACCGATAATGATATTTCTACAAACGAAACCCGTCGTATTTATATAGACGAAGTTTTTCCTAATAATGATATTGCTCAGGGACAGACTACGGTTCAGAGTACTTTAGATTTAGCATACTATCCAAACAATAAGGGTCCATATAATACAAATGACAATTTTGACACAGCTTTACCTAGCGATAAGTGGGGCGGTATTATGCGCTCGTTGAGTAGTACCGATTTTGAACAATCGAATGTAGAATTCATTCAATTTTGGGTTTTAGATCCATATGTAGATGGTATTTCAACAAGTCCAGGAGAATTGGTGCTTAATCTTGGTAATATTTCTGAAGATATTCTTAAAGATGGTAAAAAGCAATACGAGAATGGATTGCCAGATGCTGATGCTACGGAAGCTTCGGCGCCAACTTCTTGGGGTCAAGTGCCGCAAACCCAAGCTTTAGTATATGCTTTTGACGCAGACGAAACTAATCGAGCATTGCAAGATGTTGGGTATGATGGTTTAAGTGATGATGAGGAAAGAGCTGTATATGGTGATAATGGCGATGATCCGGCTTTAGATAATTATCAATATTACCTTAATAGAGAAGGTGGTATTTTAGAGCGTTATCTCGATTTTAATAATCCAGATGGCAACTCTCCTGTAGCAGTTAGTAACACGAATAGAGGGTCTACGACCTTGCCTGATGTTGAAGATTTGGATCGCGATTTAACTATGAATACGGTAAATAGTTATTACGAATATCGAATTCCAATAAAACCCGGTACAACAGAGCTGGATAAATATGTAACTGATATTCTTGAAGAAAGTGATACGCCAACATTACCCAATGAAAGAACTATTAGAAGAAGATGGATTCAATACAAAATTCCTTTAAGTGATTTCTCCGATGCTGTAGGTGGTATTACAGATTTTCGATCAATGAGCTTTATGCGTATGTACCTAACAGGGTTTAATAGTGATGTGGTTTTGCGTTTTGCTACACTAGATTTAGTTCGTGGTGATTGGAGAACATATACAAAAAACTTACAAGAAGATGCTATTGATACAGATCCTACAGACGATGGAACTATAGTTGATGTAAATACTGTAAATATTGAAGAAAATAGTAATCGAAGCCCAGTTCCGTATGTATTGCCTCCAGGAGTTGTTCGCGAACAGTTAAATAACAATAACACTATTATTCGACAGAACGAACAGTCGTTATCTTTTAACTTTAGCAATTTAGAATCTCAAGATTCGCGAGGTGTTTTTAAGAATCTAGATATAGATATTCGTCAGTACGAAAAACTGAAAATGTTCATTCATGCAGAAGAAATAGTTGATACTGATTATCCTGATGGCGAAAAGCCAATAGTTGGTTTTTTAAGAATTGGTACAGATTTTTCGCAAAACTATTATCAAATAGAAATACCATTAGAATTTACAGATCACAATGGAACACTAACAGACACCGATATTTGGCCAGAGGTAAATGAGTTGAATATTGAGCTCGCTCACTTAAATACGGTAAAATCGACACGAATAAATAACAGAGATACTTCACCATTAACAGATGTTGAATTTTACGATGTTATCGATGGAGCGATAATGCAAGTAAATGAATTTGATCCACGACCCGAAGGTAGTATGCGTATCGGATTAAAAGGTAATCCTTCTTTAGGTAGTATTCGAAGTATGATGGTTGGTGTAAAGAATACCGATGATTTACCTGCTAGAGGTGAAGTATGGTTTAATGAATTGCGATTAGCTGGTTTAGATAATAATGGAGGTTGGGCTGCAATTGTTGCTGTAGATGGTAATATTGCTGATTTTGCAAATTTCACGGCAACGGGCTCAAAAAGCACCTCGGGCTTTGGTTCAATTGATCAAATGCCAAATGAGCGAGCTAGAGAAGATGCAACTTCATATGATTTGGTAACCAATGTTAATGTTGGACATTTACTTCCTCCGAAATGGGGAATACAATTACCGTTTAACTATGGTATCTCAGAAGAATTAATCACGCCAGAATTTGATCCAGTTTACGACGATTTAAAATTGGACGACTTAATCGCTACCGCCGAAACCGAAGAAGATGCAGAGCGAGTGCGCGAACAAGCTGAAGATTATACGAAAAGAACAAGTATTAATTTAATAGGAGTTCGTAAAGATAGGGGTGAAGAAGCTGAAGCAAATTTCTATGATATTGAGAATTTCACCTTTAACTATTCTTATAATGAAATTGAGCATCGTGATTTTGAGATTGCCAATTTACGTGATCAGGAAGTAGCGACTGGTTTTGTTTATAGTCATAATTTTAAGCCTTTAGAAATAGCGCCGTTTGCTAAAAAAGATTCGATGTTAACGGGTAAATACTGGCAATGGTTAAAAGAGATTAACTTAAATCTGTTGCCAGCAAGTGTGTCATTGAATTCAAATATAAATAGGCAATTCAATCAACAACAGTTTAGAGAAGTTTTTGAACCAGGTGTTGAGACCTTAGATCTTCCATTTTTACAGCAACGTAATTATATGTTCGATTGGCAGTATAACATTAATTATACCTTAACAAAGTCTTTACGATTACAACTTACGGGTTCTAATAACAATATTATTAGAAACTATTTTTCTGATCCTGGAGATCCAACTTCAGATATTGATAATACGTTGGGGCTATGGGATGGGTTTTTTGATATAGGTGAGCCAAATAGGCATGCGCAGCAAATGCAGCTGAATTATGAGATTCCTTTTGCTAAAATACCAGCGCTTGATTTTATTAATGCACAATACACCTATACGAGTAATTTCGACTGGCAACGCGGCGGTGATGCTTTATATGAGGTGGCTGGTGAAAATATTAATACAGTTCAAAATGCAAGTACCCATAATCTAACGGCTGCTCTAACCATGCAAAAGTTTTATGATTTATTAGGATTGAAAAAACGAACGGGTAAATCTACTACAAAGAAAGCACCAGCTGGTAAGGCAAATGCAGATAAATCGAAAGATAAATCTAAGAGTAAAACAAGTGGCTTGTTTAATACTGCAGTTGATGTTCTAACGATGGTGAAGCGTTTGAATATTAATTATAATGAGAATAGTGGTAAAGTGCTTCCTGGGTATACGCAGTCGGTTGGCTTTTTGGGTACGCTAAAGCCTTCTACAGGATTTGTTTTTGGTAGTCAGGCCGATGTTCGCTTTGAAGCGGCAAAAAGAGGTTGGTTGACTGGTTATGAAGATTTTAACGAGCAATATTTGCAAACTACAAATAGACAATTAGATATAACGGCAACGGCACAGCCGATGAAGGATTTAACTATTGATATTACAGCAAATCGTCAATATTCTAATAGTTACCAGGAAACGTATGATGTAGATGCATGGAGTAATGGTCAAAACTCTTTAATTAATGAGTTAGGTAATTTTAGTATATCTACAATGATGATTGGTACATTCTTTTCTAAGAGTGATGAATTTACTTCTGAAAATTTTGACAAGTTCAAAGAAAATAGAATTATAATAGCAAATAGGCTCGAAGCTGACAGAGGTAATCCTAGTGCTGGGGATGTTGATGAAGATGGTTATCCACAACTCTTTGGTAAGACTCAGCAAGAAGTTTTATTGCCTGCTTTCTTTGCGGCGTATTCAGGCCAAGATGCTAGTGGTGTAAATATGGATTCTTTTAAACAAATCCCCATACCAAACTGGAATGTAAAGTATACTGGTTTAATGAAAAACAAATGGTTTAAAAAGAAATTCAAGCGTTTTTCTTTAAGTCATGGTTATAAAGCGGTATACAGTATAACTTCATATCAGTCGAATTTAGAAAAGCAAAATGGTGATATTGATTTAGAAACAGGCGATGTATTACCAGATAATATAATAGGTAATGTTACGATGATGGATATGTTTAATCCATTAGTTCGGTTAGATTTCGAAATGCAAAACTCTGTTAGTGTATTAGCCGAAGTGCGTTCAGATAGAATGTTGTCTTTGAGTTTTGACAATAACTTATTAACGGAAAATACTGGTAAAGAATATACTTTAGGTCTTGGTTACCGTATTAAAGATGTACAAATGGTTACTAATATAGGTGGAAATAAAACACGACTTAAGGGCGATTTAAATTTAAAAGCTGATATGACAATGCGAAACAACATCACTATCATTAGAAATTTTGATATTGATAATAATCAAATAACATCGGGTCAGAATTTATTTTCTATAAAATTTACAGCGGATTATGCTTTAAGCAAGAATTTGAATGCGTTGTTCTTCTATGATCATTCTTTTTCAAAGTTTGCCGTTTCTACTGCTTTTCCTCAAACTACAATCAATACTGGCTTTACATTAAGGTATAACTTCGGTAACTAGAAGTTTGAAGAATTATCTAAAATTTGATGATTCTTTTATTTGTTGATTGTTTTCTTTACCATACACCATTGAACTTGCATCTGATTCTTGAACTTAATTTTTGTATTTTTTCAATACTTAATACTTAAGACTTACCACTTATTTATTAGAATCCTTTACATTTGTTTCAAACAAAAATTACGATGAATATACCCGCTGAACTTAAATATACAAAAGACCACGAGTGGATTAAAATTGACGGTGATGTGGCAACTGTCGGAATTACCGATTTTGCACAAAGTGAATTAGGTGATATTGTGTATGTAGAAGTAGAAACTTTAGATGAAACATTAGATCGTGAAGAAGTTTTTGGCACTGTAGAAGCTGTAAAAACCGTTTCTGATTTATTTCAACCATTAACTGGAGAAATTGTTGCTTTCAATGAGTCTTTAGAGGATGAGCCAGAAAAAGTGAATTCAGACCCTTATGGCGATGGATGGATGGTTAAAATTAAAATCAGCAACCCGGCTGAAGTTGAAGAATTGATGAGCGCCGAGGCATACAAAGAATTAATTGGTGCCTAAAAAACCTTTTTTCACTAGTGCTTTTATAGCTTGGCTTGTCTTTGTAAGTTATACAAGTTTAACTTCTTTTTCGGGTGTAGATACCAGTTCTTTTAGCTTTAATATTCCCAATGTAGATAAAATAGTGCATTTTGTATTCTATTTTAATACGGCAATTTTGGGTGTTTTCTTTATATGGGAACATAAAAAGTGGGATATTTCGCTGACAAAAGCTCTTATGTTAATGTTTTGCTTTGCAGTAATATATGGTATAATTATTGAGGTATTACAATATAGTTATACAGTTGATAGAGAAGGTGATGTATTAGATGGTCTAGCCAATAGTTTTGGTGGCTTTATTGGTGTTTTAACATGCAAGTACATATTTTCGAGAAAGGGTTTTATGCAATGGAGGGATAAACAAATTTAAATAGCTCTTATTAATTTTTGCATAAATCGAATTATTAATTAAATTAGCGAATACTAAATTCAATAGAAAATGGAACCAAAAAAGAACCCGCAAGCAGACCTTACTAAAAATAGTAGTTTGTACTTTGTTATAGGCTTAGCCGTTGTAATGTTAATTACATGGAGAGCTTTAGAATGGAAAACTTACGATGAAACCAATGAGTATGACATTTCTATGAATGTTGATGATGATTTGGATGAAGAGGTTCCTATGACAGAACAAATTAAAACTCCACCACCTCCACCACCACCAGCTGCACCTGAAATAATCGAGGTTGTAGAAGATGAGGTTGAGGTAGAAGAAACTGTAATTGAATCTACTGAAACTAGTCAAGAAGAAGAAATTGTTGAAGTTGAAGATGTTGAAGTTGAAGAAATTGAGGAAGATGTAGATGTTCCTTTTGCAGTAATTGAAGATGTTCCAATTTTTCCAGGTTGTGAAGGTGAATCTGATAAAAGAGCTTGTTTCCAGAAAATGATGCAAAAGCATATTGGTAAAAACTTCCGTTACCCAGAAATCGCTCAAGAAATGGGTGTTCAAGGTAGAGTAAGCGTAATGTTTACCATACAAAAAGATGGTAGCATTGGAAACGTAAGAATGCGTGGACCGGATAAGAACTTAGAAAAGGAAGCCGCTAGAATTATTGGAAAGCTTCCAAAAATGACTCCTGGTAAACAAAGAGGACGTGCGGTACGTGTTCCTTTTAGTATTCCAATTACATTTAAATTACAATAAGGCATATACTGCATGTAGCAGGCTATCCAAAATATATTTTAAAACCCGATGTTTTTACATCGGTTTTTTTGTTTAATATGTTTTGATTTGAATTTTGTCCTAATCAGATAGTTGGAGATAAACATTTGTATTTGGTTGCAATAAATTCAATAGGACCGTATCTTTGCGTCTACTAAAATTTGAAGATGAAGACTGCGGTCAATTCAGCAAAAACAAACACTTTGTCGTTAGTTTTTTCTGATTTTAAGGAAATTACCAAAGCGCGACTAGCCGTTAGCGTGGTGTTTTCATCTATTGCTGGATATTTTTTGGGAGCAGAAGTAATAGAATTGTATTCAATTTTGTTGCTAGCTTTTGGTGGTTATTGTATGGTGGGTGCATCCAACGCCTTTAATCAGATAATCGAAAAAGATTTAGATGCCTTAATGAGTCGAACAAAGAATCGGCCTATACCAGCAGGGCGAATGTCAGTCAATAAAGCTTTGACTATTGCTGTAATTCTCACGATTATTGGAATTGTTTCTTTATATATATTGAATCCAAAAACTGCGATGTTTGGGGCGATTTCTATATTTCTTTACACGAGTATATATACACCGTTAAAGACTAAAACACCCTTATCGGTTTTCGTAGGTGCATTTCCTGGGGCTATACCATTTATGCTTGGGTGGGTGGCTGCTACTAATGAGTTTGGGATAGAACCCGGAACCTTATTTATGATTCAATTTTTTTGGCAATTTCCTCATTTTTGGGCTTTGGGTTGGATGCTTGATGATGATTATAAAAAAGGAGGTTTTAAAATGCTGCCTACAGGTAAGAAGGATACCGGAACAGCCTTGCAAATTGTAATGTATACCATTTGGATGATTATTATATCTGTAGTCCCTGTTTTAGGTATTACTGGTAGATTGCAATTGTCTATAGTAGCAGCGATTATAGTATTTGTAATGGGATTGGGGATGTTATTTTTTGCTTTTCAATTATATAATAAACGAGATAATATATCAGCTCGAAAATTAATGTTAGCAAGTGTTAGTTATATTACTTTAATGCAATTGGTTTATGTAGCTGATAAATATATTAGTCCATTATTTTAAATTTACGGATGTGGTGAAAGATGTAACAGTATTGAGTTTAAAGGAAAAAAACGATAGAGCTAAGAAAATGATGCTCTGGTTTGGTTTAGCAAGTCTTTTAATGGTTTTTGCTGGTCTTACCAGTGCATATATTGTGAGTAGTTCTCGTGATGATTGGTCTGCTGAACTAGAATTGCCTACGATGTTTTACATTAGTGCGATTGTTATTATGGTAAGCAGTATTACTTATATAATGGCTAAGAAGTCGATTGAAGTAAATAAGCCTAAGGCTAGTTTATATTGGTTGATGCTTACATTAGGTTTAGGGGTGCTTTTTATAATCATGCAATTTAATGGCTTTGCTCAACTAGTTTCTCAAGGTGATTATTTTACTGGACCAACAAGTACAATAAAATCTTCTTATATCTACGTAATGGCAGGCGCCCATATTGTTCACGTGGTTGCCGGTATTATTTCTCTTTTAATTGTTCTATATAAACATATAAAAGGAAAATACACAGCTTCTGAATACCTAGGATTATCATTGGGAGCAACATTTTGGCATTTTTTAGATTTACTTTGGCTATACTTGGTAGTATTTATGACTTTTGTAAAGTAAATTCTAAGATTTTTTAAGTAATAAATTCGAGGATAAATAGTTTAAATTAAAGCAAACTATTTGTCAATATTTAGTGTAAAACAGATAATTAAAACAAAAGAGTAGCAAACACGTCAAAAAAAATACTATTTATTTGAGTTTATATAGGAATTAAAATTTCAAATAAATGAAAAAGATGTAAATTTGCGAACAAATAATTGACCAGATACTTTTTATATGGATTCTACGGTAACAACGGGTACGAATGAAAAAGTTTGGGGAGGCGGAAATCAACCTCTCAATGCCAGCTATGGTAAATTGATGATGTGGTTTTTTCTCGTTTCTGATGCCCTTACATTTTCAGGATTTTTAGCTGCATACGGCTTTTCAAGGTTTAAGTTTATAGAAAGTTGGCCAATTGCCGATGAGGTGTTTACGCATATTCCGTTTTTTCATGGCAACTTCCCAATGTATTACGTTGCATTTATGACGTTTATATTAATTATGTCTTCGGTAACAATGGTGCTTGCTGTTGATGCAGGTCATAAAATGAAGAAGAATGCAGTAATCTGGTATTTGTTTTTAACTGTAATTGGTGGTGCTATATTCGTTGGGTCGCAGGCTTGGGAATGGGCTACATTTATTAATGGTGACCATGGTGCTGTAGAAACAAGAAGTGGTCGTATTTTACAATTCGTTAATGCTGATACGGGGGAGAGAGCATCTTTAGCAGATTTTGCTAAAACATTACCAACTACTAGAACGCAACACGAGAATAAAAATGGCTTATGGTTTAGCGATGAAGGGTATATGCCTAGTTATAGCTTAGCTGAGGTTGAGGCAGGTCTTAAAGAGCATTCAAACATAGTTGTCCGTACAGAAGATATACATCAAGAAGGTGAGCGCATGGGGCATAAAACGGTGCTTTCACGTGAGGCGTCACTGGAAAAAATAAAAGATGGTAAATATGTGGTTGAAGGGGCAAACCTAATTCACAACGAATATGGGAATAGGTTGTTTGCAGATTTCTTTTTCTTTATAACTGGTTTTCACGGCTTCCACGTATTTTCAGGAGTAATTTTCAATTTAATCATATTTTTCAATGTGATTTTAGGTACTTATGAGAAAAGAGGCCATTACGAAATGGTGGAGAAAGTTGGTTTATACTGGCACTTTGTAGATTTAGTATGGGTGTTTGTATTTACATTCTTTTATTTGGTATAATTTTCATTATCGTTCCTAATGTATGGAACATTATTTAATAGTATTGAAGCATGGCGCACGCACATAAATTAGAAATTTTTAGAGGTTTAGTTAAGTTCAAATCTAATACACAAAAGATTTGGGGTGTACTTATATTTTTGTCAATTATTACAGCAATAGAAGTTGCATTAGGTATTGCTAAGCCAGAATTTTTAACTCATAATTATGTTTTGGGAATGAAAATTCTCAATTGGATATTTATCATACTTACATTAGTAAAAGCATACTATATTACATGGGATTTTATGCACATGCGTGATGAAAAAAGTTCATTACGTAGAGCTGTAGTTTGGACTCCTATTTTCTTGGTATTTTATTTGCTATTTATTCTTCTTGTGGAAGCTGATTATATTTATGAGGTTTACCATGATGGATTTATAACTTGGAATTTCTAAGAAAAGACCTAACAATTCAAAGTATTTTAAGACGGCTATAAGCCGTCTTTTTTTTGCGATGTTGTATCTTTGCAAAATCCATTTATTATGAAAAAGACCTTCGTTTTAGTAAGCCTATTTGTACTGCCTGTGGTAATCTATATGTTCTTTGCCTCAGGGGTTTATAATTTTGGTAAACTACCAGTTTTAACTACTGATATTGCCTCTATTAACACTAAAGATTCAAAAGTTAGTTTTGATAATAAAATTACGATTCTTGGTTTTTTAGGAAATGCTATTGAAAATAAAAAAGGCAATGCATTTAATCTAAATCAAAAAATTTATAAGCGGTTTTATAAGTTCAATGATTTTCAATTTGTAATGATGGTACCTAAAGGTTCCGAAAATAAAGTTGCCGAATTAAAAAAAGAATTAGGTCACCTAGTTGATATCAAAAAATGGAATTTTATATTTTCAGAGGAACAAGATATTAAGAATGTGTTCAATAGTCTTAATACAGATTTGGAACTTGATGATGATTTAGGTTCACCATTTGTTTTTATAATAGATAAGGATGGCAATCTACGTGGAAGGGATGATGACGAAGATGAAGGTGTTAAATATGGTTTTAATACTACCTCGGTGGCAGATTTGAATAATAAGATGGAAGATGATGTTAAAATAATTTTAGCGGAATACAGAATGGCATTAAAGAAAAATAACGCTAATAGAGGGAAATGAAACAGAACAAGTATAGTTACGTTTGGGTTTCGTTAGTAGTATTGGTGTTCGGTATTATTTTTATTCCTAGAATAGTTGACCGTGTAAAGGATGGCACCATTGTGAAAACGGACCGCATGAATGTAAAGAGTGGTAACGAGGAGCTTGCATTCATTACTTTAAATGGTCAAAAACGTCGTGTACCTGAATTTACTTTTCTTAATCAAGATAGTCTTATAATAACCGATAAAGATTATTTAGGTAAGGTATATGTGGTGGAATTCTTTTTTACCACTTGTCCTTCTATATGCCCTGTAATGACAAAAAATCTTGTTACTTTACAAGAAGAGTTTAAAGATGAAGAAAATTTTGGTATTGCTTCTTTTAGTATCAATCCAAGATATGATACTCCGCATGTGCTAAAAGAATATGCGGATAAATATGCTATAAATGACCTTGATTGGCATTTAATGACCGGTGAGCACGAAGCTATTTATGAATTAGCTAATACTGGATTCAATATTTTTGCAGCTGAAGCTTCTGATGCACCTGGAGGTTTTGAGCATTCAGGATTATTTGCTTTGGTGGATAAAAGAGGCTATTTGCGTTCTAGAATGGATAAGTTTGGAAATCCTATTATTTATTATCGTGGTATGATATTGGAAGAAAAGGGTGAAAATAGTACGGGGGAAACTGAGCAAATATCAATTTTAAGAACCGATATTAAAAAATTATTAGAAGAATAGGATGGATGTATTGGCACAAAAAGAAAAGAAATTTAATAAGTTAATAACGATAGTTTCAATTGTTGTTCCCATTGCTGTGGCATTACTATTTGTAGTGAGAATTCCTAATGTACAACCACTGAGTTTTCTTCCACCGATTTACGCTACAGTAAATGGAATTACTGCTATTTTATTAGTTGCGGCAGTATGGGCTATTAAAAATGGAAAAAGAGCATTGCATCAGAAACTAATGACCGCTTGTATTGCATTGTCATTAGCATTTTTACTGATGTATATTGCATATCATATGACCTCTGAATCTACTTCCTTTGGTGGTACGGGTGCTATAAAGTATATCTATTTATTCATTTTAATTACACATATAATTCTTTCAATTGTAATAATTCCTCTGGTGCTTAAGACCTATGCGAGAGCTTATTTAAAGCAGTTTGAGAAACATAGAAAATTAGCAAGAATTACTTTTCCAATTTGGTTATATGTAGCCGTAACAGGTGTAATTGTTTATGTAATGATATCTCCTTATTATGTATAGGCTTTTAGCAAATATGAGAAAGTTCAATACGTTGGTCAAACAAAATTGTCCGAATGCAGTCCATTTTATATTTGGTTATAAAAGGTTGAATTATTTATTGTTCGTGTGGTTGTTCTTGTCTTCGCAGTATACACAAGCACAATGCGCCATGTGCAGGGCAGTGCTTGATAGTGAAGAGAATATTGCTATTGCCGAAGGTGTTAATAATGGCATAGTCTACCTGATGGCTATTCCTTATATATTAGTTGGGGTTCTTTTTTATTTTGTTTATAAGAAGATGACTTCTTAACAACTACAAGATTTACTTTAACAATATTTTATATTTATAACTGTAACAAAGTTCATTTGTGGTAGTCTTAATGTAATACAAGCGTATTTCATTTCAACCAACCTAAATGTAACTTATGTTCGATATCGAACGCTGGCAAGAGATTTTTGATACCATTCGTAAAAATAAATTACGAACATTTCTTACTGGTATTTCTGTTGCCTCAGGAATCTTCATTTTAGTAATTCTTCTCGGTTTTGGTCAGGGCATGCAAAATGGTATTGCGAAAGAATTTGAGAGTGATGCCAGTAATTTAATTGGTGTTTGGACTCAGGTAACTACAAAAGAATACAAAGGATTAAATCCTGGTAGAAGAATTCATCTTCGTCGCGAGAATTATGACATGCTTGAGAAGTTGTATGATGAAAAGCTAGAATATAAATCTCCTCAATATAGAGTATTTAATACATCAGTTAATTATGGTAAGGAATCCGGTGCTTATATGGTCTGGGGTACTTCGCCAGATTTTCAGCATATTGAAAATGCCTCCATGTCTTATGGTCGATTTTTAAATTATTATGACGAACAACAGAAATCAAAAGTTGTTGTCATTAGTAATAAGATTCATCGTGAATTGATGGATAATGTTGAAAACCCTGTTGGTAGACAAATCGAGATTGACGATTTAAGTTTTAAAATTGTTGGTGTTTATAGTGATGCTGGAGGTGAGCGTGAGGAAGAGAAAATTTTTATGCCGGTAACTACCTCCCAGGTTGTTTTTAATGGAGGTGATAGTTTAAATATGGTATTTTTTACTTTAAAACCAGCGGCAACCTTTGAGGAGTCTTTGGCCGATTCTGAGCAATTTTCTGCAGAGATGAAAAGCTACCTTCAACAGGCCCATACGGTAGCACCAGATGATGCAAGTGCAATTAATTCATTCAATACTTTAGAGCGAGTACAACGTTTTCATAATTTAAATTATGGCATAAAAATGTTTTTTTGGTTTGTTGGTATTTGCACAATTATCGCAGGCATAGTTGGGGTTAGCAATATTATGTTAATCATTGTAAAAGAACGAACGAGAGAGATTGGTGTGCGAAAGGCTTTAGGAGCTAAGCCTTGGTCCATAATTGCAATGATACTTCATGAAGCTGTATTTGTGACAGCCGTATCGGGTTTTGCAGGTTTAATATTAAGTATGGGTTTACTCGAACTTGTTGGTCCCAATGTGGAGGTAGACTATATATTAAATCCCTCAATAAATTTTAGTGTGGCAATAACAACCGTTTTCTTATTAATTGTGGCCGGTGCTGTAGCAGGATTTTTTCCTGCGTGGCGAGCCGCAAGTATAAAACCTATTGAGGCCTTACGAGACGAATAAAAATAAATTATGTTTAATCAAGATCGTTGGAAAGAGATACTTCAAGTGCTAACCACAAATTGGTTTAGAACTATTTTAACTGCGTTTGGGGTATTCTGGGGAATCTTCATACTTATTCTCTTATTGTCTGCAGGAAAAGGTTTGGAAAACGGAATACGCTCAAATTTCGGGGACATTGCAACGAACACGATGTTTACATGGACTCAGAAAGCCACGAAAGCATACAAAGGTTTACCGAAAGATCGAATATATTATTATGATACTGATGATGTGCCTGCACTTTGGAATAATATAGACGGTCTAAGGTTTGTTTCACCAAGAAATCAATCTGGTGGTTTTAATGGAGGGGGAAATGTTGTTAGAGGATTAAAAACTGGTGCGTTTAGCATTTATGGCGATTATCCTGAAATTATTAAACAACAACCTATGGATATTACTTCCGGTAGGTTTATCAATCAATTGGATATTGAACAAAAACGAAAAGTTGCTATAATAGGTATTGATGTTCGCAATAGTCTATATGAAAAAGATGAAGAAGTTTTAGGTACTTATATAAAGATTAACAATGTCAATTTTATGGTAATTGGCACCTATAAAAAGAATGAGAATAACGGGAATAATCAGGCGCAAAAAGAGATTTATACGCCTTTTACAACTTTTTCTCAGGTTTTTAATCGTGGTAATAATATTGGGTGGATGGCCATAACAGCTGTAGATGGCACTCCAATTACGGATATTAAAGAACAAATATTTGCACTATTAAAAGAACGTCATCGCATTCACCCTGAAGATGCAAGAGCTATTGGGCATTTCGATTTATTTGAGGAGTTTAGTCGTGTACAGCGATTGTTCGGTGCCTTACGTTTTATAGGATACTTTGTAGGTATTTTGGTATTGCTTTCTGGAGTAATAGGGGTGAGTAATATAATGCTCATAGTGGTAAAAGAACGCACTAAAGAAATAGGAATTCGAAGGGCATTAGGCGAGAGTCCGTGGTCTATTAAAAAGCAGATTTTAATGGAGTCTATTTTCTTGACCATTATATCAGGAATGGCGGGAATTGTAATGGGTGCCTTAACAATTTATGGAGTCAATTTTATTTTAGATTCAAATGGTCCAGTGCCCATGTTTGCTAATCCAAGTGTAAACTTAGGTGTTGTTTCCATAGCATTAATCATTTTAATAATTACGGGATTGTTTGCAGGTTTCATCCCTGCAAATAGTGCTATAAGAGTAAGACCGATAGAGGCATTACGAACAGAATAGAAAAATCATCAATCAATCAAACGAACAAAAATGAAAAAGAGAATAACAGTAATCATCTTATTACTCATAATAGTATCCTTCGGTGCCGCAATGTATTACTTATATCAAAAGAACGCGGAGGATCCTGTAGTTTATGAAACAGAGCAACCATCCAAGCAAAATATAGTTAAAAAGACTGTTGCAACAGGTAGTATTTTGCCGCTTGAGGAGGTGTTGATAAAGCCTAATATTTCGGGAGTTATTGAAGAAATTTATGTAGAAGGTGGAGACTACATTAAATCGGGTGATTTGTTGGCTAAGATAAAAGTAGTTCCAAATTTAAATGCATTAAATGATGCCCGAAATAATATTGATGAAGCCAAAATTGCATTAGACGATCAAAAAAGAAATTTAGACCGTCAGCAAATTTTATTTGATAAAGGTGTTATTTCAAAGGTAGATATGGAGCGGGCGGAAGTTGGTTTTAATCAAGCGAAACAAGCGTATGGAGCAGCGCATAAGCGATACGATATTGTAAAAACTGGAACAACATCTGGGCTTAGTGGTTCGGCAAATACGTTGATAAAATCTACAGTTACCGGAATGATTTTGGAAGTACCAGTAGAAGTTGGTAACCAAGTTATTGAAAGTAATAATTTTAATGAAGGTACTACTATTGCAGCTATTGCTGATGTTGAGAAAATGATTTTTGAGGGAAAGGTAGATGAGTCCGAAGTTGGAAAAATCAAAGAAGATTTGCCATTAGAAATTACTGTAGGGGCAATTGAAAATACGGTTTTTGATGCTGTTTTAGATTATATAGCACCAAAGGGCAATGCTGAAAACGGAGCCATACAATTTGAAATTAAAGGAACTTTGAAAAAGAGTGACACAACATTTATTCGTGCCGGTTTGAGTGCGAATGCATCAATAATTCTAGGGAAGGCAGATAGTGTTCTCTCCGTAAAAGAAGCACTTGTACAATTCGATTCTACAACCAAAGCACCCTATGTAGAGGTCGCGACTGGTGATCAAGAATTTGAGCGACGCGATATTGTTTTGGGTATTAGCGATGGTATTCATGTTGAAGTAAAATCAGGTATAAAATCTGAAGATAAAATCAAAGTGTGGAATGCTTTGAAAAAAGAAGAATTCGGTGGATAACCTAATTTAACAAAATATTGTACAAGTTCTTGTAACAAAATTAGAACTTAAATGTCTTATTTATGGATTCTAAATCCAAGAAACAACTAACACTAACAAAATGATTGAGATAAAAGATCTTCACAAGTCTTATAAAATGGGAAGCAATTCGCTACATGTTTTAAAAGGACTAAATTTTAACATAGAAGAAGGCGAACTTGTAGCAATTATGGGTTCTTCTGGTTCAGGAAAATCAACATTGCTGAATATTCTGGGAATGCTGGATGAATTGGATGAGGGTAGTTATACACTAGATGGTGTACCAATCAAAAATCTAAACGAAACGAAAGCCGCACAATATCGAAATAAATTTTTAGGATTTATATTTCAATCATTTAACCTTATAAATTATAAGACAGCCGTAGAAAATGTTGCACTCCCACTGTATTATCAAGGGGTAGGAAGAAAAGAACGCCAAGAAAAAGCATTAAAGTATTTAGAGCAAGTAGGTTTAAAAGAATGGGCAGGTCATTTGCCAAGTGAATTATCTGGTGGGCAAAAACAAAGAGTTGCCATTGCAAGAGCATTAGCTGCAGAGCCTAAAGTATTAATGGCTGATGAGCCTACAGGGGCTTTAGATAGTAAAACTTCCTATGAGGTAATGGATCTTATTCAGAAAATAAATGATGACGGAAATACCATTTTGGTAGTTACCCATGAGCCTGATATTGCTGATATGTGTAAACGTATTGTGCATTTAAAAGATGGGGTGATTGTTGAAGATAAAAAAGTAGATCAAGTAAGAGCGTCGCAGTATGTTTAGTAGAGACACTTGGCATGAGATATTTGAAACCATTCAAAAAAATAAACTACGTACATTTTTATCGGGGTTTACGGTTGCATTAGGTATACTGATTTTTGTTTCATTAGTGGGCTTAACAAATGGACTTCAAAATACTTTTAACGAGTTTTTTAGCAACAATTCAAACAATATGCTCTATTTATTTCCTGGGAGGACATCAGTACCATATAAGGGTTATAAGAGTGGTCGTCAAATAGAATTTGATGTTAGTGATATAAAAGATATTGAAAAGAATTTCTCATTGATGACTGAATATATTACCCCAAGAATTGATAGGGGAGGGGTTGTTAAATATAAGAGTGAGTTTAATAATTACAATATAAGAGGAGTAAGTGAATCTTTTCAATTTGCGGCGAACACCTTAATTATGAAAGGAAGATACTTGAATAAGGAGGATATTCGACAGAAGACCAAGTTTGCTGTTATTGGAAGGCTTGTGGAGCAGGATTTGTTTGGTTCTGAAAATGCAATTGGAGCATACATAGATATTGCTGGTAGTGTTTTTAAGGTGGTAGGAGTCTTCCAAGATGAAGGGGGTGACGATGAGGAAAGACAGATTTATATACCGTATACAACTAGGCAATTGATTGAAAAAAATACAGACAAAGTTGATATATTAATAATCGGTTTTAAGCCAGAAATAGGGTATGTTGGAGCTATGGCTTTTGAGTCTAGTTTAAATAAGTTTTTAAGAGATAAAAAGTATATCAGTCCAGCGGATCAAAACGGAATCTATATTAGAAATGTAGCAGATCAGTTTAAACAAAATCAACAATTTGCAAGTGTGTTGGCTTATATAGCTGGGTTTATTGCGTTCGGAACCATACTGGCAGGCATTATTGGAATTAGTAACATTATGGTTTTTGTTGTAAAAGAACGAACCAAAGAATTGGGGATAAGAAAGGCATTAGGAGCGACTCCTAGAGCGGTTATTAGTTCTATTTTATTAGAATCAGTTTTTATAACTACAATTTCAGGAGTTATTGGTATGGTGATTGGTATTGCAATCTTAAGTTCGTTGGGTGAAAAGTTAAAAGATTTCTTTATTACAGATCCATATATTAATATCGGTTTAGCATTTTTTGCAACTTTTATATTGATTTTATTCGGTGCAATTGCAGGCTATATTCCGGCAAAACGTGCGTCTAAAATTAAACCAATTGTAGCCTTAAGAGACGAATAGTATGAGATTTATATTCAATAGCAATACCTGGCAAGAGATTTTTGGTTCAATCAGTAAGAATAAGACCCGAACGATAATAACAATGATTGGGGTTCTCTGGGGTATTTTTGTTTATATAGGTCTTTCGGGTGCGGCAAAAGGTATGGATAATGGTTTTGAGAAAGTGTTTAAAACGGTATCTATGAATAGTATGTTTGTATGGGGTCAAAGTACAAGTATGCCTTATGAAGGTTTTAAAACTGGTAAGCCTGTACAGTTGAAATTAAAAGATGTTACAACTTTAAAAAATAGAATATCGGAAATTCAACATATTGCACCACGTATTAATCTTGGTAGCTTTGGAAGTGAGCCTGTTTATATTGTTCGTGGTCAAAAGTCTGGAACATATCCTGTAAATGGAGATTACCCGGTTTACACGAAAATTGCTACAAAAAAAATATTTGATGGCGGTAGATTTATTAATGAGGAAGATATTGAACAAGCTAGGAAGGTTTGCGTTATTGGTGAACGTAACCTTCAAGAGCTTTTTGATAAAGATGAAAATCCAATTGGTCAATATGTTCGAATTGGAGATGTGTATTTTCAGGTAGTTGGTGTTCATAAAGTGGCACAAGGAGTAAGTTTTGATAGTGATGATTCTATTTTTATTCCATTTACAACATTTCAAAAATTATATAACTCAGGTGATAATGTGGGTTATTTATGTATTGCTGCCTATGATGATGTTGACGTTGTTCAAGTTGAAAAAGACATACGAGCCCTGTTAAAAAACATTCATAGAATAAACCCTAAAGATGAACGAGCAATTGGAGGTTTTAATCTTGGGGAACAATTCACTAGAGTAGCTGGGTTCGCGAACGGATTAACTTTTCTGTCATTAATAGTGGGTATAGCGACAATTTTGGCAGGTGTTATAGGTATTGGAAACATACTTTTAATTTCAGTAAAAGAGCGAACAAAGGAGTTGGGTGTTCGTAGAGCATTAGGAGCCACCCCTGCAGAAGTACGTAATCAAATAATTCTCGAATCTATTTTTTTAACAGTTTTAGCAGGTATCATTGGAATTATTTTGGGTGCAGGGTTGCTTTCATTAATAAATTCATTAACAAAGGATATTGATTTTCCATATACGAACCCAACAGTGCCTATTCCTTATGTTTTAGGCGCCTTGGTAATTATGGTAGTACTAGGTACATTAATAGGGTTGATTCCAGCTCAAAGAGCGGTGAGTATTCGACCAATAGATGCACTAAGAGAAGAATAAAAGACAGTAAACACTTAATTAAACTTAAAATGAACAAGATTTTAAAGTATTCATTGATTGGCCTTTTAATATTGGGAGCTCTTTGGGCGACGGCATTTTTTATAAAATCGAATAGCAAGTCCTCAACTACTTATAATACCCAAGCCCCTTTTGTTACAAATATTGAAAAGAAGACAGTGGCAACTGGAAAAGTTGTGCCTGAAGATGAAGTTGAAATAAAGCCGCAAATTTCCGGAATTATTCAAGAGATATTTTTAGAAGAAGGTGTAAAAGTAAAGGCAGGTGATTTAATAGCAATAATAAAAGTTGTACCTAATGAGCAATCATTAAACCAAGCAAGAGGTAGAGTGAAAAATGCAGAAATTGGTTTAAATAATATAACCACTGAATATAATAGGAATAAGACTTTATTTGAAAAGGGTGTGATATCAAGTCAAGATTTTAATGGTTTGCAATTGCAGTTTGATCAAGCAAAGCAAGAATTGCAAAATGCACAAGCTGATTACCAAATAATTCGAAAAGGGTCATCTGGAGGTTCTGCTTCTGCAAATACGAATATTAGAGCGACTGTAGACGGAACAATTCTTGAAATACCAGTAGAGGTTGGTGATCAAGTGATTCAAAGTAATAATTTTAATGATGGTACTACAATTGCAACTATTGCCGACTTAGGTAGTATGATTTTTGAAGGCAAAGTAGATGAAGGAGAAGTTGGTAAATTAAAAGTGGGTACACCTTTAAAAATTAGCCTTGGAGCTATTGAGGGGCAAGAGTTAAATGCGAAGTTAAGATTTATTGCTCCAAAAGGTATTGAGGAAACAGGTGCAGTACAGTTTAAAATAGAAGGTGAAGTAGAAACTAATGATAGTATTTTTATCAGGGCAGGTTATAGTGCAAATGCATCAATGATACTAGAAAAGAAAGATAGCGTATTAGCTATTTCTGAGGCATTGCTACAATTTGATAAGAAAACAGATAAGCCTTTTGTTGAAGTAGCAGTTGGTAATGTTGAAGAACAAAAATTTGAACGAAAGAATATTGAAATTGGAATTTCTGATGGGGTTAATGTTGAAATTCTTTCAGGACTTTCTGAAGAGGATTTGGTAAAACAATGGAATAAAACTGAGCCTATTAAAATAGGAGAGGAAGAGGATGAAGAAGATGGGGCAGAAGAATAGTAATCATCAATCAAAAATATAAAATCAAAAAAAATGAAACTTAAACTAACAGCAATACTGCTAGTGTTCACTGTGGGTGTAATTTTTGCCCAAGAAAAGAAATGGACACTAGAAGAGTGTATTTTATACGCCGAGGAAAATAATATTTCTATAGCACAATATGAACTCGATTTGGAAAGCACAATAATTGACGAGTCTGATGCTTTTGGTAATTTTCTGCCTGATGCTAGTGTAAGTTTAAATTCTCAAGCAAGTACAGGTCTGTCATTTGATCCAACAAATAATCAACCCGTAACAACTACCATTATATCAGCAAGTGGAGGTTTTACTTCTAGTGTTAGTATTTTTAATGGAATGCGTAATATTAATCGGCTTCGCAGAGCAAGAATGAATTCGATGGCGAATCAATATCGTTTAGATGATTTGAAAGATGACATCCGTTTAGGAGTTGCTGATGCATACTTAAATATTATTTCAAATAAAGAAACATTAGTTACTCTAAAGGCTCAATATGCGGTTACAGATCAAGATTTAAAAAGGAGCGCCGAGTTGGTTGAAGCTGGTGTAATTCCAAGAGGAGATTTGTTAGAGATTGAAGCAACTGCGGCCAGTCAAGAACAGCAAATTGTAAATACTGAAAATTTAGTACTGATTTCAAGAATAAATTTGGCACAATTGCTACAACTAACAGATTATGAAAATTTTGATGTAGCTGAAGTTGATATCGAAGTTCCACCTTCTGAAGTATTAAATAAATCTCCAAAAGAGATTTTTGCAACGGCACTTACTTTTCGAAACGATATTAAATTTTCTGAAAGCAATGTGGAACTTGCTGAACAAGATTTAAAAATCTCTAAAGGTGCATTATTGCCAACCTTGGGTGCTTTTTTTAACTATAATACGCGTTATTCTGACCAGGAAAATTTTAATAATATAACGGGCTTGCTTGAAACGGATAGTTTTAAAGATCAGTTATGGATGAATGATGGTATTTCTTATGGATTGCAATTAAACGTTCCTATTTTTAGTCGATTTGTAAATAAAAATAATATCAGGCGTTCGGAGATTAATGTTCAAAAAGCAGAATTACAATTTGAGCAAGATAAATTGGACCTTGAAACCAATATTAACCAAGCTTATGTTGATGTAAAAAGTTTTGCAAAAGCTTATGAAGCAGCACAGAAAACATTAGAAGCTACACGATTGGCTTATAATTATTCAAAAGAAAAATTTGATGTAGGCTTAATGAACGCCTTTGATTTTAGTCAAGCGCAATCTCGAGTTGATAATGCAGAAGCAGATGCCGTGCGCACAAAATATGATTATATCTTTAGACTTAAAGTATTAGAATTTTACTTTGGTATTCCCCTTAGTTTAAATTAAACAAAGCAACTTAAATATTAACCTGCTAGACTTCTATAGAAACTAGCAGGTTTTTTTATTTGGCAGTATCTTTGCAAACAATGGCAACAATTTTAAATATCGAAACTGCAACAACTAACTGTTCGGTTAGTGTCTCTCATTATGGTAAACTAATTGCCCTAAAAGAACACGATACGCCTAGCTATTCTCATTCAGAGCAACTGCACTTATTTGTTGATGAGGTAATTAAAGAAGCTAAACTTTCATTAGATGATATAGATGCTGTAGCTGTTAGTAAAGGCCCTGGGTCGTATACAGGATTAAGAATTGGAGTTTCGGCGGCTAAGGGACTTTGTTTTGCATTAGATGTTCCACTAATTAGTATTGCCACTTTAGAAAGTATGGCACAGCAATGTGTGGCCAATGAGGTGGATTTTGTTATTCCCCTTTTGGATGCCAGGCGCATGGAAGTTTATTCAGAAGTCTATGATAATAATTTGAAATTACTTCGTAAAACGGAAGCTGAAATAATAGCTTCCGATAGCTTTAAAGAATATGCTTCAAAAGG